>CAZORA010000031.1:0-24319 GCA_964582225.1 uncultured Dokdonella sp. | reverse complement strand
TCGTGCCGCTGGCCGGGTTGGACGCCTTGCTCACGGCAATGCCCGGATCGACCAGCGGATGCGTGGTCGAGCAGGTGTTGCAGCTCGGCGGCGTCGGGCCACCGCCCGTCGCCACCACGATGTTGCCGACACTACCCGAGGCGTTGTTGTCGACCGTCGCGGTGTAGCTCACCGAGTAGCTGCCCGGCACCGTGCCCGCAGGCAAGGTGAACACCAGGGTCGGTGCGCCGCCCACGTTCGCCGTGTAGGCGCCCGGAACGGTCACGCTGCCGAAGGTCTGGCCCGCACTCAAGGTGTCGGTCAACACCAGCGGCTGCGTCAGCGCAGCCTGGCTCACTACCGCGGTCAGCGTGTAGGTGATCGTCTGGCCCGCCGTCACGCTCGTGCCGCTGGCCGGGTTGGACGCCTTGCTCACGGCAATGCCCGGATCGACCAGTGGGTGCGTGGTCGAGCAGGAACCGGACGGATCGCAGCTCGGCGGGATCGGGCCGCCGCCGCTGCCCACGACGCTGTTGCCCACGTCGCCGCTCGCGTCGTTGTTCACCGTCGCGGTGTAGACCGCCGAGTACGTGCCAGGCGCCGTGCCGGCCGCCAGCGTGAACACCAGGGTCGGTGCTCCCGACGTGTCCGCCGTGAAGCTACCGGGGTTGGCCACCGAGGCGAAGCTCTGATCGCCCGACAGCACGTCGGTCAGCACCAGGTCGCTCACCAGCGGGGCATCGGCCACCGTCACGGTCAGCGTGTAGGTGATCGTCTGCCCGGCGACGACCGTCGTACCCGAGGCCGGGTCCGAGCTCTTGGTGTAGCTGACCCCAGGGCCCGCGATCGGGGTGGTCGTCTCTGCCGGCGGCGAGGTGACCGGCCCGCCGTCGGGATCGTCGCCGCTCGCCGTCGCCGTGTTGTGCACCTGGCCGGCGATCACGTCCGCGGCCGTCACGGTGTAGTTTACCGGGCCGCAGCTCGCCGACTCCTGCGGGTTCAGGGTGCTCGGCGTGCAGGCGATCGTGCCGCCCAGCAGCGGATCAGTGACCTCGACGTTCGTCATCTGCACGTCACCGGTGTTGGTCACCCGGAACCGATACGTGATCGTGTCGCCCTGGAGATAAGGGCCGGTGGAGATGACGCTCTTCTCCAGCGCCAGCTGCGGGTGCATGCCGATTGGCGTCGTCACCGTGTCGTCGTCGCTGACTGGATCGTTGTTGATCGTGTCCGTGCCGGTCGCGGTGGCGGTGTTCAGCACCTGCCCCGCGCTCGCATCGAGCGGCGTCACCGTGTAGTTCACCGGACCGCAGCTCGCGCTCTGGCTCGGGTTCAGGGTCGAGGGCGTGCAGGCGAAAGGACCGCCCAGCAGCGGATCGTTGACCTCGACGTTCGCCACCGGCACGTTGCCCGTGTTGGTCACGATGAAGGCGTAGGTGATCACGTCACCGGTCTCGTAGGGGCCGGCCGAGCTGACGTACTTCAGCAGCTCGATTGCCGGCGCCACGTCCAGCGGCGTGGTCACCGTGTCGTCGTCCGCGACCTCGTCGCCGTTCGGATCATCGCCCGTCGCGGTGGCGGTATTCGTGACCTCGCCGTTGCCGACGTCGCCCGCCGTCACGCTGTAGGTCACCGGGCCGCAGCTCGCGCTCTGGCCGGGATTCAGCGTTGAGGGCGTGCAGGAGATCGGCCCGCCCAGCAGCGGGTCGTTGACCTCGACGTTGGTCAGCGGCACGTTGCCGGTGTTGGTTACCGTGAACTCGTAGCTGATCGCATCGCCTACGCTGTAGGGCGCCGATGAGGTCACGTGCTTGTCGAGCGTGATGCCCGGCGTGAAGCCGGTGGGTACCGTCACGGTATCCGCGGCTGTCGGCTCGCTGCCGTCCGGGGCAAGCCCGCTGGCCGTCGCGGTGTTGGTCACCTGGCCCGCGGCCACGTCGGCCGCCGTCGTGACGTGGTTCACCGGGCCGCAGCTCGCCGAATCACCGGGGTTCAAGCTGCTCGGCGCACAGGCGATCGCCCCGCCCAGCAGCGGATCATCGACGTGCACGTTGGTCAGCGGCACGTTGCCGGTGTTGGTCACCGTGAAGCTGTACTCGATCGGGTCGCCTTCCGCATAGGGGCCGGCGTTGCTCACGTACTTGTCGAGCTCCAGTGCCGGCACGGCGCTGACGACCACGGTCGCGGTCGCGGTTTCGCAGGTCGGCGGAACCGTGGCGGGAATCACGCAGATCGTGTACGGGTAGGTCCAGGTACCCGCCGGCATGTTCGGTGGCACGCTGATGGTGCCGTCCGGGTTCATCACCAGCCCCGGATGGGACGGGATGCCAGGCGTCAGCGTGACGTTCACGCCAATCACGGCAGGATCGCTGCCGACCGTGTCGTTGTCGATCACCGAAGGTGTGGTGCCGCCAACATTGCCGGCAATGGGCGTGCCGCTGAAATCATCGTCCAGCGCGTCGATGATCGGTATGGTTTCCGTGGTGGTGTCGTTGCTCGGGTTCGAGTCGTTGGTGGCACCGGTCGTGCCGGTGAACACCACGTCCGTCTCGCTGGTGTCTCCGCCGCCCGGCGTGCCCGGCGCGGTGTAGTCGAAGCTGCAGACGATCGAACCGCCAGCGGGCACGTTCGCGGGGGGCGTCGGGGTGCAGGCCAGATTGCTGATCGTGCCCGCATCCACGCTGGGTACGCAAGTCGCGCCCACGGCGTCGTCCGGACCGGCATTGGTGCAGGTCAGGGTGGCGCCCGTCACCACCTGGCCCGGCGCCAGCGCTGATGGCAGCCCGCCGAATATCGGGGACATGTCGGCGCTCTCGATGTCGGTGTCCACGCTGCTGCGGCAGGCCGGCGGTGGAACCTCCAGCCACGTCGAGCACTGCGGATCACCGCCGCCCTTGACGCCCGCCATGTTGCTCACGCTCGGCATCGCGGCCAGGGTGGGAGTCACGCTGATGGTGAAGGTCACCGAGTTGCCGACCGTCAACGCGGCCTGCAGCGCAGTGCAGGTGACCTGCTGGACAAGGATCGTGCAGCCAGCGCCGCCGGTGGCCGAATTGATGGTGAGGCCGGCGGGGACATTGTCGATGACGATGGCGTCGGCCGTGGCGTTGGCCGCACCGGTGTTGGTCACGGTGATGGTGTAACTGAAGGGCACGCCCAGAGCAGCCGAGGACGGACCACTCTTGACGATCTGCATCTGCGGTACGGGCAATGGATGCGAGGTCGAGCAATCGCCGCAGCTGGGCGGATTGTCGCCACCGCCGCCGCTGGCGGTGACCTGATTGCCGACCTGCGCCCCGGCGGAGCTGTTGACGGTTGCATCGTATTCCACCGTGTAGGTGCCGATGGCCGTGCCCACCGGAAGCTCACAGTGCAGGCTGCCGCTGCAGCTGAACTGCGGGCTCTGGTTGGTGACGCTGCCGAAGCTCAGGCCGGCGTCGAGCACATCGTCGAATTCGAACAGCGCCGTCAACGGCGCATTGCTGATGTTGACGGAGACGGTGTAGCTGATGGTGTCGCCGACACCCACCGGCGAGCCGCTCGTCGGATTGGCGCTCTTGGTGACGGTGATGACCGGCTTGGCGACCACCGTCTGTGCGTGCGCCGTGTTGGGCGCACAACCCGCACCCGAGCAGGTTTCGTTGCCCGCTGCAATCACCGTATCCAGCGGAATCGGGCCGGGGTTGCCCGGTGCGACCACGTAATTGAAGCTGAAACTCAGCAGCTGACCCGGCACCAGCGTGGTCGGCATGCCGGAGAAAGTGATGGTGCACGCCGGTGCCGGGTTGTAGGTGGCCGTCACACCTGCGGGCACGACGCTGAAATTCACTGCCGATGGGCAGGTGGCGGGCACGCCCGGATTGCCCAGCGTCACGCCGTAGGTGACGCCCGTGGCCGTGGTATCGCCGGCATTGCTGAAAGCAAAGCTGCCATAGGAGGTATCGCCCGGCAGCACGGCGGGCGTCATCGTGGCCATGGTGCCGACATCCACGCCCGTCACCGACGGAACGATCTCCACCGGTTCGACGAACAGGGCCGAACGCTCCAGCGCCCACAGATCGAGGCCCTTGGCGGTGCCGAAGTAATCTCCCACCTCCTGGGCTGGTGTTCGTGTGGGATCCTGGCAATCCTTGTTCGAGTCGGTACTACCGGTCCAGCTGCGATAATACTTGCCGCTGCCGTTCCAATTGGGGTCGGCCGAATCCACGCCGACCAGTGAATGGTTGGGAACCGGCTGTACCTGGGGATTGCCCAGGCCACATAGATGCCCGTTGAGTTCGCCGATCAACGTGTTGTTCGCGGTGCGATAGCCGCGATCGTCGAAATAGACCCATGTGGCTTCGGCCGCATTGAAACCATTGAGCTTGGTCAGAGTGGGGCCACCGTCGACGTTGCCTTCCAGATCGAGAATCGGGAAGTGGATCTCACCGTTGCGTCCGACGATCTGGAAATCGAAGCTGCCGACCGGGAACTGATTGCCGCCGTTGTCCGTGCCGTCCCAGAGCACGCTGTGGTTACCCGACAGCGCAACGCCCGTGATTGATCGATTGCAGACGTTGGCGGGGTCGTAGTCGTCGACACAGTTGGGCGGTGTGTCGCCTGGTCCTGTCGCGCCGCGGCGCACGACGATCTCGTAGGTCAGAGTGTTGAGCGTGGTGAAGGTGAACACGCCACCGGTATTTACCGTGGACTGGTGTCCACCGAGGTTGCCAACGAAGGTGGGCCCGGTGAGCTGCGGTTGCAGCGGGGCCTGCGGGATGGCCAATGCGGCAAGCACGCGGTTGACTTCCGCGGCGTTGGGCCCGTTGGGATCGACATCGCTGAAGAAGATCGGATAGGCCGGCCGCTCGGCCGTCACGCCGGCCGTGAATGAAGGCCCGGCGTTGACGTTCGCGCTATTGCCGCGCACGTCCTTGTACAGCGGCGCGCCGCCGTCAATGAAACCCTTGGGGTTGGCGTAGAACACCGCGCGGTTCGGATCCAGGCCCTGGAAGGTCTGGCGATAGCGGTAACCGTCATCGGAGACGTAGTGGAGGTTGTTGCGCAGGTAACGGCCATTGGAATTTAGATATACCGGCCAGGCGTAGGTGAAGACGCGTCCGTTGATGTCGGCGAGCGAGGACATGCCTGCACGCACCGTGACGTCCCAGGCCTGCACCAGGCTCGTGTGCGCGAGCGGCGTTGCGATCGAGGCGTTGTTGGTGCTGCCGGAAGCTGCACGGTCAAAGCGCACGCCGTAGACGCCCGTGCCGCCGGCCGGCACTTGATACCAGCAAGGGGTAAAGCCGTTGACAACGGTATTGCTGCCATCGGCGCTGTTGGGGCCGGCGAGTTCCGCGGCCCGGTCGGGGATCAGGCCAAACTGACCTGCGCCCGCGCTGCCATCACAAGTCAACACCGCCGAGGCGTTCGAAGGATAGGTCTCGGCGCCCTTGTTGCCGAAGTTCTGCGGCGCCCAGAGGCGGATCTGGCCGCGATAGGTGCCCGTGTCGCTGGTGCGATTGCGCGAACCGAGCAGGATCACCTCACCTTCGCGCGCATAGACGTAGGTGAACTGGGTCTGTCGCGCCACGCCGCCAGACAGCGCGGTACTCAGGTCCATCACACCGCGGTTGCCGGTGGAGCCAGGGCCGCTGGCCGGATGCAGGGTGCGGGTGCCTTCGGCAAACGCCGCTCCGGCCGTCAATGCGGCCAGCGCGACGAACCCGATACGCAGGATCCGCCCGACGGAATGAAACGACGGAGATACTTCTCGCCCGTGGTTGAAAAGCATGCTCGCCCCCTGACTCGTGTTTTGGAAAGTCAAAGCAGCGAGCTCTTCTTCCTCGTCCCGCTGCGACAAAATCCAGACGCGAGCATAAGCGCGAGCGCCCGCTGCTCACGTCCGTGGCCTATCAAAACCGTGGACCACGTCAAAGTCAATCAATCAACTGCGACACTTTGCTGCAGCGGCGGCGCGGACACGTTTGTTCACACGGCCGGCCGCGGCGGAGCGACTCCAGACGCGAATGCACGGGCGCAGTACCCGAGGCGCCAGGACCCGGCGCCGGCGGCTCAGTCGATACGCTCGAAGGGCAGCCCCGGCACGCCCAGGCTCGACGCGGGCATCAGGTAGTGGTCGGCCAGCAGGAAGGCGAACAGGGCCATCAGATAGACGATGGAGTAGTTGAAGACCCGCATCGCGAAGTAATCGTCGGGCGGATCGAGCAGGCGGATCGCATACCAGAGGAAGGCCAGCCCCAGCACCAGCGCGCCGCCCAGGTAGAACAGCCCGCTCATGCCGACCAGCCAGGGCAGCACCGTGACCACCAGCAGCAGGATGGTGTAGAGCAGCACGTGCCAGCGCGTGTAGACCACGCCGTGGGTCACCGGCAGCATCGGCACATGGGCGCGGGAATAATCTTCCGTGCGAAAAATCGCCAGCGCCCAGAAGTGCGGCGGCGTCCAGATGAAGACGATCAACACCAGCAGCAGCGCGTAGGCCCAGTCGCGCGGCCCTTGCATGGCGGTCACCGCGGCCCAGCCGCAAAGCGGCGGCGCGGCGCCGGCGATGCCGCCGATGACGATGTTCTGCGGCGTGGCGCGCTTGAGGAAGGCGGTGTAAACGATGCCGTAGCCGATCAGCGAGACGAAGGTGAGCAGCGCGGTGATCGGGTTGACCAGCAGGATCAGGGTGGCCATCGACAGCGCGCCCAGGCTCAGCGCGAAGATCAGCACCTGCGCCGGGCGCAGCGCGCCGCTTGGCAGCGGGCGGCGCGAAGTGCGCGCCATCACGCGGTCGATCCGCTGGTCGATCAGGTGATTGAGCGCGGCCGCGGAAGCCGCCGCCAGCCAGATACCGACGAAGCCGGCGACCGACTGGCGCAGCGGCGGCAGTCCCGGCACCGCCAGAAACATGCCGATCAGCGCAGTGAAAGCGATCAGGGCGACGATGCGGGGCTTGGTCAGTTCGAAGTATTCGGCGGCGATGGAGCGCATGAGAACTCGAGGATGCGGTGGAGGGGACGGCGCCGACTCAGTCGGCGCGCGCCGGCGGCGCGGTGCGCGCGATCAGGGCGAGCAGCGCGAACAGCAGCAGCGCGGCGCCACAGTTGTGCAGGGTGGCGACCGGCAGCGGCAGCAGCAGGACCACATTGGCGATGCCGAGGCCGACCTGGAGGCAGACCAGCAGCGCCAGCGCCGCCGCCAGCGCGCGCAGGCGCGCGCGCCAGACCGCGACGGTGAGCGCGAGCAGCCAGGCGGTGACGATCAGGGCGCCGATGCGATGCGCGATCTGGATCGCCGCGCGAGCCGGGCCATCCAGCACGCCACCCTCGTAGTTGACGCCGATGCCGCGCCAGAGCACGAACCCTTCATGGAAATCGACCGGCGGCCACCAGCGGCCAGCGCAGCGCGGAAAATCGCTGCCACAGGCGAGCGCCGCGTAGTTGGCGCTGGTCCAGCCGCCGAGCGCGATCTGCGCGGCGAGCAGCACCAGGCCGACCACCGCCAGCGGCAGCAGTGCCCTTTGCGCTGGACTCGGCGACCGCAGCGGCGCCAGCCGCAGCGCGACCCAGCAAAGCAGCGAGAAAGTCAGCAGGCCACCGAGCAGGTGAGCCATCACCACCACCGGCTTCAGGAGCCAGGTGACCGTCCACATGCCGAGCATGGCCTGGAACACGATCACCGCGAAGGTCGCCACGGCCACTCGCCAGTGCGCGGCGCGATCGAGCTGACCTGCCGCCAGCAGCGGCAGGCCGATGGCGCAGGCCGAAAACAGCCCCGAAGCAAGATAGACCTCGCGCATGTAGAGCCCGACCCCGATCGCCGCACAGATCGCGGCAACGAGGAGCATGCCGAGCAGCCGCGGCCGGCGGCGCACGGCGAGCAGCGCGAGCGTGAGCACCAGCAGGCCGAGAGTGCCGGCGATCATGCGGTGCACCTGCTCGCGCCAGGCCTTGTGGGTTTCGAAGGGGCGCTCGGGGAAGGCCTCGTTGGCGCGGCGGATCTCGTGCGCGTGGCCAGGCCAGGTCGCCTGCCCGTAGCAGGTCGGCCAGTCCGGGCAGGACAGGCCGGCGTCGGAGAGCCGCACGAAGGCGCCGAAGACGATCACCACCAGGGCGAAGGCAGCGGCGAAGGTGGCCAGCCGCAGCGGCGTAAAGAAGGCCGCAGCGCTCATCCGCGCACCAGCTTGGCCAGATCCTTGCGCAGACCGCGGGCGTCGTAGCCGGCCGGATAGCGCAGAACCAGAAAACCCCGCGGATCGACGATCGCCGCCGCCAGATCGTCGCCAGCCTTTGGCCGCAGCGCGGCCAGCGCCGCTGGCTCGCCGCGCGCCGTGAACAGGGGCGCAAGCGGCACGAGGCGCGCGGCCAGCGCCGGATCGAGCACCACCACCCGCACCCGATCCTGGTTCTGGTTCAGGCTGACCCGCACGCGCCGCAGCTCGTCGAGGCGCCCCATGCAGCGCTCGGCGCAGGCGGCGCCGGGCAGCGCGAACACCGTCCAGGTCCAGTCCGCGTCCATCCAGCCGAGCGCGCTGCCGTCGGAAAGCACGAAGCGGCCGGCCTTGAGGTCAGTCGGCGGCTCGACCAGCTCGCCGGCGTTGCGGGTCGCCGGCGGTCGCCAGCCGACCGCATTCAGCAGGCCAGCCAGAACCAGCGGCGCGGCGAACACGGCGAGCAGCAGCCAGCCACCGACGGGTTTGGGAGTGGGTTCAGGCATTGCGGGTTCCATCTTCGCGCCAGTGGCGCAACACGAACAGCAGCCAGCAGAGCGCGGCAAATAGAAACCAGGTGAGCGCGTAAGCCTGGTGACGCTCTGGGGGAAAGGTGTCCGGTCGCCACTCGCGCACGAAGGGACTGCCCTTCTGCGGCAGCAGGAGCAGCACGCGCGCGTCGATCTGGCGTCCGAGGTCGGCGCCGATCTCGGCCGGGTCGATATAGATGCCGAGCTTGGGCCAGCTGCGCTGCTGCGGCAGCTGGTTGCCGCCCAGGCGCAGGCCGCTCGCGGGCGGCGGCGCGTACAGGGCAAGCAGCTGCTGCGGCCCGGGCGGAGGCGGCGGCACCGCCGGCGTCCGCGCTTCGGTGTCGCGCGGCAGGAAACCGCGGTTGGCCAAGAGCGGCGTACTGCCGTCCGCCGGCTCGAACAGGTCGAACACCATCACGCCAGCTCGCCCGTCGCGGATCTGGTTGTCGAGAAGCCAGGCATGCGTCGGATCGTAGCGGCCGACGACTCGCACCCGTTGCGGCGCGGTTCGCGGATTGCGCCGCGCCGCGTCGAGCGTGATCGGCTCCTGAGTGGCCAGGGCGTCGAAGGCCGCAAACAGCGCGATCTTCTCACCAGCGCGACGCGACTGCCAGAAGCCCAGGCTGAGAAACAGCAGGCAGCCGGCGAGCGTCAGCGCGATCGCGAACGGACCCGGGCGATGCCAGCGTCTGCGCACGGAGGGTTAAAATCCAGACGACTGCCGCCGATTGGCGACGACGACCAAACACCGAATGAGCCTCGGCAAAATCCTGATCCTGCTGTTTCTGGCGGCAATCATCTACAACCTCGGCGCGAGCCTCTACTACATGATGACCGATCGCAGCGGGAGCGATCGCATGCTGAAGGCGCTGACGCGCCGAGTCGCGCTTTCGGTGCTGATGATCGTGCTGCTCATCGCGGCAATCTGGGCCGGCCTGATCCAGCCGCACGGGATCGGCGGCTGAAGGCGTCGACTGTGACGCAGGTCAGGCCAGCGGCCCTGTGTTCGAGTCCGTGCACACGGCTGTGCGCCTGGGCATACGGCTCCGCCGGCGCGCTCAGCTACAGCACGTAGACGAAGACGAACAGGCAGAGCCACACCACGTCGACGAAGTGCCAGTACCAGGCGACCGCCTCGAAGCCGAAGTGCTGGTCGCGATCGAAGTGACCGCGCAGGCAGCGCAGCCAAATGATCGCCAGCATGATCGCGCCGATCGTGACATGGGCGCCGTGGAAGCCGGTCAGCATGAAGAAGGTGCTGCCGTAGACGCCGCTGCCGAGAGTCAGGTTCAGCTCGTGATAGGCCTCGTGGTACTCGTAAGCCTGGAAGCCGAGAAAGATCGCGCCGAGCAGCACGGTGAGCGCCAGAAACACCAGAAGCCGCGCGCGATGGCCGGCGCGCAGCGCGTGATGGGCGATGGTCAGAGTGACGCCCGAGGACAGCAGCAGCAGGGTGTTGAGCAGCGGAATCCCCCAGGCCGACATGGTGGAGAAGCTGCCGCCGACGTCACCGGGGCCATTGGTGGGCCACGCCGGGCTGAAGCCCGGCCACAGGTATTCGTTGGTCGAAACGCCGTGGCCGATGCCGCCGAGCCAGGGCACTGAATAGACGCGGATGTAGAACAGCGCGCCGAAGAAGGCGCTGAAGAACATCACCTCGGAAAAGATGAACCAGATCATGCCGATGCGGAAAGACCCATCGACCTGCCGGTTGTAGAGGCCAGCGACCGATTCGTTGATCACCGTGCGGAACCAGCCGAACAGCATCAGCAGCAGCAGCGCCACGCCGATCGTCATGATCGGCTTTCCGGCGCCGATCTCGTCCATCCACAGCGCGGCGCCACCAAAGGTGCCGAGCAGGCCGAATGAGCCGACGATCGGCCAATGACTGCCGTGCGGTACGTAGTAAGCAGCTTGTGATTGCGCCATGGCGGCTGAACCCCTTGCGGTACGTGTCGATGGATCAGTTCAGCAACTGCGTCGCCGACGACCCGGTTTCGGCGAGCCGCGCGGTGGCCGGCTCGTTGGCAAAGAAGGTGTAGGACAGGGTGAGGTCGTGCACGTTCTGTGGCAGCTTCGGATCGACGAAGAAGCGCACCGGCATCCGCCGCGACTCGCCCGCAGCGAGAGTCTGTTCGGTGAAGCAAAAACACTCGGTCTTGTTGAAATAGAGAGAAGCCGCGGCCGGCGCGACGCTCGGCACGGCGTTGCCGACGATCGCCTCGTCGCTCTGATTGCGGGCGTCGAACCAGACCTCGGTGAGCTTGCCGGGGTGTACCCGGACGCTCGGCCGCTCGGGGGTGAAGCTCCACGGCAGCCTGCTGTTGACGCTGGCGACGAACTGCACGTTGACCGTGCGGCTGGTGTCCTCGACCAGGCCCGCGGCGCTGGCTGCACCCTCGCCAAGCTTGATGCCGAGCACATGCTCGCAGACCACGCGATACAGCGGCACCATCGCGAAACCGAACAGAAACGCGCAGCAAGCCACGATCAGACCCGTGCGGATCAGGCTGCGGTTGAAGCGGTCGGCCTGTTCAGTCATCGCACGAGCAGATGCAGGATGAAGGGCAACAGAAACAGCAGCACGGCGATTCCGCCCAGCATGAGCGCCGTGCGCCGGGCGTTGGCCTGACGCTGGCGGACGCTCTCGTTTTCATCCTGCTGCGACATCGCACTGCCGTTTCGCCGCCGCGTCTCAGCTGTTGATCAGCATGCCGGGGCGGATCACCGGCGGCTCGCTGAAGCTGTGGTAAGGGGCCGGCGAAGGCAGGCTCCACTCGAGACCGTGCGCGCTCTCCCAGACCTGGTCGCTCGCCTTGTGCTTCGAGTAGTAGACGCAGTGAATGATGACGCCGACGAAGATCAGCTGGGTGGCGCCGAACCAGAAGCCGCCGATCGAGCTGATCATGTTGAAGTCGGCGAAGGCCACGTTGTAGTCGGGGATGCGCCGCGGCATGCCGGCGAGGCCGAGGAAGTGCTGCGGGAAGAACAGTACGTTGGCCGAGATCGCGCTCGACCAAAAGTGAATCTTGCCCCAGCGCTCGGAATACATGTTGCCCGACCACTTGGGCAGCCAGTAGTACACCGCGGCCATGATGGCGAAGGCGGCGCCGGTCAGCAGCACATAGTGGAAGTGGGCCACCACGAAGAAGGTGTCGTGGTACTGGAAGTCGGCCGGCACCAGGGCCACGCTGACGCCGGAGAAGCCGCCGATCGTGAACAGTACGACGAAGGCGCAGGCGAACAGCATCGGCGTCTCGAAGGTCATCGAGCCGCCCCACATGGTGCTGACCCAGTTGAACACCTTCACGCCGGTCGGAATCGCGATCAGCATGGTGCCGTACATGAAAAACAGGTTGCCGCCGAGCGGCATGCCAACCGTGAACATGTGGTGCGCCCAGACCAGGAACGACAGGAAGGCGATGCAGGCCAGGGCGTAGACCATCGCGGTATAGCCGAACAGCGGTTTGCGGGAGAAGGTGGGCACGATCTCGCTGATGATGCCGAAGGCCGGCAGGATCATGATGTAGACCTCGGGGTGCCCGAAGAACCAGAAGATGTGCTGATAGAGCACCGGGTCGCCGCCGCCGGCCGGGTTGAAGAAGCTGGTGCCGAAATACTTGTCGGTCAGCAGCATGGTGATCGAGCCGGCCAGCACCGGGATCACCGCAAGCAGCAGGAAGGCGGTGATCAGCCAGCTCCAGACGAACACCGGCATCTTCAGTAGATCGACGCCCGGCGCGCGCATGTTGAAGATGGTGGCGATGATGTTGATCGCGCCCATCACCGAGCTGATGCCCATCATGTGCACCGCGAAGATGGCGAAGGCGACGTTCATGCCGCCCTCGAGCGCCAGCGGCGGGTACATGGTCCAGCCACCCTGCGGCGCTCCGCCCGGCATGAAGAAGGTCGAGAGCAGGAGCAGGAAAGCGAAGGGCAGGATCCAGAACGACCAGTTGTTCATCCGCGGCAGCGCCATGTCCGGCGCGCCGATCATCATCGGCAGCATCCAGTTGGCGAGGCCGACGAAGGCCGGCATGATCGCGCCGAAGATCATCACCAGGCCGTGCATGGTGGTCATCTGGTTGAAGAACTCGGGCTGCACCAGCTGCATGCCCGGCTGGAACAGCTCGGCACGGATCAGCATGGCGAAGCTGCCGCCGACGAAGAACATCAGCAGCGAAAACACCAGGTAAAGGGTGCCGATGTCCTTGTGGTTGGTAGTGAACAGCCAGCGCTGCAGGAAACCGTGCGGCTTGTGTCCGTGTTCCACGTGGGTGTCGTGATCGATGACGGGGTTGACTGCTGCCATGGCCTGCTGACCTCGATTACTGGATGAAGCGCGACCCCGCGGGATCGCTGTCTGTCCTGTCGGCGGCGAGCGCCACCCGTCCTCAGCCCTGCGCCGGAGCCGGCGCGACGACCTCGGCGGTGCTCGTCGCGGCGGCCTTGCGCGCGGCCAGCCATTGCTCGAACTCCGCCTTCGGCAGCGCCTTGACCACCACCGGCATGAAGCCGTGATCCTTGCCGCAAAGCTCGGCACACTGCCCGCGATAGGTGCCGGGCTCGTCGATCTTGGTCCAGGCGTCGTTGATGATTCCCGGAATCGCATCCTGCTTCCAGCCCAGCGCCGGCACCCACCAGGAATGGATCACGTCATCGGCGGTGATCACGAAGCGGATCTTGGCGCCAACGGGCACCACCAGCGGGTTGTCGACGTTGAGCAGGTAGCTGGCGAAGTCGCCGTCCTGCACCGCGTGCGGATCGAGGCCCGAATCGAGCTGGCGGGTGCGATTGGAGGCCGCATCGAGGCTCGAGATGAAGTGCACGCCCGGGTCCTGCTTCTGGTACTCGACGTAGTCGTAGCGCCAGCGCCACTGGAAGCCGGTGACCTTGACCGTGAGCTCCGCATCGCCGACGTCGGCCATGTCGATCAGCAGCCGGGTGGCGGGCCAGGCGAGCACGATCAGGATGATGATCGGAATGATCGTCCACACCGTCTCGAGCAGGGTGTTGTGGTGCCACTTCGCCGCCACCGCACCGCGCGATTTGCGGAAGCGGAAGATGGCCACGAACATCACCGCGTACACCACCACGCCGATGAACAAGCAGACCCACAGACCGAGCATGTGCAGGTCGTAGATGCGTCGCGATATTTCGCTGGCGCCCGGCGCCATGTTGAGCTGCCAGGGCACGGGATTGGCCCAGGCGGAGGCCGAACCGAGCAGCCCCGCGATCAGAAGCAACGGCCTGAAACGCGTGCCCTGCGCACGAAACTCCCCGGTTGGAATCATTGCCTTCACCTTGGTTCAAGTGCGATTCGCGCTGCGCCTTGCTGCGATCTTCCCCTCGAATGGCGTACGGAAAGCTCCGGGTGCCATGGGACGACGAGCGCGGGGTGCGGTCGATCTTAGTGGATGCCGCAGCTCTGCGACAATATGACGCAGAGCCGAACGCGGCAGCGCTCGAACGAGCTTGGCCCGGAGTCGACGCCTGACTACACTAGCGCCGCGCGACGGACGGGCACCGGCAAGCGCGCCGGCGCACACGCAGGCGCGAGCGGAGCCAGACGCGCGGCGTGCGACGAACCACGCCACAAACACGCCAAAACCCGATCCACCATACGGGTGGCGACTCACCGTCCGACACCATTTGACACATTTCACGCGAGAAACGCCGTGAGCGAACCGCTGATCATCGATGTGCCCGCCCCCGCTTCCGCCGCGCGCGAGCGGATCACCGCCGCCTGGTCGCGCGACGAAACCGCGGCCGTCAATGAGCTGCTGGCGCAGGCCAGCCTGCCGCCCGCCGAGGCCGAGCTGGTGCTGGCGCGCGCCACCGAGCTGGTGGCGCGAGTGCGCGCCAAGGCCGGCGAGCAGAGCGCCGTCGAGTCCTTCATGCGCCAGTACGACCTGTCGAGCGAGGAAGGCGTGCTGCTCATGTGCGTCGCGGAAGCTCTGCTGCGCATCCCCGACAGCGCCACCGCCGACAAGCTGATCCGCGACAAGCTCGGCGAGGCGGACTGGAAGAAGCATCTGGGCGGCAGTGAATCGCTGTTCGTCAACGCCTCCACCTGGGGCCTGATGCTGACCGGGCGCCTGGTGAACCTTGCCGAGGAGACCCGCAGCGACTTTCTCGGCGCGATCAAGCGTCTGGCCGGCCGCGCCGGCGAGCCGATGATCCGTCTGGCGGTGCGCCAGGCCATGCGCATCATGGGCCACCAGTTCGTGATGGGGCGCACGATCGAGGAGGCGCTCAACCGCTCGTCCGAGAAGGGCAACGCGGCCTACCGCTATTCCTACGACATGCTGGGCGAGGCGGCGCTGACCCAACCCGACGCCGAGCGCTACTTCGGCGCCTACCAGGACGCGATCATCGCCCTCGGCCAGCGCGGGCCCTTCGCCGACGTGCTCGCCGCGCCCTCGATCTCGGTCAAGCTTTCCGCGCTGCACCCGCGCTACGAGTACGCCAAGCGCTCGCGCGTGCACCGCGAGCTCACGCCGAAAGTGCTCGAACTGGCCCAGATCGCCTGCGAGCAGGGCATCCCGATGACCATCGACGCCGAGGAAGCCGACCGGCTGGAGCTTTCGCTCGAGGTGATGGAGACCGTCTTCACCCACGCCTCGCTCGAAGGCTGGAACGGCTTCGGCCTCGCCGTACAGGCCTACCAGAAGCGCGCCCCGCAGGTCATCGACTGGCTCGCGGAAACCGCCAGCAAGGCGGGCCGGCGCTGGTGCGTGCGCCTGGTCAAGGGCGCCTACTGGGACTCCGAAATCAAGCGCGCCCAGGAGCAGGGCCTGGCCGGCTACCCGGTGTTCACCCGCAAGCCCAACACCGACGTCTCCTACCTGGCCTGCGCCAGGCGCCTGTTCGAGGCCGGCGGCGAGCTGATCTACCCGCAGTTCGCCACCCACAACGCGCACACCATCGCGGCCATCCACCACTTTGCGCAAGGCCGCGCCTTCGAGTTCCAGCGCCTGCACGGCATGGGCACCGACCTCTACGCCGAGGTGATCGGCAAGGACAAGCTCGACGTGCCCTGCCGCGTCTACGCGCCGGTCGGCAGCCACGAGGATCTGCTGCCCTACCTGGTGCGCCGCCTGCTCGAGAACGGCGCCAACACCTCCTTCGTCAACCGCATCGTCGACGAGGACGTGCCGATCCGCGAGCTGGTCGCCGATCCCTGCGAAACCGTGCGCGCGCTGGAGCCCGGGCCGCACCCGCGGATCCCGCTGCCGGTGAACCTGTACGGCGAGCTGCGGCGCAACTCGATGGGCGTCAACCTGGCCAACGACGACGAGCTGCGCGCCTTCGCCGCCGCCGTCAACGCCGACACCGGGCCGTGGAAGGCCGAGCCGCTGGTGCCGGGCGCGAGCAGCACCGAGACCGCACGCGAAGTGACCAACCCGGCCGACCGCCGCGTAGTCGTCGGCAGCAGCCGCCGCGCCGACGAAGTGACCATCGAGCGCGCGCTGTCCAACGCGCTCGACGCCCAGGAAGCCTGGGACGAGCTCGGCGCCGAGCACCGCGCCGCGATCCTGGAAAAGGCCGCCGACCTGCTCGAGGCGCGCCGCGGCGAGTTCATTGCCCGCTGCGTGCGCGAGGCAGGCAAGACCATCCCGGCGGCGATCTCCGAGATCCGCGAGGCGGCCGACATGTGCCGCTACTACGCAACGATGGCGCGACGGCTCTTCGGCCAGCCGCAGGATCTGCCCGGCCCGACCGGCGAGAGCAACCAGCTGTTCCTGCGCGGGCGCGGCGTGTTCGTCTGCATCAGCCCCTGGAACTTCCCGCTGGCGATCTTCACCGGCCAGATCGCCGCCGCGCTGGCCGCCGGCAACGCGGTCATCGCCAAGCCCGCCGACCAAACCACCCTGATCGGCTACGCCGGCGTCAAGCTGCTGCACGAAGCGGGCGTGCCGGAGAAAGTGCTGCAGTTCGTGCCCTGCAAGGGCTCGCTGCTCGGCAAAATCCTGCTGACTCGCCCGGAAGTGGCCGGCGTCTGCTTCACCGGCTCCACCGAAACCGCCTGGACCATCAACCGCACCCTGGCCGCGCGCAACTCGCCGATCGCCGCCCTGATCGCCGAGACCGGCGGCCAGAACGCGCTGATCGCCGACTCCTCGGCGCTGCCCGAGCAGCTGGTCAAGGACGTCGTGACCTCCGCCTTCGATTCCGCCGGCCAGCGCTGCTCGGCCGCGCGCGTGCTGTTCATACAGGAAGACATCGCCGACAAGGTGATCACGATGCTGAAGGGCGCGATCGACGAAATCGAGGTCGGCGACCCCGCCCGCCTCGCCACCGACGTCGGCCCAGTCATCGACCAGCCCTCCTGCGCCAGCCTCGACGAACACGCCTCGCGCATGGGCGGCGAAGCGCGCCTGATCAACCAGGCCAAGCTGCCGCCCGAAGCCGAGCACGGCACCTTCTTCGCCCCGCGCGCCTACGAGATCGGCTCGATCTCGGTGCTGACCCGCGAAGTGTTCGGCCCCGCGCTGCACGTGGTGCGCTGGAAGGCGAGCGAGCTCGACCAGGTGATCGACGCCATCAACGCCACCGGCTTCGGCCTCACCCTGGGCATCCACAGCCGGGTCGACGCCACCATCGAGCACATCGCCCGCCGCGCCAAGGTCGGCAACTGCTACGTCAACCGCAACCAGATCGGCGCGGTCGTCGGCGTACAGCCCTTCGGCGGCGAAAACCTCTCCGGCACTGGCCCCAAAGCCGGCGGCCCGCACTACCTGCTGCGCTTCGCCACCGAACGCACCCTCACCATCAACACCACCGCCGCCGGCGGCAACGCCTCACTCCTCACCCTGGACGACTGACCGCCGACCGCCCCCGCAGGCTCACCCCGCGAGCCTGCGGCACCAACCCCCCTCGCCGCACCCGCGAAGGCCGACAGCCAGCGACTCCCTCACCCACCCATCGCACCCGCACCCCGCTCCGTCGCACCCGCGACACCAACCTCCTCGTCGCACCCGCGCAGGCGGGTGCCCAGTGACTTTCCCGCCGCGTCGCACGAGCCACGACGCCGCTTCGGTCCGAACCACTTTGTGAAGAACCCGTTCTTCACCCGCTGGGCCGGCACAGCGGGAGTGGCAAACTCCCGCTGGTATCTGACGCGTGCGACAATGAGCGCTTGGAGGCTCGCACATGAAGGACGCGACGATGCACGCTCGCAGTGATCGTGGCGGAACCGGCGCGCCGGTGAATGTCGTCTGCATGAAGTGGGGCGACAAGTACGGTGTCGACTATGTCGTCATCCTGCGCAACATGGTCGCGCGACACCTCGCCCGACCGCACCGTTTCGTCTGCATCACGGATCGTCCGCAAGAGCTTCCCCGCGACATCGAGACCTTGCCGCTACCGCCCTGCCCAGTTCCTGCGGGCCGCGAAGCGGAGGGCTGGCGCAAGCTTTCCCTGTTTGCCCCGGAGCTCGATGCACTCCACGGCACCACCCTCTATCTGGACCTGGACGTTGTGCTGGTCGGCGCACTCGACCTGCTGCTCGACATGGCGCCGGGGCGCTTCTGCATCATCCACAACTGGACCCACCCCTCGCGGCGACTCGGCAACTCCTCGGTGATGCGCTTCGAGATCGGCCGCTACCCGCAGATATTCCAGCGCTACCTGCGCGATCCGGAAGGCGTCACGGCGAAATACCGCAACGAGCAGACCTTCCTCAGCGAGCAAATCGATCAGCTGGAGGAAGCCGGCCTGGCCTGGTGGCCGGCGCAGTGGTGCGTCAGCTTCAAGCGCAACTGCCTGCCGCGCGGGCCGGCGCGGCTGATCCTGCCCGCCAAGTTTCCCGCCGACGCCCGCGTGATCGTGTTTCACGGCGAACCGAAACCGCCCGACGCGGCGCGCCGCTGGCGCTACGACGGCCATCACTTCATGCGGCCAGCACCCTGGATCCTCGACTGGTGGCGATGAAAGGCCATCAAAGGAGGATCTGAACAAGTCGAGATTTGCTCGTCACTCCCGCGAAGGCGGGAGTCCAGCGCCTTTGGTTTCCATGACTTGAAGTCTCTGGATGCCCGCCTTCGCAGGCATGACGGGCTTGTTCAGACATTCCTAAAACGACGGGCGCCTGTTGGCGCCCGTCGTGGCCCTCCCCGAAAGCAGTCGAATCAGAAGCGATACTGCGCCGACATGCCCAGCACGTTGCCCGAGCTCTCGAAATGCCCAACCAGGGTGCTGAAGGTCGAAGTCATATGGTCCACCTTGCCGTCGTCCACCCACAGGTGCACGAAGCCGGCATCGAACTTGAGCGCCTCGGTGTATTGATAGCCGACGCCTATCGCGAGCCAGGTGCGGCTGCCGTCCGGCACGCGCGGCGTGCGCGTGGCGTCGATGGTCGGCGTGTTGTCGTAGGCGATACCGGCGCGCAGCGTCCACTGGTCGTTCAGCCTGTAGTCGCCGCCGACCGAGAAGAACCAGGTGTCCTCCCAGTCGAAAGTTTGCGGCCGCGCAAACGGCGCCTGCGCCGGATTGGCGTAGACCGGATCGAGCACCTTGAAGCTCGACCAGTGCGTGAAGCTCGCGCTGACGCCCGCCGAAAAGCGGTCGTTGAACGTGTGCCACCAGCTCGCATTCACGAACCAGGGCGTGTCGTAATCCGCCTTGCCGGGCGTGTTGACGAAAGCGCCGCCGAGCAGAGGCTGAATGTTTTGCGGAACGTAGAAACGGGCGGTGCCTTCCAGCGTGTGGTTGATCTGTGAGTGGAAATTGAAGCCGATGCGGTCGCGGTCGGTCGGCTTGAACAGGGCCGCGAGCTGGAAGCCGAGGCCCCAATCGTCGCCCTTCAGCCCGGCAAAGCCATCGGCCTCTTGCGGCAGCAGGGCGCCGTTGGTCGGTCCCGCCAGAATCGTGCCGAAATCGACCGCCTGGGTCAGGTCGGCATTGGTGCGCTGCGCGATCAGGCTCGCGCCCAGCGAGAACTGGTCGCTCACCCTGTAGGCTGCGGAAAAGGTCAGCGCGATCGACTGCAGCTTGGAGTCCAGCGCCTCGTAGCGCCCGACCCAGCCGTCGCGAAAGCCGGTCTCGAAGCCGAACGGCGCGCTCAGCCCGGCGCCCAAGGCCCAGTCTTCGTTCATGCGCCAGGTGAAGTAGCTCGCCGGCACCGGCTTGGTCACGCCGCCGTCGCCGCCAGTGTCGCCACGCAGCGGCGCGCCGAAGGCGTCCGCGCCGCCGCCGCGGAACTTGGCCGAGAAGTTGATGATGTTCAAATCGGCCTGCACGCAGCGACCGTCGCCGAGATCGAGCATCGCCGCCGGGTTGTTCACCACGACCGAACAGTCACCCGGCGCCGCCGCGTCGCCCGCATAGGCACGACCCAGACCCTGCACGCTGTTTTCCTTCAGCTGGAATGCGCTCGCCGAGGCATCCTGCCCCCACAGCGCGGCCGCCAACGCCAGCGGCAGGACGGCAAGACCGGACGCGAGCCGCGAACGATGGATACGGGACGGCATGGGATGCTCCTCGGGAAGGCGGATTTTCGAGTTTATAACAAACACGCGCCGATCTTGCCTCAAGTCCTGCTCCATGACCATCGTGCAGCGCGGCAAAGCGAGTCGTGGTACCTGACGTCGGCTCCGATCTGTCCAGGCTGCGGCGGAGGTGTGAATCCGGTTGCGGCTGCCGCGCGCTGCCGCGGCGTCGAGTGGAAACACGATTTCTTGGCGGGCCGAAAGGCCTGATCCGTGGCGACACCGCGTTGCAGTAATGGAAATCCGATCGCGGCTGCCGCCGCTCCACCGCAAAGGCGCTACGCTGTGGCGGCGACCGGAAAAGCGAGCGTGACGAATCTCCTCAGCCGCTGGCGACAGATGCCCGCCGAAGACCGCCGCGCCCAGTGGCCGGCGCTCTGGCGACTCGCCTACGTGCGCCTGAACCTTGCGCTGCGCGGCTGGGAAAACACGCGGAAATCCCTGGCCAGCGAAAAATGGCGCGCCTGGCGGGATTCGAACCCACGACCCCTGCCTTCGGAGGGCAGTACTCTATCCAGCTGAGCTACAGGCGCGTTGTGGATTGGGCGGATTGGACGCCCGAGAGGGAACGCAGGACACGCGGCAGTGCGGCGCGGGGCGACAGTATAACCGAGCGGGCCCGGCTCGCTTTCTGCGCAAGCGCGAGGATGTTGATCGATCAACACCTGGCCGGACCCGGGCGGTCGGCTGCACGATGCGTGCCACCGCGCCGCCGCGCTGCCTCAGTCCGCGTCGGATCCGGCGCGCCGGCGCGGGCGGACCATGCCGTGCTTGCGCAGCAGGGCGCGCAGCTGGTGGTAGCTGAGGCCGAGCAGCTCGGCGGCATCAGGCTGGCGATAGCGGGCGGCGCGCAAGGCGGCGTCGAGCAGGCCGGTCTCCAGGCGCGAGGTCTCGGCGCGGAGGTCGCAGGGCAGCTGCGGGAGCGCCGCTGGCGCTGCGTGCTGCGCGGACGCGGGCGGGTCGGCAGCTTCAGCTTCCGCGGCAGGCTGCCAGGCCGAGGCGAAGGGGTCGAAGACGATTCGCTCCACCGGTTCCTCGGGCGCGCTGCGGCTGACCGAGCGCTCGACCGCGTATTTCAGCTCCCGCACGTTGCCCGGCCAGGCGTGGGCCAGCAGCGCCTCGCGGGCGCTAGCGGCGAAACCGGCGAACCACTCGCGGCCGAGCTCGCGGGTCATTTCCAGCGCGAAGTGCTCGGCGAGGCGCGGGATGTCCTCGCGCCTGGCGCGCAGCGGCGGCACGTTGAGCACGTCGAAGGCCAGCCGGTCGAGCAGGTCGGCGCGGAAGCGACCGGCGCGCACGGCGGCGCGCAGGTCCTCGTTGGTGGCGGCGACGATGCGCACATTGACTCGCAGGGTCTCCGTGCCGCCGACGCGCTCGAACTGGCCGTATTCGACCGCGCGCAGGATCTTTTCCTGCACCCGCAGCGAGACGTTGCCGAGTTCGTCCAGAAACAGGGTGCCCTCGTCGGCCTGCTCGAAGCGGCCGACGTGGCGGCGGCTGGCGCCGGTGAAGGCGCCGGCTTCGTGGCCGAAAAGCTCGGTTTCAAGGAGTGATTCGGTGAGGGTCGCGCAGTTGAGCTTGACCAAGGGCCCCTGCCAGCGGCCCGATAGATAGTGCAAGCGCGCGGCGACCAGCTCCTTGCCGGTGCCGCGCTCGCCGATCACCAGCACCGGCTTGTTGAGCGGTGCGACTCGGGAAATCTCTTCCAGGAGCTCGGCGAAGGCCGGCGATTCGCCAAGCATGGGCGCGCTGTCGGCGCGGCTGAGCAGGAGGTCGGGCATGGACTGGAGCGTGCGGAAGGCCGGTCGGCCGGCATACGATCAGTTTAGCCGATTTGACGTGTAGTTGACTTTCGTATGGTTTGTTTCGCTTCTGGAAAATTTCTCAAGACCCGGAACGTTTTTGCTTTCCTACACATAAACAATATGTTACAGAACTACGGGGACTTGGCACGCCTCCTGCTATGGAGAGGGCAAACCCCACGGCAATCGGCGAGACCATCCACATGAGCGTTTTTTCCCGCATCGGCGACATCGTCAATTCCAACGTCAACGCAATGCTCGACAAGGCGGAGAACCCGCGCAAGGTGGTGCGCCTGATCATCCAGGAGATGGAAGACACCCTGGTGGAAGTGCGTTCCGCCGCGGCGCGCGCAATTGCCGACCGCAAGGAGCTCGAGCGCAGGATCGCGGGTATCCAGCAGGAAGCGGACGAGTGGCAGCGGCGCGCCGAACTCGCGGTGAGCAAGGGCCGCGACGATCTGGCGGCGGCCGCACTGGCGGAAAAGCAGCGGGTCAGCGCCGAGCTGGCGGCGCTCGACCGCGAGCACGACGAGCTCGACGGCGGCCTGAGCAAGCTGAACGGCGACATCGCCGCGCTGCAGGCCAAGCTGGCCGACGCGCGCAGCCGGCAGCAGGTGCTCGAGCGGCGCCACGACACCGCGGGTCAGCGCCTGGAGGTGCGCCGGCGCATCCACGACGAGCGGGTCAACAACGCGCTCGGCCGCATGGAGTACTACGAGCGCCGCCTGGAGGAGCTGGAAGGCCGCGTCGAATCCTACGATCTCGGCGCCGAGCGCGACCTGCACCGTGAATTCGCCGACCTCGAGGCGGACGATCAGGTGCAGGCCGAGCTCGCCGCGCTCAAGGAGCGCATGGCCGGTGGCGGCGCGCGCTCCGACGCCGCGGAGTAAGCGATGAGCGCGCTGTGGGTTCCGATCATCGCGATCTTCTGCGTTTTCGTTGCGCCGCTCTGGTTGATCCTGCACTACACCACCAAGCGCCGCACGGCCGAAGGGCTGAGCCGCGAAGACGAGCGCATGCTGTCCGAACTGTGGCAGCTCGCCGGCCGCCTGGAGCGGCGCGTCGAGTCGCTGGAAACCATTCTCGAAACGAGCACGCCGAAGTGGAGGGAGAAGGCATGAGGTCGAGGCATTCGAGCGCCGACGAGCGCCGGCCCTTCCGCGACGCTGAGCGCGGCATCCTGCTCGGCGTATGCGCCGGGCTCGCCGAATATCTGGGCTGCCCCGGCTGGTTGCTCCGGACCGGCGCGCTGTTGGCCGGCTGCTTCTTCACCGTGCCGATGATCGTCGCCTATCTGGTCGCTGCAGTGCTGCTGCCCGAGCGCCCGCTTCGCTATGCGGGACCGGGCGACGAAGCCAGCTTCTGGCGTTCGGCGCAGCGCAGGAGCCGGGCATGAGGCGTGACGACGAATGGCGCGCGCAGCGCTTCTATCGCGACCCCAAGCGCGGCAAGCTGATGGGCGTATGCGCCGGGGTGGCCGACTATTTCGGCTGGAACGTGACTCTGGTGCGCGTGCTCGCGGTGATTGCCTTGCTCTGGCTCAACGTGATCACCTTGGTCGCCTACGTGGTGCTCGGCCTCATGCTGCCGGTGAAGCCAGAGCAGCCTTACGACTGGGACAAGGATGAAGCCTGGTGGCGCAGCGTACGGCGCTCGCCCAATGGAACCTTTCGCGACGTGCGCCAGCGCTTCCGCGAGCTGGACCAGCGGCTGCAGCGCATGGAAAGCTACATCACCTCCAGGCGCTACGATCTGGAGCGCAAGTTTCGAGATCTGGAGGCATGATGGGCAGCAGTGGGCTTTTCGTCGTCACGATCGTCGCCTTGGCGCTCGGCGCCAGCATCTGGAAGCAGCACCTGCGCGTCAAGGAACGTCGCCTGGAGGGCGGTGACGGGGACTGTCGCGCCCGCATCGACGCGCTCGAGGAACGCGTGCGCACGCTGGAGAAGATCGTCACTGATCAGAACTACAGCTTGAAGCGCGAGTTCGAGAAACTGTAGGCGTCCCCGAGGGCCCGATCACGCCAGCGCGATCGCCGCGGCGACCCGAACCGGCCGCGCATGGCGGCGCTCCTACCCAACGTCGTGCTGTGGCGGATGCTAGGGAAATGTCTGAGCAAGCCCGACATGCCCCCGAAAGCTGGGCACCCAGCGACTTCAAGCCATTGAAATCAAAGGCACTGGACTCCCGCCTTCGCGGGAGTGACGAGCGTGTCGACTTGTTCAGATACTCCCAGGGAATGTCTGAGCAAGCCCGTCATGCCCGCGAAGGCGGGCATCCAGCGACTTCAAGCCCTTGAAATCAAAGGCACTGGACTCC
>CAZORA010000030.1:0-29926 GCA_964582225.1 uncultured Dokdonella sp. | reverse complement strand
TTTCAGGTACTAGCGGGTAAAACCGTGGAGGTTCGAGTCCTCTCCTGGGCACCACCCTCAAGCTTCGCAGCGCCCTCTAGGAAATGTCTGAACAAGCTCGTCATGCCCGCGAAGGCGGGCATCCAGCGACTTCAAGTCATTGCAATCAAAGGAACTGGACTCCCGCTTTCGCGGGCGTGACGAGCCAATGTCGACTTGTTCCGATACTCCCTAGCGCATTCCGAAGCCGCAAGAACCCCGCCCGAACGCGGGATTTTTCGCACCCACAGCAGACCGTACTGGCGGCGCGCAGCTGGCCTGCAGCAGATGCCTGCCGCTGAAGCCAACCGCGGCCCCTGAGCTCGGCTTTCCGCTTTCGCGCAGGCTATAATCCACCGCTGCAGTATGCGGTGGGAGAAGCGGGCCGTTCGTCTCCGGACGAGCCCGCTGCCGAAGGCGCAACGCCCGTAATCGCTCAGGCTCCCGCACCGCCGCGTATTCAACTCTGGAGAGACCGGCCGCGCGCCGGCGCCGAAGGGGCACGAGGCCGACAGGCTTCCAAACTCTCAGGCAAAAGGACAGAGGGGCGCCTCGCGTGCGGTCGCGCACGTTTGCCTGCTTTCGGACGCCCCATGAATCAGAACGCTTCGCCTTCGCTCGCCGAGCTTGAGCACCACGATGCCTTCGTGGCGCGCCACATCGGCCCCAACGACGCTGAAATCGCCCGCATGCTGGAGGTGATCGGCCAGCCCTCGCTGGAGGCGATGACCGCGTCCATCGTGCCGGCCGGCATCCGCTCGCCGGGGCCGCTCGTCCTGCCGCCGGCGCTGAGCGAGCGCGCGGCGCTGGCGGAAATCCGCGCGATTGCGTCGAAGAACCGCGTGTTGCGCAGCTTCATCGGCCAGGGCTACTACGGCACCGAAACGCCGAACGTCATTTTGCGCAACATCCTCGAGAGCCCCGCCTGGTATACGGCCTACACCCCCTACCAGGCGGAAATTTCGCAGGGACGCATGGAAGCGTTGATCAACTTCCAGACCCTGTGCGCGGACCTGAGCGGCATGGAGATTGCCAACGCCTCGCTGCTCGACGAAGCCAGCGCCGCCGCCGAGGCGATGACTCTGGCGCGGCGCGTGGGTCGCTCGAAATCGAAACGCTTCTTTGTCGCCGACGACGTGCACCCGCAGACGCTCGCGGTGGTGCGCACGCGCGCCGAACCGCTCGACATCGAGGTGGTCACGGGCCCCGCCGCAGAAGCCGCCGCAGCGGGCGCCTTCGGCATCCTGCTGCAGTACCCGAACACCTTCGGCACGATCGCCGATCACCGCGCGCTGGTCGAGGTCGCCCACGCCGCCGGCGCGCTGGTGGCGGTCGCGACCGACCTGCTGGCGCTCACCCTGATCGTACCGCCCGGCGAATGGGGTGCCGACATCGTGATCGGCAACACTCAGCGCTTCGGCGTGCCGCTCGGCTTCGGCGGCCCGCACGCCGCCTTCATGGCCTGCCGCGACGCCTACAAGCGCCAGATGCCCGGTCGCCTGATCGGCGTCTCGGTCGACGCCGCGGGCAACCCGGCCTATCGCCTGACCCTGCAGACCCGCGAGCAGCACATCCGCCGCGACAAGGCCACCAGCAACATCTGCACCGCCCAGGTGCTGCTGGCGGTGATGGCCGCGATGTACGCGGTCTACCACGGGCCGGAAGGGCTGCGGCGGATCGCGCGGCGCACGCACCGCTTCGCGACGATCCTCGCTGCGGCCCTGCGCCGCGCGGGCGTCGCGGTGGGCGGCGATTTCTTCGACACCCTGCACGTAACCCGGATCGACGCCGCGGCGATTCACCGCGCAGCCGAAGTGGCCGGTATCAACCTGCGCCGGATCGACGAGCGAAGCCTCGGCATCAGCCTCGACGAGATCACCACCCGCAGCGACCTCGCGGCGCTGGCCGGGCTGTTTGGCGCCCGCCTCGACGACATCGACGCGCTCGACGCCACCACCCCGGACGTGCTGCCTGCGGCCCTGCGCCGCCAGAGCGCGTTTCTCACCCACCCGGTCTTCAACACCTATCACAGCGAGCACGAGCTGCTGCGCTACCTGCGCCTGCTCTCCGACAAGGACCTGGCGCTCGACCGCACCATGATTCCGCTCGGCTCCTGCACCATGAAGCTGAACGCGACCGCGGAAATGATCCCGATCAGCTGGCCGGAGTTCGCCGACATCCACCCGCTGGCGCCGGCTGAGCAGGTCGAAGGCTATCGCGAGCTGATCGCGGGACTCGAGGCGATGCTGGTCGAGTGCACCGGCTATGACGCGGTCAGCCTGCAGCCGAACTCCGGCGCGCAAGGCGAATATACCGGTCTGCTCGCAATCCGCGCCTGGCACCGCTCGCGCGGCGAAGGCCAGCGCGACATCTGCCTGATCCCGGAGTCCGCCCACGGCACCAACCCGGCCTCGGCGCACCTGTGCGGCATGCAAGTGGTGGTGACCCGCTGCGACGCCCACGGCAACGTCGACGTCGAGGACATCCGCCACAACGCGGAAAAATACGCCGACCGCCTCGCCGCGATCATGCTCACCTACCCCTCGACCCACGGCGTGTTCGAGGAAGACGTGGTCGAGATCTGCGACATCGTGCGCCGCCACGGCGGGCAGGTCTACACCGACGGCGCCAACATGAACGCGCTGGTCGGTCTGGCCAAGCCCGGCCGCTGGGGCTCGGACGTTTCCCACCTCAACCTGCACAAGACTTTCTGCATCCCGCACGGCGGCGGCGGCCCCGGCGTCGGCCCCTGCGCGGCGAAGGCGCATCTCGCGCCCTTCCTGCCCGGCGCGCCCGGCGTGGACGGCCTGCGCACCGCCGGTACCGGCGTGGGCGCGCCGGTCGCCGCGGCGACCTTTGGCAGCGCCGGCATCCTGCCGATCTCCTGGATGTACATCCGCCTGATGGGTGCGCAGGGTCTGCGCAAGGCGACCGAAGTCGCCATGCTCAGCGCCAACTACGTCTCGAAGCGCCTGGCGCCGCACTACCCGACGCTCTACACCGGGCGCAACGGACTGGTGGCGCACGAATGCATCCTCGACCTGCGCCCGCTCAAGGACGCCACCGGCATCAGCGCCGAGGACGTCGCCAAGCGCCTGATCGACTTCGGCTTCCACGCGCCGACGCTGAGCTTCCCGGTGGCCGGCACGCTGATGGTCGAACCCACCGAAAGCGAGTCGCTGGCCGAGCTCGACCGCTTCATCGACGCCATGATCCAGATTCGCGACGAGATCCGCGCGGTCGAAGACGGTCGCCTGGACCGTGACGACAACCCGCTCGGCAACGCCCCGCATACCGCGGCCCAGGTCTCGGCTAGCGAGTGGAAGCACGCCTACCCGCGCGAGCTCGCCGCGTTCCCGCTGGCGAGCCTGCGCCAGCAGAAATACTGGCCGCCAGTGGCGCGCGTGGACAACGTCTACGGCGACAAGAACGTGTTCTGCGCCTGCATCCCGGTGGCGGAGCTGGCGGCGGAAGCGGCCGCGGCGGGCGAGGACTGAGCGCGATCAAACGCGGCCGCGGCGCATGCACCGCGGCCGGAGGAATCCGTCAGTCGAAGGGATCGCGCAGGATGATGTTGGCGTCCCGATCGGGGCCGGTGGAGACGATCGCCAGCGGGCAGCCGGCCAGCTCCTCGAGCGCGCGCAGATAGGCGCGCGCGGCCGGCGGCAGATCCGACCAGGCGGTGAGGCCGTGGGTCGACTCCTGCCAGCCCGGAAAATCCAGATACACGGGCGTGCACTCAGCCCAGCCGGCGGCATCGAGCGGCGCGTATTCCGTACGCTTGCCACGGTACTCATAGGCGATGCAGATCTTCAGCCGCTCCATGCCGTCCAGCACGTCGAGCTTGGTGATGCACAGGCCACTGATGCCGTTGATCGCCACCGCGCGCTTGAGCGCCACGATGTCGAGCCAACCGCAGCGTCGCGGGCGGCCGGTCGAGGCGCCGTATTCCTGACCGCGATCGCGCAGACGCTGGCCCACCGCGTCGTCGAGCTCGGTCGGGAACGGACCACCACCGACCCGCGTGGCGTAGGCCTTGGCGATGCCGAGCACGTAGTCGACGTAGCCGGCACCAATGCCGCTGCCGGCCAGCGCACCGCCGATCGTGGTGTTGGATGAGGTGACGTAAGGATAGGTGCCATGGTCGATGTCGAGCAGGGTGCCCTGCGCGCCTTCGAACAACACTCGCTCGCCGCGGCGGCGCAGCTCGTGCAAGATGCCGGCCACGTCCGATTTCATCGGTTCGACATAGTCCGCGAAGGCCAGCGCATCATCGAGCGTACGCCGATAGTCGATCGCTTCCGCGCCGAAATACTTCGTCAGCACGAAATTGTGATAGTCGAGCGCGCTGCGCAGGACTTCCGCCAGCTGCTCGGGATAGTGCAAGTCGGCGATGCGGATGCCGCGTCGCGCCACCTTGTCCTCATAAGCCGGGCCGATGCCGCGCCCGGTGGTGCCGATGGCCTTGCCGCCGGCTGCCTTCTCCCGTGCCTGATCCAAGGCGACGTGGTAGGGCATGATGAGCGGCGTGGCCGGGCTGATCTTGAGCCGCGTGCGCACCTCGACGCCGCTGGTCTCGAGCTGCTCGATCTCCTCGCGCAGCGCCTGCGGCGACAGCACCACACCGTTGCCGATCAGGCACAGCGCCCCTTCGCGCAAGATGCCCGAGGGAATCAGGTGCAGCACCGTCTTGTGGCCGTTGATGACCAGGGTGTGGCCGGCGTTGTGGCCGCCCTGAAAGCGCACTACCGCGCCAATGTCCTGGGTCAGAAGATCGACGATCTTGCCTTTGCCTTCGTCGCCCCACTGCGCGCCCAGAATGACTACCGCCTTGCCCATGTCCGTCCGCCTGCTCCGAATTCAGCGCCCCGACGTGGGGCGACGTCGCTGAGCGGACTCGCGATCCATCGCTCGTCTCCTCAGCCCGCCTACGGCATCCTGCCTCCGGCGTTCGCCGGCGCGCAATGCCCGGCGGCATTGCGCGAAACCCCGGCTCACCCCCACTGCGCGCCCAGAATGACTACTGCTGGGGAGCCTGCCGGGCTTATGGAATCGAAAGCGAAAATTTGCCTGCGCGAGGACAGATTTTCGTCGATTCGCCGGCCGATAGTGGTTCTATCGGCCAAGAAGCGGCGGAAATATGGACCGCGCAAGCGGATTTGCAGCCGATTCTTCATAAGTCCGACAGGCTCCCTTGGCCCATGTCCGTCCGCCTGCTCCGAATTCAGCGCACGAGCTGCAGGAACAGCAGCCCGACCACCACCATGCCGCCGCCGATCATGCGCAGGACGCGGCCCTCGATCTCGCGCATCTGCTCGACCATGCGCTTCCAGTGCTCGGGCGCCGCAAACAGGAACAGACCCTCGATCACGAGCACCAGACACAGCGCCGCGGAGAGCTCGCTCCACATGGCGCTGCGCTACTTGCTGTCCATCAGGTAGCGCAGGAACTCCGAACGCGGGTCCAGCACCAGGGTGCCGTTGCCCTGATCGAAGCTGGTGCGATAGGCCTCGAGGCTGCGGAAAAAGGAATAGAAACCCGGGTCGCGACCATAAGCCGCGGCGTAGATTCTGGAGGCTTCCGCGTCGCCTTCGCCGCGAGTCTTCTGCGCATCGCGATAGGCCTCGGCGCCGATCACCTGTACCTGCCGATCGGCATCGGCGCGCAGAGTCTTGGCCATCTCCGAACCTTCCGCGCGCAACTGGTTGGCAACCTTCTTGCGCTCGGACTTCATGCGCTCGTAGACCGAGCCGATCACGGTGCCGTCTTCGGGCAGATCGATGCGCTTGATGCGCAGGTCGACGATCTCGATGCCAAGGCTTTGCGTCGCTCGGTTGGCCTCGCTCACCAGGTGTTCGGTGACGTCCGCGCGACCGCCGGAGACGAGCTCCTGCAGCGTGCGCGAGTTGACCGCCGTGCGCAGGCCTTCCTTGACGATCGGCGCGATGCGCTGCTGGGCGCGCATCTCGTCGCCGGTCACCGCCACATAGAACTTGCCAGCATCGACGATTCGCCACTTCACGAAGAAGTCGATGTTGACGTCTTTCTTCTCGGAAGTCAGATAGCGCTCGGGCGCCGAGTCCAGATTCAGCACGCGCTTGTCGAAGTGCATCGAGCTCTGTACGAAGGGCAGCTTGAAGTGCAGACCCGGCGCGTGGCCGGTTTCGACGATGCGACCCAGCTGGACACGAATGGCGGTCTGCCCCTCGCGCACGACGAAGGTCGATTCCGCAGCGACGAAGAGCGTCGCGACGACTCCCACGATCCAGGCAATTCGCATCATCGGCCCCCCTGCGCATGTGCTTCGGACGTCGATCCGGACGGACCCACCACCGCAGGCACCACGTTTCTGGTCGTTGCGGCGTCGAGCGGCAGCGTCAAGATGTTCTTGCCAGCGGTCAGGTCGATGATCTTCGGCGCATGGCCAACCACCTGCTCCATGGTTTCGAGATACAGGCGCTTGCGGGTGACCTCCGGCGCCTCGCGATATTCCGCCTCGACCAGATCGAAACGCTGCGCTTCACCTTGTGCGCGGGCGATGCGCTCGCTCTTGTAGCCCTGCGCCTCGGCGCGCACCATGGCGGCGTCGCCGCGCGCTTCGGGCACCACCCGGCTGACGTAGGCCTTGGCCTCCTCCTCGAGGCGCTGCTTATCCTGCAGCGCGCGGCTGGCATCGTCGAAGGCATCCTTTACTTCCTGCGGAGGACGCACGTTCTGAAAGTTGAGTTCGGTCAGCACCAGCCCGGTCTTGTACTGATCGAGGGTAGCCTGCAGGATCTGCTTGGCGCGCGCCATCAGCTCAGCGCGTTGGCCGGACAGGATGGTGTCCATGTCGCTGGCGCCGATCACCGCGCGCACGGCGCTTTCCGCGGCCTGGCCAAGCGTCGCATCGGGATCGCGCACGCCGAACGCGAACTGCTCCGGATCGCGCACCTGATACTGCACGTTGAAGTCCACCACGACGATGTTCTCGTCGCGCGTCAGCATGCGCACCTGGTCGTTGGAAGGGCGCACCTGGCCGACGTCGACGCGCACCACCGATTCGATCGGACGCGGGAACTTGAAGTTGATGCCGGGCGTCATCACCCGCGTCAGCTGGCCGAAACGCAGCACCAGACCGACGTCACTGGCGTTGATACGCACGGTGCTGTCGAACACGCACCAAGCGATCAGAACGCCGATGATGGCGACACCAGTGCCACCCTTGCCGCCCTTGCCGCCGCCGGGAAAGCGGCTGAAAAACTCGCGCAGGCGCTTCAGGAAGGCGTCGAGCTCGGCCGAGCCACCGCTGTCGCGCCACGGGTCGCGCTGTTTGCCGCCGCCCGGTTCATTCCAAGCCATGTCGTCTCCGAAGTGAGAGCCCAGGACGCGGACGCTCGAGGATCCGGCGGTCGCCCATCGTGACTCGCGTTTGCCGCGCTAGCGACAGGCGGCGCATGCAAGCGCCGCCGATCCAGGACTGCCGGCGGATTGTAGATAGGCGGTTGCCGTCTGGGCAAGCCGAGACGCGTCATTCGACCTGCTTGCGCAGCCACTCGCCGTCGCCGCCGGGGAGGCGAAAAAGCGGTTCGATCTGCAGCCGCGAGGCGTCGATCTGCACGCGCCAGCCGCCCTCGTCTGCGACCTCTGCCCGCACCAGGCCGCGCTCGTGAAGGCGCGCGCGAAGGCGCCCGGCGCTGCTCGGCAGCACGAGCTCGGTGTTGACGCGCTGAGTGCCGAGCTCCTGTGCAAGCACCTCGCGCAGCGCCGGCAAGCCCAAGCCCGACAGCGCCGAGAGCCACACCCGCGGCGTGGCGCCACCGTCCAGGCGATCGACCCGCGGTGCCGCGCCCTCCAGCCGGTCCACCTTGTTGTACACCAACACCTGCGGCAGCTGATCGGCGCCGATTTCCGCCAGCACGGCCTCGACCGCCACCCGCTGTGCCTCGCGTTCCGGGTCGGAAGCATCGATCACGTGCAGCAGCAGGTCGGAGTCGCGCGCTTCCGCCAGCGTCGAGCGGAACGCCGCCACCAGATCGTGCGGCAGCTCGCGAATGAAACCCACGGTGTCGGCCAGCAGCAGCGGGCCACAGTCGAGACCCTCGACGCGACGCAGCGTCGGATCGAGCGTGGCGAAGAGCTGGTCGGCCGCATAGGCCGAGGCACCGGTCAGCAGGTTGAACAGGGTGGACTTGCCGGCGTTGGTATAGCCGACCAGAGCCACCACCGGCAGCGCGCTGCGACGCCGCGCACGCCGCGCCGTGGAGCGCTGAGTTTCGACCTTGTCCAGCCGCCGACGCAGCTGCTTGACCCGCTCTGCCAGCAGCCGCCGATCGACTTCGAGCTGGGTCTCGCCGGGGCCGCGCAGGCCGATGGCGCCCCCGCGCTGGCGCTCGAGGTGGGTCCAGCCGCGCACCAGGCGGGTCGATAGATGAGTCAGCTGCGCCAGCTCGACCTGCAGCTTGCCTTCGTGCGAGCGTGCCCGCTGGGCGAAAATGTCAAGGATCAGGCCGGTGCGATCGACCACGCGGCATTCGGCGAGGCGCTCGAGATTTCGTTCCTGCACCGGGCTTAGAGCATGGTCGACGAGAATCAGATCCGCCTCGGCAGACTGCCGCAGCGCGCGTAGCTCATCAGCCTTGCCGCTGCCGATGAAATAGCGCGCGTCGGGGCGATCCACGCGGGCCACCAGTTCCGCGACCACCAGCGCGCCGGCGGAGCGAGCCAGATCGACGAACTCCTGCTGCGCTGGTGCATCGTGCGCGCTGCCGCGCTGCACGTGCAGCAGCAGTGCGCGCTCACCTTTTCTGGATCGATCGAACAGGGCGGGGTTCTGCCGTCAGTAAGAAGGCGCTGCCGAAAGCAGCGACCGGGCTCCCTTCATGTGTGCGCCCGCGACGCTTTCAAGTTCGCCGGCCACCCGAAAGAGCCGCGCCTCTACGCTTCTCGCTCGGACGCCGCAGCCGTATCGGGAGCCTGCGCGCGGTGATTCGACTCGGCGGCTGCGCCAGGCTCGCCGCTACTCATGCGCACGTTGCGCGTCGGCACGATGGTCGAGATGGCGTGCTTGTAAACCATCTGGCTCACCGTATTGCGTAGCAGCACGACGAACTGGTCGAAGGACTCGACCGTGCCCTGCAGCTTGATGCCGTTGACCAGATAGATCGAGACCGGCACACGCTCGCGGCGCAAGGCGTTCAGGAAAGGATCCTGCAGCGACTGCCCTTTGGCCATGTTGTTCTCCCTTGCATATCCGTTGGGGGACCCGGTCGCGCGGTCTACCGTGTGCTGCACGGTCGCAGCGCCGTCCACCCGCCGGGTCAGCCGCATCTTAACGACTTGATCGGTGCAAGCAAACGGTTCGCCGGGCGGGAAGATCAGGCGACTGGCGCGCGCGCCAGGAAATGCTCGACCAGCAGCGCGGCTCGCGGCATGGCGGTGGCGTTCTCCGAATCCAGCCAGATCGAATCCAGCTCGGCGCGCAGCCAGGTGATCTGCCGTTTGGCGAGCTGGCGGGTAGCGAAAACCGCCCGCTCGCGAAAAGTCTCCAGATCGACTGCGCCGTCGAGAAACGGCCAGACCTGACGATAGCCCACCGCACGCATCGCCGGCAGCTCCCGGTTCCAGCGCGGATCGGCGCGCAAGCGACGCGCCTCGTCGATGAAACCCGCGGCCAGCATGGCGTCGAGGCGCCGCGCGACCCGCGCGTGCAGTTGGCCGCGATCCCCGGGCACCAGCGCGAGCTTCAGCACCCGCCAAGGCAGGCGCGGCGGCCGACTGTCCTGTTGCTCCGTGAGGCGGCGACCGCCGAGCGCGATGACCTCGAGCGCGCGCTGGATTCGCTGTGCATCCTGCGGCCCGACGCGGGCAGCCGCAGCCGGATCGAGCGCCGCCAGGCGCGCGTGCAGGGCCGGCCAGCCGCTTCGGGCAGCCTCCTCGGCGAGCTCGGCGCGCAGCGCGGGATCGGCGGCGGGAAGCTGTGACAGCCCCCGCTCCAGCGCGCGGAAATAGAGTCCGGTGCCGCCAACCAGCAAGGGCACTCTGCCGGCGGCGCCGATCTCCTGCATCGCGGCCAGGGCGTCGCGACGAAACTGCGCTGCCGAATAAGGTTCGGACGGTTCACGCAGGTCGATCAGCCGATGTGGAAACCGCGCCAGCAGCGCGCGATCGGGCTTCGCCGCGCCGACGTCGAGGCCGCGATAGACCAGGGCGGAATCGACGCTGATCAGTTCCAAGCCGAAACGCTCGGCCAGCGAGCAGGCCAGCGCCGTCTTGCCGGAAGCGGTCGGACCCATGAGGAAGATCGCCGCGGGGCGCTGATCGATCGTCATACGCAAATTGTTTCACGCCATGACCATTGGCGCGACGCCGCCTCGTGCTCACTATACTTGCCGGGTTCGGAGGAGCTCGCCATGCAGTCGACGATGAAAGCGCTGGTCAAGCGCGAAGCGGCCCGCGGCATCTGGATGGAGCAGGTGCCGGTGCCGGAGATCGGCCCCAACGAGGTGCTGATCAAGGTGGAAAAGACCGCGATCTGCGGCACCGATCTGCACATCTACAAATGGGACGCGTGGAGCCAGCGCACGATCAAGCCGCCGCTTGTGATCGGCCACGAGTTCGTTGGCCGCATCGTCGCGGTCGGCCCTGGCGTACGAGGTTATGAAATCGGGCAGCGGGTTTCCGCGGAAGGCCACATCGTCTGCGGCGTCTGTCGCAACTGTCGCGCCGGCCGTCAACACCTGTGTCCGAACACGGTGGGCATCGGCGTCAACCGCAACGGCGCGTTCGCCGAATACATCGCCATGCCGGCTTCCAACCTGTGGCCGGTGCCGGACCAGATTCCCAGCGAATTGGCAGCTTTCTTCGACCCCTACGGCAACGCCGCCCACTGCGCGCTCGAGTTCGACCTGATCGGCGAGGACGTGCTCATTACCGGCGCCGGTCCGATCGGGGTCATGGCGGCCGGCATCTGCAAGCACGTCGGCGCGCGTAACGTGGTGGTCACCGACGTCAACGACTATCGCCTGAAGCTCGCTGCCGACATGGGCGCGACGCGGGTGGTCAACGTCTCGCAGCAGTCGCTGCGCGAAGTGATGAGCGACCTGCACATGCAGGGTTTCGACGTCGGCCTCGAGATGAGCGGCAACCCTCGTGCCTTCAACGACATGCTCGGCTGCATGTATCACGGCGGTCGCGTCGCCATGCTCGGCATCCTGCCCAACGGCTCCGGCATCGACTGGGACAAGGTCATCTTCAAGGGCCTCACCCTGCACGGCATCTACGGCCGGCGCATGTACGAGACCTGGTACAAGATGACGCAGATGCTGCTGAGCGGTTTCCCACTGCAGAAGGTGCTGACCCACCAGCTGCACATCGACGACTTCGAGCGCGGCTTCGAGCTCATGGAGTCGGGCAGCTGCGGCAAGGTCGTGTGCTCGTGGCAGTGAGTCCGCACGGCGCGCTGCTGCGCGACTGCGCCGCGTCCGGCGCAAACTTTCCCGCCACGCCGCCGCACTGCCTCGCGCGCCGCTGAGGCAGCGGACGGAAACCGACGTGGTTGCACAGCAGCTGACCGAACTGCTCGCAGATTCGCTCGCCAGCCTGCCTGACGGGCCGCTGCTCGTCGCCTTCAGCGGCGGACTGGATTCGAGCGTGCTGCTGCATCTGCTGAGCGCCTCGAAGAGAGCGCGCGCGCGCGGCCTGCGAGCGATTCACATCGACCACGGGCTGCAGGGCGACAGCGCGCTATGGGCACAGCACTGCGCGCAATTCGCGCGAGCGCTGGAGGTCGAGCTGATTTCCCGTTCGGTCGAGGTACCAGAGGCTCCCGGACTCGGACTCGAAGCAAACGCGCGCCGCGCCCGCTATGGCGCCATCGAGTCAGTCCTGCGGCCGGACGAGATCGTCGCCTTCGCCCAGCATCGCGACGATCAGGCGGAGACGGTCCTGCTCAAACTGCTGCGCGGTGCCGGCCCACAGGGGCTCGGCGCCATGCGCAACCTGCGCCGGCTGGGTCCGGGCTTCGCCTGGCGCCCGCTGCTGTCCACCCCGCGCGCAGTGCTGCGCGACTACGCGCGTGGCCATGGGCTCGCCTGGCTGAACGACCCCAGCAACGCCGATCTCGGCATCGACCGCAATTTCCTGCGCCATCAGGTGTTGCCGCAAATCGTTTCGCGCTGGCCCGAGGCTGCTTCCAGCATCGCGCAAACCGCCATCTGGATGCAGGCGGCGGCGGACTTCATCGCCGACGAGACCGAGCGCGCCTTCGGTCGGGTACGCGGCCCCACCGCCGACACCCTGCAGCTCGAGGCTTGGCTCGGCCTGCACACGGCCCTGCGTGATCCGGTGCTGCGCTATTGGCTGCGCGCGCTCGGCCTGGCACAACCAACGCACTATCAGGTGGCGGAACTACTGCGGCAGCTGACCGTCGCCAGCGAGGATCGGCAGCCCTGCATCCGCTGGTCCGGCGCGGAAGTGCGCCGCTATCGCGACCTCCTCTACGCCATGCCGCCACTCAAGCTGCCCGCGCCCGACTGGGTCGCCGGCTTCGACGGCAGCGACCTGCAGCTGCCGCTCGATCTCGGCGTGCTGCGCCTCAGCAGCGAGTCCAGCGAGGCACGCCTCGCGAAGCCGCTGCGGGTGCGCTTCCGACGCGGCGGCGAGAGCCTGCGGTTGAACCGTGGCAACCACAGCAGCGAGCTGCGCGATCTGTTCCAGCAGGCGGGAATCCCGCCCTGGCAGCGCGCACGCTTGCCGCTGGTCTTCGACCACGACGAACACCTGCTGGCGGTCGCCGATCTTTGGCTCGGTCAGGCGGGAGCTGAACTGCTGCGTCCGCTCGCCGCCAGGCTGCAGTGGGAGCGCGGCTGTTCCGACCTGCCGCTACCGCGCTCGCGACGCCCCTCCGATTGATCTCCCGCCCGCTCTGCGCTAGCGTGCATGACATGTCCAAAGAGCGCGAAGACCCTTCCCCAATCGCTGGCTTCGAGCATTCGCTCGACGAGCTCGAAAAGCTGGTGGCGCGCATGGAGCATGGCGAGCTGAGCCTCGATGAGTCGCTGCAGTCCTTCGAGCGCGGCGTGGCGCTCTATCGCGACTGCCAGGGTGCGCTGGAAAACGCACGCCAGCGCGTCAGTCTGCTGCTCGACCCCACCGCCCCGGACGAAGCGCAGCCGCTGCGGCCAGACGCGCCCTGAGCATGCAGCTCAGCGCGAATCTGCAGGCGCTCGCGGCGCGTGCCGACGCCGCGCTCGCGCGCCTCCTCCCGGCGGCCGAGCAGGAGCCGATCGAACTGCACCAGGCCATGCGCTACGCGGTGCTCGGCGGCGGCAAGCGCCTGCGGCCGATGCTGGTGTATGCGACCGGCCAGACTTTCGGCGCGTCCGCCGAAACGCTCGATGCGCCCGCTGCCGCGGTCGAATTCGTGCACGCCTATTCGCTGATCCACGATGACCTGCCAGCCATGGACGACGACGAGCTGCGCCGCGGCCGTCCGACCTGCCACGTGCGTTTCGGCGAAGCCACCGCGATCCTCGCCGGCGACGCCCTGCAGGCACTGGCGTTCGAACTGCTGGCGCGGGATACCGGGCTCAGCGTCGACCCGGCGACGCGGCTCGGCATGCTGCTCGCGCTGGCCGACGCCTGCGGCTCCCGCGGCATGGCGGGCGGTCAGGCCCTCGACCTCGCCGCCGTTGGGCGGGCCATCAGCGCGGCCGAGCTGGAACGCATGCACGCCGCGAAAACCGGCGCCCTGATCCGCGCGTCACTGCGCCTCGGCGCGCTCGGCGCCGGCTGCCAAACCGCACAAGCGCTGGCGGCGTTGGATGAGTACGGCCGAGCAATGGGTCTCGCCTTCCAGATTCGTGACGATCTCCTCGACCTGGAAGCGGGCAACGCGAAGCTCGGCAAGACCGCCGGCAAGGACGCCGCTGCGCGAAAGCCAACCTACCCGGCGGTGCTCGGCGTGGACGCCTCGCGCCGCCAGCTCGTCGAGCTGACCACCCGCGCCGAAAACGCGCTGAGCGCTTTCGGCACTCCCGCCGAGCCGCTGCGACAGCTGGCCAGTTTCGCCGCGGAGCGCAGCTATTGAGTGTCCTTCAATTCACCAGACGCAGACTGACCGGATAGCGCCAGCGCACGCCGTCTCTGGCTTTCAGCATGGCGACGACCGTCAGCACGAACCAGCCGATGCAGAGAATCGCTCCGATCGGCCAGGCCAGCAGCAAGCCCAGACCGAAGGTGAAGATCACCAGCAGCGCGAGGACACAGAAGGCGAGCGCCAGGGTGATGTTGAAATTGAGCGCCTCCTTGCCCTGATCGGCCACGAAGGGCATCGTGTCGCGCTTGACCAGCCAGACGATCAAGGGACCGACGACGCAGCCGACGCCGCCGGTGACCAAGCCGCTAAGCGCAGAGAGATGAGCGAACATTGCCCAGGTGCGCTCATCGTCGGAGGGCGTTTCCGTGGGACTTGCCGCTTGCTCGAGTTCGTCCACCGCGATGCTCCACCAGTGAGGGCTCGTCACTGTTGACCCGGGTGCTGCCGGTGTCAAGTCAGTCAGCGCGGGCCTGCTTCAGCCCTCGCCGGCGAGCTTCATGTGTTCGACCAGGATCGAGCCGGTACGCAGCGACGAGCGTAGATCGACGTCGCTGCCGACCGCCACGATCCGATCGAACATCTCGGCGAGATTGCCGGCAATGGTGATTTCCTCGACCGGGTAGGCGATCTCTCCATTCTCGACCCAGAAGCCGCTGACGCCGCGCGAATAGTCGCCGGTCACAAGCGACACGCCCTGCCCCATCAGCTCGCTCACCACGAGACCACGCCCCATACGCCGAACCAGGGCATCGAAGTCATCCGCGCCAGGCTCGACCACGAGGTTGCTGATCCCGCCAGCATTGCCGGTGGTGGTGAGTCCCAGCCGGCGGGCGGCATAGCTGCCGAGCACATAGCGCTGCAGGACGCCGTCGACGATCAGATCCGAATCGCGCGTGGCGACGCCTTCGGCGTCCCAAGCGGCGGAACCGAGGCCGCGCGGCAGATGCGGGTGCTCGCGCAGCTGGAACCAGGAGGGAAACACCCGCGTGCCGAGCCGCTCGCAAAGAAAGCTGGCCTTGCGATACAACGCGCCGCCGCTGACCGCACCGACGAAATGCCCGATCAGGCTGCGCGCGGCCTCGGGAGCGAACAGCACCGGACAATCGCGCGTCGCCAGGCGACGCGCGCCGAGGCGTGCGAGGCAGCGCTCGGCGGCGCGCCGGCCGATGGATTCGACGTCCGCCAGATCGCTCGCGGCGCGCGCGCTGTCGTACCAGTAGTCGCGCTGCATGCCCCCGCCGTCGACGGCGATCAGGGATAGCGACAGCGAATGGCCCGTGCTGCGTTCGGCGCCGACGAAACCGAGCGTATTGGCCTGCACGCCGAGGCTCGCACCAACCTGCACCATCGCACCATCGGAATTCTCGATGCGCCGATCGATCTCGCGGCCGGCCCGCTCCATCCGCACCGCGAGCTCGATGGCCTCTGTGGGCGTCACGTCCCAGGGATGCCAGAGGTCGAGTTCGGGCGGGTCGCGCGCCAGCAAGGCCGGGTCGGCCAGCCCATTGGCAGGGTCTTCTTCGGTGTGGCGGGCAATGGCGCAGGCGTGCTCCACGGTCTTCGCAATCGAATCCGGATGCAGATCGGCGGTGCTCGCCGAGCCCTTGCGCTTGCCGAACCACAGCGTCACCGCCACTGCGCGATCGCGGGTGCGCTCGACCGTTTCCACTTCACCGAGACGCGCGCTGACGCTCAGCCCGAGATCCACGCTGGCGCTCACCTCCGCCTCGCTCGCGCCCTCCGCCCGGCAGCGCCGCAGAACGTCTTCGCTGATCGAACGCAGGCGATCGAGCTCGGCAAGGCTGCTATCTTGATGACTGAAGTCGCTGTTCACGCGCGCAGTTCCCGGAAAAGTCCATGTCTGATCCACCTGCGATCCCGAGCGCGCCGCCGGAACGAGCGGACGCGCCAAGCCGAAGTCAGCGTCGGCGCGAGGCGCTCAGCGTGTTCGAGCTCGCCGAGGCGCTGGTCGCGCTGAGTCCGGCCGAGCTCGCGGAGGTACCCGGCGACGATGGCTTGCACGCGGAAGTGCTTCGCGTGCGCAGCGTTCGCTCGCACATCGCGCACAAGCGCGAGCTGCAGTTTCTGGCCAAGCAGCTGCGCGGTCTCGACGACGCCGAGCTGCTGCGGATTCGCACCGCCCTGCAGCGCGACCGCGAGCGGGCACGGGGCGACGCGATCGCCCTGCATCGTCTCGAAGCCTGGCGCGAACGCCTGCTCGAAGGCGGCGACGCGGCGCTTGCCGAGTTTCTCGAAACGCACCCCGACGCCGATCGCCAGCGACTGCGCCAGCTGCAGCGCAGGGCGCAGGCCGAGCGCGAGCGCGGCCAGCCGCCGCGCGCCTTCCGCGAGCTGCTGCGCGCGCTGCGCGATTCGCAGGTCGAGGCTACGCAGCAAGCCGACGACGCCTGAACGCAGCGACGGCGCCGACTTCACTGCGTTCCGCCGACGGTCATGGCATCGATCCGCAGGGTCGGCTGGCCAACGCCGACCGGCACGCTCTGGCCATCCTTCCCGCAGACGCCGACGCCCTCGTCAAGCCGCAGATCGTTGCCGATCATCGATACCCGCTTCAGCACTTCGGCGCCAGCGCCAATCAGGGTTGCCCCCCTGACCGGCGTGGTGATCCGACCGTTCTCGATCAGATAGGCCTCGCTGGCGGAGAAAGTGAACTTGCCGCTGGTGATGTCCACCTGACCGCCGCCGAAGTTCACCGCGTAGAGCCCACGCTCGACCGAAGCGATGATTTCCGCGGGATCGCGCTCGCCGGGCAGCATGAAGGTGTTGGTCATGCGCGGCATCGGCAGGTGGGCGAAGGATTCGCGCCGGCCGTTGCCGGTGCTGCGAGTGCCCATCAGGCGCGCATTCAACTTGTCCTGCAGGTAGCCCTTCATGACGCCGTTTTCGACCAACACGGTGCGCTGGGTGGGTGTGCCCTCGTCGTCGATCGACAGCGAGCCGCGGCGACCGGCCAGGCTGCCGTCGTCGACCACCGTGACACCGGGTGCGGCGATGGTCTCGCCGAGGCGTCCGGCGAACGCGGAAGTGCCCTTGCGGTTGAAATCGCCCTCGAAACCGTGGCCGATCGCTTCGTGCAGCAGCACGCCGGGCCAACCCGGCCCCAGTACCACCGGCATCACACCGGCCGGCGCCGGTACCGATTCGAGGTTGATCAGCGCCATGCGCACCGCTTCACCCGCAAACGCCCGCGCGCGACCGCCAGCGAGGAGCTCGGGCAAGCCGTAACGACCGCCGCCGCCGCCGCTGCCGGACTCGCGGCGGCCGTTCGCCTCGGCAATGACCTGCACGCTCATGCGCACCAGCGGTCGCACGTCCGCGGCAAGGGTGCCGTCGGAATGCGCGATCAGCACCGTATCGACCGTCGCGCTCAGGCTGACGATCACCTGTTTCACCCGCGAGTCGGCGGCGCGACAGAAAGCGTCGACCTCGCGCAGCGCTGCCAGCTTGTCCTCGCTCGACAGCGATTCCACCGGATCGAGGGCCGGATACAGCGCGCGGGATCCGACCACCGCGAGCGCGCGGTCGGTGCCGTTGCCGGCGGCCTGCGCGATCGCGCGCGCGGCGCCGGCCGCCTCCAGCAGGGCCGGCAGCACGATCTCGTCGGAGTAGGCGAAACCAGCCTTCTCCCCGGCCAGCGCGCGCACGCCGACACCCTGCTCGATCGCGTGATTGCCGCTTTTGACGAGGCCATCCTCGAGCACCCAGGACTCACTGCGGGAATGCTGGAAATACAGGTCGGCGGCATCCACCGAGGGCCCCATCAAGCGCGCAAAAACGTGCTCGAGATCGGCGGTGGAGAGCCCACCGGGGCGCAGAAGGCGCTGTTCGGCGCGGGTGATGAGATCGGTCATTCGGGCCAGTCGAGCGGAAAACGGAGCGCAGATCGCACAGCGCAGATCGCCCGGAGTCGCGTCCGCGCCGACCCACTGTGGGGGCAAGCCGCTGCTACTGCAAGCCTGCTCAGTGCTGGCGGCCGTTGCCGCGCCGCTCGGCGTCGGCACCGCGCTCCTGCACGATTTCCGGCTTGTCCCAGCTCCCGGTCACCCGATAGCGGCGCTCGACCGCACGTCCGATTGGCCGGTCCAGGAGACCCTGCGCAACCAACCCCGCCACCGCGCCGGCGGGCCCGGCGGCCAGCGCCCCCACCACCGGCAGCGTCGCGCTCGCATGCGGGGTCACTTGGAAGCGCTGGTCGTAGTCGCGCGCGCGCAGCCCGGTCCGTCCGCTGACCACGATATCGGCCGCCGGGCCGCTGATTCGCAGGCCTTCCGTATCGGCGTCGCCGTCGGCAAGCTGGAAGCTGCCGACGATCGAGTTGTAGGCAAACCCGGACTTGAAGAGATCGCTGAAATCGAGACTCAGGCGGCGCGGAATCTCGGCGACCGAAAGCAGCCCCAACAAGCGACCCGCGCCCGGCTGCATATCGAGGATGCGACCGCTGCCCACCTGGACCGAAAGTTTCCCATCGAGTCGGGACAGCGCGAAGAGCGAGGGTGGCCCCGGCCAGCTGGCTTCGATCTTCAACTTCGCCGCGCCACCCTCCATCAACCCGGGAAAGCCCAGTGCCGCGAGCATGTCGCCGAAGTCGGCCGCGCTGAGCGCGATGTCGAAGCGGGAGCGGGTCGCGCCCGCCGTGCCGGTCCACTCGCCACTGGCCGACATGCCGAGGTTCGGCGAACGGGTCTCGAATTGCTCGATGCGCATGCCGCCGGGTATCGGCTTGCTGACGAGATCCGCGCTGCCGAAATTCATCTGCCCGAGGTGAAAGTCGTCGATACGCACGGCAAGCGGCGGCAGCAGGGAGGGGGCCGTGCCGGCAAGCGCGTCGGCAACCTTGCCTGGCTCGCCGACTGGTTCCGGGAAGTGCAGGCGCGCGAAACGCGCCGTCACGGCGAGCGCGCCCTGCGCATCCCGCAGCAGATCGATCTCGCCCTGCAGCAAATCGCCGGTCAGGCGAACCTGGGTACGCTGCGCCTGACTGTCGACGGCCAGGCCCTGGTCATCGAAGTGGCGTCCGGCCAGATCGAACTGCCGCGCGCGAACGTCGATGTTCGCCGGCAGCTCGTCCCTGCCTGCGCCCTCCAGACGCGCCAGCCAGCCGTCCACGTCCAGCCGATCGAGGCTCCCGCGCACGACCAGACCGGAAGGCGGCGGCGGCGCGGCGCGCTCGCTGCCGAAATCCAGTCGCAGCGCCAGCGGCACGCCCGGCGCCGGCACCCGACCGCTGCCGGCAAGCAATCCCGCAAGCTGCAAGTCGAAACGCTGGCCGAGCCCCGGCATCGGCAGGGAAAGGCGCAGCGGCAAGGCCACTGCAGCCGGCTTGCCGAGCGGTGCCGGCAGCTGAATCGCGATTCCCTCGAGGTTACTTTCGACCTCGAGCTGCGCCGTGGCGCTGCCGGCCGCCACGCGCAGCTTCGCGTTCCACTCGGCTACGCCCGGAAAATCGGCCAGCAGAGGATCGAGCAACGGCACCCCGGCAAACACCGTGGCGGCCGGGTAACTGCCTCGGAGGGAAGCCTCGAGCACGTTTTCGGGGTCGGCCACGGCGCTGCCGATGGCGAGTCCGAACTGCGCCTTGCGCTCGCGGAAACTCACCTCGAAAGGATCCACCTTGACCCCGTCCTGATCGAAGTGCACGCGCGCCGAGGCGTCGCTGAAGTGAAGATCCCAGGCCTTGTGGTCGAGCCGCGCGGCCTGCAGCTCGACGCGCCCGTCCAGCTCCAGCTGGTCCGGATCATCCAGCGGCAGACGCATGCTGAAATCGACCCGGCCACGCCCGCTGACGCCGACGTCCTTCAGCTCCTCGCGGTAGCGCGCGCCGATCGGCGTGGCGCGCAGGTAGTCGAACAGGCGCGTGCCCGTGCCGCCGCCGCTCGCAGTGAGGCTCAGCACCGGCTCGTCCAGATCGGGAATTCGCGCCAGCGCGGAGTTTGCCTGGACGCCCAGCGTGCGCCCGGCGTCGGCGCTGACCTCCATGCCGTCGTTGACGAAGGTCGCCACCGCGCTCAGATCCTCCGCGACCGGCCAGTCGGGATCGAAATCCAGGCGCGCATCGGCGACCCGCGCGCGGGCGATGAAGCGTCCGCTGCGATCGTGGAAGGGCCAATGCGCCAGATCGCCGCGAAAGGCGGCGCGAGCGCCCACGATCCGCCCGTCGACCAGGCCTCGGTCCAGCCAGGTCACCGCATCGGGCGGCATGACGTTGATCGGCCAGAACAGTTTTGCCGCGGGCACCTCCCCGGCGCCGATCCGCGCGAAGAGATCCAGCGCAGGCAGACCCGCCGCGGGCACGGATACCCCGCCGCGCAGTTGCCCGGCGTAACCCTCACCCACGAAATCGACTCGGTCGCTGGCAATCCGCCAGCCGCCTTCGCTGCGCCACGCAACCAGGTCGCCGACGATCCGGCTGAACCGGAAGGGCCGTCGAAAAACCTGCGGGTAGTCGACCTGCAGAGGCTGCTCCGGAAGCTCGAGCAACAGCGCCTCGGCGTCGCCGCGGAGCTCGAAATCGAGCCGCTCGACGCCTGGAAAGGCGTCGATCGACGTCACGCCAAAGCCGCGCAGCGAGGCTTCCAGCGCATGACGCTGCGGTCCGTCCCAGGCTAGCGCCGCACGTGCGAGCGTGCCCTGCGGGCGGGCGCGATATAGCCAGCGCCGCAGCCCCAGGGGCAGACTCGGCAACAGGGCGACGAGTTCGGCTGTCGGCCCCAGCGGCAGCAGCAGAGCAGAGGCACGCCAACGCGGCGTGGCGCCGCTGCCACGCTGCTCGAGATGCAGCCGGCCGCCCGCCTCGCCTACCTCGCCAGGCGCGCCTACGGCGAAGTCGGCCAGATCGAAGCTCCAGCCGGTTTCCGTGCGCAGCCAGCGCGCCGTGCCCTGCAGGTGCCCGAACTCCACGTCCCGACCCGCTTCCTCGGCGAGCCCCGCTGCCGCCAACTGCAGATCGTCCAGGCGGATACGCGCGCGCGCGTCGTTCAAGCGCCCAGCCTCGACGGCGAGCCAGGCGTCGATCGCTCCGCGGCCTCGCGCGAACCGCAGGCCATGAATCTCACGCGCCGGTAGCAAGCCCGCAAAGTCAAGCTCGCGTCCACCAAGCCAGGCGCGCAGCGAGCGCTTCGCCGGTTCGATGTCGGCAACGAACTCCAGCGCCGAGTCGGCGACGGCGGAGTTCAGCGCACGGCCCAGCACGCGAAGCTGCGGCCCGCGGTTCAGGATGCGCAATAGCGGAAGCTGCCACTGCGCGTCGATCCCCTGCTCCGGGTCGTCGATCGCAAGCCGCAGATCGCTGAGTTCCACCGCACCCAGCGCGCCGAGAGAAATCGGCTCGCTGCTCTCGGCCAGCAGCGCGTCGAGGCCGAAGCCGTGCAGACGCCAGCCGTCCGCGTCACGCTCGAGCCGCAAATCGACGCCGGAAATGCGCAACTCGCTCAAGGCTCCCGCACGACGCAGCGCCGCAAACAGATCGAACACCAGCTCGGCCTGCGGCACCTGCAGGCTCGGCAGCCCACTGCCCCCGCCGATCGCCACCTGACGCAGCCGCAGCCGCGGCCCGCCGCCGCGCCAGCTGCCGTCCACTGCGGCGATCCGCACTGGGCGTTCGAGGCGCTCGGAAAGCCAGCGCTCGACGCGCTCGGGGTGCTTGCTGAGCCAGGGCATCGCGAGTTGGGTCAGGCCGGCCAGCACGCCAAGCGCGATCACGACCGACGCGAACCCTGCGGTCAGCAAAAGGCGCAGGCGCCGCAGCAGCGCCCGGCGGGATGGGCTCATTGCAACTCCGCCACCGCGACGCGGCGGCGCTCTAAGCGGCAGCCGCTGCGCCTGCCATCGCGGCGACACCAAGGCCATGGTGCAATCGGCCCGCCAGGCGCGCGCGCGCCCCTTGGCTGCAGGCCATGGCAATCAGGTGCGCCGGATTCCCAGTGTCGCGAAAGTGCCCACCCCGGCCTCGCCCGGTTCGGACGCCTCCTAGAGCAAGACCACATCGAACTGCTCCTGCGCATAGTGCTCCTCGGGCTGGAAGCGGATGGTCTTGCCGATGAATTCCTCCAGCTCCGCCACGGCGGTGGAATCCTCCTCGAGGATCCGGTTGACCACGGACGGTGCCGCCAGCACCAGGAGCTGGGTGGCCTCGAACTGGCGCACCGCGCGGGTAATTTCGCGAAAGATCTCGTAGGTGACGGTTTCCGCGGTCTTCACGATGCCGCGCCCGGAGCAAGTCGGGCACGGTTCACAGAGCTGGCGCGCGAGGCTTTCGGTGGTGCGCTTGCGCGTCATCTCGACCAGACCGAGCGGCGACATGTCGTAGACCGTCGCCTTGGCGTGATCGCGCGCCATCGCCTTGTGCAGGTGGCGCAGCACCTGACGCTGATGCTCCTCGTCGAGCATATCGATGAAATCGATGATGACGATGCCGCCCAGGTTGCGCAGGCGCAGCTGTCGCGCCGCAGTCTGAGCCGCTTCGAGATTGGTGCGAAAGGCGGTCTCCTCGAGATTGCGCGAGCCGAGGAAGGCGCCGGTGTTGACGTCGATCGTGGTCATCGCCTCGGTCTGGTCGATGACCAGGTAGCCGCCGGACTTGAGCGGAACCTCCTTGCGCAGGGCGCGCTGGATTTCATCCTCGACGCCGTAGAGGTCGAAAATCGGCCGCTCGCCCGGGTAGAGCTCCAGGCGATCCGCCAGTTCCGGCATGAAGCGCTGCACGAAAGCCAGCGCCCGCGCCAGCGTTTCATGCGAATCGACGCGAACCTTCTCCACCGACGAGCGCATCAGATCGCGCAACGCGCGCAGCGACAGGTTCGGCTCCTCGTAGATCCGCTCGCCGACCCGTGACGCGGTGATCGCTTCGCGCACCGCCGACCACAGCCGGTGGAGATAGGCGAGATCCTCGCTCAGCGCCTCGCGCGGCTGCCCTTCGGCGTTGGTGCGCACGATATAGCCGTGACGCAGCGAGGGAGCATTGCCGCGAGCGGTGGTGGAAGTGGCATCTTCGGCGCCGCCCGGCTCGACGGCTTCGCCGGCCGTCTCCTCGACCGGCGCCTCGGGCGCCGCCAGCTCGGACACCAGCTCCCGCAGGCGCTGACGCTCGAGCTCATCTTCGATCCGCACGGATACGCCAAGCACCCGGCTGTACGGCAACAGCACCAGATAGCGCGACGGGATGGAAAGGTGGGTGGTCAGCCGCGCGCCCTTGCTGCCGATCGGGTCCTTGACCACCTGCACGATGATTTCCTGGCCGTCGCGCAGCAGTTCGCCGATCGGCGGCAGCACGGGCGGCGCCACCGGCTCGTCCTGCTCGGACAGCGGTGGCTCGGCACGCACGATGTCCGAGGCGTGCAGAAAAGCTGCGCGATCCAGGCCGATTTCGACGAAAGCCGCCTGCATCCCCGGCATCACCCGGCTCACGCGGCCCTTGTAGATGTTGCCGACATAGCCGCGCCGGCTCGCCCGCTCGACCTGCACCTCCTGCAACATGCCGTTTTCGACCAGCGCCACGCGGGTTTCGCGAGGCGTGACGTTGATCAGGATTTCTTCGGACATGATGGGTTCGCGGCGGACGATTCGACGTTTATAGGGCGGGCCCGCGTACTTGTCGACTGTCGCGCTCCGCTGCGGCAGGTGGCGTTCAGCCCGCGCCGAAACGCTTCAGCAAAACCGTTGTCTCGTGGAGCGGCAGGCCGACCACGCCCGAGTAGCTGCCTTCGAGACGCCGGATGAAGGCCGCCGCGCGGCCCTGGATGGCATAGCCGCCAGCCTTGCCGAACGGCTCGCCACTGGCCACGTAGGCCTCGATCGCGGACTCGTCGAGCTCGGCGAATTCCACCGTGGACTCACTCAGCTCGGCCTCGATCCCGCTCGATGCGGCGCAGCAGACGGCCGACAGAACCCGATGACACCGCCCGGAGAGCCGCTGCAGCATGCCCGCCGCGGCGGCAGCGTCGCCCGGTTTACCGAACACCTCGCCGTCGAGCACCACCTCGGTATCGGCACCTAGCACCAGGCCGCCCGATCCGGCCGACAGTCGCCGCAAGCCCGCCAGGGCCTTGTCGCGCGCCGTCCGCGAGACGTATTCGGCCGGCGTCTCGCCGGCGGCGCGACGCTCCTCGACCTCGACCTCGAGAACCTCGAAATCAAGGCCGAGCTGGCGCAGAAGATCGGCGCGGCGAGGCGACCGCGAAGCGAGAAACAGCGGCGGCAAGACGGACTCCGAGGCACCGCGAAGCGGGCGCGGCAGTGTAGCGCCGGCGAGGGGTGCCTGTCGGACCCGCGCCGCGCCAGCCGCGCGCAGATGCGCCCTCGCCCGGTCGCCGAGACCCGGCCGCAAGCGCGTCACCACGCCGTGAAAGCCCTGCGAAAGATCGAACTCGCATCATTTCCGCACCCGGATCGGCGCCTCGATCCACCTGATTCCAGCGGAAATAATGATCAAGGCTTCCGAGTTCCATCTACGCGGCGGACGCTCCGGCGTGCTGCTGATCCACGGCCTGACCGGCACGCCGACCGAAATGCGCTTCGTCGGCAACGGTCTGAACCGCGCCGGCTTCAGCGTGCTCGGCATGCAGCTCGCCGGCCACTGCGGCAGCGTCGAGGATCTGCTGGCGACCGGCTGGCGCGACTGGTACGCAAGCGTCGAGGACGCCGCCGAGCGCTTCGCCAGCGGTCTCGATCAGCTGTTCGTGGCCGGTCTGTCGATGGGCTCCGTGCTCGCGCTCAAGCTGGCAATCGAACACCCCGAACGAGTCGACGGTCTGGGCCTCTACGGCACCACGTTCTGGCACGACGGCTGGGCGACGCCGACCATCGGGCGCCTCTCCTTCCTGCTGCCGCTGGTGACCGCGCTCGGCATCGGTCGACAGCAGGTTTCGCCCGAAGTCGAGCCCTACGGAATCCAGGACGAGCGCATTCGTCGCCGCATCGTCGACGCTATGCTCGCGGGCGACAGCCAGGCAGCAGGCCTCGCCGGATTCCCCTGGCCTTCGCTGGCCGAGTTCCAGCGCCTGTCGGGCAATGTGCGCCGCCGGCTTGGCCGCGTGCGCGCGCCCTGTTTCGTCGCCCATTCCGCCAACGACGACGTCGCCAGCCTGCGCAACGTGCGCCTGATCGAGCGCCGGGTGCGCGCGCCGGTGGAGACCCTGCTGCTCGATCAGAGCTACCACATGGTCACCGTGGACCGACAGCGCAGCCTCCTGATCGAGCGCTCGACCGCCTTCTTCCGCGCCCTTGCCGAGCATCGGGCTCCCGAGCTGCCGCGCGGTGCGCGCATGGCGGCCGCCTTCGAGGGATGAAACCCGCGGCACCCGCGTTCGGCGCGCTGCTGGAGCCGCCGGGGCTGGTCAGACACTTTCAGGACGAACCGCCGCTCGGCTTCGCGACGCAGCCGATGCCCTCCGGCACTCCGGCCTTCGTCGCCCGCTTCGATCTGCTGACCACCGCCGACGACGAGCTGCGCCGCCGCGTGTCCGCCCTGCCCGGCTACCGCCTCTGGGGCCGGCTGCTGCGGCCGCGCACCTGCTTCATCGGCACCACGGTGTCGGAATACACGCCCTTTCCGTTCGAGCACGATCCCGACGCGCTGGTTCTGGAGTGGCTACAGAACGCCGCACGGAGCTTCCCCTTCCTGATCGTCAAGGACATCCCGCAGGAATCTCCGCTGCTCGATCGCGCCAGCAACTCCTTTGCGCGCGAGCTCTGCGCGGCCTGCGAGCGCCACGGCTTCGTTCTGCTCGAAGGCCAGGCACTGGCCTGGGTACCGATCGACTTCGAGTCGACGGACGACTACCTGAGCCGGCTATCGCCCGCCCGGCGCAAGGACATCCGCCGCAAGCTGCGCGCGCGCGCAGCGCTCGAGATCGAGGAAATCCCGACCGGCGACCCGCGCTTTGCCGACCCCGCGCTGCGCGCCGCCTTCTACGCCCTGTACCGGCAGGTCTACGCGCAGAGCGAAATCCATTTCGATGAGCTGAGCCCCGCCTTCTTCGACCGCGTGCTGCAGGATGCGAGCCTCGGCGGCATCGTCTTCGTCTACCGCGAGCAGGGCCGCATGCTCGGCTGGAACCTCTGCTTCGAGGTCGCTGACGCTCTGGTCGACAAGTACGTCGGCTTCGACTACCCGGCCGCGCGCGAGCGCAACCTTTACTTCGTCAGCTGGATGCAGAACCTGGACTACGCGCGCCGCCGCAGGCTGGCCTGCTACGTGGCCGGTTGGACCGACCCCGAGATCAAGTCCTATCTCGGCGCCCGCTTCACCTTCACCCGCCACGCGGTGCGCCCGCGCAGTCGCCTGCTGCGCGCCGCCTTGCGCCGCCTCGCGCCACGCTTCGAGAGCGATCGTGCCTGGGCGGAGGCGCGAGCGGCGGCGCGGGCAAGCCAATGAGCGCTCCGCTGGTTCTCGACTTCGACCGCTCGGTCGGCTCGCTGCCGGACGAAACCCGTCTCGATCTGACTGAGCGGCAGGACGCGATCCGCTTCGGCTGCAGCGTCGGGCAGCTGCGCGCGCTCGCCCGCGAACTGGCGACGCGGGTGCCGCCGCGCCACGGCAGCGTGTTTCTCGGCAGCGGCGACTATCACCACCTGACCTGGCCGCTGATCGAACGCTGCGCAGACCGCGGCCCCTTCGACGTCGTGGTCTTCGACAACCACCCCGACAACATGCGCTTTCCCTTCGGCATCCACTGCGGCTCCTGGGTGCGTCGGGTCGCTCTGCTGCCCTGCGTGCGCCGCGTCGAAGTGCTCGGCATCACCTCCGCCGACGTCGGCCGCGGCCACGCCTGGGAAAACTACTGGACCCCGCTGCGGCGCGGCAAGCTGCGCTACTGGACGCTCGACGTCGACACCGGCTGGAGTCGCCGCTGCGGCCTCGCGAAGGCATTCCTCGCCTTCGGCTCGCCTGCCGAGCTGCTCGATCGCTTCAGCCAGGAGCGGCGCGCGAGCCGTCTGCCCGTCTATCTGTCGATCGACAAGGACGTGCTTGCCCCCGAAGTCGCCCGCACCAACTGGGACCAGGGCCGCCTGCTCGAAAGCGATCTTGCCGCCGGCATCCACGCCCTCGCCGGCCGCCTGCTCGGCAGCGACGTGACTGGCGAGGTGTCGATCCACCGCTACCGAAGCGGGTGGAAGCGCCGCCTGAGTGCGCTCGACGAGCAGCCCGCAATCGACGCCGTCCGCCTCGCCGACTGGCAGGCGCAGCAGCACGCGCTCAACCTGCGCCTGCTGGCCCTGATCGCGGCCGCTGGCGCCCCGTAGCGGCAGCGACGACGGACCCTCGGTTTCGGGCTTCGGCCAGCAGCTCAACCGCCTGCGGAACCCGCCGCAGGCCCGCCGCCTGCTTCAAGGCCCGGAATCGAAGCCGTTCGCAAAAATCGGATCCGGCAGGGGCACGCAGCTCTGATACCACGGACTGGTCCCGGTCGCCGCGTCCCAGTCCGCGTTCGGCGTGTGATTGAAATGGTTCGGGCAGAGCTGCGACTGGCCCGAAATCAGGCTGTTCGGGCTGGGAACCGGCGGCACCTCGCTGCTCAGCCGGTTGTTTTGGACCTCAAAAAACTCGAGATTCCCCAGCCCCTGCAGCGAGGGGAGAGGACCGCTGAGCTGGTTGTTGAAAGCCCAGACCCTCCTCAGCTTCGTCAGCCCCTGCAGCGAGGGGAAAGGACCGCTGAGAGAATTGTAGGAGACCATGAAATCTTCCAGCTTGCCCAGCCCCGCGAGCGACGGGATCGGCCCGGTCAAATGGTTCCAGTTGACGTTGAATTCCTCCAGGTCGCCCAGCCCCGCGAGCGACGGAATGGAACCGCTGAGCTGGTTCACCGCGACGTTGAAGGTTTTGAGCTTCGTCAGCCCCTGCAGCGATGGAATGGAGCCCGTGAGCCGGCTATTTGTAACCATGAAGACTTCCAGGTTGCCCAAGCCCTGCAGCGGCGGAATCGTGCCGCCGATCATCGTTGAATTCACGTAGAAATACCGAAGCTTGGTCATGCCCTGCAGCGGCGGGATCGGGCCGCTGAGCTCATTGAAACCGGCATTGAACTTCTCCAGCGCGTCCAGCCCGACGTTCCGCAGCGGCGGGATCGGGCCGCTGAGCTCGTTGGAAAACACCCCAAATTCCTTGAGCTTCGAAAGGCCCTGCAGAGACGGAATCGGGCCGCTGAGCTGGTTGTAATCGGCATAAAAATACTTGAGATTGCTCAGACCCTGCAGCGGCGGAATCGGGCCGCTGAGCTGGTTGTCACCGAGCGAGATGTTTTCAAGCTTGGTCAAGCCGCTCAGCGGCGGGATCGAACCGCTGAAATGATTTCCCCACACGTTGACGTATTCCAGATTCACCAGCGGCTGCAGCCACCCAAGGGTGCCCATTTGCCCGGTGTTCTCCAGATCCAGCCTCTCGATCGACACGGGAAACTCGAGCGGCACCGAAGTACCGACGAGCAGAGGATTGTCGTAAAGCCAGAGGCTCACGAGCCGGGTCAGGTCCCTCAGGTTCACGAGCAGATAGGGTCCGGCGAGGTTGTTGGAATGGAGATCCAGCGTGGTGACGTGCTGATGTGCGGTATCGCAGAACACCCCATACCAGCCGCATTCGGTTCCCGGCGGACCGTTCCAGCCATCGTTGCGTACCCACTGGTCGCCGTTGGTTTCCGAGTACAGGTTCAGAAGCACCGACCGCTCCAGCCCCGATATGGCGGCAAACGCCTCTGGCGCTCCAAGCGCACAGCCGAGCGTGACGACCAGCACGGCGAAAACGCGCCGCAGCCACCGCCTCCCTCGCCGCAGCGGCGCGCTCGCGCGACCGACGTCCGCGGCCACACGCCCGCGACGAAACCGGGCAAAGTGAAGGAATCGCCCCTGGCGAAGCCCGCCGCAAGAAAGCCGGCGGCCGGAGCTTCCCGAATCGCCTGAGCGGGATTCGGAGCGTTTGAAGCAGGCTCGAAACGCGCGCTGAGAGTGGTCCATTTGGCTATCTCCCCTGTCGCCAGCCGGACTTCGGCAGAGACAACATAGCCCAGGATCGGCATCGGGGCAAAACGCACTTGCGCCACGACGCAGACTGCTGCACATTCGCGGCATCAGGAAAACGGCAGTTTGCGAGCGCCTCTCTCCCGAGCTTGGCGCGCATCCGCCGCGGCGAAAAGCCTCCCGGTCATCCCGTCAGGAGACATCAATGCGGTGGGTCCGCTGCTTTCCAATCGCAGTCGCGTTGGTCACGATCTGGCTCATTGCGGTCGAACCGGTCAATGCCGCCGAGGCGTTGAACTGCAAGCTGCATTTCACGCTCACCATCCGCGCCGCGTTCTACCAGCGGGGCGACGGCAGCGGAGAGGTAATCTGCGACAACGGTCAGCGGCGAACGGTCTACCTGCGCTCCCGTGACGGCGGCATCTCCTTCGGCAAGAGCACCTTCAGCGGCATCGGCAAATTCGGCGGAGTCTTCGACATCGACGACGTCTTCGGCAGCTACGTCGATGCCAACGCGCACGCCGGCAACGCCTCCGGCGCCGCCGCCATGACCCGGGGCGACGTGAGCCTCGCGCTCAGCGGCACCGGCAAGGGCCCGAGCCTCGGCTTCGCCTTCGGCAAGTTCTCCATCTCTCGCCACAAAATCAACGAGGATTGAACCGGCAGCCAAGCGCCGCACGGGCGCCAAGGGAATGTCCGAACAAACCCGTCATGCCCGCGAAGGCGGGCATCCAGCGACTTTAAGCCATTGAAATCAAAGGCACTGGGCTCCCGCCTTCGCGGGAGCGACGAGGAGATTCGCGGGAGGGACGGTCAAAGATCGTCTCGCGGCCGGCACCTGCGCGCAGACCGCGCCCAAGCTCG
>CAZORA010000029.1:0-30657 GCA_964582225.1 uncultured Dokdonella sp. | reverse complement strand
ACGTGCCGGCGCATCGCTGAGCAGGGCGAGGCAGCGCGGCGATCGCCGCGCTGCCTCGCCAGCGTAACGGCGGCGCCAGTGGGCTGTAGTCGATCGGAATACGGAGGAGAGACGTTATGATGCCGCCCAGTTGCTTCATCGGGCGTCGACATGTCCACCCTGCGTATTGCTCTCGCCCAGTTCGATTTTCCGGCGGGCGCGCTGGTCGCCAACGAGGCACGGATCGCCGGGTTGATCGCCGAGGCGCGGGATCGCCACCGCGTGGATCTGATCGTTTTTCCCGAGCTGGCGCTCAGCGGCTGCCCTGCCGGTGACCTGCTGCGGCGCGAGGATTTTCTCGAGGCCTGCGCGGCAGCGCTGCGGCGTCTGGCGGCCTCGACGCGGAGTATTGCGGTGGTGCTCGGCTGGCCCGAGCGGACGTCGACCGGGGTGTACAACGTGCTCAGCCTGCTGCGCGGCGGCGCGATCGAGGCAAGCTGCGGCAAGCGTGCGCTGTCCGTCGAGCCCTTCGACGAATGCCGACACTTCGTGCCGGGTTCGCGCGACTGGGAAGGATCCTTCGAGCTGGACGGGGTGCGCATCCGCATCGCGTTCGACGGCGAAGCAGCGCCGGCGCAGACACGCGATGCTTCCGAGCTCTGGCTGATCCCGGCGGCGGCGCCCTGCATACGCGGGGCGCGGGTGCGCCTTGGCGCGCGCCTGGGGGAGCTGGCGCGGGCTCGCGGCGTCGGAATCGCCTGGCTGAATCGAGTTGGCGGACAGGATGATTTCGTGTTCGACGGCGGCTCGACGCTGATCGATGCGGGTGGGCACGCTCATCCGCCCGCAGCCGCTTTCCAGGATGCGCTGCTGCTGACGGACTTCGACCCTTCGACGCGCCGCTTCGTGCCGCTCGGATGGCCGCGCGAAGAAGAGGGGGACGAACCGGCGCTGCTCTGGCGCGCCATCGTGCGTGGTATCCGCGACTACTGCGCGCGCAACGGTTTCGAGCACGCGTGGCTCGGGCTTTCGGGAGGTATCGATTCCGCGCTGGTGCTGGCGCTTGCGGTCGATGCCCTCGGACCGACTGGAGTCACGGCGGTGCGACTGCCTTCGCGCTACACCAGCGATCTCAGCGACGATCTGGCTGCGGCGCAGGCACAGGCCCTCGGCGTGCCGCTGCTCACGATTCCGATCGAGGCGCCGTTCCGCGGTTTTCTGGACGCTCTGGAACCGGTCTTTTTCGATTCGGCCGCCGGCCAGGGTGGCGCTTCCGACGTGACTGCGGAGAACCTGCAGGCGCGCTGCCGCGGCACGCTGCTGATGGCGCTTGCCAATCGCGAGGGGGGACTGCTGCTCACTACCGGCAATCGCAGCGAGTATGCGGTCGGCTATGCCACCATCTACGGCGACATGTGCGGTGGCTTCGCGCCGCTTCGTGACCTCTACAAGACCGAGGTGTTCGAGCTGGCGCGCTGGCGCAACCGCGTGCCCATGGAGCTTCCGGGCCGCGGCGTCTGCCGCGAGCCGATTCCGCCGGCGGTAATCGAGCGCGCGCCTTCGGCGGAGCTGCGCGAGAACCAGACCGACCAGGATTCACTGCCGCCCTACGAGGTGCTCGACGAGGTTTTGCGTCGTTTTCTCGACGCCGAGGAATCGAGCGCCCAGATCGTCGCGGCCGGCTTCGATGCGGCGCTGGTGGAGCGGGTGATTCGGCTGGTCCGGAGCAGCGAGTGGAAGCGACACCAGGCAGCGCCGGGGCCAGCTTTCTCCGCCCGTGCGTTCGGGACCGGCAGGCGCTACCCAATCAGCTCCGGCTGGAGTTGACGCTCAGCGCACCGTAGCGCGCTTGTCGGCGGGCCAGGGAGTATCTGAACAAGTCGACACGCGCGTCACTCCCGTCGACACGCTCGTCACTCCCGCGAAGGTGGGAGTCCAGTGCCTTTGACTTCAAGGACTTGAAGTCGCTGGATGCCCACCTTCGCAGGCATGACGGGCTTGTTCAAAGATTAGAACGCGGTGCTGTCGAAGGGGTCGGCCATCGGCGCGTCGGCACCTTCGGCCAAGCGAATCTTGAGCGCCAGGCCGTCGCGGGAGTCGGCGTGCATCAGCGCTTCCTCGAGCTCGATGATGCCGTCCTTGTAGAGCGTGTAAAGCGACTGATCGAAGGTCTGCATGCCGTCCTGCAGGCTCCGCTCCATCGCCTCCTTCACCTCGTGCACCTGACCGCGGCGCAGCAGGTCGCGGATGTGTGGCGTGTTGATCAGCACCTCCACCGCCGGCAGTCGATGCCCGGTCTTGCCCATCACCAGGCGCTGGCTGATCACCGCCTTCAGGTTCAGTGCCAGGTTCATGAGGATGTTCTTGTGCGCCGCTTCGGGGAAGAAGTTGAGGATGCGCTCGATCGTCTGGTCGGCGTTGTTCGAGTGGAGCGTCGCCAGGCAGAGATGGCCGGTCTCGGAGAAGGTGATCGCCGCCTCCATGGTGTCGGCGTCGCGAATCTCACCGATCAGGATCACATCGGGGGCTTCCCGCATGGCGTTCTTCAACGCCGCATGGTAGCTGTGGGTGTCGAGGCCGACCTCGCGCTGGTTGACCACGGATTTCTTGTGGCGGTACAGGTACTCGATCGGATCTTCGATAGTCAGGATATGGCCAGACGTGTTGATGTTGCGGTAGTCGATCATCGAGGCCAGCGTGGTCGACTTGCCGGAGCCAGTGGCGCCCACCAGCAGCACCAGCCCGCGCTTTTCCATGATGATGTTCTTGAACAGCACCGGGAGGCGCAGCTCCTCGATCGTCGGCACTTCGCTCTTGATCGCGCGGATCACCATGCCGACTTCGCCGCGCTGCTTGAACACGTTGATGCGGAAGCGACCGGCGTCCTTGACCGCGATCGCCATGTTGAGCTCCAGATCGCGTTCGAACTGCGGTACCTGGCCTTCGTCCATCAACGAGTAGGCGATCTTCTTGACCATGCCGGCGGGCATGCCGGCGTTGCCGAGCGGATAGAGTTTGCCCTCGACCTTGATGTTCACCGGCGCACCGGTGGTGAGGAACATGTCGGATGCCCCCTTTTCACACATCAGTTTCAGGAAGTAACCAATATCCATGAGCTTTGGCCATAGTGTTTGAAAGTGGAATTCGCATGCGGGCGCACGTCTCCGTCGTGGTCCGCCGCCTGCTGGTTTGCGCGCTTGTCGGGGCGAACCCGCCGCCGCGCACTTTCACAATTCTTTACTGCCCCGCCTCGTGTTGCGCTGCGCCGGTTCGGAAGTTGCGGCACATGAGGCGCGTCTCCGGCGCGTCGCTTCAAGGCGTCGCGCGAACACTCCGCTCGCGGCTCGCAGCCAAGCGACGCGCGATCTGGCAAATTTTCGACGTTGCAAAGCCGGCGCATCGTTGACCACAATACGGCGGAACGGGTGAGCCTCGGGACCACGACCGTACTTATGACATCACGTTGCAAAAAAATCCATGCCCTGATCGTGATTTTTGGCACGCTGCTGCTCGGCTGTGAGCCCGTCAGGCCGCCAGCCGACCTGCTGGGTGCGGCATCACGGGCGCTGGCCAGCGCCCGTGATGCCGGCGCCGCAGAGCATGCCGGCGATACTTACGCGATCGCCGGTGAACGCTTCGATCAGGCGCAGGAGGCACAACTCCGCCGCAAGTACGCGAAGGCGGCGAATTTGGCGCTCGAGTCACAGCTGAGCAGCGAGTTGGCGCTGGCTCAGGTGCGCCTGGCGCGACTGCGCGCCGAGCTGGTCCAGCTGCGCCAGGCGCATGACGTGCTCGCTGCCGATCTTGCGCGTGCGCCAGCGGAAGGAGTGCCACCATGAGTCGGCTGCATGTCCGCGTGTTGATCGTCGCCGGCCTGCTGCTTGCGGCCGGTTTTTCCGCGGCGGCACCATCGTTCAAGGACGAGCTCGCCGCGCTGGAGAGCCAGCTCTCGACTCTCAGCGCCGACCCCAAGCTTGGCATGCTGGCCCCGGGCGCCGTCGATCTGGCGCGGGCGAGTCTCGAGCAGGCTCGCGAGTCGCCGCGCAGCGAGCGCGAGCACTGGCTGGCGGTTGTCGCGCGACGCATCGAAATAGCGCGCGCCGAAGCCGAGTTCGCGGCACTGCGGCGCATTCGCGATGGACTGCAGCGCGAAAACGACCAGCTGCAGTTGCAGATTGCCCGCCGAGACGCGGCGGCAGCGCGGGCGGAGCTCGAGCGTCAGCGCCTGCAGGCGCAGATTCAGGCCGAGGAAAGCGAGCGCCTGCGCGCGGCCGCCGAGGTGGCCCGCAGCGAAGGCGAGCAAGCGCTGAGCGCTGCCCGGGCGGAAGTCGAGCAGGCGAAGCGGATGGCGGCAGCGCAGGCTCGCGCGGCGGCCCTGGCGCGGAAGGAAGCAGAGCTGGCTGCAGCGGTGCAGAAAGGAAGTGAGGAGAGCGAGGCGCAGTCTCCCCTGGCGCTGCCGGCAGCGATGTTCGCGACCGAGAGTGCAGGCTTCGCGCCGGGCGCTTCCGAACAGATCGGCAAAGCCGTCGCCTACGTCGGCGGAGCTGCCGGAACGAAGGTGCGCATCGAGGTCGCGGCAGCGAGCGGCAGCCTGGCGCAGAAGCGGGCGGATGCTCTGCGTCAGGCGCTGGTTGCGGCCGGCATCGACGCCGGCCGCATCCACGCGGCAGGACGCGAGGCAAAGACCGCACGGGTTGAGATTCGGCTGGTTTCCGGGGGTTCCTGAAGCGCTGGAAGGCCGTTCGCGAGGCGCGGGCGAGCGCTGGAGCAGCGCCGCTCCGGGCTCTCTGCCAGGCCCCAGCTGGAGGCGCCAGGTCGCCCTGACCGCAGTTCAATTGCTTGTTTGATAACGAAAATATCACAAATATTGGGATTGGTTGCCATCCATCCGAGGAAGGAGTAGCGTCTGTCTTCCAAGTGATCCGGCAAATGTCGGCGATCTTGGACGCAGCGCGATCATGACCGCGAGAGCCGTGACCAAGGATTCTCGATTCAGTACATCAAGGAACCCGGACCGCAGGCGCGGGTGGTACCTGGCAGTGGCGCCCGTCGCGTGAATACGGTTTCCGTGTCCGCGCGCATCGTTGGTTCATGCATCGTCAGCTGTCTGTATACCGCGCCATGGCGCGATTTCGTAGCAACTCGTCCCGCAGCGTGCCGGCCCGACCTCCAGGTTGGGTCGGCACGCTCGCGGCTGTCCGACTGAGAGGAGGTTCGCCGATGTTCGAAGCAGACGACAAAGCAATCGAAGACCTGATGCAGCGCGACCCAGAGTTCCGCAGCCTGTATCAGCGCCACCGGGAGCTGGACAGCAAGGTGCGCGATGCGGAGCTCGGGGTGCTGCCGATGGATGATGTCACCCTGCTCAACATGAAGAAGGAAAAGCTGCAGGCGAAGGACCGGCTGGCCCAGATGTGGGTCGCGTCTCGCGCCGCGCTGTCCTGAACCTCGTTTTCCCGAACGCTGCCTGAGGCAGCGTTTGCTGGCTTGTTGTGCTTCCAGGCCGGCCTCGCCGGCCGGTGCTAGGCGTGCGGGCACGGTCGGATCGGTCCGGCCGGTGCTTGCGTATCCTCGTCGACGCCCATCCGCCCCGCGCCTGCGGTGCCTCGACGTGTCGCCCTCCAGGAGTTCTCATGACGATCCGCCAAACGGTTCTCGAGCTGATCGGCAACACGCCGATGGTCAAGGTACAGCATCTGGATGTTGGCGGCTGCGAGCTCTTCCTGAAGCTGGAAAGCGAGAACCCGGGCGGCTCGATCAAGGATCGCATCGGCCTGTCGATGATCGAAGGTGCCGAGAAGGCAGGGCGCATCGCGCCCGGCGCCACTCTGGTCGAGGGCACGGCAGGCAATACCGGCATCGGGCTCGCCCTGGTTGCACAGCAGAAAGGCTACCGCCTGATCCTGGTGGTGCCCGACAAGATGAGCCGCGAGAAGATCTTCAATCTCAAGGCCATGGGCGCAGAGGTCGTGCTGACCCGCTCCGACGTCGCCAAGGGCCACCCCGAGTATTACCAGGATCTCGCCGAGCGCATCGCCCGCGAGACGCCCGGCGCGTACTTCATCAACCAGTTCGGCAACCCGGACAATCCGCGCGCCCATGAGCAAACCACCGGGCCGGAAATCTTCGAGCAGATGGAAGGCAGGGTCGACGCAATCGTGGTCGGCTGCGGCTCGTCCGGCACCATGACCGGCCTGTCGCGCTATTTCGCGCGCGTGTCGCCCGCCACGGAGATGATTCTTGCCGACCCGGTTGGTTCGATCCTCGCTCAATACATCAACGAGGGGACGCTATCGACCAAGAGCGCAAGCTGGATGGTCGAGGGCATCGGCGAGGACTTCCTGCCGACCATCAGCGACTTCTCGCGTGTGCGCAAAGCCTATACGGTCAGCGATCGCGACAGCTTCCTGATGGCGCGCGAGCTGCTGGCGAAGGAGGGCATCCTGGCCGGCTCGTCCACCGGCACCCTGGTCACCGCGGCGCTGCGCTACTGTCGCGAGCAGGTCGAGCCAAAGCGCGTGGTGACCCTGGTCTGCGACACCGGCAACAAGTACCTGTCGAAGCAGTACAACGACTACTGGATGCTGGACAACGGCTTTCTCGCGCGCCAGCCGCGCGGTGATCTGGGCGATCTGATCCTCCGTCCCTATGCGCAGCGTGACACCGTGGTGGTCGGGCCGGCGGAGCTCCTGGTTACGGCCTACAACCGCATGAAGCTCTATGACGTGTCGCAGCTTCCGGTGATGGAAGGCGATCGCATCGTCGGTATTCTCGATGAGTCCGACCTGCTCCTGCACGTACACCTGGACGAAACGAAATTCCGTGATCCGGTATCGAGCGCCATGACCACGACGCTCCACGTGCTCGACGTGCGTTCGCCGATCGAGTCGCTGATGCCGGTTTTCGGCGCCGGCCACGTCGCGATCGTGACCGACGGAGACAGCTTCCTCGGCCTGATCACCCGCATCGACCTGCTCAACTACCTGCGCCGACGCGCAGGCTGAGCGGCAGCTGCGGCAGCCGCGCCGGCGAGGCTCTCCGGCGCCCGTTATCCTGTCGATACAATGGCCGCCAGCGCGGCGCGTTCGCGCGACCTTCGGGCGCGCGTCGGCGCTGAACGTCGTCGTCTGCTCTCACCATCAGCCGGACATGAAGCATGAGCAAGAACCCTCTCCAGCCGGGTACCCGCGCAATTCACGCGGGGCAGCATCCCGACCCGTCGACCGGCGCCATCATGACGCCGATCTACGCGACCTCGACCTATGTGCAGGAAAGCCCAGGGGTGCACAAGGGCTACGAGTATTCGCGCACCCAGAACCCGACGCGGATGGCCTATGAGCGCTGCGTGGCCGATCTGGAAGGCGGCCGCCAAGGCTTCGCCTTCGCCTCCGGCATGGCCGCTGCGGCCTCCACGCTCGATCTGCTCGATTCCGGCAGCCACGTGATCGCGATGGACGATCTCTACGGCGGCAGCTATCGGTTGTTCGAGCGCGTGCGCCGGCGCAGCGCCGGCCTCGATTTCAGCTTCATCGACTTGAACGACGGGCGCGCGCTGGCGGCTGCACTGCGCCCCGAGACGCGCATGATCTGGGCCGAGAGTCCCACCAACCCGATGCTGAAGCTGGTCGATCTAGCCAAGGTCGGAGCCTTCGCCCGCAAGCACGGGCTGCTGTTCGTGGTCGACAACACTTTCTGCTCGCCCCTGGTGCAGCGGCCGCTGGAGTTTGGCGCGAACCTCGTGCTGCACTCGGCGACCAAGTACATCAACGGCCATTCGGACATGGTCGGCGGCATCGTGGTGGTCGGCGAGGATGCCGAGCTCGCCGAGCGCATGGCCTTCATCCAGAACTCGGTTGGCGCGATCGCTGGTCCCTTCGACGCCTTCCTCGCCCTGCGCGGCCTCAAGACCCTGCATCTGCGCATGCGCGCGCACTGCGAAAGCGCGCTGGCGCTGGCGGAGTGGCTGGAAAAGCACCCGCAGCTCGAGCGGGTGATCTATCCGGGTCTCAAGTCGCACCCGCAGCACCGCCTCGCGCGCCGGCAGATGCACGGCTTCGGCGGCATCGTGACGATCGAGGTGAAGGGTGGTTTGCGCAAGGCGCGCCGCATGCTGGAGCGCTGCCATCTGTTCTCGCTGGCGGAGTCGCTCGGCGGCGTGGAAAGCCTGATCGAGCACCCGGCGATCATGACCCACGCCTCGGTGCCACCGGCCATCCGCCGCCGCCTCGGCATCAGCGACGGACTGATCCGCCTGTCGGTAGGCGCCGAGGATCTCACCGACCTGAAAGCCGAGCTCGAGGAGGCGCTGCGCTGAGCCTGGCCCGCTGCGGAGCCCGCCCGGCTCAGCTCAGCCGCGCAGCTCCGGCAGGTTGCGGAAGCAGTCCAGAGCCTGGGGGTTGGCCAGCGCGTCGGTGTTCTTGACCGCGATACCGTTGATCGTGTCGCGTACCGCGATCTCGGTGATCTTGCCCGAGATCGTGCGCGGGATATCGGCAACCTGCAGGATCTTCGCCGGCACGTGGTGCGGTGAGGTGTTGACGCGAATCTGTTTTACGATGCGTGCGCGCAGAGCATCGTCGAGCTGCAGGCCTTCGCGCAGGCGCACGAAGAGGATGATGCGCTCGTCGTCACCCCAGCGCTGATCGACCGCGACCGATTCCAGCACCTCGGGGACCTGTTCGACCTGACGGTAGATCTCGGCGGTGCCGATGCGGATGCCGCCAGGGTTCAAGGTTGCGTCGGAGCGGCCGTAGATGACGATGCCGTCGTGCTCGGTCAGCATCGCAAGGTCGCCGTGGCACCAGATTCCGGGCACCTTGGCGAAATAGGCGTTGTGGTAGCGCTGCCCTTCTGGATCGTTCCAGAAGTAGATCGGCATCGATGGGAAAGGTGCCGCGCAGGATAGCTCGCCGGGCTCGCCGCGCACCGGCTTGCCGGCGTCGTCGAGAATCTCCACCTTCATCCCGAGCCCGCGGCACTGCAGCTCGCCGCGGTACACCGGCAGCAGCGGGTTGCCGAGCGCGAAGCAGGAGATGATGTCGGTACCGCCGGAAATGGAGGATAGCAGCACCTGCGACTTCACTTCGCGATAGACGTAGTCGAAACTCTCCGGCGCCAGCGGCGAGCCGGTGGAAAGGATGGTCTTGAGCGACAGCAGCTTGTGGGTCTCGCGCGGCCGCAGGCCGGCCTTTTCGGTTGCGCTGAGCCACTTCGCGCTGGTGCCGAAGACCGTGATGCCGACTTCGTCTGCCAAGTCCCACAGCACGTTGCCGTTCGGGTGTGCGGGCGAGCCGTCATAGAGCACCAAGGTGGCTCCCACGGCCAGCCCGGAAGTGAACCAGTTCCACATCATCCAGCCGCAGGTCGTGTAGTAGAACAGGCGATCTTCGCGCTTGAGGTCGGTATGCAGCACCAGTTCCTTGAGGTGCTGAATCAGGGTGCCGCCGGCGCCGTGCACGATGCACTTCGGCACGCCGGTGGTGCCCGAGGAATACATGATGTACAGGGGGTGCTCGAAAGGCAGCATCTCGAAGTTCAGCGGCTGCTCTGCGACGGCGGTGAATTCGGGCCACGAGATCGCCCCGCGCAGGCCGTCGAGCTTCAGCGGATCGCCGCTGTAGGGGATGACCACCAGGCGTTCGATGCTCGGAATCCTGTCGAGTACGCCGCGGATTTTCTCCAGACAGTCGAAGCGCCGACCGCCGTAGGAATACCCATCGGCGGTGAACAGCACCTTGGGTCGGATCTGCCCGAAGCGGTCGACCACGCCGCCGATGCCGAAATCCGGCGAACAGGACGACCAGATCGCACCCAATGAGGTGGTCGCGAGCATCGCGATCATCGTTTCTGGAAGGTTCGGCAGGAATCCGGCAACCCGGTCGCCGACGCTCACGCCGGCGTTCTTGAGCGCGCTGGCGAGCCGCGCGACCTCGGCGTACAGCTCGGCGTAGCTCAGCTCGCGTTGGTGCCCCCATTCGTTGCGGAAGACGATCGCGCAGCGTTCGTCGCGATAGCGCAGCAGGTTCTGCGCGAAATTGAGCCGAACCCCGGGGAACCAGTGCGCGCCGGGCATGCGCTCGCCGTCGCGCAGCGCAGGAGCGTGTTCACCGCTCGCGCGGATGCCGCAGAACTCCCACACGAGAGTCCAAAAGCGCTCCGGAGAGCGGATCGAAAAGTCGTACAGGGCGCTGTAGTCGCCCACGTCGTCGCTGCCCGTGCTGTCGCGTACGAAACGCATGAACCGGTTGAGGTTTGCTCGTTCCGCGCGGTCGGCAGACGGCTCCCAGATTGGCTTGCCCATTAAAACTCCGTGATTGACCGGCGCTGGCGGTGCCTGGAACGGGTCTTCGCCGGAAGACGCCGCCGCTGCGCGAACGAGTCATTATCCGGCAAGCGCACGCCCGCTTCCAGACGAAGCAGCGACGCCAACGCAAGACGCCGGCGCGAGGCCGGCGTCTTGCGTGCTTCGCTTGGCGGGATCGTCAGATCAGGAGATCGGATTCCTTCTTGCCCGAATCGATCGCGGCACGGAACCAGTTGGGACGCTTGCCGCGGCCGCTCCAGGTCTGGTTCGGGTCTGCCGGGTTGCGGAACTTCGGCTTCAGCTTGCCGCGCGCGCGGCCACGCGCGGCCGTGCGGCCGAGCACATCGTCCAGGTGCAGGCCTTCCGCCTTCACCAGCGCATTGATCTTCTCGCGCAGCTTGCTCGCTTTCTCTCTGGACAGTTCTTCCTGGCGCGACTGCGCCTTCTTGATCAGGTCGCCGAGCTGGTTGAAGTTCATGGACTTCAGGTCAATAGCCATCGTTGCCTCGTCTTGTTGAATGGTTGATTCCGACTCTCTTCGCGTTTCGGATCATGACTCTTGCTCTGCATTGCATGATCCGAATGACGGTTTGCGGGCTGCCTTCCTGAAGGCTCGGCTGATCGAGGCACTTGGCGTCATGCGAATGGCGACCATTTGGGTCCCAATCCGGAACGGCACCCTCTCTACGCGCACTCGGTGACCGTCGATTGAAGCACGAGCCGCCAGGCTCGTGCTCCAAAATGGCTCGCGGTCACCATTTTTGTTTATCCTTGTGGTTCGGCAGAGGCTGCTGCTTTTTCCGCCAGCAGCGATCCCGTTACCGTCCGCACCGCATTGCGCATGTTACGCCAATTGGAGTGGCCAGTCACTACCCGAGGAGCTCCTTGCCAATCTTTACGCATTGCGACGACATCCTTCTTTCGAGCACAACCGTGCTTGAAATTCCGCCCGGCTCCGGTTCGACACGATGCTGTAGATCTCACGAGCGCGAACGCAATCAGGAGATATGTTCCAACAGTTCGGCGTAGCTGAAGTTCTGCTCACTGCCGTCGCTGCGCTGGCGGCATTCGAAGCTTCCCGCAGTGAGTCCGCGCTCGCTTACGACGATGCGCTGCGGAATACCGATCAGCTCGATGTCCGCGAACATCGGTCCCGGCCGCAGGCCTCGATCGTCGAGCAGCACTTCGACTCCACGTGCACTCAGCTCGGCGTGAAGCTTCGCTGCCGTTTCGCGCACCGCTTCGCTGCGTGCAGCATTGATCGGGCAGATCGCCACGGTCCACGGTGCCATCGGCGTCGGCCAGATGATGCCGGCGGCATCGTGATTCTGTTCGATTGCGGCAGCCACGATGCGGCTCACGCCAATGCCGTAGCAGCCCATTTGCATGACCCGCGCCTTGCCTTCCTCATCTAGCACGCTGGCCTTCATTGCCTCGGCATAGCGGCTGCCGAGCTGAAACACATGGCCGACCTCGATTCCCCGCGCGATCTGCAGCCGGCCGCGCCCATCGGGGGATGGGTCGCCAGCCAGCACTTTGCGGATGTCGGCAATGCGCGTGATTCTCGCGTCGCGTTCCCAGTTGGCGCCGAGCCAGTGCGCCCCTTCCTCGTTTGCGCCGCACACGAAGTCGGCCAGCAGCGCGGCGCTGCGGTCGACGATGACCGGAATGGCCTTGGGTAGCGCGACCGGGCCGATGAAGCCCGGCGGCACGCCCGCGGCGGCCACGATTTCGGCTTCGTCCGCAAGCAGCGCTTCGCCGCCAAGCTCCGGCAGGCGGGCGGCCTTCACTTCGTTCACTTCGTGGTCGCCCCGCACGCACAGCGCCACGGGGCCGTCGACGCCGCGCATCACGATGGTCTTGACACACTGCTGCGGGGTTACGGCAAGCAGTGCGCAGATCTCGTCGATGCTTTTCTGTGTCGGCGTCGCCACGCGCTCAAGCCCGCGCGTCGCTTGCGGACGTTCACCAGGTTCCGGGATGGCCTCGGCCTTCTCGATGTTCGCCGCGTAGTCGGAACCGTCGGAGAAAGCCAGGATATCCTCGCCGGATTCCGCCAGCACCTGGAACTCGTGGCTTGCGTTCCCACCGATCGACCCGGTATCCGCCTCGACCGCGCGGAAACGGAGTCCAAGCCGCGTGAAGATGCGCGAATAGGTGTCATACATGTTGCGGTATTCGGCCGCCAGACTGTCGGCATCCAGGTGGAATGAGTAAGCGTCCTTCATCAGGAACTCGCGCGCCCGCATCACGCCAAAACGTGGCCGGATCTCGTCGCGGAACTTGGTCTGGATCTGGTAGAAGTTGATCGGCAGCTGGCGATAGCTCTTCAGCTCGCTGCGGGCGTAATCCGTGATCACTTCCTCGTGCGTCGGCCCGTAGCAGTACTCCGCCTCCTTGCGGTCGCGGATCTTCAGTAGCTGTCCGCCGAACTTCTGCCAGCGCCCGGTCTCGTCCCAGAGCTCGCGCGGCTGAATCGATGGCATCAGGAGTTCAATGGCGCCTGCTCGGTCCATTTCCTCCCGCACGACGCGCTCCACCTTGGCGAGAACCCGCAGACCGAGCGGAGACCAGGTGTAGATGCCGGCCGCCAGCTTGCGGATCATCCCGCTGCGCAGCATCAGCTGGTGGCTGGCGATTTCGGCGTCAGCCGGCAGCTCTTTGACGGTGTTCAGATGAAATCGGGACAGGTACATGGAGACGTTCTGGTCGAGGACGCAACTAGTCATTGTATCCGGCACCGATGCCCGTCGTTGGTGCAGTAGTCGAGATTTGCGTTCTACGATTTCGACTTGCCGCAATCAACGCGACTCCGGCTAGAATGACGGCCATCGCCGCCAGATCGAGCCAGCGCACGACTTCGGCGCCGAGCAGCGCACCGATCAGCACGGCCACCGGCGGGTTGACGTAGGCATAGCTGGTCGCTAGCGCCGGTCGGACCGCGGCGAGGAGGAAGAGATACGCGGTGAAACCGGCGAGCGAGCCGAACAACGCAAGGTAGGCGATGGCCAGCGAAGCGGAGAAGGCGGGCGCCTGCGGCAGGCTTTCACCGGTCAGCAGCGCGAGGGCGAGCAGCACGGCTCCGCCTGCGAGCATCTGCGCGGCGGTGTTCATCGCCGCAGGCGGCATGTCGCGCGGCCGACTCCAGATCGAACCAAACGCCCATGCCGCCGCGGAAATCAGGAGTGCCAACGCGGCGATCGGCTCACCACCAAGGCCGCCGGCGGTGCCCAGGAGAACCACGCCAGCGAAGCCGAGCGCGAGCCCCGCGAGCTCGCGACGGGTCGGCCACTCGCCGTACATTGCGGCGAATATCGCGGCGAAGAGCGGCATGCTGGCGAGCGTCACGGCCGCCAGACCCGAAGCCACGTGCTGTTCCGCAACGCACACCAGGCCGTTGCCGAGCGTGAGCAGGAGGGTGCCGGTGACGGCTGCATTGCGCCACTGCGGGCCGGTTGGCGCGGCATTTCCGCGCCAGCGCAGGAGTGCGTAGAGGACGCCACCGGCGACGAGGAAGCGAATGGCGGCGAGCAGAAACGGAGGGTAGCTCGTCAGCGCGATGCGAATTGCGAAGTAGGTGGAGCCCCAGATGAGGTAGAGCGACAGCAGCGCGAGCGGCACCCACAGACGCTGGATGGACCACTCCTGTGCGGGCGTCGCGGGCTCACGGGCCGAAGCGTGCATGGTGAATCTCGACGTTGCCGTCAGCGCGGAGGGGGAGGCTTTTCCACCACGCGGAAGCTGCCTTCGATGACCGCCGTCGCGGCGCCCGGAGGAGGCTGCGCAGTCGGCTTGCGGCGCCCGCGCGCGACAGCCATCCAGATGCCGGCGCCGACGGCCAGCACGGCGAACAGCGCGAGGCTAAAGAGCAGCGCGAGCAGCGTCAGCGCGCCGCCCAACGCCACGAGCAGCACCCGCACGAGTGGGTGCCGAGTGGCGGATGAGGGCACGGACCAGCGGATCATCGAGACAGCTCGCTGTGTAGAATGGGTCGGCTCGAGTCCCGTAGATTGAGGATGGAGTGCCGTTTCGTCATGTGCCGGAAGACCCGATGAATTCGCCCGCGCCGCTCTGTCGGCTCGATGAAATTCCCGACGGCGACGCCATCGGTTTGCGCGTGGAGGCCGGGGCCGGCGCCGACCTGATCCTGCTGCGGCAGGGTGAGCGCGTTTTCGCCTATTACAACGAGTGCCCGCACGCTGGACGCAATCTGGATTACGCGCCCGGGCGTTTTCTCGTCCGCGACGGGCGCATCACTTGCGCCGTGCACGGCGCAAGCTTCAAGGTGGATGGCGGGGACTGCTGCGGCGGGCCTGCGCGCAGCGGACTGGTCGCGGTCGAAGTGACGGTTGCCGATGGCGTGGTCAGGCTGGCGCGTCCGCTCGATGCCTGAGCCTTGCCTTCAGCCACCGAAAACCAGGTTTACCGCCACCAGCATCACGACTAGCATCAGCAGCGTCAGCGGTACGCCGACGCGCACGAAGTCGCGCGTCGAGTAGCCGCCGGGGCCGGCAATGATCATGATCACAGGGTTGGCGCTCGGAATGATGAACACGTTCGAGGTGGAGACCGCCACCACCAGCGCGTAGACCGCCGGATTGCCGCCGGAGGCGAGTGCAATGTTGATCGCCATCGGCACCATCATCACCGCCGCGCCCACGTTCGACACGATCTGTGCGAGCGACAGCGCGATCACCGCGACCACGGTCTGCATTGCCCACTGCGGCCACAAGCCCACATAGACAAGGACTTCCTGGGCGATCCAGGCCGCGGCGCCGGTGGAGTCCATGGCCCAGCCGAGCGGAATCAGGCAGGCGAGGGTGAAGATCGTCTTCCAGTTGATCGCGCCGTAGGCCTCGTCCATGTCGAGCACGCCGGTCAGCAGCATGCCGGCGGCGCCGACCAGCATCGCCACCGCCAGCGGCAGATTGGTGAACAGGCCGAGCCCCATCGCCAGCGCGAAGAAAGCGACCGCGTGCCAGATTCGGCTGGGGCGTTCTTCCTCTTTCGGGTAGTCGGTGACCACCACGATGTCCTTGGAACGCGCGATCTGCGCCAGATCGCGCCAGACACTATGCAGCACCAAGGTGTCGCCCGCGCGCAGCTCGACCGCGCGCACGTCCTCACGGAAGACCTGGTCGCCGCGGTTCACCGCCAGCACCGAAATGCCGTAGGTCTTGCGCAGGCGCAGCGCGCCGATGGTCTTCTTCGTCCAGCGGGAGCTGGGCGGCACAACCACTTCCGAGATTCCGGCGCGGGTCGGGTTGAACAGGTCGACGAAGCTGCGCAGGCGCGGCAGCATCTGGCAGAGCTGGACGTTGGCGAACTCGGCCACGTCCTCGCGCTTGCCGAGCACGCCGAGCGCGCTGCCGACCCAGATCATCTGGTCGCCGGGTGGCGCCACGCGCAGGTCGTTGCCGGTCTTCAGGGCGAGGATCAGCGGCGCGCGATGCAGCTGTTCCACCTCGGCGATACTCATGCCGACCATCGGGCTGTCCGCCGTCACCACCAGTTCGATCACCTCGCCAGCGATCCCGTAGGTCTCGGCAAAATAGGTTTCGGTGCGCCCCGGCGTCACCTTCTGGCGCTCTTCGTCGTCGGGCAGCAGGCGGCGGGTGAAAAGCGCCAGATAGAGCAGTCCGAACAGCAATAGCGGAATGCCGACCGGGGCCACCGCGAACAGCGAAAACGGCTCGATCGACTGCGCGCCTGGCGGCAGGTTGCGATTGCTGCTGACGATCAGGTCATTGAGCAGGATCAGAGGCGAGTTGGAAATCATCGTCATGTTGGTGCCGCAGAGGATGGCGCAGGCCATCGGCAGCAGCAGGCGCTTGAGCGGGATACCGGTGCGCGCGCTGATCCGGCTGACGACGGGCAGGAACAGCGCCGACAGCGCCTGGCTCTGGATCACCGAGGAGAGCGCGCCGACCATCGAGTTGACGTAGAGCGACACCCGCGCTTCGACGCCGCCAGCCATCTTCAGGATGAAGGCGGCCGCCTTGCCAAGGACGCCCGTCCGGTCGAGGCCGGCGCCCATGATCATCACCGCGATCAGCGACATCACGGCGTTGCCGGCGAAGCCCTGAAACAGCTGCTCGATCGGCAGCAGCCGCATGATTCCGATGCTGACAATCACCAGCAGCGCTACCAGATCGGCGCGGATCCACTCGAATACCAGCATGATCACCGTGAAGCCGAGCAGGCCGAACACGAGCGCCATATTGGTGGTCAGGGTCAGGCCGGCATCCATCGGGCTGGGTCTTGTGATCGCTGCTCAGATTGTCTCAATCACGCCGGTACACGAAATCCCACACCTCGTGCCCAAGGCCGAGGCCACGCCGTTCGAAGCGGGTTTCGATGCGCCACGGCGGACGCTGCCGCGGATCGGTGTGCTCCGGGTCGATGCGCCAGTCCGTCGCGGCACCCAGCGTATCGCGCATCTGTTCGGCATAGTCGGTCCAGTCGGTCGCCAGATGCAAGCGACCCCCGCCGCGCACGCGCGCGGCGAGCAGGCCGAGAAAGGCAGGCTGGATCAGACGCCGCTTGTGATGCCGCTTCTTGTGCCAAGGATCGGGGAAATAAATGCGTATTTCGTCGATGCTCCGCTCGGCGATCTCCTGCCGCAGAACCTCGACCGCGTCGTGCGCATAGATTCGCACGTTGTAGAGCTTCTGTTCCGCCAGCGCGTTCATCAGCCGCCCCACCCCGGGACGATGCACCTCTACGCCGATGAAATCACGCTCCGGCGCCGTCAGTGCGGAATGCAACAACTGTTCACCGTTGCCGAAACCGATCTCCATCGTGAGCGGCGCGACGCGCCCGAACTCGGCGGCGAAATCGCGCTTCCGCGCCGTGTAGTCGAGCCCGTAACGCGGCCAGTGGCGCGTAAAGGCCAGCTGCTGCGCCGCGGTGATGCGCCCCTGGCGCAAGACGAAGCTGCGAATCGCGCGCACGGGTGCTGGCGGGTCGGAGGTGCCTGTGGATGACACGATCGCTCACTCGGGAATCGAGGATGCAAGCATGCCCTGCCGGCGCGGAGTCTGCAGCAGGTTTCGTCTCGGTGCTTTCGTTGGAGGGCGCGAACGTCCTCAGGTCGCGGTTCCGGTTGCTGCATCCAGACGGCGTTCTCCGCGATCCTGCCACCGCCGCTCGACCAACATAGTGAGCCGGATGCGTGCTGCCCGCGACGTCGAGGAAATTCCGACCTGGTTCGGCGGCGCGCCGCGCCGGTGACTGCGGCGCAAATCGTCCGCAAACGGATCTGCAGGCACCTGCTTGCCACATGAGCCGCAGGGATGTGTCGTTGGAGCTGCCGCCTGCGCCGTGGCGTGGTGATCGGGTGTTGCCGAGCCGGGCGAAACGAGCTGTTGCGCGGGCGATGGGTTCGCAGTGAGTGGCCCGAGCCCATGCGGGTGCCCAAACGGGCACCCGCGTCATGAAGCTCGAGCCGGGCGACAGCGCTCAGGCGGGTTCGCGTCGACGCGGTGCAGTCCGCGGTTTCGACTCCGAGCGCGACTCGGATGGCGCCGACGGTGGCTCCGAGCGGACCGCCGGGGGGGGTGCGCTGCGCTCGACCTGCGGCGCGGGTGCGCTGTAGCGGGGGGCCGGCTCGCTGCGCGGCGCGGGCGCGCTGTAGCGCGGTGCTGGCTCGCTGCGCGGCGCGGGCGCGCTGTAGCGCGGTGCTGGCTCGCTGCGCGGCGCGGGCGCGCTGTAGCGGGGGGCAGGCTCACTGCGCGGCGCGGGCGCGCTGTAGCGGGGGGCTGGCTCACTGCGCGACGCGGGCGCGCTGTAGCGGGGCGCTGGCTCACTGCGCGGCGTGGGTGCGCGGTAGCGGGGGGCCGGCTCGCTGCGCGGCGTGGGTGCGCTGTAGCGAGGGGCAGGCTCGCTGCGCGGCGCTGGCTCGCTGCGTGGGCTCGGGGCGCCGGTGGCAGCGCCGCGGGCGGGAGCGAAGCGAGACGAGGGCAGCGCGCCGCGCTGGCGTGTGTCGCTGTCCTCACGGGTGGGCGCCGAACGCTCCGGAACGCTGCGGGTGGGGGCAGGTGTCGGCGCCGCGCGGCTTGGCGTCGGCACGCTACGGTGCGGGGCTGAAGTGGCCGGAGCCGGCCGCTCGGAGACGCGGCGGCTTGGGGCAGTGGTCGGCGCCGAGCGGCTGGGAGCCACTTCCGGAACGCTGCGGTTGGGCGCGCCGCGCGTCGGTGCGCCGGTCGGCGCGGTGCGCGTCGCCGCTGCGGCGTCCGGCCCACTTTGTCGCGCACCGGCCGCTGCCGGGCTGCGCTGCGGAATGAGCTGTGGGGTGGCGCTAGCTCCTTGGCCGACGACGCGCACGCGCCGCGCGACCTCGGCACGCTGCGCTGGTTGGGAGCGGGTCAAATCTTGCAGCTGCGCACGCTGCAGCGGCTGGTTGCGATTGCTCTCGATCGCCTGCAGCTGCCGGGTCACCGAAGCCGGGCGCACCGGCGGCGCGGTGCGCGCGATGACGCTGCGATTGGCCACTGCCGTCGGTGGCGCGACCGGCCGCAGGTTGCCGTTGGCCGCGCCGAAGCTGGCCCGTACCGGCGCCACGCTCAGCTGACTGGTGACCTGGGCGGTGCGCAGGTTGGCGGGGCTGACCCGCACCTGCGACTGCAGCACCGGTCGCGAGGCGGTGAACACGTCGCGCGGAACTGCGGTCACGGCATTGGTCTGCGCGTGGTACATGTAGTCCGCGCCACGGATCGGGCGGCCGCGCGAGTAGTCGTTGTAGACGTTGGTGATGTAGGTGTTGTTGATCACCACCCGCGTGTTGTGGCGGTTGACGTTGAAGAAGTAGTCGCGCGAGCTGTGATACCACGGCACATAGACGTCGCGTGGTCCCAGCGGGAACCAGCCGATCGGTGGGCCACCCACGCCGATCGCGATGCTGCTGCCCCAGGCGCTGCCGCCGACGAAGGCGACCATGGCTGGCGCGTAGACGGCAAATCCTGTGCGCGGGCCCGGGCACCAGCCCCAACGCCCGCCGATGTAGGCCCAGCGCCCGTAGTGGAAGGGCGCGAAGCCCCACGGTGCGGTGTCGATCCACGTCCAGCCCCAACGGCCTACCCAGGACCAGTGCCCGCTGCGGTACGGCGCCCAGCCCACGGCTACCGTGGTCGGATACCAGACGTTGCCATAGTCGGGTGTGTCGCGCCAGCTGCCGTAGGTGTCGAGGTCAGCGTAGCCGATCATGCCTTCGGGTACATAGTTGCGGGAGACCGAGTTCTGGTAGCGCGCGTTGCGCTCCGCGCACCAGCGATCGAAGGGATCGTCGCGCGGGATGTCGAGAATCTCGTAGTCGTGAAGCCTGGAGTCGTTGAAGCGGTAGGTACTGCCGGCGCGTACGGCGTAGCTGGCGTTGTCTTCGCCGTAAACCTCGCCGCCGCCGTCGAACACGGTGACCATGCTCGAATCGCCCCCCGGCGCGACGTCGACCCGATAGCTGCCGGGGCGGTTGACCACGAAGGCGAGGGTAGGCGTATCGATCTCGTAGCGATCGTTGGTGCCCAGGCGGCGTACGTCGAGGTTGATGGTGCCGGAAGTGAGCTCGATCTGGGCGATCGAGTCGTCGAGGTTCAGCAGGGTGAAGTTGCTGTCCTCGTCGAGCCGGATGGTCACTCCGCCGAGCTCGAATTCGACGCGTGAGTCGCGATCGGTGTAGACCGCGTCGCCGGCGATCAACGGCCGGTTCAGGGACGCCGGCAGCCATTGGTCGTCGCCCGCTGGTTGGAAGCTTACGCTGCCGCCAAGATAGCTGACACGGGCTACTCGGCTGAACTCGTCTGCGAACGCTGCGCCTGTTCCCACGGCAAACAGCAGCACCAGAGCGAGCACGTGCCAGAAGCGGAACTTGCGCGGGAATCTGATCTCCGACATCTCAATCCTCCTCGAGTCTGCGGATGCACGATGCAGTGGCGTTCGACTCGCAGTAATGATGAGCGGAACGACGCTGAATGGACGCCGTCCGCGAACCTGGCTTTGCGTCCGTTTACCCCACATCGATAAAGCCTTGCAGGTCAGTTCCTGTGTCGCGGCCCGTTTGCGCGGGCCTTGCCGTGCGCTGGCCACGACCGCTAATCTGCGCGCTTCGGCGGGTGTAGCTCAATGGTAGAGCAGAAGCTTCCCAAGCTTACGACGAGGGTTCGATTCCCTTCACCCGCTCCAGCCGCTACCCGCGTCGCGCGCACCGCCGACCGCTGATGCTGCAGGCGCGCAGGTGAAAGTCGCCATTCTGTCGCGCAATGCGCGCCTGCCTTCCAGCGTTCGCTTGGTCGAGGCGGCACGTGCGCGTGGCCACAGCGTGCGGGTGCTGGATCCCCTACGCTGCTACATGCGCATCGCCGCCGGGCGCTTCGAGGTCTACTACCGGGGTCGCGCCTTGCGTGGGATCGATGCGCTGCTGCCGCGGATCGGCAGCTCTATCACGTTCTACGGCACCGCGGTGGTGCGACAGTTCGAAATGATGGGCGTGGTGACGCCCAATGGTTCGGACGCGATCCTGCGCGCGCGCGACAAGCTGCGCGCGCTGCAGCTTCTGGCGAGCGCCGGGCTCGACCTGCCGGTTACCGTGTTTGGCGACAATCCTGACGATACCGCCGGCCTGCTCGACCTGATCGGCGAACCACCGCACGTCATCAAGCTCAATCAGGGCGCGCAGGGTCGCGGGGTGCTGCTGGCCGAAAAGCGCGCTGCGGCACAGGGCATGGTCGATGCGTTTCGCAGCCTCTACGCGAACTTCCTGGTGCAGGAATATGTGGCCGAGGCAGGCGGTGCCGACCTGCGCTGCTTCGTCGTCGGCGAGCGGGTGATTGCGGCGATGGAGCGCCGCGCGCCGGACGGTGATTTTCGCGCGAACCTGCACGGTGGCGGCAGCGCGCGCGGCGTCGACACCAGCGCTGCCGAGCGGAAAATCGCGGTTTGCGCCGCCCGCGTTCTGGGCCTCGGCGTCGCCGGCGTCGATCTGCTGCGCTCGCGGCGCGGTCCGCTGGTGCTCGAAGTGAACTCCTCCCCCGGGCTCGATGGAATCGAGGCGGCTAGCGGAGTCGACGTCGCTGCGGCCATCATCGAGCACCTGGAGCGACTGCTGCGAGAAGACAGGCCATCCAGTCAAGGGAACTCCTGAACGGAATGTCTCCGGCCGGCCACCAGCCACATTTACGTCCAAAGAGTTGACACGCCTACCGCCGCCGCCGTAACTTTCCGTTCTGGCGCGTGCGGCCGACCTCTCGATCGGCGCGCAGCCCTACGCTGGTCAAGCCAGCGGTCTGACTCTCCCCCTCCTTGAGGACACCTCGATGCGCTTCGATCTTCACCTTGTCGCGGCTGTGGTCGCGTCGATTGCCTTCTGCGTCGTTCCGGCGACGGTCGCTGCTGCGTCGAAGCAGTGGAAATTTGCGGTCAATACGCCTGCCGCGTTTCAGGCGCAGGCGGAAAAGGTCCGTGAAGAAATGAGTGAAAATGGCCGCTACGGCGCCATCAATCGCAGCGATCGTTCGGCGGTCGAGAGCGATCTGGAGCGGATCGATGGCCTGCTGCGCGGCGCGGGCTCGCTCGAAGCGCTGAACGATCGGCAGCAGGTGGATCTGATGAATGCGCAAGAGCGGATCAATGCGGTCCTGACGCGCAACGACGGCAACCGCCTCGTCTGCACCATGGAATCGCGCTCGGGCTCGCACTTCAAGCAGAAGACCTGTCGCACGCTGAAACAGAGCGAAGAAATTCGCCGCAAGGGCCAGGAAGCCTACCAGCAGGAGTTCATGCGCGGGGGTGGCACTCAGCCCCCCGGCAACTGAGTTCAGCAACCGCCGACCGCGCGAGTCGTCGCGCGGTCGGAGGGCCCGACAGTGCGTCGGGAGTGAGCTTCGGTAGGGAACCTCAGTCGGTGGGGTTTCCCGCGTTTCTCAGCGAGTTTCATACGCGTTTTTAACAGCGTCTTAATAGCGGAAGCCCTAGCATCCAGACGCTGTGGTTTGCGCGACACTCCTTCGGTCAGGCCGTTGACCGGCAGATTACGGTATCGGGGCAACAGTCTTGGGCCCGGGCGAAGCGCGTTCCCGCAATTGGCGCTTTCCCGGGCCATTTTCATTGCGGTCGCCCAACAGGCGCGCTGCCGCCGATTCCACGATAAGCTAGGGCTCGTTCGGACGGGTGACGAACTGGCGGTAAACGAACCGGCGCGCCCACCGTCCCGCCGTTTCCCGGCTGCTGGAACCGCGGTCAGCGGGTAGTGCGATCGAAGCCCACCTTCGCTCGAGCGCATTTCCGGAGTCGATTCCATCTGCCCGACAGGCTCCTGACTCTGCCATGCGCATTCTCGTCATCGAAGACAACAGCGATATCGCCGCCAACATCGGCGACTTCCTTGCCGACAAGGGTCATATCGTCGACTTTGCCGGCGATGGCGTGACCGGGCTGCACCTTGCCGTGGTGCACGATTTCGACGTGATCGTGCTCGATCTCGGCCTGCCTGGCATGGACGGCATCGAGGTCTGCCGCAAGTTGCGTCAGGAGGCAAGGCGACAGACTCCCGTGCTGATGTTGACCGCGCGCGACAGCCTGGGCAGCAAGCTCAGCGGCTTCGACTGCGGAGCGGACGACTATATGGTCAAGCCCTTCGCGCTGCAGGAGCTCGCAGCGCGGCTGGAAGTTCTCGGCCGGCGCGGCAAGGGTCCCAAGAGTCGCGTGCTGCATCTGGCCGATTTGAGCTACAACCTCGACACCTTGACCATCGTCCGCGCCGGCAAGGAAATTCCGCTGAATCCGATCGGCCTGAAGCTTCTGCAGGCGCTGATGGAAGCCGCTCCTTCGGTGGTCACCCGGCAGGAGCTCGAAACCCGCGTCTGGGGCGAGGAGCTGCCCGACAGCGACTCGCTGCGCGTGCATATCCACGGTTTGCGGGCGGTGATCGACAAGCCCTTCGACAAGCCGTTGATCCAGACCCGGCACGGCATCGGCTACCGCATGGTCGATCCGGATGCGCTACCGACGTAGGCTGCGCTCGCGCATCATCATCTCGTTCGCGCTGTTCGGGCTCAGCCTGACCGCACTGTTCGCGAGCGCCACGATCTACATGCGCATGCGTCTCGAGGACCAGCTGATCAACACCACGCTGGAGCGCGAGGTCAAGCGCTTCGTCGACTTCAAGCGCGACAATCCCGATCCCAACGCGCCGTGGACGATGAGCGTCTACTTCGTCGACATCTTCGCCGCACGCAAGTTTTCCAACGTGCCCTTCGCCTGGCAGAAGTTCACGACCGGCGTCTACGACATCGAGGACAGCGCCGGCGATGGCGAGCGTCGGCCGTTCAAGCTGGCCGTCTACAAGGATGCCGACTACTGGGCGTTCCTGCGCTTCGATATCAGCAGCCAGAAGCTCGGCGAACGTCAGCTGCTGACCGTGCTGATCGCGGCGGTGCTGGCCTTTGCGCTGTTTTCGCTCTTGATCGGCTTCTGGTTGTCGGCGCGGGTGATGAGCCCGGTCAGCGATCTGGCGCGGCGCGTGCGCGAGATGAGCCGCAGCGGTCGCCCGGGACTTCTTAGGGCGCATTTCCCGGACGACGAGGTGGGTCAACTGGCCGCCGCGCTCGACGATTATTCGACGCGCCTGACCGAGATGGTGCAGCGCGATCGCGAGTTCAATGCAGACGTCAGCCACGAGCTGCGCACACCGCTGGCGGTCATCGCCAGCACCACCGAGCTCCTGCAGGCGTCCTCCGAACTGGGCGACCGGCCGCGCGAGCGACTCAAGCGCATCGAGCGCGCGGTGCGCCAGTCGAGCGAGCTGATTGACGCCCTGCTGCTGCTGTCGCGTCGCGAGCGTCAGGCACCGACCGATGGCGATACCACCGACGTGGCGCGCTTGGTCGAACAGATCGTCGATGCCCAGCGCCCGCATCTGGGCAGCAAGCCGGTGCAGGTTCGGGTGGATCTCGACGGCCCGCTGGAGGTCGCCGCGCCGGCTTCGGTGGTCTCGGTTGCGCTCGGCAATCTGATCGGCAACGCCTTCAAGTACACGCCCGCCGGAGAGGTCATCGTCAGCGTCGGCCACGGCCGCGTCGCGGTCGAGGACACCGGGCCGGGGATCAGGGCCGAGGACGCCGAGCTCCTCTTCGAACGCGGCGTGCGCGGCACCACGGTCGGCAAGGGCGGCGGGCTCGGCCTTGCCATCGTGCGTCGCCTGTGCGAGCTCTACGGCTGGAAGGTGTCGCTGGCGCCGCGCCCGCAGGGCGGCGCCACCGCGATGATCCAATTTTCGCTTCGTGGCGGCAGCTGAGGCGAGCTCACGCTCGCAGCGGCTCCAGCCAGCCGTGGCGATCTTCGGTGCGGCCGTCGAACAGGCCGAAAAAGAGTTCCTGCATGCGTGCAGTCAGCGGCCCCGGCTTGCCGGTACCCACCGGCTTGCCGTCGACCGAGCGAATCGGCGTGATCTCGGCCGCGGTGCCGCACATGAAGAGCTCGTCGCAGAGATAGAGATATTCACGCGGAAGATCACGCTCGACTACATCGATGCCCGCGTCCAGGGCGAGGCGGATCAGGCTCGCGCGGGTGATGCCGTTCAGCAGCGCCGCACTGACCGGCGCCGTGTGCAGCGCGCCGTCGAAGACCAGAAACACGTTCTCGCCGGCGCCTTCGCTGAGCAGGCCGGTCGAGGCCAGGGCGATGCCTTCGCCGAAGCCGAGCCGGCGCGCCTCACGCGCCATCAGCTGGCCCGACAGATAGTTGCCGCCGGCCTTGGCGCCGGCCGGAATCGTGTTCGGCGCAAAGCGCTGCCAGCTGGAAACGCAGGCGTCGATGCCCTGTTCCAGCACGCCAGGGCCGAGGTAGGCGCCCATCTCCCAGCTCGCCACCGCGACGTCGATCGGCGTCTGCGCTGCGAGGCCGAAGCCGCCCAGGCCGCGGTAGGCGATCGGCCGTAGATAGGCCTGCTCCAGACCATTGGCTTCCACCACTTCGCGACAGGCGCGCGCCAAGTCGTCCTGCGTGAAGGGCAGCGCCATGTCGTAGATCTTGGCCGAATGAAACAGGCGCCGCAGATGGTCGCTCAGGCGAAAGATCGCCGGGCCACGCGGGGTGCGATAGCAGCGGATTCCCTCGAACACCGAAGATCCGTAGTGCAGCGCGTGCGCCATCACGTGCACGGTGGCTTCCGCCCAGGGCTTGATGTGGCCGTTGTGCCAGACGAAGGGCGGATAGGTTGGGCTGGACATGACGGTCTCCGGCTGCGGTGAAACCGCAATTTTACGACCTCGGCCACGATCGTCGTGCCGGCGCGCAGCTGCCGTGCCTACCACTCGAGCCAGAAGCAACCGCCGTCGCTCATCAGGGTAAAGTTTTCCTCCTGCAGCTCACGACCCTCAGTGCCGCCGACGCGCAGGCGCAGGCCCGCGCTCGACGAACCGATGTCGCCGGTGCTCAGCAGGTCGAGCAGTGGTTCTGCGGCGAGCTCGCGTAGGCGCAGCATCCGCGCCCGGGCGCCCGCGCTGCCGTAGCCCTGCCAGCGCATCAGGCCGGACATTGCGTTGGCGTCGTGCCGGGCGATCGCGGCGCGCAGACGCCTCTCGATTTCTTCGGGTGAGGTCGCGCAGCCCGACGGTGGCGCCTGCTCGAGCGTCTTTTCCGCGGCGACCAGTTTGCCTGCCTGATCGCTAGCTGGAGCGCACGGTCGTTCGGAGAACACCGCCTCGCCGTGCTCACCCTGGCAGCGATGGATACGCTGCGCTGCAGCTTCGAGGGGGACGGCGAGAGCGAGCGCCGCAGCGACGATGAGCCGCGCGGGGCTGACGCCTGTTGCGCTCACGGACGAGGGTGCCGCTCAGGCGCCGGCCAGGCCGAGCCGCCTGCACACCGCGAGCGTCGCTCGCGCCCGGTTCAGGGTGTAGAAGTGCAGAGCCGGCGCGCCGCCCTCGAGCAGCCGACGACACAGGTCGGCGACCACGTCGGCGGCGAACTCGCGAATCGACTCGGCGTCGTCACCGTAGGCGCTCAGGCGCCGGCTTAGCCAGCGCGGGATCTCGGCACCGCAGAGCTCGGAGAAACGCCGCAGCTGGCTGAAGTTGGCAATCGGCATGATGCCAGGGACGATCGGAATCTCGATGCCGGTGGCGCGCACGGCCTCGACGAAGCGGAAATAACCATCGGCGTTGAAGAAGTACTGGGTGATGGCGCCGTCGGCCCCGGCTTCCACCTTGCGCTTGAAGTGCCGCAGGTCGGCGTGGGCGTCCTCCGCCTGTGGGTGGACCTCGGGGTAGCAGGCGACCTCGATGCGAAAGTGCTCACCCCAACCTTGGCGGATGAAGGTGACCAGCTCGCTCGCGTAGCGGAAATCGCCGTGGCTCGCCATGCCCGACGGCAGGTCGCCGCGCAGGGCGACGATCCGCCGGCAGTCGAGTGCCACGTACTGATCGAGCAGGGCGTGAATCTCCTCGCGCGTGCCGCCCATGCAGGACACGTGTGGAGCCGCGTCCAGGCCGTGCTGCAGGCGCAGATGATGCACCGTCTCCGGCGTATAGCTCAGCGTCGATCCGCCAGCGCCGAAGGTGCAGCTCACATACTCCGGCTGTAGGCGCTTGAGCCTGGGCAGTGCTGCTTCGAGGCCGGCCTTTTGCTCATCGGTCTTCGGCGGAAAGAATTCGAAGGAGATCGGGGCGCCCATGGCTCGCTTTCGCGGGAAGTCGAGCGGCTACTATATCTCTTTGTCCGTATGGAGAGATAGGTTCCTTTCGAGGGCCTCAGAAACGCAGGTCCAGGCCGATCCGCAGCGCGCGCGGTGAGCCCGGACTGATGTTGTTGTTGTTGTGCGCGTTGGCCCAGTAGCGGCGGTCGAGAAGGTTCTCGATGTTGGCCTGCAGGCGCAGATCCTCGCTGATCGTGTAGTAGATCGCGGCGTCGAGGCGCGCGTAGCCGGGCAGGGTCACCTTGTTGTCGGTGGAAGCATAGACGCTGCTGCGTGCCACCAAGCCGAGACCGACGCCCCAGCGCGGCGAGAAGTCGTAGCGGTTCCACAGCGAAAAGCTATGTCGCGGAGTCTGCGCCAGGGCGGCGCCCTGTTGCGCGTTGGCCGACTGCGTATGGGTGATGCGACCGTCCTGCCAGGCGTAGCCGCCGATGAGCTGCCAGCGCTCGCTCAGGCGCCCGGCGAGCGAGAACTCGATCCCCTCGCTGCGCTGACCGTCGACCAGGATCGACAGCGAAGGATCGAGCGGGTCGACGACGGCCACGTTGCTGCGGTTCAGGCGATACAGCGCGAGCGAGGCCGAGAGTTCGTCGCGCAGGTCCCATTTGGCGCCGATTTCGTAGTTGCGAAACTTTTCCGGCGCGAGCGCCGCGTTATTCGCGGTGAGCGAGGCGAGCTGCTCGCCGGCACGAGGCTGGAAGGCCACGCTGTAGCTGGCATAGAGCGAGAGGTCGTCCTTCAGTTTGTAGACCAGGCCGGCGCGCGGCGAAACTGGATGATCCACGGTCGACAGGCGGCTGCCGTCGCGATGGTCCAGGAGCTCGGCCTCGAAGCGGTCGTAGCGCAGGCCAACGATCGCATGCAGTTGTTCAGTCAGCGCAATCTGGTCCTGCACGTAGAGCGCCGCCAGGTTGACATCCGAACGGTTGTCGGCGTCGCTCGCTGCGCGGCGGAACTCGACCGGCAGCGGCGCGATCGGCGCGTCGATCGGCACGCTGATCGAACGCACGTCCGGTCCGGCTGCGAGGAAATAGCCGGTGTCACGCGTGTTCCAGGTGTCCTGGCGGCCCAGCTCGAAGCCGAGCAGCCACTCGTGGCGCACGCTGCCGGTGGCAAAGCCGAAGCTGAGGTCGGTTTGGTTGAACAAGTTGCTGCGGTCGCTCTTGCGGCGGTAGGCGCTCAGCGCGACTTCGGTACCGCTGGCGTTGACCGCGCCGGGATAGACATTCTGGTAGGTCTTGGCGTAGTCGGCCCAACGGGTGTGATTGCGCAGGGTTACGCCGCTGTCGAACTCGTGGTCGAGCAGCAGGTTGAAGGCGTCGATCTTGGCAACGATCGGACTCAGCGTGGGGTTGCCGAAGAAGGTCGAGGGGTCCATGTCGAGCGGTCGACCGAGCCAGGAGGGCACGCCACGATCACCGGTGCGCTCGTCCTCGAAGTGCTCGTAGCCGAGCGTCAGCAAGGTCGCGTCACCGAGCCGGAACGACAGCGTCGGGTTGATGCCCCAGCGCTCCAACTCGTAGCCGTCGCGGAAGCTGTCGGACTTCTCATACACGCCGGCTACCCGCAGTGCCGCTCGCTCACTCAGAGCGTGGTCCACGTCGCCGCTGATTCGCCGGTCGCTCCAGGATCCCAGCGTCAGGTCGAGCCGGCGCGTCTCGCTCCAATCCGGCGCCTTCGTCACGCGGTTGATGATGCCGCCGGAGCCGCCGCGGCCGAAGATCATCGCGTTGGGGCCTTTGAGCACCTCGATCCGCTCTACGTTGTAGAGGTCGCGGAAGTACTGCACGTCGTCGCGCACGCCGTCGACGTAGAAATCGCCGGTCGAGCTGTTGCCGCGAAAGATGGGGGTGTCGCGATTGCCCTCGCCCTGGGCGAAACCGACGCCCGGAACATAGCGCACGGCTTCGGCCATGCTCTGGATCGCCTGATCGCGAATCTGCTCGCGGGTGACGACGTTGATCGCCTGTGGAATGTCGATCAGTGGCGTGTCGGTCTTGGTCGCCGACGAAATGCGCTCGCTGCGGTAACCCTTGAAGGGGAAACCGCTGACCTCGATGGGCTCGAGGGTCGTTTCCGGGACTTCCGGGCTCGCCGCAGCCGCCTCGTCGGCGTGGGCGCCTCCTGCCTGCAGCGTGAGGGAGAGGGCGAGGCTCAGCGAGAGCGTGGGAAGCCATGCGCGGCCGGAAGTGAGCAGGCGGTTGCGAAGCGAGAACATGGGTTGCCTTGGCGCGAGGGAGAGGGCGAGGCCGCCGGGTTCGGCTGCGTTGGAGCGCTGCCTCGTTCGCTGTGGCGGGCGCGCGAGAGGCTCCGCCCGGACGGGCTGCGCATAAGATCACAAATGCGAATTATTCGCAATGGCAAAATTGAGATACGCGTCGTTCGCCCGGGTCATCCATTGCGACGATCAGCGCTGCGAAGCGCTTGGCGCCAACGAGCGATCGGCGCGAAATGGATCGCAAGCGTCAGGGGTCGGGTGCCGCCATCCGCTTTCGCACGACGTTTGCCCGAGACACCTCATCAATCGGAAAATGGGCGAAAATCTGCTCCATACGACGAACTTTGCACCTCGACTCTGTCCGTCCAGGTGTTCCCCGCGTGATCACACCGATCCTCATGAGCATCGCCCTCACCGAATTTGCCCGTCTGCGCCTGTTTCCTGCCGAGCCACGGCCGAGCGCCATTCGCGACGAAAGCCCGGATGGGTTCATCCGGCGCCTGAACGAAGAAGCGCCGCTGGCGGTGCTGGAAGGTTATGCGCCCTTCTGCCGGCTTCACGTTCACCACAACTGGACATCGACCCGCTGTACCGCCATGCCGATCACCGAGGCCAATCGCGCGTTCCTGCGCAGCGCCTACGAGGCGCGCACCCGCGCGGAGCTGCCGGTGCTGGTGCGCTGGTTCGAGGGCCTCGAGCCGCCGCCCGCCAGGTATCTGATTCCGATTCTCTACAGCCGCGAACAGCTGGCCCGGGAAAAGACGCTGATCGCGGCCGACTGGGGTGTCGTCGGCTGCCTCTACACCTTGCAGCCGGAGGAAATCCCGATGGCGCCGATCACGATGATGCGCAACGCGCTGGGGGTAGAGGAGGGGGGTTCCGGGGTCGTCCTGGACCGCGCGGCCTACGGCCGCAGCGTCGAGTTTTGGCAGCAGCACGCGAACTGGCGTCCCGCCCCATAGACGTTCGCGCGAGGGCAGGCTCGATCGCTGGATGTGCAAACCGGCCGGTCCGCTGCGGAGGCGGCATCAGGCGCCGCGACCGTCGTGACTGCCTCCGATCAAAACGCCGAACCGAGAAAACCCGAAGGGATCCGCCCTGCCGTCATGGTTGCCACGGCGCGGGCGACAGTACGGATTCGGGGTTTCCGGGGCCCTCCACGGGAGGCTCCGGATCACGGCTGCGCCAGGCGTAGTAGAGGAGTGGGATCACCAGCAGAGTCAGCGCCGTCGAGATCAGGATGCCGAAGATCAGGGACACCGCGAGGCCGGTGAAGATCGGGTCGTCGAGGATGAAGAAGGCGCCGAGCATCGCCGCCAGCGCGGTCAGTGCGATCGGTTTGGCGCGCACCGCTCCGGCGTCGATCACGGCCCGTTCGAGCGGCGTGCCGGCGGCCAGCGAGTGCTCGATGAAATCGATCAGCAGGATCGAGTTGCGCACGATGATGCCGGCCAGCGCGATCATGCCGATCAT
>CAZORA010000028.1:0-33109 GCA_964582225.1 uncultured Dokdonella sp. | reverse complement strand
GGCTCAAGGCGGCCGGCAACCACCACTCGCCCAGCGCCGTCCTCAAGCTCCTGCAGACCATCCAGCGTCATCAGGTCAAGGTCGGAAGCGAAACCCTGCGCGGCATCAACGCGCCCACCCCCGTTCAGCAAGAACTCTTCAGCGCCCTCGGCACCAAAACCCCGCCAAACCACTAGCGTTGTGCCACAAACGCCACTCCTAGCTCAAGTGGAGCAAGCACTTACGTCATTAGCTGCGGAAGTTGGGGTGCCAGACGTCGAATCACTCCCACTCGATTGTCGCCGGCGGCTTGCCGCTGATGTCATAAACGACACGAGATACTTCAACTACTTCGTTGATTATCCGGGTTGATACGCGCGCCAGAAAATCGTGGGGAAGCTGTGCCCAGCGGGCGGTCATGAAGTCGATGGTCTCCACCGCGCGCAGCGCGATCACCCACTCGTAGGCGCGCGCGTCGCCGACCACGCCGACTGATTTCACCGGCAGGAACACCGCGAAGGCCTGGCTCACCTGATCGTAGAGCTTGGCCGCGCGAAGCTCGTCGATGAAGATGGCATCGGCGCGCTGCAGGATTTCCACGTACGCGGGGCACACCTCGCCCAGCACGCGCACGCCGAGACCAGGACCGGGGAACGGGTGGCGGTGCACCATGGCCGGCGGCAACCCGAGCTCGATGCCGATGCGACGCACTTCGTCTTTGAACAGCTCGCGCAACGGCTCGACCAGCTTCAGGTTCATGCGCTCCGGCAGACCGCCGACGTTGTGGTGACTCTTGATGAGCTGGGCCTTGCCGCTGGCGCTGGCGGCGGATTCGATGACGTCCGGGTAGATCGTGCCCTGCGCCAGCCAGCGGACGCCTTCGAGCCGGCTGGCCTGCTCCTCGAACAGCTCGATGAACAGGCGGCCGATGATCTTGCGTTTGGCCTCCGGCTCGCTGACCCCGGCCAGCGCCCGGAAATAGCGCTCGGCGGCGTCGACCCGAATCACATTGACGCCCATGTGCTCCGCCATGGTTGCCATCACCTGGTCGCCTTCCTTCCAGCGCATCAGGCCGGTGTCGACGAAGACGCAGGTCAGGCGGTCGCCGATTGCGCGATGCAGGAGGGCGGCGACCACCGAGGAGTCGACCCCGCCGGAGAGCGCAAGCAGCACGCGCTCGTCGCCGACCGCGGCGCGCACGCGCTCGATCTGGTCGGCGATGATCTCGGCCGGCGTCCAGCGCCGATCGCAGCCGCAGATTTCGACCACGAAACGCTCCAGCAGCGCGCGGCCCTGTCGGGTGTGGGTGACCTCGGGGTGAAACTGCAGACCGTAGAGCCGTCGCGCGTCGTAGGCCATGGCGGCTACCGGAATGCGCTCGGTGCGGGCGGTCACGCGAAAACCCGGCGGCGTCGCGCTCACGTGGTCGCCGTGGCTCATCCAGACATCCAGCGCGCGGCGTCCGGGATGATCGCTGAGACCACCGAGCAGGAGATCTTCGGCGACCACTTCGACCGTGGCGTGGCCATATTCACGCGCACCACCGGCCGTGGTCGCTCCGCCAAGCTGGGCGGCCAGGGTCTGCATGCCGTAGCAGATGCCGAGCACCGGCACGCCGGCATCGAAGGCTTCCTGCGGCGCGCGCGGCGCCGCGGCCGCGGTGGTCGACTCGGGTCCGCCGGAGAGAATGATGCCCTTGGCGCCGAACCCGGCGATCGCGGCTGGATCCTGATCCCAGGCGCGGATCTCGCAGTAGACACCGATTTCGCGGATGCGGCGGGCGATCAGCTGGGTGTATTGGGCGCCAAAATCGAGGATGAGGATCTTGTCGCGATGGATGTCGTGCATGCGGGGGCTCAGCTCGGGAGCGGGCGGGCGAGGCGCCAGCGGCCTCAGTCGAGGCGGTAGTTCGGCGCTTCCTTGGTGATGGCGACGTCGTGCACGTGCGACTCACGCCGCCCGGCCGAGGTGATGCGCACGAACTGCGGCCTGCGGCGCATCTCCTCGATCGTCGCGCAGCCAACGTAGCCCATCGCAGCGCGCAACCCGCCGGCGAGCTGATGGACGATGTTGCGCAGCGGGCCGCGGTAGGGCACGCGTCCCTCGATGCCTTCCGGCACCAGCTTGTCGGCTTCGGCTTCCTCCTGGAAGTAGCGATCGCTCGAGCCCTTCTCCATTGCGCCGAGCGAGCCCATGCCGCGATAGCTCTTGTAGGAGCGTCCCTGATACAGCTCGACCTCGCCGGGGCCCTCCTCGGTGCCGGCGAACATGCCGCCGATCATCACGCAGTCCGCGCCGGCGACGATCGCCTTGGCGATGTCGCCAGAGTACCGGATGCCGCCGTCGGCGATCAGACCAACCTCGCTGCCCGCGAGCGCGTCGGCCACCAGGCCGATGGCGGTGATCTGCGGTACGCCGACGCCAGCGATGATGCGAGTGGTGCAGATCGAGCCTGGGCCGACACCCACCTTGACCGCGTCGACGCCGGCGTCCACCAGTGCCCGCGCGGCGTCGCCGGTAACGATGTTGCCGGCGATCAGCGACAGATTCGGTTGATGCTTGCGCACCCACCGCACGCGATCGATCACGCCCTGCGAGTGACCGTGTGCGGTATCGACCACCAGCAGGTCGACACCGGCCTCGATCAGCGCATCGACGCGCTGCTCGGTGTCGCCGCCGACGCCGACCGCGGCGCCGACCCGCAGGCGCTCGTGCTCGTCCTTGCAGGCGTTCGGGTTGTCGTGCGCCTTCTGAATGTCCTTGACTGTGATCAGACCGCGTAGGCGAAACTCATCGTCGACCACCAGCACCTTTTCGATCCGGTACTTATGGAGCAGCGCCAGCACCTCGTCGTCGCCCGCGCCTTCCTTCACCGTAACCAGACGCTCCTTGCGGGTCATGATGTTGCGCACCGGATCGTCGGGCTTCGTCTCGAAGCGCCAATCGCGGTGGGTCACGATGCCGACCAGCTGCTCGCCCTCGACTACCGGCACACCGGAGATGTTGTGTTCGCGGGTGATGCGCTTGACCTCACCGATCGAGGTGTAGGGACCGACGGTGAGCGGGTCGCGGATGACGCCCGCCTCGAACTTCTTGACCAGGCGCACTTCAGCGGCCTGGCGCTCGATCGAGAGGTTCTTGTGGATGATGCCGATCCCGCCGCACTGCGCCATGGTGATGGCGAGGCGCGCTTCGGTGACCGTGTCCATCGCCGCCGAGATGATCGGCAGGTTCAGGCGAATGTTGCGGGTCAGGCGGGTGGCGAGAGAGACGTCGCGCGGCAGCACGGTCGAATGGGCCGGCACCAGCAGCACGTCATCGAAAGTGAGTGCATCGCTGAGGATTCGCATGCCGTATTTTACGGGCTCGCCGCGCCGCTCGCCAGCGGGGCTCGTTCGCGCCACGCAGGCTGATCAGCCACCGGCGGCGGTTGCCTCGCACCAGCCGAGGGCGTCGAGCAGCTTCTGCCAGGCCGCATCGAGCGGCGCTTCGATATTCATCCGCTGCTTCGTTGCCGGGTGCATGAAACCGATGCGCCAGGCATGCAACAGCAGACGATGCACGCCGAAGTGCTGACGGATCAGCCGGTTGTGCTCGCCGCGGCCGTGGCTGGTGTCGCCCAGGATGTGATGTGAAACATGATGAAAGTGACGGCGAATTTGACGGTAGCGGCCGGTTTCCGGGCTCACTTCGAGCAGCGCATAGCGCTGCTGAGGATAGCGGCCGAGCGCGAGCGGAATCTCGCTCATGGCCAGGCGCCGCCAGCGGGTGAGCGCCGCACGGGTTGGCCCGCGGCGCGCCGCGCCGCTCAGCGGATAGTCGATCTCGCCTTGCTCCGTCGGCCAGCCGCGCACCACGGCGAGATAGGTTCTGGCGACGTGGCGCAGCATCAGCTGGCGCCCCAGGTCGGCGGCAGTCGATGAGCTCCGCGCCACCAGCAGCACGCCGCTGGTAGCGCGATCGAGCCTGTGCACCGCGTGCAGCGGCCCTTCGACCTGCCGCCGCAGGCGATCGATCAGATAGTCCTCGTCGGCACCCACCAGACGGCTGCGATGCACGGCCAGCCCGGCCGGCTTGTTCACGACCAGCAGATGTTCGTCCTGATGCAGCAGCTCGACCGTGCTCATCCTGCTAGCTTATCGGACGCCGCAGTCCAGCTTGCTGCGAAAATGCCGCGACTTTGGCGGTTCGTCCTGCATGCGCGTCCTGATCGTCGAGGATTCCGAACCTCTGGCCGCTGCGCTCGTGCGCGGGCTCGGCGCGCAGGGCCACGCCTGCGATCACGTCGAGAGTGGCGAGCAGGCACTCGCTTTTACCCGCACCACCGAATTCGACCTGATCGTGCTCGACCTGATGCTACCGGGCATCGACGGCCTCGAAGTGCTGCGCACGCTGCGCCGGCGCGGCAGCGCCAGCCGGGTGCTGGTGCTTTCCGCGCGGGATCAGGTCAGCGACCGCGTCACCGCGCTCGACGCCGGCGCCGACGATTATCTGGTCAAACCCTTTGCCTTCGACGAGCTGCTGGCGAGGCTGCGCGCGCTCAAGCGCCGCCCGCCACAGCGCGTCGAGCCGGCGCTGCGCCATGCCGGCATCGAGCTCGATCCGCGCACCTGCAGCGTTCGCCGCGGCCAGCGGCTGATCGACCTCAGTCCGAAGGAATTTGCACTGCTCGAACTGCTGCTGCGCGAGCGCGGGCGCGTGCTGTCGCGCGCGCAGATCTTTGCGCGAATCTACGCCGGCGCCAGCGAAACTTCGGACAAGGCCATCGAGGTAATCGTCAGCACCCTGCGCGGCAAACTCGCTCGCGCCGGAGTCGAAGAGCTGATCCGGACCCGGCGTGGCTTCGGCTATGTCATCGACTGAGGCTCGCCGAGCCTCGCTACAGCGCAGACTCGCGCTGGAGCTCTCGATCGCGCTCGGTCTGCTGCTGGTGGCCTTGTTCATCGCGCTGAACCATCTGATCGATCGCGAACTCCACGAGCGCATGGACGCCGCCCTGCTCGACCGCGCCAACACGATCGCCGCCTTCCTGCAAGCTCATCCGGAACCGGAGGGATTGCAGGAACTGGGCCGCCTGATGCCCGAATACGAACTACCGGCGCACACCGATTTCTTCGAGGTGCGCAACGATCGCGGCGAGATTCAGGTGCGCTCGGCGTCGAGCGCTGCTCGCGCGCTGACCCCGCCCCCCAGCACACCGATGCTCGGTGCACCGCTCTTTTTCGACTTAAGACTGCCCGACGCGCATGCCGGACGCGGCGTCGCCCTGCGGCTGCTGTCAGCTCCCGCCACGCCGGAGCAGCCTGCAACCCTGATCGTCGCAAGCGAACGCGAGCAGCACGATTTACTCGAGCGACGCATCCACAACGCCCTGCTCGCGGGTATCGCGCTCGCCCTGCTGCTCGCCGTGTCGATCGCCCTGCTCGCCGTGCGCCGCGGGCTGGTGCCGCTGCAGGAATTCCGTCGCCGCATCGCCGCGGCGGAATCGACCCCGCGTCCGGCAACGCTCTCCACCGCCGAACTTCCGCGCGAACTCGAGCCCGTCGCCCGCGCGCTGGACGGGGCCTTCGCGCGCCTGCATGCGCTGCTCGAAAGCGAGCGGCGCTTTTCCCGCGACGTAGCCCACGAATTGCGCACGCCGCTAGCCGAGATCCGCGCCACGATCGAAACCGCCGAACGCGAGCCGGGCGACGAAGCGGCGCGGCGCGCCGCCTTCAGCGCCTCCATCGATGCCGTGGAACGCATGCAGCGCGCGATCGACACGCTGCTGCTTCTAGCCCGTCAGGAAGCGGGTCTCGCCCAACCAGCAATCGATCCGCTCGATCTGCCGCCCCTGCTCGCGTCGCTGAGCGACTCTCTGGCGCCGAGCGCGAAGGCGCGCCGAATCGAACTGCGGCGCGAGCTGCCGCCCCACCTCTGGATTCGTTGCGACGCGGGCGCGCTGGAACGGATCGCCTCCAACCTCCTGCGCAACGCCATCGAGTACGCGCCGCCCGGCAGCACCGTCAACCTGCGGCTCGAGGATGCGGGCGCGCACCTTCGGCTCTGCGTAAGCAACCTCGCACCCGAGCTCGGCACGCGCGACCTCGCGCACCTCGGCGAACGCTTCTGGCGCAAATCATCCTCCGGGGGCACCGCGACGCACTCCGGGCTCGGCCTCGCCCTCGCCCGTGCCCTGGCGCAAGGTCTGCACCTCGAACTCGTCTTTTCCCTGCGAGACGGATGTCTGATGGCAAGCTTGGGCCCGCTGCGCAAGCTCTAGCGAGCTCCAGGAAAGCAGCTGTTTCCTCGAACCCGCGGGCCGCCGCGCGGGCCGAAGGCGCTGGCGTGAATGGCTTCTGCGCAAGCGGGGCACCCTCGGTATCCGGCTCCAGCGGCGGCGCTCCAGCTCGACTAGGGAGTATCTGAACAAGTCGACACGCTCGTCACTCCCGCGAAGGCGGGAGTCCAGTGCCTTTGGCTTCGAAGACTTGGAGTCGCTGGATGCCCGCCTTCGCGGGCATGACGGGCTTGTTCAGACATTCCCTGGGTCGTCTGCTGCGCGGGCTCAAGCTAGGATGGACGACGTCGCGGGCGAGCGGAACCAGCTGCATGTTGAACTGCCACGGAAACCACGGGAGCACGTCCGGCAGCGACGAGGACTGCCTCTGGTTCGATCTGGTGGATCCGGACCGCGCCGAGCGGGAGCGCGTGGAAATAGTGCTGGGCGCGAGCCTGCCGGACCGCGCGAGCCTCGGCAGCGTAGAGCTTTCCAGCCGCGCGAGTTTGGACGGCGACCTGCTGCGCCTGCATGTGCCCTGGTATGGGCATGACGGCGCCGCGCCAGCCCCGCTCGGACTGATCGTTTCGCCGCAACACCTGGTTTCGCTGCGCTATGGTGCAGCCGCCGAGTTCGACGCTGCGGCGCGAGTGGTCGACGCGGCGACACCGGACAGCAGCGCCACGGCATTCACCCTGCTGGTGCAGGAGATCGTCGGGCGGGTCGCCGATCAGCTGGAAGATCTGGCGGCGGACATCGATCGACTGTCCACGCGGCTTTTCGAGCGCCATCGCCACGGCACACGCCGACTGCGCTCGATCCTGGGCCGGGTTGGGCGCACCGAAAGCCGCCTGTCGCGAGCTCGGCTCACCGCCAGCGGCACGCTGCGCATCATCATGTTTGTCCACGACAACGCCCCGTCCTGGATCGACCGCCACGCGCTGACGCGGCTGCGCACGGTGCAGAAGGATTTCGAGATCCTCGCCGAGCTCGATTCCCAGCTCACCAACAAGCTGCAGTTCCTGCAGGACGCGGCCCTTGGTTTTATCAACGTCGAGCAGAACGACGTGATGAAAATCTTTACGGTAGCCTCGGTGGCGGCGATCCCACCGGTCATCCTGGTCGGCATCTGGGGAATGAACTTCCACCACATGCCGGAGCTCGGGAGCTTCTACGGCTATCCTGCCGCGCTGCTGCTGATCGTCTGCAGCATCATCGCGCCGATGCTCTGGTTCAAGCGTCGCGGCTGGTTCTGAGAAGGCACGAACCGCAATCCGGATCGCGGGTCAACCGACCGCTATTCGCGGCTTGCCGCTTTGCCGGTCGCAGCGACCGCCGCGGAAGCGCAACCCGGACAGTCAGGATCCCGGCTCAAGGCGAGCTCATGGAAGTGCGTCCCCAGCGCATCCCAGCTCAGCAGGCGACCGACCAGCGGGCGGCCGATGCCGAGCAGGAACTTCAGTGCCTCGCTCGCCTGCAGCATGCCCACCAAGCCCGGCAATACGCCGAGGACACCTGCCTGGCTGCAATTTGGCGCATCCTCGGCCGCGGGTGGTTCCGGATACAGGCAGCGGTAGCACGGAGAATCGGCGCGGCTGGGATCGAATGCGCTCACTTCGCCGCGGAAGCCCTGCACGGCGCCATAGATCCAGGGCAATCGCAACGTCCGACAGCTTGCATCGAGCAGGTAACGGGTCGGAAAGTTGTCGGCGCCGTCGATCAGCAAATCGTGCTCCGCCAGCAGCAGCGCAGCGTTGTCACGCGTCAGCCGCTGCGGCAGCGCGCGAACCGCGACCAGCGGGTTGAGCGCCGCAAGCGCCGCGCGGGCAGAATCGACCTTGAGCTCGCCCAGGCGCGCTTCGCAGTGGATCACCTGGCGCTGCAGATTCGAGCGTTCGACCCGATCGTCATCGATCAGCGTCAGATGGCCGACTCCGGCAGCGGCCAGGTAGAGAGCGATTGGCGCGCCAAGGCCGCCGACACCGACCAGCGCCACGCGCGCAGCCGCGAGTCGGCGCTGGCCGTCGACGCCGACTTCCGCCATCACCAGCTGACGTGCGTAGCGTTCCATCCGCTCGGCGTCGAGTGGCGCGGGTGCGAGCGGCAGGCGTTCAGTCTGCCAGCGCGCGAAACCACCACGGATCGATGCGACCCGGGTATAACCTTGACGCCGCAGCCAGGCGGCTGCGGCGAGCGAGCGCCGACCGCTGGCGCACAGAACCAGCGTTTCACGCTCGGGCTCCGGCAGCAGCGTCGCGGCGCTGGCGGGGAGCTCATCAAGCCCTAGCGCTATCGCGCCGGCCGGCGCACCGGCTTCCTGCTCTAGCTCGCTTCGCACATCGAGCAGCAGCGCACCGGCGCGCTGATGCGCGAGCGCTTCCCGTGGGTCGATTTCGATGGGCCAATCGTTCGCGATCATGCGTGCTGTGCCGTTTCGCCATCCGCGTCGTGCGCAGCCGCCCAAGCGAGGAAATGTTGCGGCGTGTTGAGGTTCGCAAACTGCGTTCGGCAATCGGCGAAATCAACCTCGATCGCGCCGATCGAATCCTGCCAGCGCCAGGCGCCGAATCCCGCGCGCAGCGCCCCGGCGGCAGAATCGGCCAGCTCGCGGCGATAGAGGGCAAAGAGCGGTTGTCGCCGTTCACCATCGTGCGCCACCGCCGCCCCGTTCGAACCGAGCCCCGCACCCAGGCGGCGGGCGAGCTGCATCGGCGGTGCCGGGCAATCGATCGGCAGCGTGAGCAGGAATGGCGTCGCGCAGGCCGCCAAAGCGGCAGCGATGCCCGCCAGCGGTCCGGGATAACCGGCATCGTGATCGCTCACGGTCGCTGCGAAACGTCGGTACTGGTCCAGATTGCGATTGGCGACCAGCAGGATCTTCGCCGCCTCCGCATCACTCGCGAGCTCGCAATGCCGCACCGCGTCGAGCACCCAAGCGATCAGCGGGCGTCCGAGCAGTGGCTCCAGACCCTTATCGCGCCCGCCCAGACGGCGACCGGCGCCGCCAGCCAGGATCGCGCAGGTCAGCGTAGGCTGCATGCGAGCGGCGCTCAGCTACGGCGAGTGTTGCGAATCATGCGCTGACGGCTGCGCTGCTGGCGCTCGCTCAACTGGTTGCGGCGTCCGGCGTAGGGATTTTCGCCGTCGCGGAATTCGATTCGGATCGGCGTGCCCTCGAGTCGCCAGCGCTTACGGAAGAAGTTCTCCAGATAGCGCCGATAGCTCTCTGCCAGGTGCCTGGTGCGACTGCCGTGGATGACGACGGTCGGCGGTCGCACGCCACCTGGATGGGCAAACTTCAACCGCGGCGCGTGACCGCGCACCAGAGGCGGCTGACTGGCGCGACAGGCTTCGGCCAGCCCGCGCGTGAGTTCGGCCGAGCCGAGTTCACGGCTGGCGGCAGCGTAAGCGCGGTCGACCGCGCGCATCAGCTCGCGCAGGCCGCTGCCGTGCAGGGCGGAGATGAAAACCCGCTTCGCCCAGCTCACGAATTCGAGGCGGCGTTCGAGCGAGCGCATGCACTGCTCACGCTGGTAGCGATCGAGCCCGTCCCATTTGTTGACTGCGATCACCAGGGCGCGGCCAGCGTCGATGACCTGGCCGATCAGGCTCAGGTCCTGCTCGGCCACGCCCTCGCCGGCGTCGAGCACCAGCACGCAGACGTCCGAAGACTCAATCGCCTGCAGGGCCTTGAGCACACTGAACTTCTCCACCACGTCCGCAACGCGCGCGCGGCGCCGCACGCCGGCAGTGTCGATCAAGGTGTAGCGGCGACCGTCACGCTCGAGCGGAATGCGGATCGTGTCACGCGTGGTGCCCGGCAGGTCCGAGGCGATGACGCGTTCCTCGCCCAGCAGTCGATTGACGAGGGTCGACTTGCCGACGTTGGGGCGACCAAAGATCGCCACCCGAGCTCCCTCATCGCCGCCGGCTTCGCCCTGCTCCTCGGCGCACGGCAAGAGCGGCTGCAAGACCGTGAGGAGTTCGCCCACGCCGCGACCGTGCGCCGCAGACAGCGGCAGCGGCCGCGCCACGCCGAGCGCGCCGAACTCGGCCAGCGCCATATCGGGATCGAGCCCATCGACCTTGTTGACCACGAGCAGCAGCGGACGGCCGCCGCGTCGCAGACGATCCAGAATCGCCCGGTCGGCGGGCAGCAGCCCGTCGCGCGCGTCCACCGCGAGGACCACGACGTCGGCTTCCTCGATCGCCCGCAGCGCCTGCGCCGCAACCTGCGCGTCGAGTGGCGCTGCGGCGTCGCCCAGGCCGCCGGTGTCGATTACGACGAAGGGGCGAGCCTCCAGCAGCCTGCAGATTCCGTACTGACGATCCCGGGTGACGCCCGGGCGATCGTGCACCAGCGCGTCGCGCGTGCGCGTCAGCACATTGAACAGGGTCGACTTGCCGACATTGGGCCGGCCGACGAGAGCTACGACTGGAAGCATCCGAAATTCCGCGGGCCGCTCTGCGCGACATCGGGCATAGCGATCCAAACCAACCTCGACGGACACTGGAACATGGCGAACCCGCGGGTGCCGCCGACCGGCGGAGCGGGCAGCGTACGCCAACCCGCCGGACGCCGCTGCTCGGCGCTCAGGAGCCCGTGCGCCACGCTGCTATGTGGCCGTCGACGTCGCCCACGTAGACGGTGTCTCCATTCACCAGCGGCGCCGCCAGGATGGCGTCGCGACCGAGACGCTCGCGCGCGGCAAACTTGCCCTCATCGAGCGTCAGCCAGTGAACATAGCCTTCGCTGTCGCCAATCACCGCGAAATTGCCCTGCACCGCCGGCGCGCCGAGCCAGCGGAACTTGAGCTGATCCTGTTTCCACAGATTGACGCCGGTATCGCGATCGAAGGCCCACACGTTGCCGTCGGCGTCGACCACGATGAGCTCGCTGCCGCCCAGCGCCACGCCGACATAGCCGGAAAGATCGCGCTGCCACATCGGCCGCCCGCTGCCTAGATCGAGCGCCGCGAGCTGACCGCGATAGCCGACGGCGTAGAGCACGTTGCCGGCAATCAGCAGATCCCCGTCCACGTCGGAAAGACGCTCGACTTCAGTGCGTCCTTCGCCGCTGGAGAGGGTCTGTACCCACTGTTCGTTGCCGTCGTCGAGCCGCACGGCCACCACTTTGCCGTTGTCGAAGCCGTCGAACACGACACCCTGACTGATGCGGGGCGCGGAACTTCCGCGCAGACTGAGCGGCGGTACGGATTGCTCGTAGACCCACTTCCGACTGCCGTCCGCCGCATCGAAGCCGCTGATGCGACCGTCATTGCTGCGGGCGACGATGACGCCGTCGGCGATGGCGGGTGCGGCGATGATTTCCGAAGTCAGCTGAACCGTCCAGCGCTCCGCGCCATCGGTCGTCGAGCGCGCCTGCAGCTGCCCATCCAGCCCACCGACCACCAGCAGATCGCCGTCCACCCCGGGGCCACCGCTCCAGCGCAGCGAGTTGGGTCCAATACGCCACCAGGAGCGCTGCCGCTCGCCGGCACGCTGCTTCCAGACGCTGCGCCCGTTCGCGGCATCCAGCGCTTCGATGCCGCCGTCGATCCCGGCGACGTACAGGCGACCGTCGGCGAGAGTCGGCGCGAACGGCGCCCCCGAGAGGCCCACGCCGGCGCCCGCGCGAGCGCTCCACAGTTGCTGCACGGACAGGCTCGGACTGAACTCGACCAGCGCGCTCGGCGGTTCGACGTTGTCCTTCGTGCCGAGATTCTTGAGCCAGGTGCAACCGCCCAGCACCAGTGCGGCCACGGCGAGCGCCGGAAACGTGATCGAACGAAGGCCGCCCATCATGAGCCCAGCTTGTCGTCGCTGCTGCCGCTAGCCGCAACCGCCGGGGCCGGCAGCTGTTCAATCTTCATTTCCAACGTGCTGCGTCCCGGCGACTGCGCCAACATGTGGGACAGCGCATCCTGATAAGCAGCGCGCGCGGCATCCTTCTGGCCAAGCTGCACCAGCGCGTCGCCGCGCAGTTCGCCGGTCAGCGCGGCCCATGCTTCGCCCGGGATGCTGTCGAGCAGCGTGAGCGCGCCGGCGGCATCGCCCTGCGCCAGCTTGACCCGCGCCAGGCGCACCCGGACCAGCGATTTCAGGCTGGCCTGACCTGCATGCGCGTTAGCCCAGTCGAGATCCGCAGCGGCGGCCGCAAGGTCGCCCTGCTTGCTGTGGATTTCCGCCTGCTGCATCGCTGCCAGCACCGCGTAGGGGCTCTTCGGTGCTTCCTTGCGCAGGTCCGCGGCAATCGTGGTCACATCCTCGACCTGACCTGCGCTCAGCGCGTCGCTCAGCGCCAGGTACTGGGTGGCCGCTTCGGCCGCGCGCGTCGCACGGTGCGTCTGCCATTGCTGCCAGCCGAAGATGAGCAGCAGACCCAGCCCGATACCGGTCACCATGGACAGGGCGTTTTCGCGAATCCACTTGCGAACCAGTTCACCCTGCTCGTGTTCGTCGAGAAGCTCGAAAGCCATCACTCACCTGCATGACAGAAATTGGGCGGCCGCACATTCGTACGGCCGCCGGAGGCGCACAAGACTAGCAGGAAACCAGGTTTCTGATTCCTGCCACACTCGCGCAGTGCTACTGGTGCGGGCGAATCGGCGCGCCTGCGGCGCCGAAGAATTCGATGTAGGCGACATTGCCGCGCTGGAACGGGACGATGTCGACCGCCTCACCGTCACTGGTGATGCTCGCTCCCTCTGCGTTACCCAAGCGCAGCAGCAGTGCGCCGCTGCTGCGATAGCTGCGCTCGCTGCCGGCCTCCAGCATGTCGTACTGCAGGCGATTGCCGGCCGCGTCGCTTACCTCGACCCAGCTCCGCTTGGCCAGCTTCAGCACCAACTCGTGTTCTCCACTGCCATGGACCACCACCTGCCCAGAGCCCCGGGTGGCGGCCTCGCCGACCGTTCCCGCCGCCTGCGTCGAATCGGGCGGCGAAGTCAACGCCGGCACGAAGGGCGTCATCGAAGCGGTCAGGGGTTCAAGCTCGAGCCTCGCGCCCTCGTGCACGGCAAGGGGCAACGGCTGCCCGCTCGGCGCGCTCGGACCGCCAGCGCTCGCCTCGTTCAATGCAGCGGCGGATTCGCTCACCAGCGCGGCGGGCGGGTCGAGCGGGGTAGTCTGCGCGAATTGCTGATCCAGGCCGCCGCGGGCGGCGAGCCAGACCGCGGGCACCACGATGATCGCGGTCAGCACCAGGTAGGTGGCGCTGACTGCGTAGCGATCCCACAGCCTGCGCGAGCGCGAAATGGTGCCGGTGGCTACCAGCGGCACGGCCACCGCATGTGCTTCGGCCACCTGCGCGGCCTCCGCCAGCGGCAATCCGAGGAGCTTTGCATAGCTCTCCAGATAACCGCGCAGGAATACTTCCTGGGTCAGGCCGACATAGTCGTCACTCTCCAGGCGAACGATGAGTCGCAACGGAAGCCGCAGCCGCGTCGCGACTTCCTCCCGGGTCCAGCCGGCACGCTCGCGCGCAGCCTGCAGCCGCTGCCCGTATTGCGACACACCTCCCGCATCGGCAAGGCGCGGCGCTGCCGAAGCCGATGGCCCGTCCCCGCCCGCTGCTGGCGGCTGGAGGCTTTCACTGGCGACTTTCCGCGAAACTACCGCGACGACGGCTCCGTCAGCGTGCGCGGCTTCGGCCGCCGAAAACTCGGCGACTTCTGACCCGACTGCAAGCATCGCTGCAGACGCGGGAGCCTGCTCGACAGGCGCGGCCGGCGCGAGTGCCTCCTCGGCAAACAACGGGGCCTGCCGGACGCTCGCGGCATCACGCTCGGCCGCTTCCATGCAGGGTGCAGTCGCAGCAGGTTTGGAACGATCCTTGTTGCGCTTGCGCCTACGCGAGCGGGGGTTGTTCTTGCCGGCCGTGTTCGAGCCGGCGATCGGCTCTTTCGCCTCATCCACCTGCGAGGGCGGATCAACGTGCATTTTCATCGCGCTGGATCTTCACGTTCAGGGTTTGGGCCTGCGGCGACTCAGGGAAGTCGCGCAGGAGTTTTTGCAAATAGCCTCGAGCGGCTGTCGCGTTGCCCAGCTTGAGCTCGATATTGCGCGCCAGCATCAGCGCCTCGGGCCGTGCAGGCGCGAGCGCCTCGAAACGCTGCATGAAGCCACGGGCGTTGAAGTACTCAGCCTTCGCATAAGACACCGAAGCCAGCTGCAGCAGGGTCTCGGCGTCGTTTGGGTCGAGCTGGAGCGCGCGGCGCAGCATGACTTCGCCCTCGTCGCGACGCCCGGCCTTGACCAGACAACTGCCGAAGTTGCCGCTTGCCACCGCCGGCGTCCGGTAGAACGGGTCAGCCAGCGCGCGCTCGAAGTACTTGCGCGCTTCTTCATGCTGGCCTTCCTTGCACAGGAACACCGCGTAGTTGTTGAGCTCGGCACCACCCTTGGGGCGCAGCTGCGCGGCGCGCCGGTAGTGCTGCTCCGCCTTGTCGAGCTCCCCGATGCGCTCGTACAGGACGGCAATGACGGTATGCGCGTCGACATAGCCGGAATCGTAGGAGAGCGCCCTCTGCAGCTTGTCGAGCGCGATCTCCAGCTGACCCTGACGCAGATACTGCTGACCCAGCGCGGTATTCACCCGCGCCGCCTCGCTGCCGGAACTGCTGTCTGCTGAAGAACGCACCCTGGGCGAGGTCGCGCCGCAGCCGACCAACACCAGCGCGAGGGCCAGGGCAAGGAGGCGCTCAAACCGCATGGCCGACGACCTCCTCGAGACGCCGCTTGAAATCGGCCTGACGGCGCGTGCGGTCGACCACCCGACCCTTGAGCTGGCCACAGGCGGCGTCGATGTCGTCGCCCCGCGTGCGGCGTACGGTGGCGAGGACGTTGGCATCCAGCAGGATCTTCTGGAAACTGCGGATGGTGGCCTCGTCGGAGCGCTCGAAGCGCGTACCGGTGAAGGGATTGAAGGGAATCAGGTTCACTTTGGACGGCAGCCGCCGCATGAGCCTGATCAGCTGGCGAGCGTGTTCCGGGAGATCGTTGACGCCTTTGAGCATGGTGTACTCGAAAGTGACCGTGGCGCGCGGTCGACGTTCGGTATAGCGCTGACAGGCCGCCATCAGCTGGGCGATCGGATACTTGCGGTTGACCGGCATCAGCTCGCTGCGCAGCTCGTCGTTGGGCGCGTGCAGCGAAACCGCGAGCGCCACCTCGATTTCTTCCGACAGCCGGTCGATCATCGGCACCAGACCGGCCGTCGACAGAGTCACCCGGCGGCTTGCAAGCCCGAACCCGCAGTCATCCTGCATCACGCGAACGGCGGTCAGCACATGGTCGAAATTGAGCAGGGGCTCGCCCATGCCCATCATCACTACATTGGTGAGCCGCCGCTGCCGGTGCGGGACGTTGTCCAGGCGCGCCGCCGCGATCCACACCTGACCGCTGATCTCTCCGGCCGACAGATTGCGGTTGAAGCCCTGCGCACCGGTCATGCAGAACTGGCAGTTGAGCACGCACCCCACCTGCGAGGATACGCACAGCGTGCCGCGCGAGGGCTCCGGGATGAACACGGTCTCGATCGCGTTGCCGCCGTCCATGCCGAGCAACCACTTGTAGGTGCCATCGGTGGACTGGTTCTCGAACAGCGTGCGCGGCGGCGCGATCTCCATGCGCTCGGCGAGTCGGTCGCGCAGCCTGGCACCAAGATCGGTCATCTGCGCGAAATCGGTGACGTGCCGGTGGTAGACCCACTTCATGACCTGCTCGGCGCGCCACGGCTGCTCGCCGAGCTCGACGAACATCGCGCGCAGCGAGGCGCGATCGTGATCAAAGAAGTTGGTACGGCTGCTCATCACGGCAGACGACTCGCAGGACGAGACGGATGATTAGCGCGAATGGACATCCGTTTCCGCGAAGAAGTACGCAATTTCCACTTTTGCGGTATCGACACCGTCGGAACCGTGTACCGCATTCGCATCGATCGATTCGGCGAAGTCGGCACGAATCGTTCCCGCCGCCGCTTCGCGCGGATTGGTCGCACCCATCAACTCACGATTCTTCGCGATCGCACCCTCGCCTTCCAGCACCTGGATCATCACCGGGCCGGAAATCATGAACTCGACCAGCGCGGCGAAGAACGGTCGCTCGCGATGCACTGCGTAGAAGCCCTCGGCTTCACGCCGCGACAGGTGTTTCATTCGCCCTGCCACCACACGCAGGCCGGCCTGTTCGAAACGGGAATAGATTTGGCCAATCACGTTTTTCGCGACGGCGTCGGGTTTGATGATGGACAGCGTACGCTCCAGCGCCATGTGCTCTGGTTCTCCACGAATGAACTGAAATCTCAAGGGTTGTGAGCGCGGCCTTCGGGACGGAATCGCGTGCAAACGCGAACTTGGGCCGCAATCTTGCACGCGATTCTATCTGCTCCCCGGTGTCTTTTTCCACCGCTTTCGGCGCCCGACGAGCGGCAGCGGGGCCGCCCTGCCCCCCGCGCTGCCTTCCGCGATTGCGACGATCGCAGCCGCTGCATCCGTCGGGCGTTTGACCGAATCGGCGCTGGAGTCTATGATTCAAACGTTTGTTTGATTTTGCCTGGTGACTCGTGCCTGCCGCAAGCAGATCGGGTGATTCCACTCGTGAGCGCATCCTCGACGCTGCCGAAGCGCTGTTCGCACGGCACGGCTTCGTAGGCGCCTCGCTGCGCCAGGTCACCGCGGCCGCGAAGGTCAATCTCGGCGCCGTCAACTATCATTTCGGCTCCAAGGAAGGCCTAATCGATGCAGTCTTCCGTCACCGCCTCGACGCGCTCAACCGTGATCGCCTGCGGGCACTCGAGCTCGCGCTCAGCCAGCCCTTGGCGCGGCTTGAAGACCTGCTCGCTGCCTTTATCCGCCCCGCGCTCGAACAGTCGCTGAACCGCGACGGCGGTGCCACGTTCGTGCGCGTTCTGGCGCGCGCCTACGCCGAACACGATGAGCGTCTGCGCAGCTTCCTGGCCGACAACTATGGCCACGTGTTGCGCGAATTCGTCGCCGCCTTTGCTCGCCTGCTGCCCAACCTCAGCCGTCAGGAGCTCTACTGGAGGCTTGATATCGTTGCCGGCGCACTGACCTACGCGATGGCCGACTTCGGCATGATCAAGCGCAGCGGCGACGGCAGTGATGCGAGCCATCATGAACGCCTGATCGAGCATTTGATCCGTTTTTCCGCCGCCGGGCTGCGCGACGCCGAGGGGTCTGCAGCAGCATCGTCGATATCCACCTGAATCACCCGCGCATCCCCTCATCACCGCATCGGAGAGCCCAATGTCCGTTACTCCCCTTCTTATCCGCAAAGCCGCCGTTCTCGGTGCCGGCGTCATGGGCGCGCAGATCGCCGCGCACCTACTCAACGCCGGCATCGAGACCCTGCTGTTCGATCTGCCGGCCAAGGAGGGTGACAAGAGCGCGATCGCGCGCGGCGCCATCGCGCGCCTCGGCAAGCTTTCACCGGCGCCACTCGCCGACCTGGCGCTTGCCGCCGCGATCGTCCCGGCCAACTACGACGAGCATCTGGAGGCCCTGCGCGACTGCGATCTGGTGATCGAGGCGATTGCCGAACGCCTCGACTGGAAGCTCGACCTCTATCACAAGATTGCTCCGTATGTATCTGATCACGCAGTAATCGCAAGCAATACTTCTGGTCTTTCGATCCACGCACTGGCGGAGGCACTGCCCAGCGCGCTGCGGCCGCGCTTCTCCGGCATCCACTTCTTCAACCCGCCACGCTACATGCACTTGGTGGAGCTGATCCCGGACGGACAGACCGATCGCGAGGTGCTTGCCGGCCTTGAAGCCTTTCTCACCACCCAGCTCGGCAAAGGCGTGGTCTACGCGCGCGACACGCCGAACTTCATCGGCAACCGCATCGGCGTCTTCTCGATTCTCGCCACCATGCACCACACGGCGGCCTGCGGTCTGTCTTTCGACCTGGTCGACGCCCTCACCGGACCCGCGATCGGGCGCCCGAAGTCGGCCACCTATCGAACCGCCGACGTGGTCGGTCTGGACACCATGGTGCACGTGATCCGCACCATGGCCGAGACCCTGCCGGACGACCCCTGGCATCAGCAATTCGTCGCGCCTGCGTGGCTCGACGCCCTGGTCGAAAAGGGCGCGCTGGGTCAGAAGAGCGGCGCGGGCATCTATACCAAGCGCGGCAAGGACATCCTGGTGCTCGATCTCGGCAAACGGGACTACGTCGCCAGCGACGGCAAGCCGTCGGCCGAAGTGAGCGCCATCCTCGCCGAAAAGGATCTGGCCAAGCGCTTTGCGGCGCTGCGCGTCTCGAGCGACCCGCAGGCGCAGTTCCTCTGGGCGATGTTCCGCGACCTGTTCCACTACAGCGCGTACCACCTCGCCGACATCGCCGACACCGCACGCGACGTCGATCTGGCGATCCGCTGGGGCTACGGCTGGAAGCTCGGCCCGTTCGAGACCTGGCAGGCCGCCGGCTGGAAGCAAGTGGCCGGGTGGATCGCCGAGGACATCGCCGCCGGCAAGGCCATGAGCGCCGCGCCGCTGCCGGCCTGGGTCGGCGAGATCGACGGCGTGCATCACGCCGAAGGCTCCTGGTCGCCGGGCCGGCAGAGCTACGTGCCGCGCTCAGCTCACCCGGTCTATGCGCGCCAGATCTTCCCTGACCCAGTGCTCGGCGAGCGCTTCGAACAGGGCCGCACGCTGTGGGAAAACGAAGGTGTGCGGCTCTGGTCGCGAGCGGATGACGGCATCGGCATCCTGTCCTTCAAGACCAAGATGAACACCGTCAACGATGCCGTGCTCGATGGTATCCAGCAGTCGATCGACTACGCCGAGCGCAACCTGCGCGCGCTGGTGATCTGGCAGCACAGCGACAAGGCCTTCTCCGCCGGAGCCGACCTCAAGGGGATGATGGGCTTCGTCGAAGCAGGCAAGATCGCCCGTCTGGAGTCGATGATCGCGAACTTCCAACGCACCAGCCTGCGCATCAAGTATTCGCTGGTGCCGGTGGTCGCCGCAGTGCGTGGCCTCGCGCTCGGCGGCGGCTGCGAGTTCCAGATGCACTGCGCGCGCACCGTGGCCGCGCTGGAAAGCTACATTGGCCTGGTCGAAGCGGGCGTCGGCCTGCTGCCGGCTGGCGGCGGGCTGACGGAAATCGCGGTGCGTGCGTCGGCCCACGCCGCGGACGGGGATGTGTTCCCGGAAATCAAGCGCATGTTCGAGGTGATCGCCCAGGCGAAGACCTCGGGCAGCGCACTCGAGGCCAAGCGCCTCGGCCTGCTGCGGGCAGAGGATGTCGTGGTCTACAACTCCTTCGAGCTGCTGCACGTAGCCTGCGCGGTTGCCGCGTCGATGGCCGAAAGCGGCTATCGCCCGCCGCTGCCGGCGCGCGCGGTGACGGTCGCCGGCGACGTCGGACTCGCCACCCTGCGCATGGCCCTGGTCAACATGCTCGAGGGTCACTTCATTTCCGCACACGACGACGTGATCGCGCAGCGCATCGGCGACGTGCTCTGCGGCGGACGCATCGAGCGCGGCGCGAGTGTCGACGAGGAGTGGCTGCTGGAGCTCGAGCGGCGCCATTTCTTCGAGCTGGCGCAGATGCCGAAGACCCGCGAGCGGATCACCCACACACTGGCCACCGGCAAGCCACTCAGGAACTGACATGACGGAAACCGACCCTCGGCACCATCCCGGCCGCGCGCGGCCGCGCCTGTCTGCCGTGATTCCCGATCTGCATCCATCGATTTCCGGAGAACTCTCATGACTCGTCAGATTCAGGACGCCTACATCGTTTCCACCGTGCGCACGCCAGTTGGCAAGGCCCCGCGCGGCGTGTTCTGCCACACCCGCCCCGACGACATGCTGGCCCACGTGATCCGCGCCGCGCTCGCCCAAGCCCCCGACATCGATGCGGCGCGCATCAGCGACGTCATCATCGGCTGCGCCATGCCGGAAGCCGAGCAGGGAATGAACGTCGCCCGCATTGGGGCCCTGCTCGCCGGGTTGCCCGAGTCGGTGCCGGGCGTCACCGTCAACCGCTTCTGCTCTTCCGGCCTGCAGGCCGTCGCCATGGCCGCCGACCGTATCCGCCTCGGCGAAGCCGATCTGATGCTGGCCGGAGGCACCGAATCGATGAGTATGGTGCCGATGATGGGCCACAAGGTGGCCATGAATCCCGCCGTATTCGAAAACGAGCACGTGGCGATCGCATACGGCATGGGTATCACTGCGGAGAAGGTCGCCGAGCGCTGGAAAGTGAGCCGCGACGCGCAGGATGCCTTCGCGCTGAGCTCCCACCAGAAGGCGATTGCAGCCCAGGACGCCGGCGAGTTCGCCGACGAAATCGTGCCGTTTACGCTCGACGACCGCTACCCGGATCTGGCCGCACGCGGCACCCGCGAAGATCGTCGCGTAATCGCCAGCGACGAAGGCCCGCGCCGCGACACCAGCGCTGCGATCCTCGCCAAGCTGCGGCCGGTGTTCCGTCAGGGCGGAAGCGTCACCGCCGGCAACTCCTCGCAGATGTCCGACGGCGCCGGCGCCGTGCTGCTGGCCAGCGAGCACGCCATCAAGGCCTATGGGCTCACGCCGCTGGCCCGCTTCGTCGGCTTCGCGGTGGCCGGCGTGCCACCCGAAGTCATGGGCATCGGCCCGATCGCAGCCATCCCCAAGGCGCTCGAGCTCGCCGGCATGAAGAAAGAACAGCTCGACTGGATCGAACTCAACGAAGCCTTCGCCGCGCAGTCGCTGGCGGTGATCCACGATGTCGAACTCGACGTCGGCAAGGTCAATCCGCTGGGCGGCGCGATCGCCCTCGGTCACCCGCTCGGCGCGACCGGCGCGGTGCGGATCGCCACCCTGGTGCACGGCCTGCGTCGGCGCAAGCAGAAATACGGCATGGTCACCATGTGCATCGGCACCGGCATGGGCGCGGCGGGAATCTTCGAAGCGCTGTAGGCCCGAGGCGTTCGGCGCGGCTCGCTGCCGCGCCGACGCTGGGCACCACTCGGAGCGATTGCCTCGATCTCGCGCAACGCTTGAACCAAAGCTTCGCCAAAGCTGCGCACGCCAGCATGCCCGCCTCGTCACCTGGTGGGCCCTCGTGCTTCGTTCGATTTTTGTGTCTTCGCGTCGTGCCCTGGCGCTCGCGCTCTTGTCGATCGTCGGATTGAGCCACGCGCAGGAACAGCGCACGGTCGAAATTCCCGCGCAACAGGCGCGCACGCTGCGACTCGCCACCACTCCGGCAGTGGCTGCGACGACGATTCCGCTCGGCCACTTGGCGGCCGAAGTCAGCGCGCCGCTCGAATCGACCCGGATCGTCAGCACCCCCTTCGCCGGCGTCGTCGTTGGCGTGGCGGTCGATGATGGCGAGCATGTGGACTCGGGTGAGGTGCTGGCACAGGTACAAAGCCGCGATTTTCTCGCTGCGCGAGCCGAGCTTGCCCGCAGCGGCAGCGAAAGCGCGCTGGCCGCGAGCCGCGCGCAGCGCGACGCGAGCCTGCTGGCCGAAGGCATCATTGCCAAAGCCCGCGCCGAGGAGTCGCGCGCACGCGCCGCGGTGGCGGCTGCCCAGCTCGCACAGGCACGCGAGGCGCTGGCCGGAACCTCGCCGCCCGAACTCGGCGCCGGCGGAGAATACGTGCTGCGCGCGCCGTTGGCCGGGCGCGTGCTGCATCGGGCGATCGCGCCCGGTCAGGCGGTGGCCGCGTTCGCACCAGCCTTCACGATCGCCGCCGGCAGTGGCGTAGACGTCCTGATCCAGGCGCCCATCGAGTTCGCTGCGAGCTACGCGCCCGGCCAGGCGGTGACGATGGACGACGGCACGCGCGGCAAGGTCGTCGCGGCCGGCGTCGCCGCCGAGGGCGGCAGCCAGAACGTGCGCCTGCGCGCGCACCTGCCGCAGGCCGGCCCCTGGCTGGTCGGGCAGCGCGGCAGCGTGCGTCTGGACGTTGCCGCGCCGCCCGGCGCGCTACGCGTACCGCTTTCGGCACTCATTGCGGACGGCGCGCGCACCCAAGTGTTCGTGGCCGAAGGAGATCGCTACCGCGCGGTACCGGTCGAGCGTCTCGGCGGCGACGACGACGCGGCGATCGTGCGCGGCGCGCTCGAAGCGGGAGCGCCGATAGTGAGCTCCGGCGCCAGCACGCTGCAGGCACTGCTGGAAGAGTGACGCTGCCGTGCTGAGCCGCCTGATCCAGTGGTCCCTGCAGCAGCGCCTGCTGGTGCTGAGTGCCGCGCTGGCGCTCGTCGTGGCTGGGGTGCTGGCCTGGCGCGCGCTGCCGATCGATGCCTTTCCGGACATCGCGCCGACCCAGGTCAAGCTGGTGCTCAAGGCACCGGGCATGACGCCGGAGGAAGTCGAGGCGCGCGTGGTGGTGCCGCTGGAGCTGGAGCTGCTCGGTCTGCCGCGCGCCAGCGTGCTGCGTGCGGTTGCGCAGTACGCGCTCGCCGATCTGACCATCGACTTCGAGGAAGGCACCGACATCTACTGGGCGCGACAGCAGGTCGCCGAGCGCTTCGCGGCGGCGAAGTCCAGTCTGCCGGAGGGCACTGACGGCGGGCTGGCGCCAATCTCGACGCCGCTGTCGGACCTGCTGATGTTCACCGTCGAGGGCGGCAGCCTGAGCCTAGCCGAACGGCGCAGCCTGCTCGACTGGGTGCTGCGCCCGGCGCTGCGCACCATTCCCGGCGTCGCCGACGTCAACGCCCTGGGCGGCGAGGTGGAGAGCTTCGCGGTGATTCCGGACCGCGGCAAGCTCGCCGCGGCCGGCCTGAACTTCGGCCAGCTGGCGGAAGCGATCGAGCGCAACAATCGCAACGACGGCGCCGGCCGCCTCGACGCCGGCGAACTGGCGCTGATCGTGCGCGCGGAAGGCGCGGCGCGCACGCCCGCCGACCTCGGCGCCATCGCGATCGGCACGCACGAAGGCCAGGTCCTGCACGTTCGCGACGTGGCGGAAGTGCGGGTGGAGGCGCTGACCCGCTACGGCGCCGTGACCCGCGACGGCCGGGGCGAGGCGGTGCAGGGCATCGTGGTCGGCCTGCGCGGAGCCGACGCCAACCACCTGGTGCAGGCGGTGCGGGCCCGTCTCCTCGAGCTCGAGCCGAGCCTGCCGCCCGGGGTGCGCCTGGAAATCTTCTACGACCGCAGCAGCCTGATCGCGCGCGCCGTGGGCACGGTGCGCAACGCCCTGCTCGAAGCGAGCGTGCTGGTCGTGCTGCTGCTGTTCCTGTTCCTGGGCGAAGTCCGCGCGGCGCTGGTGGTTTCCCTGATGCTGCCGCTGGCCGCGCTGTTCACCTTCCTGATGATGCGCCTGTTCGGCATGAGCGCGAACCTCATGAGCCTCGGCGGGCTCGCCATCGCGATCGGCATGCTGGTCGACGGCGCCGTGGTGGTGGTGGAAAACGCGGTCAGCCGGCTCGGCCCGACGGCGCCCGAAGTGGGCCTCTCGCGCCTGCACCGGATCCACGCGGCGAGCCGCGATGTGGCCCTGCCGGTGGCCTCGGGCATGCTCATCATCTGCCTGGTGTTCCTGCCGCTGCTGAGCCTGCAGGGTCTGGAGGGACGCCTGTTCGCACCGGTCGCGCTCACCATCGTGTTTGCGCTGGCCGGTTCGCTGCTGCTCTCGCTCAGCGTGGTGCCGGTGCTGGCCTCCCTGCTGCTCAAGGAAGGCGTGCACGCCAACCCCTGGCTGATGCGCAAGCTCGAGCGGCACTATCCGCCGCTGCTCGAAGCGGCGCTCGCCAGGCCGCGCGCGGTGTATGCCGCCGCCGGTGCGGCGCTGGCGCTCGGTCTAGTCGCCTGGTTCGCGATCGGCAAGAGCTTTCTGCCGACGATGGACGAGGGCGATCTGGCGATCCAGGTGGTCAAGCTGCCCTCGATCAGTCTCGCGCATTCGATCGAGCTGGATCTCGCGCTGGAGCGGGAAATCCTCGCCCGCCTGCCCGAGGTCGCGCACGCGGTGACGCGGGTCGGCTCGGACGAGCTGGGCCTCGATCCGATGGGCCTCAACGAGAGCGACATGATCCTCCAGCTCAAGCCGAAGTCGCAGTGGCGCGTGCGGGACAAGGACTGGCTTACCGGCGAGCTGCGCAAGGTCGCCGCGGATTTCCCCGGTCTCGAGATCAGCGTGACCCAGCCGATCGAGATGCGCGTGTCCGAGATGCTCACCGGCAGCCGCGGCGACGTGGCGATCAAGATCTTCGGCCCGGACCTCGAGGCCCTCGCCGGGCTCGGTCGGCGCGTAGCCGAGGTGGTCGGCGGCCTGCGCGGCGCCCAGGACGTGATCGCGCAGAGCGCCGAGGGCGTGCAATTCCTGCGCGTCGCGCTGGACCCGCAGACGGTCGGCCGCGCCGGCTTCGACATCGCGCAGATCCAGGACGAGCTTCGCGCCCAGCTCGAAGGCCTGCCGGCCGGTGAAGTGATCCTGCCCGGGCGACGCATCCCGGTGCTGGTCCGCGGCGCAGCGACGCTGCGCGGCGATGCCGACAGCTTCGCGCGCCTGCCGCTCGCCAACGGCGCAGGTGAGCGCCTGCCGCTCGACGCCCTGGCCCGGCTCAGCCCCGCGGTTGGGCCGCTGCAGGTCGATCACGAGAACGGTTCGCGCTTTGTGCTGGTGCAGGCGGGGGTCGGCGGCCGCGACCTGGTCGGCTTCGTCGACGAGGCGCGCGCCGCGGTGAGCAGGGCGATCGAGCTGCCGGCCGGCTACCGCATCGAATGGGGCGGAGAGTTCGAGAACCAGCAGCGCGCGGCGGCGCGCCTGAGCCTGGTGGTGCCGATCGCCCTGACGCTCATTTTCCTGGTGCTCTTCAGCACCTTCGGCTCGCTGCGGGAAACCGGGCTGATCCTCGGCAACGTGCCCTTCGCCTTGGTCGGCGGAATCGTCGCGTTGTGGCTCGGCGGCGAGTACCTGTCGGTGCCGGCGGCGGTCGGCTTCATCGCCCTGCTCGGTATCGCGGTGCTGAACGGTCTGGTCTTGATCGACTGCTTCAACCGGCTCGCGGCGCAGGGCCTGGCGCCCGATCAGGTCGTACGCGAAGGCGCCCGCAGCCGCCTGCGCCCGGTGTTGATGACCGCCAGCATCACCGCTTTCGGGCTGGTACCGCTGCTGTTCGCCAGCGGACCGGGTTCGGAGATTCAGCGCCCGCTCGCCATCGTGGTGATCGGCGGGCTCGTGAGCTCGACGGCGCTGACCCTGCTCCTGCTGCCTCTTCTCTACCGCCGATTCGGCGTCGCGGAGCGCCCATCGTGAAGCGGCAGCCCCGATGTAGCCTGCAGTCTCCGCGCGTGCTCGAGCGCCCGTCGAGGCGAAACTGGGTCCTGCCGCTTGGCTTGCTCGCCTTCGGCGCGACGCTCAGCGCCGCCGCGCAGGACTTTCTGCCGCCCCAGGATCGCGCCGAGGCGGCCATCGCCGCGCGCGCCGAGGTGCGCGGCGCCGAAGCCCGAGTGGAGCAGACCAGAGCCGAGGCGCGCGTGCTGGCGGTGGAGCCGCACGAAGCCAGCCTTTCTCTTGCACCGCTGCGCCGCACGGTACGCGATGCGCCGACCGCGAGCGGCCGCGCCAGCTATTGGGAATGGGAAGTCGAGCTCTCCCGCGCGATCCGCCTGCCCGGCAAGGCCGCGCTCGACCGCGAGGTCGGCGCTCACGCGCTGGCCGCGGCCGAGCTGATGCGAGGCGACGCCGAACATCAGGCGGCGCTGGATCTGCTCGGCGAATGGATGGACTGGCTGCGGGCGGATCGAACGGCGGCGCTCGCGCGGGTGCGACGCGAGTCGATCGACCGCGAGCGCGCCGCGCTGCTGCGCCGAGTCGAGCTCGGCGACGCCTCGCAGCGCGAGCTGGAGCAGATCGGGGCGGAGCTCGCGGCAGCCGAAGCCGCGCTGCGTCAGGCGCAAGCCGGACTCGAAGCCGCAGGCCTCCGCCTGCGCGCCGACTTTCCGCAGCTTCCCCTGCCCGAGCGCCCGCCGACCCTGCCCGCACCGGAGCTTCTCGCCGAGGACGCAGCGGTTTGGAGTGCGCGCATCATCGCCCGCAGCCACGACATTCGCGCGGCCGACGAACTGGCCGCGCAGCAGGCCGCACAGGCGCGCCGCGCCAGCGCCGAGCGCCTGCCCGATCCCACCATCGGCATTCGCAGCTTCGCCGAGCGCGGCGGCGCGGAGCGCGGCATCGGTCTGGTGCTCGAGCTCCCCTTCGGCGGCAGCCGTCGCTCGGCGCAGGCGCACGCCGAGGCGGCCGCGGCCGAGGCGATGCGCGAGCGGGCCGAAGCCGTCCGCCGCGACGTCGACCGCGACGCGCAGCTGCGCGTGCAGCAGGCCCGCACGGCGCAGGCGCTGTGGGAGGCGCACGAGGCCGCGCGCGAGGCCGGCGCGGCCAGCCTGTCCCGCCAGCGGCGCGCCTGGGAGCTCGGTGAAATCAGCCTCGCCGAGCGCCTGCAGGCCGAGCGCCTCGCTCTCGAGGCCGCATTGGCGGAATCGGGCGCCCGCGCGGACGCGCACGAGGCGCGCCTGCGCGTGCTGATCGACGCCCACGAACTGTGGCATACGCGCGACGAAACCGAGACGCATCCGCAGCACTGAGCGCGCACTACCTGGATTCAATCCGGCGCGTCCGATCAGTCGAGCCGCGCACAAAGCAGGCGATCAACGCAATGGTGCGAATATCCCTGCGGGCCAATTGAACCGCAGCGAGCGCCGCTCAGCGCAGCAGCGCCAGCGACAGCGCAGGCCAGTAGGTGATGGCGAGCACCGCGAGCAGCAGGATCAGAAAAAACGGCGTGCTGGCGCGCACCAGGGTCAGGATGGGCTTGTCGAAGCGCATGCTGGCGATGAACAGGTTCATGCCGACCGGCGGCAGGAAGATGCCGAGCTGCAGGTTGGCGAGGAACAGGATGCCGAGGTGCACCGGGTCGATGCCGTAGTTGAGCGCGACCGGCAGCACCAAGGGCACCAGAATGATGATCGCAGGGAAGCCTTCGAGCAGCATGCCGAAGATCAGCAGGAACACGTTCAGCACCAGCAGGAACACACCCTTGCTGGCGATGTGGGTCTGGATCGCGCTGAACAGCCGCGCCGGCACTTCGGCGTCGATCAGCCAGTTGGTGAGCGCCAGCGAGCAGCCAAGGATCACCAGCAGGGCGCCGACCAGGAGCATCGCCTCCCGCGCCACCGCCGGCAGCTTGCGCAGCGGGATTTCGCGGCGAATCACCACTGCGACCAGCAGCACGTAGAGCGCGGTCGCGGCGGCCGCCTCGGAGGCGGCGAGCTTGCCGGAATAGATGCCGCCGAGAATCACGAAGGGCAGCGGAATCTCCCAGCCCGCGTCGCGCAGCGCGGCGAGCGCCTCGCGGCCGCTGACCGGCGCCGGGCGCACCCCGACGCGACGTGCGTGCCAGGCGCTGTAACCGCCAAGCAGGACCACCATCAAGGCGCAGGGCAGGATGCCGGCGGTGAACAGATCGTCGATTGCGACCGGCGGATCGGTATGGAACTGCTGCGCCACCACGCCGTAGAGGATCAGCGGCAGCGAGGGCACCAGAATCAGGCCAAGGCTGCCGGATGCCGTCAACAGGCCGAGTGAGAACTTCTCGCCGTACTTCTGCTCGAGCAGCGCCGGGTAGAGCACCGCGCCAAGGGCGACGATGGTGACGCCGGTAGCGCCGGTGAAGGCCGTGAACATCGCGCAGGCCAGCACTGCGACGATGGCGAGTCCGCCAGGCAACCAGCCGAGCAGTGCGTTGGTCAGGCGCACCAGGCGCTGCGGTGCGCGGCTCTCGGCAAGCAGATAGCCGGCCAGGGTGAACAGCGGGATCGCCAGCAGTGCCGGCATCTCGGCGAGGCGGTAGAACTCGACAGCGACCGCGACGCCGTCCTGATCGGCGGCATGGAAGCCGAGCAGCGCCACCGCGCCGATGATCGCGAACAGCGGCGCGCCGATCGCCGCCAGCAGCAGCAGGCCGATGACGGCGAGCAGGATCAAGGCAGCTCCGGGGCCAGCACCGGCGGTCCTTCACGCGGCGGCAGGAAGGCGCGCACGGCAAGCCGCAGCGCAAGCAGGCCGAAGCCGACCGGGATCATCGCCTCGACACACCAGGACGGAATCCCGGCAACCGTCGTCGCCGAGCCGAAATCGAGCTCGACCAGACCCACCCCGTACCAGGCGAGCAGGGCCGAGATCGCCGCCGCAAACAGCAGGCAGGTGCCGCGCAGCAGGCGCCTGGCGCGACCGCGCACGAAGTGGCTGATGAAGTCGATGCCGATGTGCTTGTCGTCGCGGGCCGCGGCCAGAGCGCCAAGCATCGCGGTCCACAGCACCATCGCGCGCAGCAGCGGATCGGCCCACGGCAGCCCGCCGCCGAACACGTTGCGCAGCAGGATCTGCGCGCCCGCGAGCAGCACCATGGCCAGCACCAGCAGCGCGATCAGCGCGGTTTCGAGCCGCTCGATCCAGCGCATCACGGCTGCGCCTGCAGCAGCGGCCGGCTGCCGCGGCTCACGCGCGAGGCGCCGTGGCGGCGCTCACTGGCTGCCCCGCGCCGCGGCCAGCGTGTCCTGGAGTGCCTGCAGCATCGGCGCCGACAACGCGTCGCGGGCAATGAGCTGGCGGAAAACGTCACGGCCGATCGCCTCGAAGCGCTCGCGCTGGGCGGCGTCCGGCTCGATCACCTGGATGCCCTGCTTTTCGAGCGCCGTCCGTGCCGCCAGATTGTCGTCGCGATTGATCTGCTCGAGGCGAGCGAAAGCAGCGGCGAATTCCTGCTCGACGACTCGGGCGTCGGCGACATCCAGTTTGTCAAAAGGCTTCTTGTCGACCACCAGCAAACCCATCACATAGCTCAGCGGCAGATCGATCATGTACTTCATGCGCGTATGCCACTGGAAGGCGATGGCGCCCGCCGGGGTGTTGGCGCCGGTGTCGATCAGTCCGGTCTGCAGGCTGGTGTAGACATCGGCCAGGGGCAGCGGGATCGGGCTGATGCCGCCGGTCTTGAAAGCCAGCTCGGCGATCGCGTCACCCTGCGGCACCCAGACCTTGGCGCCCTTGAGATCCTCGTTCGTGCGGATGTCGCGCGTGCTCAGCAGATAGGCGAAGCCGCCGCCGCTGATGCCAAGCAGCTCGAAGCCCGCCTTGGCGAACTCCTGCTTCAGCAGTGGATCGAGGCGCTGGCGCACGCGCTCGATCTCGGCGTCGCTGCGAAACAGAAACGGCAGACTGTAGACCTGCGCATCGCGACTGATCGCTGACGCCTCGCCGCCGGTGAAGGCGCCACCCTGCAGCTGGCCGATGCGAATCTTGCGCAACACCGTGGCGTCGTCGCCCATCACCCCGCCGGGGTAGAACTTGAGCTCGACCCGAGCGTTGGTCTTTTGCTTGATGGCGTCACCCGCAGCACGCATCTCGCGCATCCACGCGGTGCCGTCGGGGGCGACGGTGGCGATCTTGAGCGTGGCGGCCGCGGCGAGGCCGCCCACGAGGCATAGCACCAGGCCAAGAGCAAGTTTCACGGAAAAACGCATCGGGATTGGCTCCACAAGCCGCCGGCGGCGGCGCTCAGAAATAGTCTTCGCCGCTTGCCAGCAGCCGGCGCGCGCGCTGCTGGGCAAGCACGTTGATGAGGGTCAGGCCCGGCGCGTGCGGATCGGCTGCGATCACTTCTTCGAGCAGGCGATCGTGCAGTTCGCGGTCGAACACCAGGCGCGCATAGTGTTGCGCATAGAGCACGCGCACCATCTGGTTGCGCCCACCCGACAGCGCAAGCGCGCGTTCGAAGTCCGCCCTGCCCTGCTCTGGTTGGCCGCCCAGCGAGGCGGGACGCAGGCTGGCGAGCACGCCGAGATACATCCAGGGTTCGCCGCCGGCATAGCCTTCGTCGAGCGCCACCACGCGCTGGAACAGCGCTTCGAGCTTCGGCAGCTCGGCGATCGCCTGCCAGTCTCCGGAACGGGTCTGCAGCTGACCGGCCCAGGCCGCAGCCAGAGCATAGAGAACCGGCAGATCACGCGGCCGGGCCTGCACCAGCGCCGCATCGAATTGCTCGAAAGGGGCATCGAGCTGGCGGCACAGCGACGGTAAATCCACGCAGGCGGCGCGGCGCGCATAGCCATATGCGCGCGCGGCAAGCCGCTGTGCGCGTTCCGGCTCCTCGACGAAGCCGCCGGCATAGGCGCCGTAGAGACGCGCGCCAGCCATCAGCATGGCGCCGTTCTCCGGTTCGCTCTGGATGAAACCGTCGAGCAGCAGCAGCCAGGCGGGAATGCCGTCGGCGGCGAGGTCCGGATCGTCCTGGGCGAGGATGCCGTTGCTCAGGCGATCGGCCAGAGTTTGACCTGCGCGCTGGGTGATGCTCGCGCAGCCGCCCAGCGTGAGGCTGGCCAGCAGCAGGAACGCGAGGTGCTGACGGAGCCAGCATCGCTTCACAGATGCCGCTCCCCCTGCAGCAACGGGTCGAAGAAGGTTTCGGCGGCTTCGAGGGTGTTTTCCATCAATGTGGCCACGGTCATCGGCCCTACGCCTCCGGGCACCGGAGTGATCCAGGAGGCGCGCTCGGCGGCCGCCTCGAACTCGACGTCGCCGACGAGGTGCCCGCTGTCCAGACGGTTGATGCCGACGTCGATCACCACCGCACCCGGCTTGATCCACTCGCCCTTGACCAGGCCGGGTCTGCCGGCGGCCACCGCGACGATGTCGGCGCGGCCCACCTCGACGGCCAGATCGCTGGTGAAGCGATGGCAGGCGGTCGTGGTACAGCCGGCCAAGAGTAGTTCGAGCACCAGCGGACGGCCAACATGATTGGAAACACCGACGACGGTCGCGGCCTGGCCGCGCACCGGCCGGTCGGTATAGGCCAGCAGGGTCATCACACCCTTCGAGGTGCAGGGGCGCAGGCCGCGCTGGCGCAGCATCAGGCGGCCGACGTTGACCGGATGGAAACCGTCGACGTCCTTGCGCGGGTCGATGCGCTCGATCAGCGCGCTGGCGTCGATCCCCGCCGGCAGCGGCAGCTGCACCAGGATGCCATGCACCTCCGGATCGGCGTTCAGCCGGTCGACCAACGCGACCAGATCGGCCTCGCCGGTCGATGCCGGCAGGTCGAAGTCGCGCGCGGCGAAGCCGACCTGCTCGCAGGCCCGCCGCTTGTTGCGCACGTAAACCGCCGAGGCTGGATCGCTGCCGACCAGGATCACCGCCAGCCCAGGCACCGGCCTTCCAGAGGCCACGCGCAGGCGGACGCGCGCGGCTACCGTCTCCAGCACCTCGTTGGCGATTCGCCGGCCATCGAGAAGTCGCGCAGTCATGGGCTCGCAGTCGCAAAACGCCGATTATCCCACGGTCGGCGAGACGCTCAAACCCGCCGCTGCACCAGATCGGAGGCAGCGCTGCAACCTGCCTGCCGCGAGCGCTGCCGCGAAGTCGGGCAAGACAAACGAATCCAGACCATCGAACGACCGTACGCGAGCATGCGAGAACGCATGCCTCGGCCCGCGCCGCCCGCCGTCAACCCGAAAACGCGCCCGGCTGCGCGCTGCAATGGATCCAGGCACACGATGTCACGTGCGAGCCCTGACGGCGCCGCGAGGGGCAGCGGCAGCCGACGATCGATCAGGCGCCTCCGGCGCTGCGCTCCTGCACCGCGGGGCCGCCGATCGGAGGACTCTGCGGCCGGGTCGCGCCGCCGCTGCCACCCGCGCCGGGGCGGTCATGCATTTGCCAGTCCTTGGGTGGGTCGGGCTCCTTGCCAGCCATGATTTGCGCGATCTGCTCGCGATCGATCGTCTCGTAGGTGAGCAGCGCCTGCGCCATCGCCTCGAGTCGATCGTGACGCTCGACCAGGATTTCCTTCGCCTTCGTGTAGGCGCGATCGATGGTCTGCCGTACGACCTCGTCGATGCGGCGCGCCGTCTCCTCGGACACGTTCTTGTGCTGGGTCACCGAACGGCCCAGGAACACCTCGTCCTGCTCCTCGGCGTAGGTCATCGGGCCGAGCTCGTCGGACAGGCCGTACTTGGTCGCCATGTCGCGCGCGATTTGCGTGGCGCGCTGGATATCGTTGCTGGCGCCGGTGGTGACCTTGTCCACGCCGAAGATGAGTTCCTCGGCCACGCGCCCGCCGTAGAGGCTGGCCAGGCGGCTCTCCAGAGAGGTCCGCGAGTGGCTGTAGCGGTCCTGTTCGGGGAGGAACATGGTGACGCCCAGCGCGCGCCCGCGCGGGATGATCGTCACCTTGTGCACCGGGTCGTGTTCGGGTACCGACAGGCCGACGATGGCGTGGCCGGCCTCGTGATAGGCGGTCAATTTCTTCTCGTCATCACTCATGATCATGGAGCGCCGCTCGGCGCCCATCATGATCTTGTCCTTGGCGCGCTCGAAGTGGTTCATGTCCACGTCGCGGCGGTTGTCGCGAGCAGCGAACAGCGCCGCCTCGTTGACCAGGTTGGCCAGATCCGCGCCGGAGAAACCGGGCGTGCCGCGCGCGATCACCAGCGCGTCGACGTCGCTTCCGACCGGCACCTTGCGCATGTGCACTTTGAGGATTTGCTCGCGGCCCCTGAGGTCGGGCAGCGGCACGACCACCTGGCGATCGAAACGTCCGGGCCGCAGCAGGGCCGGATCGAGCACATCCGGGCGGTTGGTGGCGGCGATGACGATCACGCCTTCACTGCCCTCGAAGCCATCCATCTCGACCAGCAGCTGGTTGAGCGTCTGTTCGCGCTCGTCGTGGCCGCCACCGAGGCCGGCGCCGCGATGGCGACCAACCGCGTCGATCTCGTCGATGAAGATGATGCAGGGCGCGTGCTTCTTGGCCTGCTCGAACATATCACGCACGCGCGCCGCGCCGACGCCGACGAACATCTCGACGAAGTCGGAACCGGAAATCGAGAAGAACG
>CAZORA010000027.1:0-34952 GCA_964582225.1 uncultured Dokdonella sp. | reverse complement strand
CAAGGGCAACATCATGAAGTTCACCGAGGGCGCCTTCCGCGACTGGGGCTACGCGCTGGCGGCGCGCGAGTTCGGTGCGGTCGAGCTCGACGGCGGGCCCTGGATGAGCTTCCGCAATCCGAAGACGGGCAAGACCATCACCGTCAAGGACGCGATCGCCGACGCCTTCCTGCAGCAGATCCTGCTGCGCCCGGCCGAGTACGACGTGGTTGCCACGCTCAACCTCAACGGCGACTACCTGAGCGACGCGCTGGCGGCCCAGGTCGGCGGCATCGGCATCGCGCCCGGCGGCAACATCAACTACGTCAGCGGCCACGCGGTGTTCGAGGCGACCCACGGCACCGCGCCGAAGTACGCCGGACTGGACAAGGTCAACCCCGGCTCGCTGATCCTCTCCGGCGAAATGATGCTGCGCTACATGGGCTGGACCGAAGCCGCCGACGCGATCATCGCGGCGATGGACAAGGCGATCGCCGCGCGCCATGTGACCTACGACTTCGCACGCCTGATGGATGGTGCCACCGAAGTCAAATGTTCGGAGTTCGGCGACGCGCTGATCGGCGCGCTCTGAGACAGGGGCCGCCGCCGGCAAAGGCTGGCTGCGGCCGTTTCGGAGAACCCCATGCCGAGCGGGGACCAGGCCCACGATCCCGCGGCGCAGCGTTCGGCGGCGCTGATTCTCGACGCCTTCCTGGATTACGACGGGCGCTTTGCCGACCTGACCCGCCGCGCCCGCCGCCACTTCGAACGGCGCAACTGGCGCGGCCAGCAGCTCGACTCGGCGGCGCGGATCGACCTCTACGGCGAGTGCATCGCGGAAACGCTCGACCGTCTCGAGCGCCTGCTCGACGACCGCGTGCGCTCGCGTCCGCTGTGGACGCAGATCCGCACCGCCTACGCCGAGCGGATCGCCGCCCTGATCGACCGCGAGCTGGCCAAGACCTTCTTCAACACCCTCTCGCGGCGCTTCTTCCGCATTCGCGGCGTCGATCCGAGCATCGAGTTCGTGGCGCTCGACGCCGATCCGCTCGCCGGGCAGGGCGATCCGCGCGGTCTGCTGCGCTATGCGCTCGACGAGGGCGTCGAGGCCGCCTGCGCGCGGCTGCTGGCGGAGCTTCCGTTCGCCGCGAAGCTGAGCGATCCGGCGCGCGCCGCAAGCGCGATCGCGCGCGAGCTGATCGAGCTGACCTGGGAGGACGCAACGCCAATCCAAGTATTGGAGTTTCTGCAGCCGATGTTCTATCGCGAGCGGCGCGCCTATCGGGTGGGGCGCACGATCGATCGCAACGGCCAGGCCGCGCCGATCGTGATCGCTCTGGTGAGCGACGAGCAAGGTGTGCGAGTAGACGCCGTGCTGAGCAACCTGACCCGCATCTCGCTCCTCTTCGGCTACGCGCGCAGCAGCTTCCTGGTTGACCTCGACCCTGTTTGCGACGCGGTCGCCTTCCTGCACGCACTGATGCCGCACAAGCCGGTGGGCGAGATCTTCACCGTGCTCGGCCGCATCAAGCAGGGCAAGACCGAACGCTACCGGCGCAGTTTCCGCCATCTGCGCGATCACCCGCAGGAGCGACTGGTGCACGCTCCGGGCCAGCGGGGCATGGTGATGCTGGTGTTCACGCCGCGCGAGGATGCGGTGGTGTTCAAGGTGATCCGCGACCGCTTCGCCTTCCCCAAGGAAACCTCGCGCGCGGACATCGAGACCAAGTATCGCCTGGTGCTGCGCTACGACCGAGTCGGGCGCCTGGTCGACACCCAGGAGTTTCACGAGCTGCGCTTCCCGCTGCGCCAGGTCGATCCGGAACTGCTCGCGGAGCTGCAGGCCGATTGCGCGAACAGCGTCGAAATCGGCCACGACGAGCTCCTGATCCACCACTGCTACGTGCAGCGGCGGCTTTATCCTCTCGATCTCTATACCCGCGAGATGCCGTTCGAAGATGCTCGCCGCGCGGTCATCGACTATGGTCAGGCGATCAAGGATCTGGCCCGAAGCGGGATTTTTCCCGGCGACCTGCTGCTCAAGAACTTCGGCGCCTCGCGAATCGGTCGGGCAGTGTTCTACGACTACGACGAGCTCTGCCTGGTCGAGCAGTGCCGCTTCCGCCGGCTGCCGCAGGCCCGCGAGGAGGACGAGCTGCGCCCGCTCGAGGACTGGGTCAGCGCCGGTCCAAACGACGTTTTCCCGGAGCTCTTCCCGCGCTTTCTGGGCCTGACCCCACCCCTGCGCGAGGCGCTGCTCGAGGCGCACCCCGACATCTTCGATCCGGGCTGGTGGCAGGAGCTCGCCGGACGCTTCCGGCACGGCGAATACGGCGACGTTGCGCCCTATCCGCCTTCGGCGCGCCTGCCCGGGCGCAGCTGAATCCGCCCGTCCCGGGCCAGCGGCAGGCTCGCTTGTGGTAGATTGCCCGGTCCTGCGGACTCGCTCCGCACGCCATATTTCCCAGGAAGCCCACGCCATGAACAAGCTCGCCTGCCTCGTCCCGTTCGTTCTCGCCCTGGCCGCCTGCGGCAGCCAGGACAGCCCTCCGGCGGCGACCGCGGAGTCGCCCGCGTCGGCCCCGGCGGCGGCGCCCGCCGATCAGCCGAGCGAAGCCACTCCACCGCAAAGTGCCGGTGACTTCGCCAGCGCGCGCCTCGACGCAGCGATCGACGGCAGCTGGCGCTCACCGGCGAACCGCGCCCGCGACGCCTGGCGCCATCCGCGCGAAACCCTCAGCTTCTTCGGCGTGACACCAGGCGACACCCTGATCGAAATCGCCCCCGGCGGCGGCTGGTACAGCGAGATCCTGGCGCCCTTGGTCAAAGATTCCGGCCACTTCATCGCCGCCGTCGCCGCTGATTCCAGCTCCGACTACAGCAAGAAGAGCAACGACGCCTATCGCGCATTGCTGGCGAAGGACGCCGCCGAGTTCGGCCACGTCGAACTGCGCGAGTTCGATCCGAAGGCGCCGGTGCTCGGCCCGGCCGACTCCGCCGACCGGGTGCTGACCTTCCGCAACGTGCACAACTGGATCGGCGCCGACACCGCGCCGGTGATGTTCCAGGCCTTCTTCGCGGTGCTGAAGCCGGGCGGCACGCTCGGCGTGGTCGAACACCGCGCGGCCGCGGGTACTCCCGCCGAGCAGAGCAAATCGAGCGGCTACGTCGATCCGCAGTACGTGATCCAGCTCGCCACCGCCGCTGGTTTCCAGCTGGTTGGCCAAAGCGAGATCAACGCCAACGCGAAAGACACGAAGGACCACGAAAAGGGGGTCTGGACGCTGCCGCCGACGCTCGCGCTGGGCGAGCAGGACAAGGACAAGTACCTCGCAATCGGTGAGTCCGACCGCATGACGCTCAAGTTCGAGAAACCGGTCGCCGACCGCATCTTCAAACAGGGCAACGAAACCCCCGCGAACAGCGACTGAGCCGCGCTCAGCGGTTGGTCAGCTGCACTTCGATGCGCCGGTTCCTGGCCAAGGCCACCGGCGCAGCGCCGCGATCGAGCGGCTGAAATTCGCCAAAACCGTTGGCCGAGAGCCGGTTCGCGGGAATGCCGGCGACCACCAGATACTTGACGATCGCCAGCGCGCGCGCGGTGGAAAGCTCCCAGTTCGAGGGAAATTGGGCGGTGTGAATCGGCTGGCGGTCGGTGTGGCCGTCGATTCGCAGCACCCAGTCGAGGCTCGAGGGAATTTCCGCGGCGAGCTCGCGCGCGGTGCGCGCCAGGGCGTCCAGATTGCGCTGCGCGGTCGGCTCGAGCTCGGCCGAACCGCTGGCGAACAGGATGTCGGTCGGCAGCACGAAGCGGTCGCCGACGACTTCCAGGTCGCCGCGCGCACCGAGCGCGGCGCGCAGGCGGCCGAAGAACTCCGAGCGGTAGCGCTCGAGCTCGCTCACCTTGCTCGCCAAAGCCAGGTTCAGCTCCTGGCCCAGGTCGGCGATGCGCCGATCGCGCTCGCCGATCTCGCGCCGGGCGAGGTCCAGGGCGTCCTGAATCTGCGCCAGCTGCTCGTTGAGCGCGGCGAGCTGGCGGTTCAGGAGCCCCACCTGCGCGGTCGCCGCCGAGCTCAGATCGGTCTGGCGCACCAGCGCGGCGTGGGAATCGTCGAGCTCGGTCAGCCGGTGCGCAAGCTCGGCCTCGAGCTCGCGCTTCAGTGCCTCGAGCGCGGAGACGTCGGCCGCGAGCTGCGCGGCGCGCGCGCCCGCCGCATCGAGCTCGTCCTCGAGCGCGTCGCGCTCGCTGCCCGCCTGGCCCAGTGAAGCCGCAAGCTCCGACACCCGCGCCTCCAGCCCGCGCTTGTCGGCCTGCGCCAGCGACAGGGTCCGCGCCAGCTCGGCGACCTGCGCATCCAAATCGGCGAGCGCCCGGTTCTTGCCGGAGAGCGTGTCCGAGAGCACGAACTGGCCGATGGCGAAGATCAGCAGCACGAAGATCATCACCATGATCAGCGAGCTCAGCGCGTCGACGAAACCCGGCCAGACGTCGAAGCCGCGGCGGCGGCGCAGAGCGCTCATCGGGTCAGTTCGCCACCGCTTGCGCCAACCTGCCGCGAATGCTGCTTCTCCAGCGCCGCAGCAATGGTGCGGGTCAGCAGGCGCAGCTCTGCGCGGAGTTCTTCACCGAGCTGGGCCGGCGCCTGCTCGCGCGCCGCAAGCTGGCGCAGCACGCTGCTGAGCTCATCCTGCGCGGCCACCGCGGCCTGCCGCTCGCGCCCGTCGCGCCCCAGGAGGTCGGCCAGGCGGCCGAGCTGGGCGCCGAGTTCGCCGAGCTGCTGGTTCGCGCCGTGGCGCTCGCGCTCGCTCTCGCCGAGCGCGCGCTGCATGCGCTCGAGGCCATCCGCGGTCTGCTCCAAGAGCGCCTCCAGATAGGCCGGCGCGGCTGCCGAGCCGACCTCGAGCGCGCTGCCGGAGGCGAGCCGCGTCATGCCCGACAGCCACTCTTCCAGCTCGTTGTAAAAGCGATGCTGGGCGTGCCCCGCCTGCAGGTCGAGAAAGCCGATCACAAGGGAGCTCGCCAGGCCGAACAGCGAAGTCGAGAAGCTGGTCGACATGCCGCCGAGAGGCTCCTTCAGGTTCTCCTTGAGCGCTCCGAACATCGCCACCGCATCGCTGCCGACGTCGAGCGTGGCGATGATGTCGGCGACCGCGCGAATGGTGACCAGAAGCCCCCAGAAGGTGCCGAGCAGACCAAGGAAAACGGCCAGCCCCGTCAGATAGCGCGACAGGTCGCGCGATTCCTCGATACGCATCTGCAGGCTGTCGAGCAGGGTCCGCAGCGAGCTCGCGGCGAGCGCCGCGCGACCGCGCTCACGCCCTTCCAGCATGCGCGCCATAGGCGCCAGAAGGCGCGGCCGACCGGGCGGCCGCTGCTCCGGACTGGAGCGCCGAAAGGCCTCGATCCAGGCAGCGTCACCGGCCACCACCAGCACCTGACGCAGATTCACCGCGATGCCCGCGGCCAGCACCAGCAGGATCACGCCGTTGAAAAAGGGATTGACCGCGAAGATCGCCACCAGCCGCGGCCAGACCAGCGCGGCCAGCGCCGCCACCGCCAGCAGAAACAGCGCCATCCAGACCAGAACGCGGCGGGGGTTGCTCATGAGGGATTCCGTAGGCGGGCGAACTCTGCTCAGACCGTACGGATCATGCGGTGGTTCCGCCGGCCGGGCAGCGGTAAAGCCCAGGCGCGCGAATCGATGGCGAGAACGCGCGCCTGCGCGCATCCGCCGGAATGCCTGGCGAGCGCCGCGAGCAGCGCGGGCGAGGCTTCAGCCAGCGGAGCAGGCGTAGAGACGTTCAAGTCGATACCGCGACGCCCCGCGGAATGCGGCAGGTTCACGGCGGCCGGAATCAGGATTCAGGCCGCCGTCAAGCTCAGGCAACACTCACTCGCAAAGCATGCCGTTGGCGCTGAACAGCCGCGAGTAGGAGGTCGCGCCGCTGAAGCTTGGCACATCCGCGGGGAGATTGGGCCTCGGCGTATAGGTCACCCGCAGCTCGTTGCAGCTCAGCATCTCGAACTTCGCCTTGCCCCAGGCAAACTGCTGGAAGCCGCCGCCGGCCTGATGCGCGCCGAGGTAGCTCGCGTCGGCGGTGAGGCTGCCAACGCCCTCGGCCACCGGATCGAAAGCAGCCGAGCCGACCAACCAGAAGGCCTGACCGGCCGGGTCCCGCGTCAGCAGATCGAAGACCAGCAGGCGGCGCGTCGGCTTGTTGCCGTCATAGGCTTCGGCAATCTGCACCAGCAAGCCCTCGTCGAACTCGTAGTTCTGCCACTGCGCCGCCGCGTAGCCGTCGAGCGGCACGTTCTGGAAGGCCCGCGGATAGGTGCTGGCCGTCGCCTCATAGGCCGGTATGTCCAAATCGAGCGGCGCAATGCCCTCCAGGTAAGGATTGACGCGCAGGCGGAAGCCGTCGCTGAAGGTGAAGTAGCCCGAGTCGACGTAGGGGTAGTTCTCCAGCACGAAGGTCGTGCTGTCGAACATCGCCTGTCCATAGGGGAATTCGGAAATCACCGTGTTCGGCTCGGTGGCGAGGCGGATCAGGGTCTTGGGGTCCTGGGTGAAATCGCTGATCGAGCCCTGGGCAGCCTGCACCAGCGGCATGTAGGGCCAGGAGGTCCGGCTCCCTTCCTTGTCGGAAGCGCGATCGAAGCGCACCAGGGTGATCGCGTTGTAGGCGCCGGTCGGGTTGTAGGCGAGCGCGGCGCCGCTGCTGCTGCAGGCCAGACGCCAGACGGTTACCTTGACGGTTTCGAGAAACTGCTGACCGATGCTGTTGCCGGCCAGCAGCTGGACATTGCCCGACCAGGTGGTGCCGCGCGACTTGTTCGGCAGCGGATCGGCGGCGCAGCTCGGCGGATAGGCGCGAAACGCGTTGGCCATCGGTGTGCCCGGATTGACCTCGTTGCCCATGACCTTGGGCGCGGGCGCCGCGCGATCGAGCGGCGCGCGCACCGGCTTTAGCTGCGGACGAAGCGCTGCAGCCGCCTCGTGCCAGGCGATCTCGGCGGGCGACAGCGGCGGCGTTTCGGCAGCCGTCGCGGCGAGCGAAAAACCGGCGACGAGCAAGGCAGGCGCAAGCAAGCGAGCAAGTGCGTTCATCAGTGGGTTCCCCGGCAAAGTGGAGTGGGAGGATCACGGGCGCCGCGTGAATTCGCAGTGAACGCTGGCCCGCCGCACGGGCATAATGCTCCATTTTGGCGCGCTCGGTGAGCGCGGATAGTGGAGCGGGCGTGCGGCTGATCGACATCGGTGCCAACCTGAGCCACGAATCCTTCCGCGGCGATTTCGACGCCATGCTGGCGCGCGCGCGCGCGCAGGGCGTGGAGCGGATCGTGGTCACCGGCGCCAGCGCCGGCGGCAGCCGTGCCGCGCTGCAATTGGCGCGGCAGCATCCCGGATACCTCTACGCAACCGCCGGCGTGCACCCGCACCACGCCCACGAATACGATGCGGCAACCGACGCCCTCCTGCGCGAACTGTGCACTGCGCCGGAAGTCCGCGCCGCGGGCGAGACCGGGCTCGACTATTTTCGCAACTACTCGCCGCGCGAAGCGCAACTCGCCGCCTTCCGCCGCCAGCTGCAGATCGCCGTCGATCTCAACAAGCCGGTATTCCTGCATCAGCGCGACGCGCACTCGGATTTTCTCGCCACGTTGGACGAATTCGCGCCGCGCATCGAACGGGCGGTGGTGCACTGCTTCACCGGCAGCGGCGAGGAGATGCGTGCCTACCTCGCCCGCGGCTGGTCGATCGGCATCACCGGCTGGATCTGCGACGAACGCCGCGGCCTGCACCTGCGCGAGCTGGTCGCCGAGATTCCAGCCGAACGCCTCCTGATCGAAACCGACGCGCCCTATCTGCTACCCCGCGATCTCGACCCGAAGCCTTCTCACCGACGCAACGAGCCGATGTATCTGGCCCACGTCTGTCGCGCGGTGGCGGCGGCGCGCGGCGAGGACCCCGAACAGCTCGCCGCGCTCACCAGCGCCAACGCGCGGCAATTCTTCGACCTGCCGGAAGCCTGAAGACGCGGTACTCGCGGTGCGCGCACGGGTCATCGCTGGCGTCACCACAAGCAAAACTGGACGCGACGCCGCAAGGCCGCGCATGATGGACAGTTGTCCGTCAGCTCGCGCGCGGTGTCCGGTGGACGAACTCGGCTTCCGACAATTGCTGGCACAGCGGCTCGGCACGCTCCTCGAGCGGCGCGTGATCGCTGCTGGTGCCGCCTGCCTCGCGCGCTCGCGGGTAGCCAACCTGCGCTATGAGTCGGAGCGCGACGGAGGCCATCTGATCGGCGTCATCAAGGGCCGCGGCGAGCCGCAGGCAGCCAGCCTGCATCTGATGGTCGACGCGGACGAGCTGCGCCTGGAGAGCCACTGCACCTGCTCGCGCGGCGGAGGCTGTCGACACGTGGCGGCGATCGCCCTGCACGCACTGCGCAGCCCGGAGGCGGTGGCGGATTCGCTGGCGCCCGAAGTCTCTTCGCCGGACTCCTGGACCCGCTGGCTGGATGAGTTCTGCAGCGCCGCGCCGGCGCAGACGCAGGCGCGCCCCGCGGGCGGCGCGGCGCCGCTTCGCGCCGGAATCCTGCTGCGCCTGGACGACACGCCGCTGCCTTCTCTGCTGGCCCAGGCGCGGCGCCTGAAGCGCGGCCGTGACGGTCGCTTCAGTACGCCGCAGCCGCTCGAGCCGGCCTGGGACGAACCGGCGCCCTGGCGCGAGCTCGACCCGGCCAGTTTCCAGCTGATCGCGGGCCTGCGCATGCGCACGGCCTGCCACGACGCCTGCGGCACCTGGTATCGGCTGGCGAGCCGCGCCGACGCGCTGCTCTTCGAGCAAATCCTGGACGCGCTGCCCTGCTTCTTCGAGGCGGCCGGGAACGGCAGGCTGAGGGCGGGCCCGCTGCGCGCGCTGCGGATCGGCTGGGAGGCGCGCGAAGACGGCTCGCAGAAGCTGGCGCTGAGCGTGGACGGCGCCGCCTGGCAAACTCGCCTGTTCCAGCTCGGCGGGCTCTGGTACTTCGATCCGGAGGCGCGCGAGATCGGCCACGTCGACGGCGAAGCGCGCCTGGTCGAAGCGGTGCTGCGCGCGCCGTCCCTGCTGCCCGAGCAGATTCCGCGCCTGCGCGAGCGCTGGCGCGACCTGCCGCTGCTCGCCAAGCTGCCGATGCCGGCCGCGGCGGAAATCGAGCGCCGCGAGGTCAAGCCGGTTCCGGTGCTGCGCCTGCGCGCGCTCACGGCGTCCAGCGCGGGCGCCGCGCCGCAGGCGATCGGCTGCCTGCGCCTCGGCTTCGACTACGCCGGCATTCGCGTGCCGCTAGCGCCGGCCAAACCGCTCGAGCGGCACCGCCAGGCCGGTCGGCTGGTCGAGCTGCTGCGCGACCGCGCCAGCGAAATGGCGGCCTGCGAACGCCTGGAGGAACTCGGCCTGGTACCGGTCGAGCTGGCGGAGCGCTCCGCCGGCTGGCGCCTCGAGGGCTTCGACGACAGCGACTTCGTGCTCGGCCGCGGCCGCGGCCAGCCGGCCGGGGTCGATCAGCTGTTCGCGCTGACGCCGCGCCTGCGCGACCTGGGCTTTCGGCTGGAATCCGGCGAGGGTTTTCCCTTCGACCTGATGGACGAGCCGCAGGCCTGGTACGCGCAGATCGAGGAGAAGGCCGGCAAGCCGTGGTTCGGCCTGCGCCTCGGCGTCGAGCTCGGCGGCGAGCGGGTCGACCTGCTGCCCGCCCTGCGCCGACTGCTGGAGGATCCGCTGTTCCCGCTCGAGCCGCGCCGCGGCGAGGCGCCCGACGCCGTATGGCTGGTGCCGATCGACGCGCGGCGGCGGGTGCCGCTGCCGCTGGCCCGCCTGCGCGAGCTGATCGAGCCGCTGCTCGAATGGCTGCCGGCCGTCTCGGCGAGCGCGCGCTCGCTGCGCCTGCGCCGCGGCCAGGGCGACGTGATCGCGCGGCTCGAACAGGACGCGAGCCTCGAATGGCGCGGCGGCGAGCGCCTGCGCGCACAGCTTGCCGAGCTGCGCGCGCCGCGGCGCAGCGCGGAGCCGCCGCCCGGCTTTCGCGGCGCACTGCGCGGCTACCAGCGGGACGGTCTCGCCTGGTTGGGCTTCCTCGCCGAGGCCGGGCTGGGCGGCATCCTCGCCGACGACATGGGCCTCGGCAAGACGGTGCAGGTGCTGGCGCATCTGCTGGCGGAAAAGGCGCGCGGGCGCCTCGAACGGCCGGCGCTGGTGATCGCGCCGACCAGCCTGGTCGGCAACTGGCGCGACGAGGCGCAGCGCTTCGCACCGGAGCTCGCGGTGCTGGTGATCCACGGCCCCGACCGCGCCGGCCTGCACACGCGGATTCCCGAACACGATCTGGTCATCACCACCTATCCGCTGCTGCTGCGCGACCGCGCGGCGCTGATCGCGCACCAATATTCGGTGCTGGTGCTGGACGAAACCCAGGTGATCAAGAACGCGCGAGCCAAGGCGGCGCGGGCGGTGCGCGAGATTGCCGCGCGCCAGCGCCTCGCGATGACGGGCACGCCGCTGGAAAACCATCTCGGCGAGCTATGGGCGCAGTTCGACGCCGTCGAGCCGGGCCTGCTCGGCGGCGAGAAGCACTTCACGCGGTTTTTCCGCACCCCGATCGAAAAGCACGGCGACGCCGAGCGCCGCGAGCGCCTGCAGCGGCGGATCGCGCCGCTGATGCTGCGCCGGCGCAAGGAGGACGTGCTCGCCGAACTGCCGTCGAAGACCGAAATCCTGCGCGCCATCGATCTCGAGGGCGATCAGCTCGCGCTGTATGAGATCCTGCGCCTCGGCCAGCGCGAGCGGGTGCTGGCCGAGGTGCGCAAGTGCGGCCTGGCGCAGAGCGGCATCGCCGTGCTCGACGCCCTGCTCAAGCTGCGCCAGGTCTGCTGCGACCCGCGCCTGGTCAAGCTCGAAGAGGCGCGCACGGTCGCCGGGTCGGCCAAGCTCGAATACCTGCTGGAGCTGGTCGCCAGCCTGGTCGACGAGGGTCGGCGGGTGCTGGTCTTCAGCCAGTTCGCGGAAATGCTGGCGCTGATCGCGGCAGCCTTCGCCGCGCGCGGAATTTCCTGCCAAAGCCTGACCGGGCGCACCCCAGGCACCGAGCGGGCGGGCCTGATCGAGCGCTTCCAGCAGGGCGCGGTGCCGGTGTTCCTGATCAGCCTGAAGGCCGGCGGCGTCGGCCTCAACCTGACCGCCGCCGACGCCGTGGTGCACTACGACCCGTGGTGGAATCCGGCTGCGGAAGCGCAGGCGACCGACCGCAGTCACCGCATCGGCCAGGACAAGCCGGTGTTCGTCTACAAATTGATCTGCCGGGGCACGGTGGAAGAGCGTATTCGCGCCCTGCAGCAGCGCAAGGCGGAACTCGCCGCGGCGGTGCTCGAGGGCGGCAGCACCCAGGAGCTGCGCTTCGACGAGGCCGACCTCGCCGAGCTCTTCGCCCCGGCCTGAAGCACGAAGGGCCCCGTCGCTTCGGTCAGTTGGCGAGTTTCGCGGCGTCGGCCGGTTTTTCCTCGAAGGCTTCCTGCAACTGCTTGCCGTCGAGGTAGCCGGCATAGCGCTCGATCGACTCCGCCACTTCGGGACTCGCCATCAAATCGCCCATGGCCAGCTCGCCAAGCGAGCCGAAGGCGGTTTCGAGCGATTTCTGCCCGTCTTCGCGCATGGCGCGGGCAGTCTCGCCGCGGCAGCGCTCGGTCAAAAGGCGCATCACCAGCCCGGCCATTCCGCGGTCGGCCTGCTCGCGCTGGGTATCGCTCACCTCGGCGATGTCGCGGATCGCCGGATGCGAGGCGATCGCGACGAAAATCCAGCGCACCAGCTCCTTGCGCTCCTTGCCGTTGGTCTGGTCGCCAAGACAGGCGGCAAGCTGCTCGGTGGCCGCCGCCCCGCGCACCGGCGCGGGTGCCGCGAGCGATACGACGGCGGCGAGAATCAACAAAAGCGGGATCGGTCGCACCAGTGCGGCTCCAGCTGAAGATGGGACGACGCCAGTGTAGCTGAGCCAGCGCGGCCATCCGAACATCACTGTGCCATGCTTGCGCCGGTCACCGCCGTAGCGACCCGCATGCTCGACCGCCTCTGGCTCGGCTTTTTCCTCACCGCAGCATTCGCCGCCCTGGCGCAGTGGCTCATCGGCGGGCACCCGGAAGTGTTCGCGGCGATGGTGCAGAGCCTGTTCGACATGGCGCGGCTGTCGGTCGAGGTGATGATCCTGCTGTTCGGCACCTTGGCGCTCTGGCTCGGCTTCCTGCGCATCGCCGAACGCGCCGGGCTGGTCGAAGCGCTGGCGCACTGGCTCGGGCCGCTCTTCGCGCGGCTGATGCCGGGGGTGCCGCGCGGACATCCGGCGATCGGCCTCATCACGCTCAATTTCGCCGCCAACGCGCTCGGCCTCGACAACGCGGCGACGCCGATCGGGCTGCGCGCGATGCGCGAGCTGCAGAGCCTGAACCCCGAACGCGACACGGCGAGTAACGCGCAGATCCTGTTTCTGGTGCTGAACGCCTCCTCGCTGACCCTGCTGCCGGTGTCGATCTTCATGTATCGCCTGCAGCAGGGCGCGGAGGATCCGACCCTGGTGTTCGTGCCGATCCTGCTCGCCACCAGCGCCTCGACCCTGACCGGCCTGCTCTCGGTCGCCCTGATGCAGCGGTTGCGCCTGGGCGAACCGGTGGTGCTGGCCTGGCTCGCGGCGACGGCCCTGCTCCTCGGCACCGCGATCGCCGCGCTGGCGAGCCTTTCCGCGAGCGCGCTCGCGGCGGCCTCCTCGCTGGCCGGCAATCTCTCGATGTTTGCCATCGTGATCGTCTTCCTCCTGGTCGGCGCCTGGCACCGAGTGCCCGTCTACGAGAGCTTCATCGAGGGCGCCCGACAGGGCTTCGAGGTGGCCCGCGACCTGCTGCCCTACCTGGTCGCGATGCTTTGTGCGGTGGGCGTGCTGCGCGCCTCGGGGGTGCTCGACTTTGCCCTCGACGGGGTGCGCTGGGGCGCCGCGACGCTCGGCTGGGACACGCGCTTCGTCGATGCTCTGCCGACGGCCCTGGTCAAACCCTTCTCCGGCAGCGCGGCGCGCGCGATGATGATCGAGACCATGCACAGCCACGGCGTCGACAGCTTCCCGGCGCTGCTCGCGGCGACCATGCAGGGCAGCACCGAGACGACTTTCTACGTGCTCGCGGTTTATTTCGGCGCGGTCGGGGTGCAGCGCGTGCGCCACGCGGTCGGCTGCGCGCTGCTCGCCGATCTGGCAGGCGTGCTGGCCTCGATCGCGGTCTGCTACTGGTTCTTCGGCTGAAGCCGTCCCTCTGCCCCGGCAGCGCAAGTTCTGCTAGCTTTGCCGCTTTGCAGGCACGGCACGAGGCTCGCGATGACGCGCTGGATCATGCTCGCCCTGGGGCTGATCGGCTGGGCGCTGGTATTCACCACCGGCAGTGGCGTGCTGCTTGCGCTGGGCCTGCTGGTCGGCGTGGTTGGCGTGCTCGGCTTCATCCTCTCGATCGCTGCCGCGCGGGTGGCCGCGACCTCGCGTCCGGATACCGCGATGGCCACGTCGGAAGACCTGCTCGCGCTGAGCCGCCGCGCGGTCAAGACGCCCAGGGACGAGCCACCGGAATCCTGAGCGCCCGCCGGCCGGGCCGGTCGACCGCGCCAGCCGCTACACTCTGGCGATCCAGCAGCAGGAGTCCGGCATGCCAGGCAAGACCCATCCGACCGTCACCGAAGAGCAGGCCGAGCAGGCCGTGCGCACCCTGCTGCTGTGGGCCGGCGAGGATCCTTCGCGCGAGGGGCTGCTCGATACGCCCTCACGAGTGGTGCGGGCGTACCGCGACTGGTTTTCGGGCTATGCCACCGACCCGGCGGAATATCTCGGACGCACCTTCGAGGAAGTCGACGGCTACGACGAGATGATCGTGCTGCGCGAGATTCCCTTCGAGTCCTTCTGCGAGCACCACATGGCGCCGATCATCGGTCGCGCTCACGTCGGCTATCTGCCGCGCGACAAGGTGGTCGGCATCTCCAAGCTGGCGCGGGTGGTCGACGCCTTCGCCCGCCGCTTCCAGGTGCAGGAGAAGCTCACCGCGCAGATCGGCCACTGCATCAACGACGTGCTGAAGCCGCGCGGCGTGGGCGTGGTGATCGATGCCACCCACCAGTGCATGACCACCCGCGGCGTGCACAAGCGCGGGGTATCGATGGTGACCAGCCACATGCAGGGCAGCTTCCGCAGCGACGCACGCACCCGCGCCGAGTTCCTGCGCTTCATCGATATCGACGTCACCCGCTGAGGGCCGCTTCGCCGGGCAGGGCGATTGGAGTATCTTGCGCCCCGCCTCGAACGCCGACCAAACCGCCGTGCACACCATCCTGCCGCGCGCGCGCCACCGCGCCGCGCTGATCTTCATCTTCGTCACGGTGATGCTGGACATGCTCGCCTTCGGCATCATCATCCCGGTGCTGCCGCATCTGGTGATCGAGCTGGTCGGCGGCAGCATCGCCGCCGCCGCGGTCTGGGTCAGCGCCTTCGGCACCGTGTTCATGCTGATGCAGTTCATTGCGGCACCGGTGCAGGGTGCGCTGTCGGACCGCTACGGTCGACGTACGGTGATCCTGATCTCGAGCTTCGGCCTCGGCATCGACTTCCTGGTCATGGCGCTGGCGCCGGTGCTGTGGCTGCTGTTTGTCGGCCGCATCGCCTCTGGCATCTGCGCGGCCAGCTTCACCACCGCCAACGCCTATATCGCCGACATCACCTCGAAGGAAAAGCGCGCGGCTGCCTTCGGCATGCTGGGTGCTGCCTTCGCCATCGGCTTCATCGTCGGCCCCGCGCTCGGCGGAGCGCTCGGTGACTGGGATCTTCGGCTGCCGTTCTGGGTCGCCGCGGCGCTGTCGCTGGCCAACTTCTGCTACGGCTTCTTCGTGCTCCCGGAGTCGCTACCCGTGGAAAGGCGCAGCACGCGCATCGACTGGCGCCAGGCCAACCCGCTCGGCGCGCTACTCCTGCTGCGCCGCTACCCACAGGTGTTCGGGCTCGCCGGCGTGTATTTCCTGATCAACCTGGCGCAGTACTCGCTCAACTCCACCTATGTTCTCTACACCGACTACCGCTATGCCTGGGGCCCGCAGACGGTCGGCTACACGCTGGCCCTGGTCGGTTTGTGCACCGGCATCGTGCAGGCCGGCGTCGTGCGCCGGGCGGTGCCGCGCTACGGCGAGCGCCAGGTGATCCTCGCGGGGCTCGTGCTCTGCGCCGCCGGCTACGTACTGTTCGGCCTGGCGCCGACCGCGCTGCTGTTTCTGGTCGGCATCCCGCTGCTCTGCCTCGGCGGCCTGGCCGGGCCGCCGGCGCAGGCGCTGATGACCCAGCAGGTCGACCCGCACGAGCAGGGCCGCCTGCAGGGCGCTCTGAGCAGCCTGGCGAGCCTCGCCGGCGTGTTCGGCCCCGCACTGTTCGCCAACCTGTTCGCCCTCTTCATCAGCGAGCGCAGCCCGGCGCCGCTGCCCGGCATTGCCTTCCTGATCGCCGCCCTGCTGCTGCTTGCCGGCGCCGCGCTGGCGTGGAAGGTGACCGCGACGCCCCCGGTCCAGCCCGCCGACGCCGCCGACCCCGCCGTGTAGGACGGCCGGGAGGCCCGATGCGGGCGGCAGCGGCGCAGCCGACCAGGGATCGGGCCGCGGCTGCCGCCCTTCCGGTACGGGGCGGAGTGCGGGAATCAGACCTGGACGGCTTGCGGGTGACGGCCGGCGTCGCCGAAAAGACGCAGGTAGCGCTCGATCTCGGCGGGGTCTCCGGTCGCCTTGCGCGGATTGTCGGAGAGCTTGACCACCGGCCGGCCGTTCGCTTCGACCACCTTGCAGACCAGGGAGATCGGTGCAAAGGCTTCGCTGACGAAGGGCGCGCAGTCGCCGAAGTCGTTGGTCAGGTGGGTGCCCCAGCCGAAGCTCAGGCGCACCCGGCCGTGAAAATGCTGGTAGGCGGCCTCGATCGAGTCGATGTCCATGCCGTCGGAGAAGATCAGCAGCTTCTCCCGCGGATCCTGGCCATGCTGGCGCCACCAGTCGATGATCTGCTCGCCGGCTTCGATCGGCGGCAGGCTGTCGGGGCGAAAGCCGGTCCAGCCGGCGACCCAGTCCGGCGCGTGGCGCAGGAACCAAGCGCTGCCGTAGGCGTCGGGCAGGACGATCAGCAGGTTGCCGGCGTACAGCTCACGCCACTCCTCCAGCACCCGGATCGGCGCGGCGAGCACGCCGGCGTCGTCATCGGCCAGCGCGGCCAGCACCATCGGCAGCTCGTGCGCGTTGGTGCCGATGGCCTCGAGCTCGGTCTCCTTCGCCATCAGCACGTTGGAGGTGCCGATGAAGCGTGCACCGAGACCCTCCTGCAGGGCCTCGACGCACCAGCGCTGCCAGAGAAAACCGTGCCGGCGGCGGGTGCCGAAATCGGATAGCACGAGATCGGGCAAAGCCTGCAGCCGTTCCAGCTTCTGCCACAGCTTGGCCTTGGCGCGGGCGTAGAGCACGTCCATGGCGAAGCGGCCGCGGCCCTCCAGCGCCGCCCGCGAGCGCAGTTCGTTGATGATCGCGAGCGCCGGAATCTCCCACAGGGTGGTGTGGGTCCAGGGCCCCGGAAAGCGCAGTCGGAGCTGGCCGTCGGCGCCCCGTGAGAGCTCGTATTCCGGCAGCTGGATCTCGGCCAGCCAGGCGATGAAATCGGGCCGGAACATCTGCTTGCGCCCGTAGAAGCTGTTGCCGGCGAGCCAGATCAGCTCGTTGCGACTGAAGCGCAGGCTGCGCACGTGATCGAGCTGGGCGCGCAGCTCGGCTTCGGGGATGATCTCGGCGAGGCGCACCTCGCGGCTGCGGTTGAACAGCTCGAAGGTCGCCTGCACGCCTGGGTAGCGCAGCCAGATCATCTGCAGCATGAGCAGCTTGTAGAAATCGGTGTCGAGCAGGCTGCGCACGATCGGATCCAGCCGCCAGCCGTGATCCCAGGCGCGGGTGGCGAGATCGGTGCGGATCATGGCAATTCCCGTTCGAGCGCCAGGCGGGCTGGCTGCGCGCCACCATAGCCCGAACGCGACGCGACGGCAGCGAATTCCGTCAAGCCGGGTCGGTTGCAGCGTAGACGACTTGCCCGTCGACCAGCCGCGCCGGAACGCGAAAGGCATGCTCGGCAAGCTGGCCCGGAGCGAGGATGTGCATGACCTTCCAGCCACGCAGACTGAAGTCGTCGGCCAGCATAGAGCGGTGACAGCGCCACCAGAGAAGCTCGGCGCACATCATGGCCAGGCGGCGGCGGCCGGCGAGTTCGAACAACTCGGCGAAGGCCGCAGCGAACTCGCCACTCGCCATGTAGTCGGCGTAGCCGCGGAAGGAGGCGTTGCGCCAGGCCAGGTTCGGCGAGTCGGGCGTCGTGCGGCGACGTCCGCCCAGCGCGGGAAAGTGGCGATACTCGATGCCGAACCCAGGCATCGCGGCGGCGAGTCCGGCGGTCTGGTACTGGGGGTTGTGGCGCGAGCCCGGAAACCGGCGCACGTCGGCCAGAACCTCGATTCGATGATCCGCGAGCAGCGCGACGAAGGCGTCGAGCGGTCGCGTGGAGTGGCCGATCGTCCACACCTCGTGCGGCGCGGCGGCGCGCTGCGGTTTCCGCTCGGATTTCATCTCTGCCACGATAGGGCCCGGCGCCTGAACGGCGAACAGCGCCGCGAGCCGACGAAGGAGATCGAATGAACGCAAGCGAACAGGGGGCGGCAGGCGAACCTGAGGATCCGCGCTGCCGCGCGGTGCTCGAGTTCTGGTTTGGCGGCGCGCTCGAGGACGGCTCGGTGATCGCCGAGAAGGGCCGCAGCTGGTTCCACGGCGGCGACGCGGTGGACGCCGAGATTCGCGCGCGCTTCGGCGCGCTGCACGAGGAGGCGGCCGTGGGAAAGCTGGACGGCTGGCTCGTCGCGCCTCGCGGGCGGCTCGGGCTGATCATCCTGATCGACCAGTTTTCGCGCAATCTGTATCGAGGCGACGCGCGGGCCTTCGCCCACGATTCGCTGGCGCTGGGCTGGTGCCGGGAGGGGCTCGCCGCGGACGAAGACCGCCGCCTGCGCCCGATCGAGCGGGTGTTCTTCTATCTGCCGCTCGAGCACTCGGAAGCCCTGGCCGACCAGGAGCAGGCAGTGGCGCTGTTCACGGCGCTACGCGCCGAGGTGGGCGTGGCGCTGGCCAAGCCCTTCGACGAGTTCCTGTCCTTCGCCGGCCGCCACCGCGACATCATCGCCCGCTTCGGCCGCTTCCCACATCGCAACGCGATCCTCGGCCGCGTCTCAACGGCCGAGGAGCTCGCCTTTCTCAAGCAACCCGGTTCCTCGTTCTGAGCCGGCTCCGCTTCAGTTCAAGTCCGCGTCGGCGGCCTTGCCGTCGCCCTGCTTGGCCTTGTCGAGGATGCGCTGCACCGCGGACTGAGTCATCGGGTGGTAGCCGGGCTTGGCCTTGGCGTACACCTGCTCGGCGTGCTCGATCCCGCCCGGTACCTTGACCAGGGCGCGGTAGAGCGGGGTGGTGAGGTACAGTCGACCGATCCGGATCATGTGCTCGTCCGCGGCTGGCCAAACGCTCCGGTCGCCGGCGGCGATGGCGTGACTGTACCAGCGCATGCCGATCTCGGCGTTGGGGGTGCCGGTCAGCTTCCAGGCCGCGTCCAGCTCGCGCATCTGCTCGAGTTTCGGCACATCGGGCAGACCGTCGAGGAAGTACATCCACTCCTGCGTGTTCCAGCCCTTGGCGTCGAGCCCGACGGCCGCCAGCCTGCCGGCGAGAAACTCGCTGCGCTCGCGGTCGATGGCGTCGAAGCGCGGCGAATCGGGCAGCGGCGCATCCTTCGGGATGCCCGGCTGGTAGACCCATTCGCGCACCTCGTCCCAGCTCACCTTGCCGGGGTACTTCTCGATCAGGTTCGGCTTCAGGTAGTCGAGCATCTGCTCGGTCGTGATGCTCTGGAAGGCGAAGTGATCGAAGTAATTGCGCAGATAGGGGTCGAAGACTTCGCGGCCGAAGCGGCCCTCGAGGAAGCGCAGGAACCACGAGCCCTTGTCGTAGGCGACATCGGAGAGGTTCTCGTCGGCGCCGACCCCTTCGGGCTCGGGGGCGAGGCGCTGCGCGTTCTCCTTCATCTCGCCGATCGACTTCTCGAGTGCGCGCGCCGCGAGCAGTGCCTCCTCGTCGGCCAGCGCCTTGCCGTAGAGCGCCTCGGTGATGCGGCCCTGCACATAGGTGGTGAAACCCTCGTTCAGCCAGATGTCGCGCCAGCTCGAGTTGGTTACCAGGTTGCCCGACCAGGAGTGCGCCAGCTCGTGCGCCACCAGCGACACCAGGCTCTTGTCGCCGACCAGCACCGTCGGCGTGGCGAAGGTCAGGTTGGGGTTTTCCATGCCGCCGTAGGGGAAGGAAGGCGGCAGCACCAGGATGTCGTAGCGACCCCAGCGGTAGGGTCCGTAGAGCCGGGAGGCGACGTCGATCATCTTTTCCGTATCGGCGAACTCGTGCGCCGCCTTGGCGACCACGCTGGGCTCGGCGTAGACCGCGCTGCGCGGACCGGTCTCACGCACCGCCAGGTCGCCGGCGGCGATCGCCAGCAGATAGGAGGGGATCGGCTTCGGCTGCTCGAAGCGGAACTCGCCGTCGAGCGGGTGGTTCGCGTCGTTCAGCGCGCCCATCACCACCCGCAGACCCTTGGGCGCGCTGATCCGCGCCTTGAATGAGAAGCGCACGGCTGGCGTGTCCTGCAGCGGCACCCAGGAACGCGCGTGGATCGACTGCGACTGCGAAAACATGAAGGGCTGGCGCTTGTCGGCGGTCTGCGCGGGGCTCAGCCACTGCAGGCCGGAAGCCTGCGGCGAGGTTGCATAGCGGATGCGCACCTGCGCCGGATGCGCCGGCGCCACGATGCTGAGCTTGCTGCCGAGCGCCTTGTCGCGCGGCGCGAGGCTGAACTCGAGCGGGCTGGCCTTGCCCTCCCCGTCGAGCGCGCTGACCGTCTCGATCGCCAGGTCACGGGTGTCGAGCACCAGCTCGCGCGCGTCCGCCTTCTGCCAATCGAGGCTCAGGGTGGCGTCGCCGCGGAGCTCCTTCCGCGTGAAGTCCACCGTCAGGGCGAGATCCAGTTGCTTCACCCGCACCACGCTCGGGTCGGCGTAGGACAGCGGATCGGCCGCCTGCACGCCGAACGGCAGCGCGGCCACGGCGAAGGCCAGAACGGGAAAGAGATGCATGAAAGGACTCCGATGCGGCGGCAACCGCGAAGTATGCCACCAGAGGGGAGCCGCGCTCAGGAGGGCCCCAAGGAAGGCTGCACTACAATGGGCGCAGCGTGAAGGGCCGCGCTGCGTCCGCCCTTGGACGGACGCGGGCGGTCCGTCGCGCCTTCCGCCGCCGTTTGCATCGCCGATGAAGATCGCCAGCTGGAACGTCAACTCGCTCAAGGTGCGCCTGCCGCACGTGCTGCGCTGGTGCGCCGAGGCGGCGCCGGACGTGCTGGCGTTGCAGGAGACCAAGCTCGAGGACGCGCACTTTCCCGCGGCCGAGCTCGAGGCCGCCGGCTATCGCGCGGTGTGGTCGGGGCAGAAAACCTACAACGGCGTGGCGATCCTCGCCCGCGAGGCGCCGCAGGTCGTCGTCGCCGGGATACCGGGTCTCGACGATCCACAGCGGCGAGTACTGGCGGCCAGCGTCGGCGGCGTGCGCATCGTCGACCTCTACGTGGTCAACGGCCAGGAGGTCGGCAGCGACAAGTACGCCTGGAAGCTCGAGTGGCTGGAGCGAGTGAGCGCTTACCTGGAGGCCGAGCTTGCGCGCCATCCGCGAATGGTGGTGCTGGGCGACTTCAATATCGCCCCGGACGATCGCGACGTCTACGATCCGGTGGTCTGGCGCGATCGGATTCTCTGCTCGAAAGCCGAGCGCGCGGCGCTGCAGCGAATTCTCGCGCTCGGCTTCGTCGACAGCTTCCGGCTCTTCAATGACCAGCCCGGACACTTCAGCTGGTGGGACTACCGCCAGGCCGCCTTTCGCCGCAACCTCGGCCTGCGCATCGATCTGATCCTGGCCAGCAAGGCCCTGCACGAGCGCTGCCGAGCGGCCTCGATCGATCCCGAGCCGCGCCGCTGGGAACGCCCCTCGGACCACACCCCCGTGGTGCTGGAACTGGCCGATGAGCGCTGACTGGGCGAGCTCGCCCAGCGACGAGGAGCTCGAGGAGCTCGACCTTTTCCTGCGCCGCCACGCGCGCGAGGACGACCTGCTGCTGGACGGCGTGCACGGCCTGCTGACGGCGCTGGCGATCGGACCGGTCGTGGCGACGCCCGACGAGTGGCTGCCCGAGGTACTGCATGATCCCTTCGCCGACGCCGACGAGGGCCAGCGCATGCTGAGCCTGCTGGCGCTCCTGAACGATGCGATCCTGCCCGAGCTCGGCACCGGCACCTACGAGCCGATTCTGGGCGAGCTGGACGAGGACAGCGGTTTCGGCTTCAGCGCGCGCGGCTGGTGCGAGGGTTTCTCGCGCGGCATCGACCTGCGCGCCGGCGCCTGGGAAGGCCGGCTGGGGCCGGAATCGGAGCTGATGCAGCTGCTCGGGCCGATCATCGCCCTGGCGATCGACGACGGCGTATTCGAAAGCAGCGCCGACTTCGTGCCGCTCAGCGAGGAGGACTACGACGACTGCCTGGCGGAGATTCCGCGCGCGGTGGCGGCAGTCGCCGACTACTGGCGAGCGCACCCGCTGGACCCGGCCGAGCGCGCCGGCGCCAGCGTCGGCCACCACTTCACCGCACCGCGGCGCCGCGGCGGACAGTGGGTGCACTGAGCCGCGCCGCGCGGAAACACAGCGTTCATCTGCGTGCGCTTGCGCAGACCGCGGCGCGGGCGCAGCTTGGCGGCCAGCAGAGCCCGCCGGGCTCGAAAAACAGAGGTGCCCCATGCACGCCGTCGAAACCACCGCCGCACCGCGTCAGGTGCGCAAGATCGTGCGCGGACAGCCCACCTCGGATGGCGCCGGCGTGCGCCTCAACCGGGTGATCGGGCAGTACGCGCTGGACTCGCTGGATCCCTTCCTGCTGCTCGACGAGTTTCGCTCCGACAGCGCCGCCGACTACATCGCGGGCTTTCCCGATCATCCGCACCGCGGCTTCGAAACCGTGACCTACATGCTGGCCGGGCGCATGCGCCACGGCGACAACCACGGCAACTCGGGCCTGCTCGAGGCCGGCAGCGTGCAGTGGATGACGGCCGGTCGCGGCATCGTGCACTCGGAGATGCCGGAGCAGGAGGACGGGCTCATGTGGGGCTTCCAGCTCTGGGTGAACCTGCCGGCGCGCGACAAGATGAGCGCGCCGCGCTACCAGGACATCGCCGCCGAGCGCATTCCGCTGCTCGAGCGCGAGGGCCTGCGCGTGCGGGTGATCGCGGGTCGCTTCGAGGGCGCGCAGGGTCCGGTCTCCGGGATCGCGGTCGACCCGCTGTATCTCGACGTCGAGCTCGAGCCCGGCGCGCAGCACGACATCGCGCTGCCGCCGGATCACAACGCCTTCGCCTACGTGTTCCAGGGGGCGGCGCGGCTTGGCAGCGGCGAGGCCGCGCGCCGCCTGCAGCGCGGCGAGCTGGCGGTACTCGACGCCGCAGGCGCGAGCCTCGCGATCGCCGCGGAAGAGGAAGGCGCGCGGCTGCTGCTGGTCGCCGGCCGTCCGCTCGGCGAACCGGTAGCGCGCTACGGCCCCTTCGTGATGAACCACGAGGCGGAGATCGCGCAGGCGATTGACGACTATCGGCACGGCCGCTTCTGAGCAGAGCTTCGCGCCTGTGCCGTCCGGCGCGGTTGCGCCGCGGCGCAACCAAGACCGTCGCTCCGCTGGACCTTTGCCGCTTCCGCTACCTCTCCCCCGCAATCGCGGGGGAGAGGTAGCGCCGCACCGATGCTAGATTGTCCACTGTCGCCGCGGCTGCGGTCGAATGCCTGTACAGGGGAAACTCATGCGCAACCTGCTTCTCGCGCTGCTCGCCGGCGCGCTGCTCGCCACGGCGCCGACCGCCGGCGCTCGCGATCCCGGAATCGAGCTCATGATCAACGGCGCCACTTACTACACCGCCTCCGAGAGCTATGTACCGATCTCGATGAAGGCGATCGGCAGCTCCAACGTGGTTCATCCGCGGATGGTGGTGACCCTGCCCGACGGCATGAGCTGGACCGGCGTGGTGCTCTCCAATCGCGTCGACGGCTTCGACTGCTCGGCCAGCGCGATTGGCGACTCGGTGGTCGACTGCACCTATGAGGGTACGCTGCCGGCCAATTCCTATCCGGTCATCGCCCAGGTCTGGTACCACACGGCGGTCGACGCCCCGCTCGGCTTCGCCACGGTGGAGGTGACCGCGGAAAGCGCCGAATACCCGCTGCCGGCGCAGCCGGACTGCGTGGAGTTGCCCAACTATCCGATCGCCGAGGGGCCGACCACCGGCTGTGCATTCCTGGTCGGGCAGATGCTGCAGTCGAAAAACTGGCTGCAGTCCTGGGTGGTGGCGGCCACGTATCGAGATCCGGTGAGCGATCTTTCCAACATGGAGTGGGAGCCAGGCCAGAAATTCACGGTCGGCGTGGTACCGAACGGCGAAGGCTATCTGGGCGCGCTGAGCAGTCCGCTGCGGGTCTATTTCGAGCTGCCGCCGAAGATCAGCTTCATCCGCATGACGTCCTTCACCCTGCCTGGCTTCAGCTGCAGCGCGACCGTGGAGGGTGATCACGAGCTGGTGACCTGCACGCTTCCCGGCGTCGCCAGCGCCGTCAACGGCACGCTCTGGCGAGTGGACATCGAGACCCAGATCGAAGCGGGCGTGAGCGTTCCCGGTCCGCTGCAGGTCTACGCCTCGATCGGCAACGGCGCCGAGGACGTGCAGCCCTCCGCGTGTCACGCCGATCCGTATCTCCAGGGCTGCGCGCGGCTCACCATCCACACCCGCACCGCGCGGGTGGCGGATCTGCAGGTGAGCGAGATCCGCCACGCGCCGGACTATTTCACCGTGGGCGAGAGCGGCAACATCGAGATCCGCTTCCGCAACGACGGTGACGGCGCCGCCGAGCGCATGATGCTGAAGGCGCAGCTGCCGCGCGGGCTCGCGATCGACAGCGTCCAGAGCCAGGACCCCTCGGCGGCCTACATGACCTGCCTCTGGTCCGGCAACGCCGTCACCACCGGGCAGACCCTGAGCTGCCGCACTCCCACCGAGGTCGGCGCGACGCCGCCGGGGCAGTTCATGCACGTGAACCTGCGAGTGGCGGTCGCGCCCGAAGTGGACGTGCCCGGCCCGGTCGCGGTGGTGGCGGGAATCGACCAGGCAGCGCTGCCAAGCGACAACGCCACCCTGCTCGACTGCATCGACGCCCCCGATCAGCCGCAGTGCGGCTACGACGAGATCGTGACCTGGCTGCCCTGCGCCGCGCAGTACGGTGCGGACGGCATCTACTGCGACGGCTTCGAGGAGATCCTGCCCTTCATCCAGAACGGCATGGGCGGGGCCTGGCGCGGAATCTGGTTCGATCCGGCCGCCGCCGCACCGCCGCCGCGCTGAAGAGCGACGGCGCGGTCGCGCGCTCAGGGCGCGATCAGGCCGCGACGCAGCGCTTCCAGGGTCGCCTCGGCGCGCGAGCTGACGCTGAGCTTGCGGTAGACGTCCTTCAGGTAGCCGGCCACGGTGTGGCGCGAAAGCTCCAGTGCCTGCGCGGCCTCGGCCACGCTCAGACCCTTGGCGATCAGCTGCAGCACCTCGCTCTCGCGCGGCGTCAGGGCTTCGCCCTCGCCGCTCGCCGGCGGCAAGGGCGGGCGGAAGTGCTGCAGCAGGCGCCGTGCGATCGAGGGCGAAAGCGGCGGTCGGCCGGCGGCGATGCCGCGCAGCATCTCGGCCAGCTGCTCGGGCGGCTGATCCTTCAACACGTAGCCCTGGGCGCCGGCGCGCAGGGCCGGGAACAGATGGGCGTCGTCGTCGAACACGGTGGCGACGACGCAGAGCGTGCCGGCGGGCTGCAGGCGCGCGATCAGCTCGACCCCCGAGCCGTCGGGCAGGCCGAGATCGACCAGAGCCAGCGGCGGTGCCGGCTCGGAGCGGGCGATCGCCTCGGCCAGGCTCGCCGCGAAGATCGTCTCGATGCCTGCAAAGGCGAGCGCGGCGGCACGCCCCAGCCAGTCGCGGCTGGAGGCGAGATCGTCGACGATCAGCACCCGCGCGAAATCGCTCACTCGGCCATCTCCAGCGGGATCGACAGCAGCACCTTGGTGCCGCCGACCGTGCCCGCACGCCAGTCGATGCGCCCGGCGAGCTCGGCCGCGCGGCTGCGCATGTTGTCGAGGCCGCGCCCACCGCCCGCCCGCAGATCCTCGCCAAAGTGCCCGTCGTCGGTCAGCTCGAGGTGCAGCAGCTCGGCATCGGCGCGCACCCGCACGCGGATTCGCTGCGCGGCGGCGTGGCGAATCGCGTTGCTGATCGCCTCGCGCACGATGCGGTAGAGGTGCAGGGCGCGCGCGGTGTCGATGCGAACTTCCGGCAGCGGCGCCGGACACTGCCAGTCGAGCTCGATCCGCGCCGCGCCGAGGCGCTGGCCGGCCTCGCGACGGATCTCGCCAAGGATTTCCTCGAGGGTTCCCGGGGCGCCGCGCGAGCGGCTCACCACGTCGCGCAGATCCTGCAGCAAGGCGCGGGCGCGGTCGGCCGCCTCCGGGCTGCTCGCGCCGTGGACCAGCTCCAGCAGACCCGCGCCCAGATCGTCGTGCAGGTTGGCGTAGATGCGTTCGCGCTCGGCGGCAGCAGCCTCGTGGCGCGCGCGGGCTTCGTGTTCGAGCAGGGTGCGCCGCGCCGCTTCGCGCTCGCGCAGCAGGCGTCGCCGCAGGCCGAGGGCAAGCAGCGCCAGCGCCGCGGCCGCCGGCGCGAGCAGGAACAGGGCGAGCGTCGCCAGCGTCATTGGGCCGTCTTCGTCGGCTGTGTCCCCGTCGGCGGGCCCAGCGCGGATTCGACTTCGGCAAGCCGCGCCGCGGCGGTGCGGGTCCGCTCATGCTCGGGCCCGACCAGGGCGAGCAGGCGCGCATGCGCCCATTCGAGTTCGTCGCGAGCCTCCGCGTAGCGCTGCAGCCGGCTCAGACCGAGACCGTGGTTGCTGGCGAAGATCGCGCTCAGCAGGTGCTCGTCGCCGAGCGCGGCGCGGGCGTCGCGCAGCAGATCGGCGAAGGCCTCCTCGGCCTCGGCGGCGCGCTCCTGCTTGAGCAGCAGCATGGCGAGATTGTTGCGCGCGGCAAAGGTCGTCGGGTGTTCGCTGCCGGTGGCCGACTGAATCGCGATGATGCGCCGGTACATCGCCTCGGCGGCGGGCAGGTCGCCGCGCTGCTCGAGGATGTAGGCAAGCGAGTTCATGGCGGCGAGAGTCTGCACGTGGTCCGCGCCCGCGCTGCGCTCGAAGCCCTCCATCGAAGTCCGCGCCGCCGCCTCGGCCTCGTTCAGGCGATTCTCGCGAATCAACACGTTGGCGAGCGTCTGCCAGCTGGTCAGGGTGGCAGCATGCGCCTCGCCCAGCACCTCGCTCTGCAGCGCGATGATCTCGCGCAGTTCCTGCTCGGCCTGCGCGTATTCGCCCCGCGCGTAGAGCACCAGGGCCAGATTGTGGCGGCTGACCAGGGTGGTCGGCGCGCGCACGCCGTAGCGCTCGCTGCGCCAGGCCAGCACGCTGCGGATCAGGGCTTCGGATTCCTCGAGCGCGCCCGCCTCGCGCAGCAGGGTCGACAGGCTGCTGCGCGCCGCGACCAGCGTCGCGGTAAGCTCGGGAGCGGCGGCAAGGCTCGCCGGATCGAGCCGCTCGGCGCGCGCCAGCAGGGCGCGCAGGCCCTGCTCGGCTTGGCCGACCCGGCCCTGGTCGGAGTCGATCCGGGTTGCCTCGAGGTCGAAGGCGTAGCGCGCCGTGCGGTCCGCCTGCGGCCAGGCGGCGCGCGCGGCGGCGAGGCTCTCGCGGGCCTCGTCGAAGCGGCCCAGGTCGGTCAGGATCGCGGCGCGCTCGGCAAAGAGCTTCGAGCGCTGCGCGGCATCGACGTCGGTCGCCAGGGCCAGCGCGCGCTGGTTCAGCGCCAGCGCGGCGGCGTAGTCGCCCAGTGCGTGACGCGTCCGCGCCAGGGTGCCGGCGACGCGGCGCTGCACCGCCGGCTCGGCGGCGAGCGCGTCGAGCTGCAGTTCGGCGTTGCTCACCAGTTCGGAAACCGGCGGCTGGCGACCGCCGGTGACTTCAGGGTTGGCCGCGGCCAGCATGTCGCTCAGAAAGTCGCTGACTGCGGCCGCCTCGCGCGCACGTCGATCCGCCTCGGCGTGCGCCGCGCGTTCGGCCCAGGCGAAGCGCAGGGAAATCATGCTGGCTCCGACCAGCACCACGAAGATCACCGCGGCCGCGGCGCTCAGCGCGCGATGCCGTCGCACGAAGCGCGCCGCGCGATAGCCGAGAGTCGGCCGTCGCGCGAACACAGGATGGTGCGCCAGCACCCGCTCCAGATCGTCCGCAAATGCCGCGGCGCTGGCGTAGCGCTGCGCCGGCTCGCCGGCTAGCGCCTTCATCACCACCGTCTCCAGGTCACCGCGGGCGGCAGCGCTGACACTGGCCAGCGGCAGAGGCTCCTGATGGCGCAGGATGTCGAGCGCTTCGAGCAGATCCGAAGTCGCCAGGCGCGGATAGGGCAAGCTGCCGCCGATCAGCTGGTAGGCGATCACGCCGAGCGCGTAGACGTCGCTGCGCGGATCGGCGCTGCGCTCGCCGCGCAGCAGCTGCTCGGGGCTGATGTAGGGCACCGTGCCCAGCACCTGGCCGGCCAGGGTCAAGGCCGGACCGGCCTGATCGCTGCGCCAGGCGATGCCGAAGTCCAGAACCCGCGGGCGGCCGCCGGCGCCGACCAGGATGTTGCCGGGCTTGAGGTCGCGGTGAACGACGCCGCGCCGGTGCGCGTAATCGACCGCGCGGAGAATCTGGATCAGAAGGCGCAGGCGCGCGTGCAGATCGAGGCGGTGCGCCTCCGCGTGGGCCAGCACGTCGACGCCGGATACGTACTCCATGGCGAGCCATGGCGTGTACTGGCCGTCGACCTCGGCTTCGCCGGCCGCGTACAGGCGGGCGATACCGGGATGTTCGAGTGCGGCCAGGGTCTCGATTTCGCGGCGCAGCCGGCGCGCGAGATCCGGGGCGGCAGCGCCGGCGACCTTGAGCGCCACCTCACGGGAGGGCTGGGCCTGCTGCGCGAGCCACACCTTGCCCATGCCGCCGGCACCGAGCAGGCGCAGGATCCGGTAGGGGCCGATCCAGCGTTCCGCAGGCGCGGCGGAGGCTTCACTTGAGGTCACGGCGCTGGACAACGTTCTGAGCGTTGATGAAGTCCGGCATGCTGGCAGTTTCGCCGCGGCTTGGCCACCTTCCGCACGGCGACGGTCCTCGCGGCGTCGTCCGGAGCTGTCCTCTCGCGCTGTCCTCTCGCGCGCTTGACGCAAATGCCTCGACGGACTAGGATTCTCGCCCTTTTTGCAGGGCGTTCCATCCATGGCTACCAAGCGCACCTTCCAGCCAAGCAACCTGAAGCGCGCCCGCGACCACGGCTTTCGTGCGCGCATGAAAACCCGCAGCGGCCGTGCCGTCATCAAGGCTCGTCGCGCCAAGGGCCGCAAGCGCCTCGCAGTCTGAGCTCGTGATCGAGCGCGCCGCCGCGACGTTTCCACGCGCGGCGCGGCTGCTCAAGGCGGCGGATTTCGCGCGCCTGCGGGGCGCCGCCCGCGCACTCGGTTCAGCGAGCTTCAGCATTCGGATCGCGCGCAACGAAGCCGAAACTGCGCGGCTCGGCCTCGCGGTCTCGAAGCGGGTTTGCAAACGCGCGGTAGCGCGCAACCGGATCAAGCGCTTGGCCCGCGACAGCTTTCGCCGCCACCGCCACGCGCTGCCGAACGTCGATATCCTGCTGATCGCGCGTCCCGCTGCCGCGGCTGCCGACAACGCCGCGCTGCACGCTGAGCTGGAAGCGCAGTGGCAGCGCATCGCAGCGTTGAACCGGATTCCCGGCCCCGTCACAATGCGCGCCTGATTGCGCGCGTCCCGATCGAAGCCGCAACGACGGCTCGCGCAGGGGGATGCCAACGGGCTGCACGCCCGCCGCCCCTGCGCCCCGGACCAGAACCATGACCAGCCCACGCAATCTGCTCCTGATCGCCCTGCTCTTCATCAGCTATCTGCTCTGGATGCAGTGGCAGCAGGACTACCACGTGCCGCCGGCGCCGAGCGAGCCGGCCGCCAGCCAGTCGCTGGCGAGCGGCGTCGAGCCCGAGGCGGCGATTCCCGACGCGATCGTGCCCGAAGCAGGCGAGCTGCCGACGCCCTCCGCGACCGCGACAGCCACGCCAAGCACCGCCGAGCAGCCGGCGGCCGCGCCTACCGTGGTGGTGACGACCGATGTGCTGCGGGTCGAAATCAGCCTCGCCGGCGGCAACCTGGTGGTCGCCGATCTGCTCGACTACCCGGAAGACACCGGCAATCCGACGCCCGTGCGCCTGCTCGATGACCGCGCCGCCACCTTCTTCGTCGCGCAGAGCGGCCTGGTCAGCGCCAGCGGGCCGGCGCCGGATCACCAGGCGCGCTTCGCCTCGATCGCCAGCAGCTACTCGCTGGCCGAGGGCAGCGATCGGCTCGAGGTACCCCTGACCTGGAGCGATCCAAGCGGCCTCGAGGTCACCAAGAGCTATGTCTTCAGCCGCGGCAGCTACGTGATCGAGCAGCGCCAGGAAATCAGCAACCGGGGCGGCGGCGAGTGGGTCGGCAACGCCTATCACCAGCTGCAGCGCGTACCGCCGGTGCTGAACACCTCGGGCATCAAGGGCTATGCCAACACCTCCCGCTACAGCTTCGCCGGCGGCGCCGTCTACAGCCCCGAGGACAAATTCGAGAAGCTCAAGTTCGACAGGTTCGCGAGCGATCCGCTGGACAAGAGCTTTGCCGGCGGCTGGGAGGCGATGAGCCAGCACTATTTCTTCGCTGCGTGGATTCCGCCGGTCGAACAAATCGACCGCTACACCACGCGCGAACTGCTGGTGGACGGCGTGACGCGTTATCTGCTGCGCAGCGTCTCGCCGGCAATCCGGGTCGCGCCCGACGCGAGCCAGGTCGACAGCGCCCGCCTGTACGTCGGGCCGAAACTGCAGGACCGCCTCGAAAAGATTGCGCCGGGGCTCTCGCTCACCATCGACTACGGAATGCTGACGGTCATCTCCGAACCGCTGCACTGGGTGCTGGCGCTGTTCGAGAAGCTCACCGGCAACTGGGGCATCGCGATCATCCTGCTGGTGCTCCTGATCAAGGCGCTGTTTTTCAAGCTGAGTGAAGCGCAGTACCGCTCGATGGCCAAGATGCGCAAGCTGCAGCCGCGGATCGCCGCGCTCAAGGAGCGCTACGGCGACGATCGCCAGAAGATGAACACGGCGATGATGGAGCTCTACAAGAAGGAGAAGGCCAACCCGCTCGCCGGCTGCCTGCCGATGCTGATCCAGATCCCGGTCTTCTTCGCGCTGTACTGGGTGCTGCTGGAAAGCGTGGAATTGCGCCAGGCGCCCTTCGTCGGCTGGATCCACAATCTGAGCGCGCCGGACCCGTACTACGTGCTGCCGGTCCTGAACGGGCTGATCATGATCGGCACGCAGTTCCTGACGCCGACCGCGGGCATGGACCCGACGCAGGCCAAGATGATGAAGGCGATGCCGGTCGTGTTCGCCGTGGTGTTCGCCTTCTTCCCGGCCGGCCTCGTCCTCTACTACACGGTGAACGGCGGTCTGTCGCTGCTGCAGCAGTGGATCATCACGCGCCGGATCGAGGGCGGGGGCAAACCCGCGCGAGCCTGAAGCGCCGCCTGCCGTGCCTCAGGGCGAGACCATCGTCGCGATCGCCAGCGGCAACGCGCCCGCAGGCATCGGCGTGCTGCGCGTTTCCGGAAACGGCGCCTTCACCATCGCCCGTGAACTGCTCGGTCGTGCGCCCGTGCCGCGCCATGCCCATTACTGCGCGCTGCGCGACGAAGCCGGCCAACGGATCGATCGCGGCCTGCTGCTGTGGTTTCCGGCGCCGCATTCCTACACCGGCGAGGACGTGGTCGAGCTGCAGGCCCACGGCAGCCCGGTGCTGCTGCGCCTGCTGCGCGAGCGCCTGGTGCAGATGGGCGCGCGCCACGCGCGGCCGGGCGAATTTTCCGAGCGCGCCTTCCTCAACGGCAAGCTCGACCTGGCCCAGGCGGAGGCGGTCGCCGACCTGATTGCGAGCGGCTCGGAAGCCGCCGCGCGGGCCGCTCAGCGCAGCCTCGAGGGCGCCTTCTCCGAGCGCGTCACGGCCCTCGCCGAGGTTCTGGTCGGACTGCGCTGCTACATCGAAGCGGCCTTCGATTTTCCCGACGAGGAAATCGACTTTCTCGCCGCGCCGGAGCTGCTCGCGCGGCTCGCCACCGCGCGCCGCGACCTCGAACAGCTCCTCGCCGCGGCGCGGCGCGGCGTGCGCCTCGCCAACGGCCTGCACGTGGTCATCGTCGGTCGCCCCAACGTCGGCAAGTCGAGCCTGCTGAACGCGCTGGCCGCGAGCGAGCGCGCCATCGTCACCGAAGTCGCCGGCACCACCCGCGACCTGCTGCGCGAAACCATCGACCTCGACGGCGTCGCCCTGACCCTGGTCGACACCGCCGGCCTGCGCGAAACCGCCGACGCCGTCGAGCGCGAAGGCGTGCGCCGCGCCCGCGCCGAGCTCGAGCGCGCCGACCTGATCCTGCTGATCGTCGACGCGGCAGCGCCCGCCCCGGAAGACGCCGCGCTCGCCGCCGAGCTGCCGGCCGCGCTCGAGCGCATCGTGATCCACAACAAGATCGACCGCGCCGGCGCCGACCCGCGCGCGGAAACGATCGATGGCGTCCTGCATCTGTGGCTCTCGGCCCGCCGCGGCGCCGGCCTCGACCTGCTGGTTGCGGCCTTGCGCAGCCGCGCCGGAACCAGCGAGGCCGACGCAGGCGCCTTCAGCGCCCGCGCCCGCCACGTCGCCGCGCTCGAACGCACGCGCGAACGCTTCGCCAAAGCCCAGCGTCTGGTCGAACAAGGCGAGGGCGCCGAGCTCGCCGCCGAAGAGCTCCGCCTCGCCCACCGCGCCCTCGGCGAAATCACCGGCGAGTTCAGCAGCGAAGACCTGCTCGGCGCGATCTTCTCGAGCTTCTGCATCGGCAAGTAACGTGGATTCCATGGCCGTCCATGGAAGCCTCGAGAAATTCCTGCGGCAGATCGATGGCCGGCGTCAGCACCGGCGTCTTCCTGTTGCGAAGCGTACACACTCCTTGGCAGCATCACGGGATGCCTCTCCCACGAAATTCCTGACGCCCTCGCGTCCCGCGACCGCGCGCCATCGAGAGCCCGAACGACATGGACCCAAGCCAGCTCCACTGGATCGCCAACTTCATCTGGGGCATCGCCGATGACGTGCTGCGCGATCTCTACGTGCGCGGCAAGTACCGCGACGTGATCCTGCCGACCACGGGATCAACCTCCTCCGCGAATACCGCACCCGCCTGACCGCCGACGTCGTCATCGGCAAGCTCGACGTCCGCGAAGCGGTGGCGCGACTGCCGGGCGAAACCGAAGACGCTGATTCACCCGACGACTTCGAGACCGAATCCGTCGATGAGGAAGCCGCGGCCGGTAGCCCCGAAGAAGCCCTGGAGGACAGCGAAGCGTGAGCACGCCCGGACTCGTGGCGCTGATCGACCGCCTGCGTTCCCTGCCGGCGGAGACGGAGTGGGTCGAGTTCGAGCGCAACGGCAACCGTCACGAGCCGCAGGAGCCTGGCGAGCATCTGTGTGCTCGCGCCAACGCAACCTGACGCACCTGTTGCGGCAACGGCTTGGCACATATTCCCGTTTTGGGTACGATCGTTCCCGATATGGGAACTCAAACGACCAAACGCGCTTCGGATCGATCCGGCAATCTTGCTGGCGCGCTGTTCACGCCGGTGCAGCAGCGCGTGCTCGGCCTGCTGTTCGGGCAGCCGGATCGGCGCTTCCAGAGCGCCGAGCTGATTCACCTTGCCGACAGCGGTACGGGTGCCGTCCATCGTGTGCTGACGCGGCTTGCGGACGCCGGTCTGGTGACGGCAACGCGCAGCGGCAACCACAAGCACTATCAAGCCAACGCCGACAGTCCGGTGTTTGCCGAGCTGCACGGCCTCGTTGTGAAAACGGTCGGCGTGGTGGGGCCGCTGCAGCAGGCGCTGGTGCCTTTGGCGCAGGACATCACAGCGGCCTTCGTGTACGGTTCCGTGGCGCGACAAACCGATCGAGCTGCCAGCGATATCGATCTGCTGGTGCTGAGCGATACGCTTGGCTATCCCGATCTTTTTGAGGCCCTGCAGTCGGCCGAAGTCCGGCTGGCACGCCCGGTAAACCCGAACGTGATGAGGCGGGCCGAGTGGCACAGCAAGCGCGCGCAGCCGGATTCCTTTGCCGCGCGGATCGCGGAGCAACCAAAGCTGTTCGTATTGGGCTCGGACGATGACCTTGTCTGAACTCGAAAATCTGGTCAGGATCGGCCGGCTGAAACGCGAGCCGCCGTCGGCCGTCGAGTTTGCAGGCCTGCTGCATTCGGGGCAACGACGTCTGGCAGATGCAGACCGCGCCGAATTGGCATTTGAAAGCCGTTTTGATCTTGCCTACAACGCCGCGCATGCGCTCGCGCTTGCGGCCCTGCGCCACGCGGGTTATCGATCCGACAGCCGCTATCTGGTATTCCCATGTCTGCCGCATACGCTGGGTTTGCCACCTGCAACGTGGCGGGTGCTGGCCAAGTGTCACGAACGCCGCAACCTGGCCGAATACGAGGGTGCGCTGGTGGTCGATTCGCGTCTGCTCGCTGACTTGCTCGAATCGGCACGAGTTTTGCTTGAAAAGATTCAAACGTTGCCGGAGCCGGAGGCCTGATTGTCGTTGTTACCGATACCACCGAAGCCGGTGTGGAGCGGCTGATCTGCACCGCGCTGACCGGTTCGCCCTGCGATGTGGGCGGCGAGGCGCGTGTGATCGAGGAGCGCCCGCCGGTTTATGGCGTTGGCTGGATCTGCGGCGATGCGCGCGGCTACGACCGCGAATACTGCGTGGACCTTGCCCAGCTCGCGGCCTTCCTGAAGGCGACGCAGCCCGAGCTGTCGGCGACGCTCGATCTCGGCAACGATAGCCCGACGCGGCGCAAGTTCCTGGCGCGGCTGCAGGGCGAGATCACCAAGCGCGGCACCGTCGACGTGCTGAGCCACGGGATCGAGCACGGCCCGCACCACGCCGATCTCTTCTACGGCACGCCCTCGGTCGCCGCGCTCGAACGCACGCGCGGCGCTTCGCCGAAGCCCAGCGCCTGGTCGAACAAGGCGAGGGCGCCGAGCTCGCCGCCGAAGAGCTCCGCCTCGCCCACCGCGCCCTCGGCGAAATCACCGGCGAGTTCAGCAGCGAAGACCTGCTCGGCGCGATCTTCTATATGAACGTAGTTATCGCTCAAATCTTGCTGGTCTAGCTGCATGACCGACTTGCGTCCTGGCCTCCATGAACAGCTGATCAGCCTCGCTCTCGAGCGGGCGCTGGGCACGCTCGATCCTGGGCTGAGCGTGGAGCGCGGCGCAGCCAGTCCGGCCGAGGTGCCAGACCGCATGGCGCTGTACCTGGGCACGCTGGTACGCCGCGCGGTGGGCAGCCTGGATGAAAAACAGCGAACGCGGATCGGCACCGAACTGATCGCGCAAGTCGTGGCGCTGCTGGGTGCGCACAGCGCGGCGGTGGATGGCGATGACGCCCTCAGTGGCAGCGGCGAACTGCTGCGCGCCATCCTGACCCGCTTGCCGAGCGGCGCGCCGGC
>CAZORA010000026.1:0-34957 GCA_964582225.1 uncultured Dokdonella sp. | reverse complement strand
GCGCCAGCGCGAGCAGGTCGCGGCCATCGAAACTCACCGAACCCGCGGTGACCTCATAACCGGGGCGCCCGGCCAGCACATGGCCAAGGGTGGATTTGCCGGCGCCGTTCGGCCCCATGATGGCGTGAATCTCACCCGGCCTGGCCTCGAGATCGAGGCCCTTGAGGATTTCCTTGCCGGCGACGCGGACGTGCAGATTTTCGATTTTCAGCATGGGACTTCGCAGCGATTGATGCAGGATTGGGACGGAACTCAGACGCAGCGATTCAACCGACCGCGCCCTCGAGCGAGACTTCGAGGAGCTTCTTGGCCTCTACCGCGAACTCCATCGGCAGCTCGCGGAACACCTGCTTGCAGAAGCCGTCGACGATCATCGACACCGCGTCTTCCTCGCTGATGCCGCGCGCCCGGCAGTAGAAAAGCTGATCGTCGGAAATCTTCGAGGTGGTGGCCTCGTGCTCGACGACGGCGCCCGGGTTCCTGACCTCGATATAGGGAAAGGTGTGGGCACCGCAGAGCTTGCCGAGCAGCAGGCTGTCGCACTGAGTGTGGTTGCGTGCGCCGTCGGCGCCCTTGTGCACCTGCACCAGGCCGCGATAGCTGTTCTGGCTGCGTCCGGCGCTGATGCCCTTGGAGACGATCTTCGACTTGGTGTCCTTGCCGATATGGATCATTTTGGTGCCGGTATCCGCCTGCTGATAGTGATGGGTCAGCGCCACCGAGTGGAATTCACCGACTGAACGATCGCCGCGCAGCACGCAGCTCGGATACTTCCAGGTGATGGCCGAACCGGTTTCGACCTGAGTCCAGGTGATACGCGAGTCGTCGCCGCGACACTCGCCGCGCTTGGTGACGAAGTTGTAGATACCGCCGACGCCATTCTCGTCGCCCGGGTACCAGTTCTGCACCGTCGAATACTTGATGTTGGCGCGCTCCAGCGCGACCAGCTCGACCACCGCCGCGTGCAGCTGATTGTCGTCGCGCATGGGCGCCGTGCAGCCTTCGAGGTAGGACACCACCGCATCTTCCTCGGCGATGATCAGGGTGCGCTCGAACTGCCCGGTATGGCCGGCGTTGATGCGGAAATAGGTGCTGAGCTCCATCGGGCAGCGCACTCCCCTGGGAATGAAGACGAAGGAGCCGTCGGAAAACACCGCCGAGTTCAGCGCCGCAAAGAAGTTGTCACCCTGCGGCACCACCGTGCCCAGATGCTTGCGCACCAGCTCGCCGTGGCTGCGGATCGCCTCGCTCATCGAACAGAAGATCACCCCGGCCTTCGCCAGCTGCGCCTGGGCCGTGGTCGCGACCGACACCGAATCGAACACCGCGTCGACCGCGACTCCAGCCAGCTTGGCGCGCTCGTGCAGCGGCACGCCCAGCTTGTCATAGGTCTCGAGCAGCTTCGGGTCGACTTCGTCGAGCGACTTCGGCTGCTGCTTCGGTGCCGAGAAATAGCTGATCGCCTGAAAGTCGATCGGCGAAAGGTTGATGTGCGCCCAGTCCGGCTGCTTCATCGTCTGCCATTGGCGAAAAGCGCGCAGGCGCCACTCGGTCATCCACGCCGGCTCGCCTTTGCGCGCCGAGATCGCTCGCACCGTGCCTTCGTCGAGCCCCGGCGGCAGGCTGTCGCTTTCGATGTCGGTCACGAAACCGGCGTCGTAACGGCGCCCCAGCGCCGCCTCCACCATTTCATTGCCGCCAGCCGGCGCGCGCGTGCGCTCGCTTGCTTCCGCTTCCATCTGCATGCTTCCAGTAGTCATCTCGTTCAGTTTGCTGCAGCTCGCAGCGCAGAGTTGGTGGCCCGCTCGCGCGGCTGCATCATGTCGGCCAGGCTCAGGCTCTGCAGCGCCTCGACGATGACCCGATTGATGCGCTGCCAGTTGACGCGCGCACCGCAGAAAGGCTCCAGCTCGCAGCTGCCGACATGGGCGGCACACTCGGTCATGCCGATCGGTCCCTCCATGATCGTCACAATCTCGGCCACGCTGATCGCGGCAGGGGCGCGCGCCAGACGATAGCCGCCGTTGATGCCGCGCGTCGAGATCACCAGCCCGCCCTGGGCGAGCAGTTTCAGCAGCTTGCTCACGGTCGGCGCTTCCAGCCGCGCGCGCTCGGCCAGCGCCTGCGCGCTGGTCACGCGCTCGCCGGCCTCGGCGAGACAGGCCATGACCACCGTGGCGTAGTCGGTGAGCTTGCTGACGCGGAGCATGAGCCTTGCGTGAGACCGGAGGGAGTGCTGACCGGAGGGTCAATTAGGACCAATATGGTACTGTTTCAGGCTGCTGCGGGTCAAAGACCGAGAGCGAATATCGGGCGCGAAGCGCAGCGGACTGAAGCTACACTGCCGTGCGTTTTCCTCCGTACCCGTCGCGATGAGCGCAGCCCGACGCCGCGAGCGCCTGATCCGCTTCGCCGAAACCGCCCTCGGCGGCCCGCTAGCCAGGGTCGAGCCGGCCTCGGCGGATGCCAGTTTTCGCAGCTACTGGCGGCTGCGCTTGGCCGACGACTCGAGCCTGCTGGCTATGGATGCGCCGCCCGCGCAGGAAAGCATCGAAACTTGGCTCGAGGTGGGCGCGCGGCTGCGCCGGGCCGGCCTACATGCACCGGCGGTGCACGCCGTCGACCGTGCGCAGGGCTTTGTGCTGATGGAAGATCTGGGCCGCCGCACCTATCTGCAGGAGCTGGACGAAACCAGCGCCGACGATCTCTACGGCGAGGCTCTGGAGGCCCTGCTGCGGATGCAGCAGCGAGTTCCGGTCGCGGACCTGCCGCCCTACGACCGCGCGCGCCTGGTGGCGGAGCTCGAACTGATGCCCGCCTGGTTCCTGCGCCGGCACCTCGGTTTCGAGCCCAACTGCGAGGAATGGGACGTACTCGAGGCCGCCTTCACCTTTCTGCTGCACGCGGCGCTGGAGCAGCCGCGAGCCTTCGTCCACCGCGACTACCACAGCCGCAACCTGCTGATCTGCCCGCCGCTGGCCGAGAACCCCGAAATGCTCGCGAGCCCTGGCGTCATCGACTTCCAGGACGCGGTGGCCGGACCGCTGACCTACGACCTGGTTTCGCTGCTGCGCGATTGCTACATCGAGTGGCCGCCCGAACGGGTGGCTGCATGGTCCGAGAGCCATCGTCGACGCCTGCTCGAGGCGGGGTTGCTGGACGCCGCGGTCGACGCTCGGCGATTCCGGCGCTGGTTCGACCTGATGGGCCTGCAGCGCCACATCAAGGTCCTCGGCATCTTCTGCCGTTTGTGCTACCGCGACGGCAAGGCGGGCTATCTCGACGATTTGCCCCTGGTCTGGCGCTATGTGATCTCGGTCGCGCGCGCCTGGCCCGCGCTCGGCGGGCTCGTGGATCTGCTTGAGCGTGCACGCGACGAGCGCGATCTGCGACTGCCGCGCGCAGCAACCGCACGATGATGATCCGCAGCGCGCTGATTCTCGCCGCCGGGCGCGGCCAGCGCATGCGGCCGCTGAGCGAGGCCACTCCAAAGCCCCTGCTGCGCGCCGCCGGCAAGCGCCTGATCGAGCACCACCTGGAAAAGCTGGCCGCCGCGGGTGTCCGCGAGGTGGTGATCAATACCTCATATCTCGCCGCGCAGTTCCCCGCCGCGCTCGGCGACGGCGCGCGCTGGGGTCTGGCGATCCGCTACAGCCACGAGGGCGCCGAGCCGCTGGAAACCGGTGGCGGCCTGAAGCGCGCCCTGCCCCTGCTCGGCGCGCGCAGCTTCATCGTGGTCAGCGCCGACGTGGTGAGCGATTTCGACTACGCCCGTTTGCCATCCGAACCGGCAGGACTCGCTCACCTGGTCATGGTTGCAAACCCGGAGTTCCACCCGCGCGGGGATTTCGTCCTGCGCGACGGCGAGCTTGCCGAGGACGGCCCCGGCGAGCGCCTGACCTTCGCCAACATCGGGGTCTACCGGCCTGAACTGCTCGCAGCCGAAACGGCGGAGCGATTCAAACTGCTGCCCGCCTTCCAGCGCGCCATGCGCCTCGGGCAACTCGGCGGCGAGCGATACGACGGATTCTGGCGCAACGTTGGCACGCCGGCCCAGCTGGCCGAACTCGAGGCGCGCTGGCGCACAGCAGACTGAGCGGGTCCGGTCGCCTCAGGAGCCGACTTCGGCGTCATCCGCAAATAGCGCGCGCACGAAGGGCAGTGTGATGCGTCGGCGCGCAGCCAGCGCGGCGCGATCGATCCGCTCCAGCGCCATCATCAGCGAGGGCAGGTCGCGCCGGCCGTGCACGAACAACCAGTCGAGCACGCCGTCGTCGAGCGCGAGCCCGCGGGCGCGAGCCCGCTCGCGCAGGAGCTCCCGCCGCGCCGGCTGATCGAGCGGTTTCAACGCGAGCTGAGTGCAGGCGGCGAGGCGCGAGACCAGATCGGGCAAGCCGACGCCGAGCTGGGTCGGAGGCAGCGAAGCCGCCAGCAGCAGCCCGGTACCTTCGGCGCGACAGCGGTTGTAGAGCCCGAACAGCGCGCGCTCGAACTCGGCGCGTCCGGCGACCTGCTCGAGGTCGTCCAGCGCCAGCAAATCGCTGCCTCCGATCCCGCGCAGGGCCTCCACGCCATGCCGCCGCAGCGACAGGTACTGTGCGCTGCGGCCGCGCGCATCGGCCTCGGCGCAGCTTGCAAGCAGCAGATGACTACGCCCGCTGCCCGTCGGGCCGTGCAGATAGATGCCGGGCAGCAGGGGCTCGCGGGCGGCCTTGCGCAGGAGCTCGACGGCGGCGGCATTGCGCCCGGGCGCGAAACCGGCGAAGCACTGCTGCGCAGGCCAGCGCAGCGCAAGAGGAATCTGCGCGTTCACGGCCGTGCAGTCGACGCCGGGTTCTGATCGGTCGCCGCAGCGGGCGGCGGCGGATCATGCGCAGCGGCTTCGCTCATGGGCGGATCGGCCCCGGGCACCCCATCAGCGGCGGCTGCCGTCGACGCAGCGGTGGGCACGGTCGGCGCCTCGGCGCCCTCTCCTGCTGCATACAGCGCACTGCGCGTGTAGCGCTCGTGGGCATAGCGCAACAGCACCATCGCCACCGCCGCCAGCGGCAGCGCGAGCAGTACGCCGACGAAGCCGAACAGCTCACCGCCGGCCAGCACCGCGAAAATCACCGCTACCGGGTGCAGGCCGATGCGGTCACCCACCAGGCGCGGCGTGAGCACGTAACCCTCCAGCACCTGGCCGACGCCGAAGACCCCGAACACCAGCAGCGCGTGGCTCCAGTCCTGATACTGCACCAGCGCCGCCACCAGGCTCATCAGCAGACCGGCGATCACGCCCAGATAGGGCACGAAGCTGATCAGACCGGCGAGCATGCCGATCAACGGGCCGATGTCGATGCCGACCAGCCACAGGGCGACCCCGTAGTAGGTGCCCAGCGCCACCATCACGCTCAGCTGGCCGCGCAGGAAGGCGCCCAGAACCTCGTCCGACTCGCGCGCCAGCTGACCGACCGTCGGCGCCAGCGGACGCGGAATCAACGCGGCGATGCGCGCGACCAGCAGATCCCAATCGCGCAGCAAGTAGAAGGTCACCACCGGAATCAGCGCCAGATTCACCAGCCAGCCGACGATGGCCATGCCGGAGTGCGATACCCCCGCCAACACCGCCGCGGCAATACCGCCCGCCTGCTGCCAGTGCGCTTGCAGCGCGACCAGGAGCCGCTGCGTGTCGAGCACATCCGGAGCAACCCCGAAATGCGCCTCGAGCCAGGGTCTCGCATGGCTCTGGAACCAGTCGAGCCAGACCGGCAGCTGGGCCAGAAACTTGCCGATCTGACGCTCGACGAAGGGCAAAAGCAGCAGCAGCACCGCGACGACCGCCAGGCTCATGGCCAGAAACACGACGCTCACCGCCAGCGTGCGGCTGAGCCGGGGCTGCATGCGATCGACCAGCGGGTCGCCGAGATAGGCGAACAGCGCGGCGGCGACGAAGGGCATCAGTACCGGCGCCAGAAGATAAAGCGCGCCACCCAACGCGAGCAGCAGGAGCAACCACTGCAGGCGCAGATTCGGCACGCGACGATCAGTCGTTTCGCTCACCTCTCCTCCTTCGACAGCGCCCGGTGTCGCGCCCGCAGGCTCCAGCTCAGTACGTAATGCAGGCCACTGGCCGCGGTGACGCCGGCGGTGAGCAGCTCGAGCGCGCGGCGCAGCGACATTGCGATATCGATCCAGCCCGAAAGATGCAGCAGCAGCAGCAGCACGAACAGGATCTGCGCCACCGTAGTGAGCTTGGAGAGCATGCTCGGTTCAGCCACCAGTCGCCCGATCAGGAAATGCCAGGCGAGTGCGCCGCCGACGATCACCAGATCACGCCCCACCACTAGAAAGGCGAGCCACGGCGGCACCTCGCCGACCAGACTCAGCCAGACGAAGGCCACCGTGAGCAGCAGCTTGTCGGCCAGCGGATCCAGCAGCCCGCCGACCCAGCTGCGCCAGCCGAAGCGGCGGGCGAGAAAGCCGTCGAGTGCGTCGCTGAAACCGGCAAGCGCAGCGACGACCAGGGCGCTTCGATAGTCGCCGCTGCCGATCAGCCAGCCGAGCGGCACCGCGAGCACGATACGCAGCACCGTGATGAGGTTGGGCAGCTGGCGCAGCATCGGCGCCCGCTCTCAGTGGAGCAGGACGAGCCACGCATCGACCGCCGGGCCCGACGCCTCACCCGGAGCCGCGGCCAGCGTGCGCTCCATCGCCACGGCCTCGAGAAACGCCGCCAGGCCGGTACGCAACGACAGCCGCAGCTCGAGTACCTCGCCGTGCGCGCCCGTGGGCTCCACCTCGCGCACGAAGTTGTTGCGCGTCAGGTACGCCATCAGGCGCAGAAAATCGTCGGCGTCGCGGATCGAGCCGATTGCCAGCCGCGCCTCACTCGACGCCTCGACTGCGGCACCGGCGGTCACGCCCAAACCAAGCTCGGCGAGCAGACGGTCCACCGCGCCGCTGTCGAACTCCGCCACCAGGCTCAGCCGCGCCTCGTCGTCGGCGGCGTAGGGATTTGCGCGATAGTGATACTGCAGCACGTAGCGCTCGGCCTGTGCCACCGCCTTGGCCACCTCCGGCCGCGCCAGCACGCCCGGATCGCCGCTGCGCTCGATCACCACGCCCGCAAGCGCCGTCTTCAGCGCCGCCTCACGCTCGGTATCGGACTGCGAGCGGACCGGCGCCGTGCCCGTATAGGTAGCCGGAGCTGCCGCCAGCGACAGCGGCCCGGCAAGCAGGACGAGCAGGCCAACGAGCCGCACCAGGACACGAATCCGCACCATACCTCCGAGCTACCGAAAGTCTTCCGACGAGCCAGCCGCGGCCAAGTCTAGCAGCCTGCCACGGCCGGCACGCCCGACCCTCCTGCTACACTGCGCGCCCCGTCCCGGAAGCCCCCGCAATGAGCAGCGCAGGCCAGCCCCTGACCTATCGCGACGCCGGCGTCGACATCGATGCCGGCAACGCCCTGGTCGAGCGTATCAAACCGCTGGTGCAGCGCACTTTCCGCCCCGGGGTGATGGCCGGTCTCGGCGGCTTCGGCGCGCTGTTCGAGCTGGGCAACCGCTTCCGCGAGCCGGTCCTGGTGTCCGGCACCGACGGCGTCGGCACCAAGCTGCAGCTCGCCCAACGGCTTGGTCGCCACGCCACGATCGGCATCGATCTGGTCGGCATGTGCGTCAACGACGTGCTGGTACAGGGTGCCGATCCGCTGTTCTTTCTGGATTATTTCGCCACCGGCAAGCTCGATGTCGAGGTCGCCGCGAGCGTCGTCGGCGGCATCGCGCGCGGCTGCGAGCTGGCGGGCTGCGCGCTGATCGGCGGCGAGACGGCCGAAATGCCCGACATGTATCCACCTGGCGAATACGATCTCGCCGGCTTCTGCGTCGGTGCGGTGGAAAAGGCCGAGCTGATCGACGGCTCGTCGATCGCAATCGGCGACTGTCTGATCGGAATCGATTCCAGCGGCCCGCACTCGAACGGCTATTCGCTGATCCGGCGGGTGCTGCAGCGCGTCGGAATCGATGCCGATGGCGGCTTCGAGCTCGCGCTCGACGGCGTGTCGCTGGCCGATGCGCTGCTGGCGCCTACCACGATCTACGTCAAGCCGGTCCTCGAGCTGCTGCGCGGCCGGCGCGCCGGCGACGTCGGCCTGCCGGCGATCCACGGCATGGCTCACATCACCGGCGGCGGCCTGCGCGAGAACATCATTCGCGTCGTGCCGGACGGACTCGGCATCCGCATCGAACGTTCGACCTGGCGGCTGCCGGCGGTGTTCGATTGGCTGCAGCGCGAAGGCGCGATCCGCGACGAGGAAATGTTGCGCACCTTCAATTGCGGCATCGGCTATGTGCTGGTCGTGCCGATGGGGGACGCGGACCGCGCGGTGGCGGCACTCGCAGCCCGCGAGCTCCCGGCGCGGGTCATCGGCGATGTCACCGCCGCCAGCGGAGAGCGGGTGCAAATCTCGTGACCGCCGCGGGCCAACGCCCGCGTCAGCCGCCGCTGCGCGTCGCCGTGCTTGCTTCCGGCCGCGGCTCCAACCTGCAGGCGCTGATCGCGGCGCAGCGGGACGACGGCCTGCCGATCCGGATCGTGCTGGTGGCTGGCGACAAGGCCCAGGCGCCGGCCCTGCGCCACGCCGAAGACGCCGGCATCGCGAGCCTCGCGCTGAATCCGAAGAGCTTCGCCCGCCGCGCCGAGTTCGACGCTGAGCTGTTCCGCCGGGTGGCCGAGGCCGAGCCCGAGCTGGTGGTGCTGGCCGGCTACATGCGCATCATCGACGCCGCGGTGGTCGACGCCTGGCACGGGCGGATCATCAACATCCATCCTTCGCTGCTGCCGAAATATCCCGGTCTCGACACCCACAGCCGCGCGCTGGCGGCCGGCGACCGCGAGCACGGCAGCAGCGTGCACTTCGTCACCGCCGAACTCGATGGTGGTCCGGTGATCGCCCAGGTGAAGATCGGGATCACGAGTGACGACACGCCGGAATCGCTCGCCACGCGTCTGCTGCCCTTCGAACACCGCCTGCTGAGCGCCTGCGTCGGGCTGTTCGCCGCGCGCCGAATCGCTCTGGGCGAGCGCGGCATGCTGCTCGATGGCGCGCCGCTGGCGGCGCCGCTGCAGCTGGTCGGAGCCAGGCTCGCGCCGGCCTGAAGCTTCACCTCAGCCGGGTAGACGGCGGATGTGGGCGCCGAGTCCGCCCAGCTTTTCCTCGATGTTCTCGTAGCCGCGGTCGATGTGATAGATGCGATCGACCACGGTGTCGCCGCGCGCTACCAGGCCGGCCAGCACCAGCGAAGCCGAAGCGCGTAAATCGGTGGCCATGAGCGGCGCGCCGGAGATGTGCTCGACCCCACGAATCACCGCGGAATTTCCTTCGAGGCGAATATCTGCGCCAAGCCGCTGCAGCTCGTGGGCATGCATGAAGCGATTTTCGAATACGGTTTCGGTGACGACCCCGACGCCCTCGGCAACGCAGTTGAGCGCGCTGAACTGAGCCTGCATGTCGGTCGGAAACGCGGGATATGGCGCGGTGGTGACGTTCACTGCGCGCGGGCGGCGTCCGCGCATGTCGAGCTCGATCCAGTCGGGGCCGGTATTGATGTGGGCGCCGGCATCCTCGAGCTTGCCGAGCACGGCTTCGAGCGTCTTCGGCCGCGCGTGCTTGGCCAACACCCGACCGCCGGTGATGGCGCCGGCAACCAGGAAAGTGCCGGTCTCGATACGGTCGGGCAACACCTCGTAGTTGGTTCCATCGAGGCGCTCCACGCCTTCGATCACCAGGGTCGCGGTGCCGGCGCCTTCGATCCGAGCGCCCATCGCATTCAGGCAGTTGGCGAGGTCGATCACCTCGGGCTCCTGGGCCGCGTTCTCGATGACCGTGGTGCCGGCGGCAAGAGTCGCCGCCATCATCAGGTTCTCGGTGCCGGTGACGGTGACCAGGTCGAGATTGATGCGGGCGCCCTTGAGCCGCCCGGCACGGGCGCGGATGTAGCCGTTTTCGACCGCAACCTCGGCGCCCAGCGCGCGCAGGCCCTGCAAATGCAGGTCGACCGGGCGTGAGCCGATCGCGCAGCCGCCCGGCAGCGACACCACGGCGTCGCCGAAGCGAGCGACCAGCGGGCCCAGCACCAGGATCGAGGCGCGCATGGTCTTCACCAGATCGTAGGGCGCGAAGTGGTTCTGCGCCGGACGCGGGTCGACCTGAATGCGCATGTGCTCATCGACCACCAGCTGCACGCCCATCTGGCCGAGCAGCTCCATGGTGGTGGTGACGTCGTGCAGGTGCGGCACGTTGCCGATGGTGACCGGCCCGTCGGCCAGCAGACACGCGGCGAGAATCGGCAGCACCGCGTTCTTGGCGCCGGAAACGACGACTTCGCCGCTCAGCGGGTAGCCGCCATTGATGACGATTTTTGCCATGGGAAAGATGCCGAAAGCAGGAAGCCGAAACGAGATCACGCGCCGCGGCAGGCGCGCGGATGATGCTCAGGCGCGCGTCGCTGTGGCCTCATCGGGCGTCAGGGTACGCAGCGAGAGCGCGTGGATGTCACCCCCCATGCGTGCCCCGAGCGTTGCATAGACGATCCGGTGTCGCGCCAGCGGCAGCTTGCCGGCGAAGACCGCGCTGACGACCAGCGCATCGAAGTGTACGCCGTCCGCACTGCGCACTTCGACTTCCGCGCCGGGCATCCCCTTCCGGATGAGTTGTTCGATGCCGGCGGCATCCATCGCTTGCCTTCCCCGCGCCGGCGCGGACACGCGAACCACGTACCGGCTAGAATGAGCTGTGCATGGTAGCGGATTTCCGCGCAGCGCGTTCCGGCGCGCGCTTCGTCCGAACCTCAGCATGTCTGCAACCCCGACCTGGACTCTGCATCGCCTTGAACGCCCCGACCCTTGCGACCTCGCGGCCCGCCGGCTCTCTGCCGCTGGACGCCGCCGCCCTGACGCGCAGCGCGCAGGCCGTGGTCGCAGCCGAAAAGCGCGCGATCGAGGCGCTTGCCGGGCGCATCGATGCGAACTTCCTGCGCGCCTGCGAGCTGATGTATGGCTGCCCTGGACGGGTGATCGTTTCCGGCATGGGCAAGTCGGGTCACATCGCCCGGAAGATCGCGGCGACGCTGGCCTCGACCGGCACTCCGGCTTTCTTCGTGCACCCCGGCGAGGCCAGCCACGGCGATCTCGGCATGATCACGCGCAAGGACGTGGTGCTGGCCCTGTCGCACTCGGGTGAAACCGACGAGCTGCTGATGATCCTGCCGCTGATCAAGCGCCAGGGCATTCCGCTCATCGTGATGAGCGGCAACGCGGCCTCCTCGCTGGCGCGACTTGCCGATCTGCACCTGGACGTCAGCGTGCCGCACGAAGCCTGCCCGCTCGGCCTCGCTCCAACTTCATCAACCACCGCGGCGCTGGTCATGGGTGACGCCCTGGCGATCGCGCTGCTCGAGGCGCGCGGCTTCACCGGCGAGGATTTCGCCCGCTCCCACCCGGCCGGAAGCCTCGGCCGGCGGCTGTTGATGCGGATCAGCGACGTGATGCACAGCGGCGAACAGATTCCCAGCGTCGGCCCGGACGTCTCGCTCAGCAAGGCGCTGGTCGAGATGACCCGCAAGGGCCTCGGCATGACCGCCATCGTCGACGCCGAGCGCCATTTGCTGGGCGTCTTTACCGACGGCGACCTGCGCCGCGCGATCGACGACGACGACGTCGACCTGCGCGCCACGCCGGTCACTTCGTTGATGACCGTACAGCCCAAGACCATCGGCCCCGAGCGCCTGGCGGTGGAAGCCGCACGGCTGATGGAAGCGCACAAGATCCACGCACTGCTGGTAGTCGACGCCGAGCGACGCGTGGTCGGCGCGCTCAACATCCACGATCTGCTGCGGGCTCGCGTGGTGTGAATCCGACGCGCGCCGGCGGCGCTGCCGCTTGATCCGACCGATGCAGCCCCCAGGCTCAGTCCCGGCCGACGTGCTCGCCCGCGCGGCGCGAGTGCGGCTCGCGGCCTTCGATGTCGACGGCGTGCTCACCGACGGCAAGCTCTGGTACGCCGCCGACGGACGCGAACTCAAGGCCTTCTGCGCCCGCGACGGGCTCGGCTTCAAGCGCCTGCTGGCCAACGGCATCGAAGTCGCCGTGATCACCGCCCGCCTGAGCCGGGTGGTGACCGAGCGCATGGCCGAGCTCGGCGTCGCCCACGTCTATCAGGACCAGAAGGACAAGCGCGCCTGTCTGCTGAAGCTACTCGACGCGCTCGAGCTCACGCCGGAACAGGCCGCCTACACCGGTGACGATCTGCCGGACCTGGCCGCCATGCACAGCGTCGGGCTCGCGGTGACGGTGGCCGACGCGCACCCGTGGCTGCGCGCAAGCGCGCACTGGCGCACCAGCGCGGGAGGCGGTGGCGGCGCCGCGCGCGAGGTCTGTGATCTGATTCTCGAAGCACAGGGTCGGCGCCCCACGGAGCTGGCCGCCTTCGCCGAGGGCGGTTGATGGGGCGCCGCTACTGGCTCACCATCACGCTGCTGGCGCTGTTTGCCGCAGCCGGCCAGTGGCTCTTGTGGCTGGCACGCGAGCGGCCCGACGAGCAGACCTTTGCCGGCCCGCCGCGCTCAGGCTATTCGCTCGACGACTACTCGCTGACCGCGCTCGATGCCGATGGCCGACGCGCCTTTGAAATCAGCGGTCCACGGCTCAATCGGCGCGGCGACGACGGCTCGATCTACGCGACCAGCCCCAGCTGGCTGCTGGTGGACGGCAGCGGCAAGCTCTGGCACGGACGCTCGGCCGCCGCCTGGGTGAACCGCAAGGGCGACTTCATGCGCCTCGAGGGCGCGGTGTGGATGGAACGCGAGGCGGGGCCCAGCGAGGAGCCGGTCGAGGTGCTGACGCGCGACCTCGAGGCCTGGCCGCGAACGCGCAAACTGGCGACCGCGGCCCCGGCCACGATCCGCCAGCCGGGCTCTATACTGCGCGGCACCGGCCTGCGCGCCGACCTCGACCGCAAGACGCTGGAGTTGCTTTCGAATGTCCACTCGACCCTGCAGACCCGCCGCAGCAGCCGCGGCGCGGACGTGCCGTGACGCGTTCATCGGCGCGCTGCTGCTGGCGCTGCCCTTCGGCTTGAGTCACGCGCTCGAAAGCGATCGCAACCAGCCGCTCGACATCACCGCCGACTACCAGCACACCGCGCTTGCGGAGTCGCGCGACCGGGCCGGCGTCACCGAGCTGCGCGGCAACGTGCGCATGAGCCAGGGCTCGCTGCGGGTGAGCGCGGCGCGGGCGATGGTCTACCAGCATCCGGCGAGCGCGAAGGACGCACAGGGCGGCGCGCTCGCCGGCGGCGTGCAGCGCATCGTGCTGAGCGGTACGCCGGCGCGACTGCAAGAGCAGCAGGACAACGCGCAGGGACTCCTGAGCGCCGAGGCCCGACAGATCGACTACGACGCCGACACCGGTGTCGCCAGACTGAGCGGCGGGGTGAGCGTGGTGCAGCAGGGCCGCGGTGAGTTCCACGGCGAGAACATGATCTACAACACGCGCAGCGGCGAGATCGAAAGCGGCGCCGAAGGCAGCGGCAGCCGGGTGCACCTCATCCTGCAACCGCGCGGGACAGCCGCCAAGCCCGCAGCGGGCGCCGCCGAACAGCCCGCGGGAGCATCCAGCGACGACGCCGGCGCGCGCTGATGCTGAGCGCCGAGGGCCTGCGCAAGAGCTTTCGCGGTCGCGCCGTGGTGCGCGAGTTCACGTTTTCCCTCGCCGCGGGTGAAACGGTCGGCCTGCTCGGTCCGAACGGCGCCGGGAAGACCACCTGTTTCTACATGATCGTGGGCCTGATCGCGGCCGATGCCGGCAGCATCCGCCTCGACGAGCGCGACGTCACCGGGCTGCCGATGCATCTGCGCGCCCGCCTCGGCATCGGCTACCTGCCGCAGGAAGCCTCCGTGTTCCGCCGCCTGAGCGTCGCCGACAACATCCTCGCGGTGCTCGAGCTGCGCGCCGACCTCGATCGCCACCGACGCAAGGCCGAGCTGGAACGCCTGCTCGACGAGCTGCAGATCGACCACATCGCCGAGCAGAAGGGCATCAGCCTTTCCGGCGGCGAGCGGCGGCGGGTGGAAATCGCCCGCGCGCTCGCCACGCGGCCGCGCTTCATGCTGCTGGACGAGCCCTTCGCCGGCATCGACCCGATTTCGGTGATCGACATCCAGCGCATCGTCCGCCAGCTGAAGTCGCGCGGCATCGGCATCCTGATCACCGATCACAACGTGCGCGAGACGCTCGGCATCTGCGAGCGCGCCTACATCATGAACGAGGGCAGCGTGCTCGCCCAGGGCGCGCCGGCAGAGCTGCTCGCCAACGCCACGGTGCGCGAAGTCTATCTGGGGCACGAATTCCGCATGTAGGAGCCGCCGGGAAGCGGTTCGCAGGGCGCAGGATGCGCTTTCGAGTCCATCCGCCCGGCGGGCTGCTAGGATGGTCACAACGGAACTTGGCACGATTCCCGCATGAAGCCAGCCCTCGAGCTTCGCATCGGCCAGACGCTGGCCCTGACGCCGCAGCTGCAGCAGGCCATCCGCCTGCTGCAGCTGTCGCGGATGGAGCTTGAACTCGAAGTCAATCTCGCGCTCGAATCCAACCCGCTGCTCGATCTCGAGGAACCGGCGGATGAAGCAGACGAATACGAGGCCGCCGCCGGCGAGGAAGCAGGCGAGGCCGAGGCGGAGGCAGACACGGCGGAAGGCGATGTCGAGGAGAGCGGCGAACTCCTCGAGGCGCTGGAGTTCGGCGATGCGCGCGCGCACCGCGCCGCGGTGGACGACGACAACCTGGAGTCGCAGGACGCGGAGCCCGAGGATCTGCACGATCACCTGCTCTGGCAGCTCAACCTGGCGCGGATGTCCGCGACCGACCGCGCCATTGCGACGGCGATCATCGAGGCGACCGATGAAGCCGGCTATCTGCGCGAAAGCGACGAGGAGATCTGTCGGACCCTGGCCCCGCTGCATGCGGTAAGTGCTGCCGAGGTCGCAGCGGTGCGAGGTCTGGTACAGCACTTCGACCCCGTGGGTGTCGCCAGCCGCAGCCTGCAGGAATGCCTGTCCGTACAGCTCGCCGAGCTCGCTGCAGATACGCCGGGCCTCGCGCTGGCGCGCCAGCTGGTGGAGGACCACCTGGAAGCGCTGGCGCGCCTCGATCGGGAGCGCCTGTGTCAGCTTCTGGGCTGCCCCGAGGAGGACTTCGATCAGGCCCTGGCCCTGGTGCGCTCGCTCGACCCGAAGCCCGGCAGCGCGTATGCCGGCAGCGACTCCGACTACGTGATTCCCGACGCCTACGCGCGCAAGCTGAACGGGCGCTGGCAGGTGGTGCTGGCGCCGGGCAGCCAGCCGCGACTGGGCATCAACACCTATTACGCCAGTCTGGTCGCGAAGACCCGTGGTGAAGACGCCCAGTATCTGCGCGGCCAGCTGCAGGAAGCGCGCTGGCTCATCAAGAGCCTGCAAACCCGCGCCCAAACCATGCTCAAGGTGGCGAGCGCGATCGTGCGTGCGCAAGAGGGCTTCCTCGAATTCGGCCCGCAAGCCATGCGCCCGCTGGTGCTGAAGGACGTCGCTGGCGAGATCGGCATGCACGAATCGACCATCAGCCGCGTGACTACCCGCAAGTACCTCCACACGCCGCGTGGCACCTTCGAGTTCAAGCACTTCTTCTGCAGCGGGGTGGGCACCAGCGACGGCGGCGAGGCCTCCGCACTGGCGGTACAGGAGATGATCCGTCGCATGATCGAGGACGAAGCGCCCGGCCGCCCGCTGTCCGACCTGACGATCTCGCGCGAGCTCAACAAGCAGGGCATCCACGTGGCGCGGCGGACGGTTGCCAAGTACCGTGATGCCCTGAAAATTCCATCATCCAACGACCGCAGCAGGCTCGCATGAGCCGGGAGGAACACTTCGCGTCGAAGCAGGTCCAAGCTCCAGGAGCCGCGGTCAACGAACGCGGCCTCCTCGTCCGCCCGCCGCGCGCGGGTCATCCAGCAAGGAGTCGGCAATGCAGATCAACGTCAAGGGCCACCAGGTGGAAGTCACCCCGGCGCTGCGCGATTACGCGACCGCCAAGTTCGAGCGCGTCACGCGCTTCTGGGATCAGCTGCACGAGCTGAACGTGGTGCTGGGGCTGGAGAAGGTCATGCACAAAGCAGAGGCGCGCATGCAGCTTTCCGGCAAATCTCTGCAGGCCGATGCCACCGCCGTCGACATGTACGCGGCGATCGACCTGCTGGTCGACAAGGTCGAAATGCAGCTGCGCAAACACAAGGGCAAGCAGACCGACCACCGCGCGGAGGCGGTTCGCGCAAGCCGCTATAGCTGAGGCACAATCGGTGTTTTGATTCAGGCGTCGGATTCATGCGCTTTCTCGAACTGCTGCCCGCCGAGCGCGTGCGGACGAACTTCGCCGCGGCGGACAAGACGGCGCTCATCGACCAGCTGGCGGCGCTTCTGGCCGGTGCGGACGATCCCCGCCCGATCCGCAACGCGCTTCTCGCGCGCGAGCGACTCGGCACCACCGCGCTCGGATACGGCGTGGCCATTCCGCACGGACGCTGCGAGAGCCTCGAGCAGGCCCGCGCTGCGTTCGTGCAGCTCGTCACGCCGATCGATTTTGGTGCTGGCGACGGGCGCGGCGTGGACTTGGTCGCGGCGCTGGTAGTGCCGGCGCACTTCACCGACCAGCACCTGCGCCTGCTCGCCGAACTGGCCGAAATGTTCTCCGATCACGCGGTAACCGAAGCCTTGCGCAGGGCCACGGATGCAGCCGTACTGCGCACCCTGCTCGCCAGCAGCCGCTCGGCACAGATGCAGGCCGAAGGCGTTGCGGCAGCGCGCACATGAGCGAACGAATGAGCCGAGTGACTCACGCTTGGCCGCACCGCCCAGCCGGTGCGGCCGCGTCAAAGCCGATGGCCTGCTGCGGAAGCTGCCCTTGGATCGGCTGAGCGCCCGCGAGCTTTTCGATTCGGTCAGCGAGCGGCTCGAGATCCGCTGGATCGCCGGGCTCGGCGGTGACAGCCGCAGCATGGAAACCGGCGGCGAACTGGGCCGGCGTCCGTCCTGGGTCGGTTACCTCAACGTCATCTACCCCAACAAGGTGCAGATCGTCGGTCGCGAGGAGCTCAACTATCTGGATACGCTCGACTCGCGCCAGCGCTGGGAGACGGTCGAGAAGATCATGGCCTATCAGCCGACCGCGCTTCTGGTGACCAAGGACCAGACCATCCCGGCCGACCTGCGCCAGGCGGCCGAGGAATCGAACACACCGCTCTGGCAAAGCTCCAAGCGCGGACACGAGCTGCTGACCTATCTCCAGTACCAGCTCGCACGTACCCTGGCGCGGCAGGCGACGCTGCACGGCGTACTGATGGAGGTCTACTCGATCGGAGTGCTGATCACCGGCGAAAGCGGCACGGGCAAGAGCGAACTCGCGCTCGAGCTGATCACCCGCGGCCACCGGCTGGTTGCCGACGATGCGCCGGAGTTCACCCTGATCGCGCCGGACGTGATCGACGGCAGCTGCCCGGAGCTGCTGCGCGATCTGCTCGAAGTGCGCGGCCTGGGCGTACTCAACGTGCGTGAAATGTTCGGCCAGACTGCGGTCAAGCCATCCAAGTACCTGCGCTTGGTGGTGCATCTGAAGCCGCAGCGCGGCGACGAAGCGACGGACGGCATGAATCGCCTGACCGGTGACGTCGGCCACCGCGACATCCTCGACGTGAAGATGCCGCAGATCGAAATTCCGGTGGCGCCCGGACGCAACATTGCGGTGCTGGTGGAAACCGCCGTGCGCAGCCATATGCTGAAGAGCAAGGGCATCGACCCGGCGCAGACCTTCATGGACCGACAGGCACATCAGATGCGGCGGCTGCCGCCGTGGTAGCCAACGACATGAACGTCACCAGCGCACCCGCGCCCGATCAGCTGGTCGTCGTCAGCGGCATGTCGGGTTCGGGCAAAACGGTCGCGCTGCGAACTCTGGAGGACCTCGGCTTCTACTGCGTCGACAACCTGCCGGCCGCGCTGATGCCGGCTTTCGTGCAGGCCATCGCCAGTGACAGCCGCGGCCGCGAGCATCGTCTGGCGGTCGGTCTGGACGTCCGCAACCCGATGGAGAATCTGCACCACCTGCCGAGGATCCTGTCCGATCTCGCTGCCTCCCACATCGACTATCACCTGGTGTTCCTCGACACCGCCAACGAAGTGCTGGTGAAGCGCTATTCGGAAACGCGCCGGCGCCATCCACTGTCCGGTGACGGTCTGGGCCTGGCCGACGCGATCGACAAGGAGCGCCGCCTGCTGAAGCCGGTGATCAGCATCGCCGATCGCGTGATCGACACCAGCAAGCTCAACGTGCACCAGCTGCGACGCGCGATCATCGGCGCCATGGGCCTGGCGGGGCCGGCGCTGACCCTGATGTTCGAGTCCTTCGCTTTCCGCCACGGTGTGCCCGGTGACGCCGATTTCGTATTCGACGCGCGCTGCCTGCCCAATCCGCACTGGGTCGCCGCACTGCGCCCACTCTCCGGCAAGGATGCGCCGGTCCACGACTGGCTCGGCGAGCAGCCGGACGTCGCCCGCTTCGCCGACGACGTGCTGGAGTTCATGCAACGCTGGATCCCGCGCTTCCAGAGCGACGACCGCAGCTACGTGACGATCTGCATCGGCTGCACCGGTGGCCGCCATCGTTCGGTGTATCTGGTCGAACGGCTCTCAGCGCATTTCCGCGAAAGCCACGCCCAGGTGCTGACCTGGCATCGCGAGATCGAGGGCTGAGATGCTGCGGAGGTCTCGCCCGCCTCGCCGTCAAGCCACCCCGATGGGCCGCGACCACGGAGCGCCGCGGTGAGCGTCGGGGTTCTGCTCCTGACCCACGAGGCGCTCGGTCGAGCCCTGATCGACGCCGCACGGCATGTGCTCGGCCATCTGCCGCTGTCGACCGAGGTGCAGGAAATCACGGCTGACGCGGATCCAGGCCAAATGCTCCGCGCGGCTGCCTCACGGGCGCGCGAGCTCGATCGCGGCGAGGGCGTGCTGGTGCTCTCCGACCTCTATGGCGCCACCCCCTGCAACATTGCCCACCGCCTGCCGGGGCTCGGCGTGCGCATGCACTGTGTCGCCGGCCTCAATCTGCCGATGCTGCTGCGCGTGCTCAACTATCCCGAGCAGTCGCTCGACGAGCTCGCCCTGACCGCAGCCAGCGGCGGGCGCAGCGGAATCGTGATCGACAACCTCTGAGCGGAGCAAGATCGAAGGACATGCTTGAAACGGAAATCATCATCAGCAACCGACTGGGCCTCCATGCACGCGCCTCGGCCAAGCTGGTGCAGGCGCTGCACGGCTTCCAGTCCAGCGCCTGGCTGATCGCCGGCAGCCGCGAAGTCAACGCCAAGAGCATCATGGGCGTGATGATGCTGGCCGCTGGCTGCGGCACGCCGCTCGTGTTGCGCACCGACGGCGTGGACGAGGCCAAGGCCATGCGGGCGATGGTGGACCTGTTCGAACGCAAGTTCGACGAGGGGCAGTAAGCGTGCGGGGCGGGGACGCCGACCGCGCGGCGCCGACCGGTAAGCACCGGCGCAGCGTTCGCCTGCTCCTGCAGGGTACCGGCGCCTCGCGCGGGCTGGCGCTCGGGCGGGCGCGCCTCGAGCAACCCAGCCGCTATCAGGTCGATTCCCGGCCACTGGCGGAAGACGAGGTCGAGAGCGAGGTCGAGCGCCTGCGGCAGGCAGTGACGGCGGCCCGGGTCGAACTCGAGACCCTGCGCGAACGGCTGCGAGACTCGCCGGCGCGGGAGGCGGCCGACTTTCTCGACGCGCACGTCCTGATGCTGGACGACCGCGAACTGACCGCCGGCGCCTTCGAGCTGATCCAAGTCGGGCACCACCGCGCCGGCGCCGCGCTGAAGCTGCAGCGTGAGCGCCTGGCCGAGGTGTTCGAGGCGATCGACGACCCCTATTTCCGCGCGCGCCGCGAGGACATCGACCACGTCCTGGCGCGGGTGCAGGCCCACCTCACGCGCGAGTCCAGCCGCGAGGAACGCCGCCTCGCCGCGCGCGTGGGTGAAATCCTGATCGCCGACAGCGTCGCGCCATCGGAACTGGTTCCGCTCGGCGAGCACGGCACGCTGGGCGTCATTCTCCGACTCGGCAGCAGCGTCTCTCACAGCACCATTCTGGCGCGTTCGCTGCGCCTGCCGATGGTGGTCGGCGCGCACGCCGCGCTCGACGCGATCCGCGACGACGATCTGATCCTGATGGACGGCGAAAGCGGCCAGGTGGTGATCCACCCGGCCGCCCAGGACCTGGCCCGCTTTCGCGCCTGGCAGCGGGCCAATGTCAAGGCCGGCAAGCGCCTCGCGCTGTTCCGCGACAGCGCGACTCGCAGCCGCGACGGTGCGCCGATCAGCCTCCAGGCCAACGCGGAATCTGCCGAGGACGTGGCCGACGCGCTGCGCTTCGGCGCCGCCGGCATCGGACTCTACCGCACCGAGTTCCTGTTCCTGCAGCGGCGCGAACTGCCGGACGAGGACGAGCAGTTCGAGGCCTACCGCAGCCTCGTGCTCGGCATGCAGGGGCGGCCGGTCACGATCCGCACCCTCGACCTCGGCGCGGACAAGGCCGACTCCAGCGGTCTCGCGCTCGAGTCGGAGGAGAATCCGGCGCTCGGCGTACGCGGCGTGCGCCTGTCGCTGCGTCGGCCGGCTCTGCTCAACACGCAGCTCCGCGCGATCCTGCGCGCTTCGGCCTACGGTCCGGTGCGCATTCTGGTGCCGATGGTCTCCGCCGCCGAGGAAATCTCCAGCGTGCGTCAGGCGCTCGCCGCCTGCGAACGCGACCTGCGCACGTCGGGCCACGAGATCGCCCACAACCTCGAGCTGGGCGCCATGATCGAGGTGCCCGCGGCGGCAATCGCGCTTTCGGGAATCATTCAGACCCTCGACTTCATCGCGATCGGCACCAACGATCTGATCCAGTACACGCTGGCGGTTGACCGCAACAACGATCATCTGGTCGATCTGTACGACCCCTTGCACCCGGCTGTCCTGAAGCTGCTCGCGCAGACCATCGGCTCGGCGCAGCGTCACGGTCGACGGGTCAGCCTGTGCGGCGAGATGGCCGGCGACACCCGCTATACGGCGCTCCTGCTGCTGCTCGGGCTGGGCGATTTCAGCATGCACCCGAGCCTGCTGCTGGAGGTTCGCGAGACGATCAGCCAGCTCGATCGCGCGGCCCTGCTGCGCCACGCGCCGGCGCTGCTGCGGGCACCGACGCGGGAGCGGATCGACCGCGTGCTGGAGCGGATCGGCCTGCCGCTTGCGCGACAATCTTCCCGCAGCGCGCCATGACCGCCGCCGGCCCGCATGCGATAATGCGCGACCTGATCGAGGCCGCTGGCGACCTCGGCCGCGATGCCGGTTTCACAAGGAATACAACAGCATGGTCCTGAGCATCCGCGACGTCGAACGGCGCGATCTCGATTCGATCCTGGCGATCAACAACGCTGCCGGCGCCACGATCTTGGCGCTCGATGCTGCGGCGCTGCGCGTGCTGTACGAACAGGCCAGCTATTTCCGACTGGCCGAAGTCGATGGACACGTCGCCGGCTTCCTGATCGCGATGCGCGAGGACGCCGCCTACGACAGCCCCAATTTTCTCTGGTTTCGCGAGCGCTACCCGGCCTTCGTCTACATCGACCGCATCGTGATCGCGCGCGCCTACCGGCGGCTCGGGCTGGGTCGAGTGTTCTATGCCGACGTCACCAGCTACGCGGAAACGCGCGTGCCGCTCCTGAACTGCGAGGTATTTCTCGAGCCGCGCGATGACATCTCGCTGCTGTTCCATGGCACCTGGGGTTTCCAGGAGGTCGGACAGCAAACCATGCCGGCGGGCGGCCGTCGCGTGGCGCTGCTGGCCAAGACGCTTTGCAGCTACCCGTTCGTGCTGGACACCTATCTGAACGGCCCGGGCCTGCCCGAACTGCCGTGGCTCGCCGAACGGCGACCCGTCGATGCCGCGGTAACGGGCGCACTCGCGGCCAGCGGTCGCTGAGCGCGGCACGGTGGCAGCAGCACTCCCGGTGGCGAGCGAGGCCGTCGCCGAAGTCAAGTTCGGCCAGGTCGGCATTGCGCAGCTCAAGCTGAAGCGATTGGACGCTGCCGCGCTGGCGGCCGAGCTGGCGCACAAGATCGAACTCGCGCCCGGCCTGTTCCTGCACGCTCCGCTGGTGATCGATTTCAGCCATCTCCCGCAGCTGCCCGAGCTCGAGACAGCGCGCGAGCTGATCGATCGCGTGCGCGAGATCGGCATGTTGCCGATCGCACTGGCCTACGGCACCAGCGAGAACGAGGCGCTGGCGCGCGCACTCGATCTACCCGTGCTGGCCAAGTTTCGTGCTGCCCACGAGCGCCAGCCACTCGCGCCTGCGACGGATGCTGCGCGAATTCCGCCGGAGCCCACTGCGCCGCCGCCGGCACCGCCCGGCTGCGGGCTGATTCATGACCAGCCGGTGCGCTCCGGCCAACAGGTCTATGCGCGCGGTCGCGACCTGATCGTCGGCGCACTGGTCGGCAACGGCGCCGAGGTGATCGCCGACGGCTCGATTCATGTCTACGGCGCGCTCCGCGGTCGCGCCCTCGCCGGCGCCCAAGGCGACACCGATGCCCGCATCTACTGCCGCGAATTCCGCGCCGAGCTGGTGTCGATCGCCGGCCGCTATCGCGTGCTCGAGGAAATCGAGCCGGAGCTGCGCGGCAGAGCGGTGCGCGTGCGTCTGGACGGCGAGCGGCTGCTGATCGAACGGCTGTGAACGCGCAGTGCCCCCCATTCTCGCAGTGAGGAACTCTCCTTGACAGAAATCATCGTCGTCACCTCGGGCAAGGGTGGAGTCGGCAAGACCACGACCAGCGCATCGCTGGCGGTCGGTCTGGCGCAGCGCGGCCACAAGGTCGCGGTGATCGATTTCGACGTCGGCCTCCGCAATCTGGATCTCGTCATGGGCTGCGAGCGGCGCGTCGTCTACGACTTCGTCAACGTCATCCAGGCCGAGTGCACTTTGCGCCAGGCGTTGATCAAGGACAAACGAAGCGAGAGCCTGTTCGTTCTCGCCGCCTCGCAAACGCGAGACAAGGACGCGCTCAGCAAGGAAGGCGTCGAGCGCGTGCTGGACGAACTCGCCGCGGACGGTTTCGACTACGTGATCTGCGACTCGCCAGCCGGCATCGAAAAGGGCGCCGCGCTGGCCATGTATTTCGCCGATCGCGCGGTAGTGGTGGTCAACCCGGAAGTTTCCAGCGTACGCGACTCCGACCGCATCCTCGGCCTGCTGGCAAGCAAGACACGCCACGTCGAACGCAACAGCGGCGAGGTGAAGCAGCACCTGCTGCTGACCCGCTACGACCCGGTGCGCGTTGCCGCTGGTGAGATGATGGGCGTAGCCGACGTGCGCGACATCCTCGGCATCGATATCCTTGGCGTGATCCCCGAGTCCAGCGGCGTGCTGGGCGCTTCCAACGCCGGGGTCCCGGTGATTCTCGATGCTGCCTCCAGCGCCGGTCAGGCATACGCCGACGCGGTGGCCCGGCTGCTCGGCGAGGAGCGCCCGCTGCGCTTCACCGAAGCGCCGAAAAAGGGCTTCTTTGCCCGCGTCTTCGGGAGCTGACGATGGGGCTTTTCGACTTCCTGCGCTCGCGTCCCAGGGGCTCCGCCTCGATCGCGACCGAGCGTCTGCGCATCATCGTCGCCCAGGAGCGCGCCCAGCGCGGCAGTCCGGACTATCTACCGCTGCTGCGCCGCGAGCTGCTCGAGGTGATCCGCAAGTACGTCAACATCGACCCTGATGCAATCGAGATTCACCTTGAGCACGAGGGCAATCAGGATCTGCTCGAGTTCTCGGTGACTCTGCCCGGTCAGGCGAGCGCAGCGGACGTCGGCGCGGCGGCCGACGATGTCTGAATGATCGCGCCATCCGCCGAGGTGCTGAGACTCGGCGAAATCGACCGCTTGCGCGCCGGCAGGCTGCTCGCCAGGCACGGTATCGCCCTGCACGAAATCGCCGCGGACGCGGCAATTCCCGGCAGCTACTGGGGTGAACCAGAGGCCGGCGTGATCGGAGCAAACGTCTACGCGCGCCTGGATACACCGGTGCATTCGCTGCTCCATGAAGCCTGCCATCTGATCGTCGTGCCGGCCGCGCGCCGCGCCTCGATCCACACCAACGCCTCCGAGTCGCAGGCAGAGGAGGACGCCACCTGCTATCTGCAGATCGTGCTCGCCGGCATGCTGCCGGATGTCGGCCGCGAGCGGCTCATGGCCGACATGGACACCTGGGGCTACAGCTTCCGGCTCGGCTCGGCGCGTGCCTGGTTCGAACACGACGCACAGGACGCGCGCGCCTGGCTCCTCGCCCGCAAGCTGCCGGTCGACTGAGCGCGCCGGCGGCACCCGTTGTAGCATGCCGGACCGGCGGCCGAATCGCTGCGCCCCTTCCCTTTCTGTCCGGTAACGCCATGCAACGCTGGATCAAGCTCCCTGACGGCCGCATCATCGACGCCCATCGCATCGCCTTCATCAGCAAGGTCGAGACCTACGCGCGGATCGACGAGAACGGCACCGACCTGGGCACCGGCCACACCGTCTACATCGGCACCGACTTCGATCGCGAATCGCAGATCGTCGTCAGCGGCAGCCGCGACGAAATCGAAGCCGTGCTGCGCGCGCTGCTCGCCACGCCGGCGCGCGCAGCACCGAGCGCGGACTCCTGACGCGCGCCGCTCGGCTCGGCGACGCCATCCTTCCGACAGCGACTCGATCGGCCATGTCTGCCAGACCACCCGCATGGACCCGCCGCGCTTGCCTTGCTGGGATGCTCGCCAGCCTCGCCGCGACGGTGCTGCTCGGGGTGGTGGGCGCAAGCCACGCCGCACCCCGACCGGAGGCCGCGGACAGCTCCGCCGCGGCGGCGGGCGACGCGGAAAACCACCCGCCGGCCCGCAGCTGGCAGCTGGGCTCGCTGCGCTTCCAGTCCTGCGAGCTTCGAACCCCGCGCTCGGCGGCTACTACCGCCGCCTGGTGCAAGAACTTCGAAGTGCCGGAAGACCGTACCAGTCCGGACGGACGCCGGATCACGCTGCGCCTTGCGGTGCTCCGCAGCGATGCGCCGGAGGCGAGCATGGTCGTCATGCTGGCTGGCGGTCCGGGACAGGCGGCAACCGAGTCGTTTCAGAACACGGATTGGTATGCCGGCCTCCTCAAGCACCACCACGTCGTGCTCCTCGACCAGCGCGGCACCGGCACGTCGCATCCACTGTCCTGCCCCGAAAGCGAAGCAAAGGCCGGCGACGACGACACCGCGACGCTCGATCTCGACAAGCTCCGCGCGAACACCGCGGAATGTCTGGCCGAGGTTGAGCGCAGCGCCGATCCCCGTTTCTACACCACCACGATCGCGGTCGAGGATCTGGAAGCCGTGCGGCAAGCGCTTGGCGCGCCGCAGTTCGACCTGTTCGGTGTCTCCTACGGCACCCGCATGGCCCAACAGTACGTGATGCGCCACCCCGAGGGCGTGCGCTCGCTGATTCTCGACTCGCCGGTACCCAACCAGGCGATTCTCGGCGAGGACTTCGCGCGCAACCTCGAATCCGCGCTCGAGCAGCAGTTCGCCGCCTGCACAACGACACCGGCCTGCAGCGAGCGCTTCGGCGATCCAATGGCGACCCTGCGCGAACTGCGCGATGCGCTCGCCGCCAACCCGCACCGCGTCCGCTTCCGCGACCCACAGAGCTGGATCTCGATCGAGCGGACGCTGAGCGCCCCAGTACTGGTCAGCGTCGTGCGCATGTTCGCCTACACCCCGGAGACGGCCGCCCTGCTGCCGCTCAGCATCGACGCGTCGGCCCGCGGCGACGTCGGCCCGCTGCTAGGACAGGCCAAGCTGCTGAGCGGCGATTTGGGCGACGACATGAACAGCGGCATGGCGCTCAGCGTGATCTGCAGCGAAGACGCCGACCAGCTCGCGCCGCGGCCCGAAGACGCCGCGACCCTGCTCGGCAATCAGCTGATCGATTCCATTCGTACCCAGTGCGCGACGTGGCCGCGAGGCAGCCGGCCGGCGGACTTCCATGCGCCGCTCAAGACCGACAAGCCGATCCTGATCCTCTCCGGCGAACTCGATCCGGTCACTCCGCCCGCCTACGGTCAGGTCATCCTGGCCGGGCTCAAGAACGCTCGCCAGCTGATCGGCAAGGGCCAGGGGCATGGCCTGTTCGCGCGCGGCTGCACCCCACGGCTGATCGAGGAATTCGTGAGCAAGCTCGATCCGCTCGGCCTCGACGCCAGCTGTCTCGACGAGCTGGGCCCGACGCCCGCGTTCATCAGCTTCAACGGAGCGGCGCCGTGATCGAAGTGAATGATCTCCGCAAGAGCTTCGACAAGGGCCGAGTCAAGGCCGTGGACGGGGTTTCCTTCAGCGCCCGCAACGGTGAGATCACCGGCCTGCTCGGCCCCAACGGCGCCGGCAAGACGACCACCCTGCGCATGCTCTACACCCTGATGCGGCCCGAGCACGGCCAGGTGCGGGTCGACGGCATCGACGCAGCCATCGACCCTCTCGCGGTGCGCCGCCGGCTGGGCGTCCTGCCCGACGCGCGCGGGCTCTACAAGCGCCTCACGGCGCGCGAGAACATTGACTATTTCGCGGCGCTGCAGGGCGTCGACCCACACACGGCGAACGCACGCCGCGATGCGCTGGTCGACGCGCTCGAGATGCGCGATTTCCTCGACCGCACGACCGAAGGTTTCTCCCAGGGCCAGCGAGTCAAGACCGCAATCGCCCGCGCTCTGGTGCACGATCCGCGCAACGTGATTCTGGATGAGCCGACCAACGGGCTCGACGTCATGGCCACGCGCGGTCTGCGCGACTTCATGCGCAAGCTTCGCGACGAAGGTCGCTGCGTGCTGTTCTCCAGCCACATCATGCAGGAGGTGGCGATGCTCTGCGACCGCATCGTGGTGATCGCACGCGGACGGGTGGTCGCCGACGAATCGCCCGACGCGTTGCGCACTCAGACCGGGGAAGCAAATCTCGAGGACGCCTTCGTGAAGATCATCGGCAGCGCGGAAGGACTTGCCGCATGAGTCCGGCCTGGACCGTCTTCGTCAAGGAGATGCGCGAGAACCTGCGCGATCGGCGCACCCTGTTGAACGCCCTGCTGGTCGGTCCGTTGATCGGCCCAGTGCTCTTCGTGATGATCCTGAACGTGGCGCTGAGCCGCGAGTTCAGCAGGGCCGAAGCACCGCTCGAAATCCCGGTGATCGGCGTCGAGCACGCCCCTAACCTGGTCGCGGCGCTGAGACAGATGGGGCTCAAGGCGCAGCCGCCGGTCGCCGACCCGGTGCAAACGGTGCTGGCCCAAGAAGCCGACGCCGTGCTGGTCATCCCGGCAGGTTTTGGCGCCGCCTGGAACGAGGGGGAGCCGGCCCAGGTCGAGCTCTACTACGATTCCTCGCAGCGCGATTCGGCAACCCCGGTCAGCCGCGTCAAGAAGATGATCCAGCGCTACGGTCAGCAGCACAGCGCGATGCGCCTGGTGGCACGCGGGCTCGCACCAGGGCTCCTGCAGCCGGTGCTGCTCGATGCCCGCGACCAGTCCACACCGCAGTCGCGGGCCGGCCTGCTGTTCGCCATGCTGCCCTACTTCTTCGTGCTGACGATCTTCATCGGCGGCATGTACCTGGCGATCGACCTCACCGCCGGAGAGCGCGAGCGGCAGTCGCTCGAACCGCTGTTCGCCAACCCGGTGGCGCGCTGGCGCATCCTCGCCGGCAAGCTGGGCGCGATCTGCGCCTTTTCCTGCGCCAGCCTGCTGATTTGTATCGCGGCCTTCGCCGTGGCCGGCCAGTTCCTGCCGGCTGAGAAACTGGGCATGAACTTCGACCTCGGCCTGCGCTTTGCCGTCGTCACCTTCGTGCTGGTCCTGCCGCTGCTGGTCCTGCTGTCCGCGCTGCAGACCCTGGTCGCGGCCTTCGCCAAGAGTTTCCGCGAAGCACAGACCTATCTTTCCATCCTGATGTTCGTGCCGGCGCTGCCGGCGGTAGCGCTCACCCTCCTGCCGATGAAGGCGCAAACCTGGATGTACGCGATTCCTCTGCTGGCGCAGCAAGTCGGCGTCACCGAGCTTCTCCGCGGCGCGCCGGTCGACGCAGCGCAGATCGCGCTCTGCCTGCTCACCGGCTTCGCCGTGGCCCTGCTTGCGGTCCTCGCGACCGCCCTGATTTACCGCTCGGAGCGGCTGGCCATTTCCGCCTGAGGCCCGCGCGAAGCGGCTTCGCGCGCCAGCGCACCGCGACGCTGGCGCAGCGCCTCGAACAGCGCGATGCCTGCGGCGACCGAGACGTTCAGGCTCTCGACCTCGCCGCGCAGCGGAATCCGCGCCAGAAAATCACAGGACTCACGACTCAGGCGGCGCAGGCCCTCACCTTCGCTGCCCACGACCAGCGCGATCGGGCCCGCCAGGTCGATCGCGTCGAGAGGCTGCTCGGCTTCGCTCGCCAAGCCGACCAGCCACACGCCAGCCTGCTTCAGCAGCTTGAGGGCGCGCGCCAGATTGGTCGCGCTGACGATCACCACCCGATCGGCTGCGCCGGCCGAGGCCTTGCGCACAGTCGCGGTCACGCCGACCGCGCGATCCTTCGGCACCAGCACCGCGCTCACCCCAGCCGCTTCCGCGCTACGCAGGCAGGCGCCGAAATTGTGCGGATCGGTCACTCCGTCGAGCACCAGCAGCAGGGCGTCGCGTCCGGCGGCCTCGACCAGGCCGGGCAGATCGACCTCGCCGCGCAGGGCCGGCGCAAGGTAGCGCGCCACGGCACCCTGATGCCGCGCGCCGCCGGTCATGCGGTCGAGCGCGGCGCGCTCGCGCGCATGCGGTCGCAAACCGAGCTCACGGGCGCGCTCGGCCAGCTCCCTGAGGCGCGGGTTGCGACTGTCGGCCTCCACGTAGAGCTCGAGCAGATGATCAGGGTCGTGCTGCAGCGCGGCCTCGACCGCGTGGATGCCGAACAGGAGCTGGGCGGACATGCGGCCTCGGAAACTTCAGGGAGGGCGGTGGATCAGGCTGGCACGAAGCGCAGATCGATCTTGCGCTCTTCGAGGCTTGCGCGCAGCACGCGCACCCGGATCGAATCGCCCAACCGGAACTGCAGGCCGAGTCGAGAGCCGACGAGGAGCCGTCGCACCGCGTCGAAATGATAGTAGTCGTTGGGCAGCTGGGTGACGTGCAGCAGGCCGTTGATCTTCGACTCGACCAGCTCGATGAACAGGCCGAACGAAGCCACTCCGGAGACGATGCCGTCGAACTCCTCGCCGATGTGCTTTTCCATCCAGGCGCACTGGTATCGTTCGTCGACGTCGCGCTCGGCTTCTTCGGCGCGGCGCTCGTTGTGCGAGCAGTGCACGCACAGACTCGCCATATCGCTCGGGCTGTAGCGATAGTCGACGGGCTTGCCGCCCGCGAGCGCCCAGCGGATCGCACGGTGCACCAGCAGGTCGGGGTAGCGGCGGATCGGCGAAGTGAAATGAGCGTACTGACTGAGCGCCAGGCCAAAGTGGCCGGGATGGTCCGGCTGGTAGACCGCGAGGCTCTGCGCGCGCAGCAGGACGGACTCGATCAGGCTGGCGTCCGCGCGCTTGCGCACACGTTGCAGCAGCGAGGAGAAATCGGCGGGCTGCACCTTCTCGAGCGGCGGCAGACGCAGCTTGAACTCGCGCAGGAACTCCTGCAGATCCTCGTATTTCGACGCCGGCGGCGGCGCGTGCACGCGGTAGGGCGCGGGGATTCGCTTGCGCTGCAGGAACCTCGCTGCCGCCACGTTCGCCGCAATCATGCATTCCTCGATCAGCCGATGGACATCGTTGCGCTCGCGCGCGGCGAGCTGCACCACCTCGCCGTGGGCGTCGAGACCGAACTCCACCTCGCCGCGATCGAAATCGATCGCGCCGCGGCGCCGGCGCGCATTGGCGAGGAGCTTGTAGACCCGATGCAGATCGCGCAGCTGCGGCAACACTTCAGCCAGCTCGCGACAGGCCTCGGCGTCCTGCTCGCCGAGCGCCTGCCAGGCGCGCTCATAGGTGAGGCGAGCGCGGGAGCGCATGACCGCCGGATAGAAGCGCGAACGGATGACGTCGCCCGCGTCGTCGACCCGCATGTCGCAGGCCATGCACAGGCGGTCGACGTGCGGGTTCAGCGAACAGATGCCGTTGGACAGCGATTCCGGCAGCATCGGCACGACGAAACCGGGGAAATACACGGAAGTCGAACGATTTTGCGCCTCCTCGTCGAGCGCACTGCCCGGCTCGACGTAGTGCGACACGTCGGCGATCGCGACCAGCAGACGAAAGCCGGTCTCGGTCGGTTCGGCGTACACCGCATCGTCGAAGTCGCGAGCGTCTGCGCCGTCGATCGTCAGCAGCGGCAGGTGGCGCAGATCGACGCGCTCACGGACCTCGGCCGCCCGGACTGCGGCCGGAATCTCGGCAGCCTCGGCGAGCACTGCGTCCGGCCACTCGTGCGGCAGGCCGTGGCCCGCAATCGCCATCTCGACCACCAGCGACGGCCGCAAGCGATCGCCGAGCACATTCACGATCCGACCCATCGGCCCGCGCTGCAGCGTCGGCGGGTCGGTGATCTCGGCAACCACGATCTGCCCGCTGCGCGCGCCCCGATCCTCACCCGGGCGAATCAGTACGTCCTGATGCAACCGACGGTCGTCCGGCGTGACCAGGACGAGGCCCTGATTGTCCACTACCCGACCGACCAGCCGCGGCGAGCGACGCTCCAGCACGGCGACGATCGCACCTTGACGGCGACCGCGGCGGTCGATGCCGACCACGCTGGCGAGCACGCGGTCGCCGTGCAGCACCTTACGCATTTCCGAGGGCGACAGATACAGATCGTCACCGCCGGCGTCGGGGCGCAGGAAACCATAACCTTCGGCGTTGGCCAGTACCTGCCCCGGCGTCAGATCGAGCTTGCTGGCGACGCCGTAGCCGCCGCGCCGATTCTGCACCAGCTGGCCGTCACGCAGCATCGCAGCGAGGCGCCGCGCGAGCGCGTCCAGATCCTGCGCCTCGACCAGCCCCAGGGCCGCCGCGATGCGGTCGATCTTGAGCAGCTCGCTCTGCGCCGCCAGCAGGGCCAGGATGGCCTCGCGGCTGGCAATCGGGCGCGCATAGCGTGCCGCTTCCCGCGCGGCGTGCGGGTCAGCCCGATTCGACCGCGCCACGCCCCGGGCGGTGGGCTCGAGTGGCAGCTCCAGCGCAGCTTTGCGCCGACGACCACCCCTGCCGGGTGCGTCACCACCCGCGCCGGCCGTCGATCCGGTTTTCTTCAATGGAGGCTCCTTGCCGACTTCAGCGCAGGGTCGCCGAGTGTACGCGCGATTGCAAGCCGCGAGCAGATCGCAGCCGCTGCCGGCCGGCGCGAGGCGCGGCGCTCGAGCCGGATTGCCGGTAGCTCCGAATTGTCAACTTCTTGCGCCACCCGACCGCGCCAGGCGTCGAAGCCGACCGGCCACTCCAGGCGGATGGGCGGAACCGCCTCGCTGCGCGCGGCGCCCCGGCTTGGCGCGATTCGTGCATCGGCGGGTTGGTTAGTCCACGGGCGCCGGGAAGCCGCGGACCCCGCGGCGAAGCACAGCTTGGTGAATCGGGAACGTGAACGGTGAGTTGGAGAACCAGCGCGGCGGATCAAAGACCGGCGAGGCGACCCATCAGCGCCTCGCGCGCGGCGTCCACACGGACGCCAGCAGCCTGTTCGTGGATGCCTGCAGGGCGATCGTCGACGCCATCGACGCTCACGACCTCGCGGCGGCGACGCTCGAGGGCCTGCGCGCGCTGGGAGTCGATGCCGTAGCGCTGGCTTGGGCGGAGGGCGACGCCTATCAGGTCGAGCCACCCGCGCTCGAACCGGCCGTGCTGGAGTGGTTCGCACTGCAGGCGTCGAGCGGAGGAACTGCTCTGATCGGCAAGCTGCAGTTGCTCGGTCAGGACGCCTACGGCAGCCGACTGGTGGCCACGCCCGCGCTGCCAAACCTGTCCGGCAAGCTGCTGGAACTGGCCGATCTTCGCCTGACGCGCCTGCGCAAGATCCATCACCTGCAGGCGGCGGTGGAGGAACTGGCGCGGGCCGAGCGCCTGCAGCGCGCGCTGTTCGCAATCGCCGACCTGGCCGGCAGCGAACGGCCCATGCCGAGCCTGCTGCAAGGCCTGCACGAGATCATCGGCGAGCTGATGTATGCGCGAAATTTCTACATCGCGCTCTACAACCATCATCGGGATACGCTGCGCTTCATCTACATGGCCGACGAGATGGATTCCGCTCTCTACGACCCGGATCTCGAAATCCCAGCGACCGATCTGGCGAACAGCATCACGCTGGCCCTGATCCGTCACGGGCGTGCGGTGCGCGGCTCATACAGCAACGTTGCCGAGACTCTCAACCTGCAGGGCGATGCGCCCGTAGGCACCCCCTCGGTCGACTTCATGGGCGTGCCGATGCATCGCGGCCACCAAGTGGTCGGCGTGCTGGCGGTGCAGAGCTACCATCTCGGCATCGGCTACAGCGAGGCGGATCACGCCGTGCTCAGCTTCGTTGCGGAGCATGTGCTGACCGCGCTGGAGCGCAAACGCAGCCAGGAGGATCTGGAGCGGCGCGTGATCGAGCGCACCCGCGAGCTGGCCGCCGCCAATCGCAAGCTGCAAGATGAGATGGCCGAACGCGAGCGCGCCGCCCATCTGCAGGCGACCCTGTTCCGGATCGCCGCGCTCGTCCAGCGCGAGGGCTCGGACGGTGAGTTCTACCAGAGCGTCCACGACGCGGTCGGCGAGCTGATCGACGCGGAAAACTTCTATATCGCCCTGCTCAGCGAGGATCGAAGCAGACTCGATTTCGTCTACGTCGACGACACCTCCGAGGAACCCTTTGCGAGTCGCCTCCTCGGACGCGGCCTCAGCGAACACGTCATGCGCACCGGCCAGACCCTGTTGGCCAACGCCGAGACCTGCAGGATCCTCGTCGAACGCGGGGAAGTCGACCCGGTAGACATCGGCGTGCCGGCGCAGTGGTGGCTGGGCGCACCGCTGCTCGGCCCGCGCGGCGTCATGGGGGTGGTCGCGGTGCAGAGCTACACGGCTGAGCGCAGCTACGCAAACGAAGATGCCGATCTGCTCACCTTCGTCTCCTATCAGATCGCCAACAGTCTGGAACGGCGCCGACAGGCGGAAGCGCTGCAGACGATGAACGTCCACATCGAGCAGCGCGTCGACGAGCGCACCCGCGAGCTTCGCCAGCAAATCGAGGTGCGCGAGCAAATCGAGGTCCAGCTCAAGCACCAGGTGATGCACGATCCGCTGACCGGCCTGCCCAATCGGCTGGCCGCGCGTGAATCCATCGAAAGAACCCTGGCCGACCAGGCCGGCGAAGGCGCCCGGGGATTCGCCGTGCTCTATCTCGATGTGGATCGCTTCAAGCTGTTCAACGACAGCTTCGGCCATCTCGTCGGAGATGCCGTGCTGCGCGAGGTCGCGCGACGCCTGAAGGACTGCGTGCGCGAGCCGCGGGACACGGTCGCGCGCCTGTCGGGAGATGAATTCGCCATCCTGCTGCGCGATTGCCCGCTGCCGGCCACGGCCTGCCAGGTGGCCGAACGCGTCCAGAAGCGCATGCGCGCTCCCATGTTGCTCGATGGGCGGGAGCTTCGCGTTTCGCTCAGCATCGGCATCGCGCTTGGCGGTCAGGGCTATCGGGACGTCGACAGCTTGCTGCACGATGCCGACACGGCCCTCTACCAGGCCAAGGCGGCCGGCCGTCAGCGCTACGTGGTGTTCAGGGCCACGGCAGATACCTCTTCCACCAACGTGCTGGACGTCGAGGCCCAGCTTCGACAGGCTCTGACGCAAGGCGAATTGCGCGCCCACTTCCAGCCGATCGCACGCCTGACCGACGGCGTCACGGTCGGCTACGAAGCCCTGATCCGCTGGCAGCACCCCGAGCGCGGACTGCTCGGTCCCGGACAATTCCTGTCGATCGCGAAACAGACGGGTCTACTCGAAGAAATCGACTGGCACATGTACCGCCTTGCCTGCAAGGCCGGCGCGGAGCTGGTGCGCGATGGCGGCTTCATCGACATCAACATCTCGCCCAGCCATTTCCAGTACGAGGATTTCGCCGAACGATTGCTGGCCCTGCTGGACGAAGTCGGCTTCAACCCGCGCCAGCTCCGCATCGAACTGACCGAAGGCACCCTGCTGCGCGACCCCGACGCGGTGGCGCGCATCCTCGAGCGGCTGGCCGAGGCAGGCGTGGAGGCGGCCCTGGACGACTTCGGCACCGGTTACTCCTCACTCGGCTATCTGCACCGCTTTCCCCTGCGCATGCTGAAGGTCGACCGCTCGTTCATCGACAGCCTCGACGATCCCAAACAGGGGCGCGCTTCGGCCATCGTCGCGGCGGTGCTGAAGCTCGCCGACGCGCTCGGCCTGGAGACGATCGCCGAAGGCGTCGAAACTCCGGCGCAGCGGGACGCGCTCCTCGAACTGGGCTACCGCTACGCCCAGGGGTTCCACTTCAGTCGCGCGCGTCCCGCCTCGCACTGGCTGGGCACCAACCAGGCCGCACCGGCGCAGCCCGAAGACGACCCATGAGGCTCACAAGCGTGCGTTCTGCTGGTGCTGCGGTGTGTCATCCAGGCAAGTGACGTCCGCGGCGCGGCGCGCCAGGCGAGGCCAGAATCGAGCGTACGAAGCGGTTCGGTAGTGAGGGACACGAGCATCCTCCAAGGATGCCCCGTTCCGCCCCGCCTTCAGGCTCACTTGTCGTTGGAATCACGCCCGCCCTTCCAGGCTCATGTGTCGTTGGAAGA
>CAZORA010000025.1:0-35541 GCA_964582225.1 uncultured Dokdonella sp. | reverse complement strand
GCCAACCTGCCCAAAGGCAAGCTCAAGACCTTGGCGCTGAAGGATGGCTACAAGGACAACCAGAAACTCGGGTTCAAGCGCACGCACTTCCCGTGGCTGTACGAAATACCCGCGCAGTTCCAGGGCAAGATCAAGTCTCCCCATGTGGTGCTCGACCTGTACCCGCGTGTCGAAGCACTGTCCACCAAGGACAAGGGCACAACCCCCACGACGGAAGCCCGCAACAAGGGCAAGCTAAATCAGACGCTGTTCCCGGCGTTCAATTGGGATCGCATCTATCTGGCGCTGCAGGATTACAAGCTGCAGCGCAGCTGGAGCAACCTGCGGTTGGAACGGCAGAAACTGATCGACTTCTGCGCGGGCGCGCAGGATTGGTACACGCTGTTCGTGCCAAAGGCGGAGCTGAACGTGACGACCTTCGCCGACATCCGCAAGCAGGAAGACATCCTGCTTCGACTGCTGATGGACTACACCGATCGCTTCTACAAGGCCCTGAAGACGGGCTACGAAGGCCAGTTCTACGACATCACCCACATTGACGAAGATCACGGCTCGATGCTCAAGCTGTACCAGTTCGAGATCGAGAACAGCGACGACGGTCTGGAGTATCAGGCGAAGCTGGAAGTGCTGAAGAAACTGGTGGCGGACGGCAAGATCGGAGAGGCCAGCCAATGGAACGCACCACACATGGTCGCCATCAGCTTCGACCGCCACTTGTACTACCCGCTGCTGGCATTGGAGGACAAGGATGCAGTGCCGCTGAAACTGCGCCCGCTGGCCTTTGACGCGCCCAGCGAATGGGAGTTTGTCCGCGATCTGGAGGCGTTCTACAACTCCAGCGAAGGCAAGGAAGCGATTGGCCCGCGCAGTCTGTACCTGCTGCGCAACGCGGATCGGGAAGAGAAAGGCCTGGGCTTCGCGTTGGCGGGCAACTTCTATCCGGACTTCCTGCTGTGGCTGGTAGACGATGCCAGCGGCAAGCAGTGGCTGACCTTTGTCGATCCGAAGGGTCTGCGCAATCTCGACCTGTCGCACCCGAAGCTCGGTCTGTACAAGGAAGTGAAGACGCTGGAGACAACCCTGGCCGGACAGGCCGAGGCGGGAGAACCGCCGCTGGTCCTGAATGCCTTCGTACTGTCGCCAACCAAGTTCGCTGACCTGCTGAACGTGGGCGACCCGACGAAGAAGGCGGATCTGGAGAGCCGCCACGTCCTGTTCATGGAGGATGGTGCGAACGCTTACCTGAAGAAGCTGTTTGCGGTGCTGGCGTGAAAATGAACCGATCATCCGATCCAAGTACCCGTTACGCTAGGACGGAGGCCCAAGGCCTCATGGACCACTTGAGATGGAGTCGCATCCACGCAACATCCGGGTATCAGAGCAGGTACCTGCAGCGTTATTAGATAACAACCTTCAATAAAAACAATGTGATAGACGATTTATGCTGCTGATGATCGACAACTACGATTCCTTCACCTTCAACCTGGTGCAGTACCTGGGCGAGCTGGGGCAGGAGGTGAAGGTGCTGCGCAACGACGCCGTCGACGTGGCCGGAATTCGCGCTCTGGCGCCTGCGCGCATCGTGATCTCGCCGGGGCCCGGCACTCCCGACGAGGCCGGAGTGACGCTCGCCGTGCTGCGCGAGCTGGGCGGGGAGATCCCGATCTTTGGCGTCTGCCTTGGGCACCAGGCGCTCGCTCAGGCCTTCGGCGGCCGGGTGGTGCGGGCGAAGACGATCATGCACGGCAAGACTTCGCCGATCCATCATCGCGGGCAGGGCGTGTTCGCGGGACTGCCGGCGCCATTCGAGGCGACCCGCTATCACTCGCTGGTGGTGGACAAGGCCAGCGTGCCCGCGTGCCTGGAAGTGACCGCGTGGACCGCGCGCGCCGACGGCAGTCTCGACGAGATCATGGGCCTGCGCCATCGCAGCCTGCCGATCGAAGGCGTGCAGTTCCATCCCGAATCGATCCTCACCCAGCATGGGCACGCCCTGCTGCGCAATTTCCTCGAACACGGCCTGGCCAGGGCGGCCTGACCATGACGATCACGCCGCAGGAGGCGCTCCAGCGCACCATCGAGCATCGCGAGATCTTTCACGACGAGATGGTCGATCTCATGGGCCAGATCATGCGCGGCGAGGTTTCGCCCGCCTTGGTCTCGGCCATCCTCACCGGCCTGCGGGTGAAGAAGGAGACTGTCGGCGAGATCGCCGGGGCCGCGAGCGTGATGCGCGAGCTGGCCAGGCGGGTGCCGGTCGAGCCCGGCGCGCATTTCCTCGACATCGTCGGCACCGGCGGTGACGGTGCGCACACTTTCAATATTTCCACCGCAGCGATGTTCGTCGCCGCGGCGGCGGGGGCGCAAGTCGCCAAGCACGGCGGGCGCGGCGTGTCCTCCAAGTCGGGCAGCGCCGACGTGCTCGAGGCGCTCGGGGTGGCGATCGACCTGCCGCCGGAGGCGATCGCGAGCTGCATCGAGGAGACCGGCATCGGCTTCATGTTCGCGCCGAACCATCACCCGGCGATGAAGGCGGTGGCGCCGGTGCGCCGTGAACTCGGTGTGCGCACGCTGTTCAACATTCTCGGCCCGCTGACCAATCCGGCCGGCGCGCCGAACATCCTGATGGGGGTGTTCCATCCCGACCTGGTCGGCATCCAGGTGCGCGTGCTGCAGCGCCTGGGCGCGCGGCACGCGCTGGTGGTCTGGGGCAAGGACGGACTGGACGAGGTCTCGCTGGGCGGCGCCACCCTGGTCGGCGAGCTGCGCGACGGCGCGGTTCGCGAGTACGAGATCGAGCCGGAGGACTTCGGGCTCACCATGGCTTCGAGCCGCAATCTGCGGGTCGACGGTGCGGCGCAGTCGATGGCGATGCTGCGCGCGGTGCTGGACGGCGAGCCGGGCGTGGCGGCCGACATCGTGGCGCTGAACGCGGGCGCGGCGCTCTACGCCGCCGACGTGGTGCCTTCGATCGCGGCCGGCATCGAGCGCGCCCGCGAGGCGATCGCGAGCGGCGCGGCGCGGGCCAAGCTCGGCCAGTTCGTCGCCGCGACGCAGCGGCTCGCGTCGGGCGTCTTGGCCGATGGCTAGGGCAGCGGACGGCGGCGACATCCTTGCGCGGATCCTCGCCCGCAAGCGCGAGGAAGTGGCGGCGCGTCGTGCTGCGGTGCCGCTGACCGAACTTGTCTCCCGGATCGCCGCGCAGGCGCCGCCGCGAGGCTTCGGCGCCGCGCTCGAAGCGCAGGTGGCCGCCGGCCGTCCGGCGGTGATCGCGGAGGTGAAGAAGGCCAGCCCTTCACAGGGCGTGATTCGCGCCGACTTCGATCCGGCGGCGATCGCAGCGAGCTATGCCGCCGCTGGCGCCGCCTGCCTGTCGGTCCTGACCGACGTGGATTTCTTCCAGGGCGCGGATGAGTATCTGCTCGCGGCGCGCGCCGCCTGCGCGCTGCCCGCGCTGCGCAAGGACTTCGTGATCGACCCCTATCAGGTCCGCGAGGCGCGCGCGCTGGGCGCCGACTGTGTGCTGCTGATCGTCGCTGCGCTGGAGGATGGCCGCCTGCACGAGCTGGCGGCGCTGGCCGACGAGCTCGGCCTCGACGTGCTTGCCGAGGTGCACGACGAGGGGGAGCTGGAGCGCGCGCTGGCGCTGCCGAAGGCCCTGCTAGGGGTCAACAACCGCGATCTGCGGAGCTTCGAGACGCGCCTGGAAACCAGCCTGCGCCTGCGCGCACATATCGCGCCGGAGCGCCTGGTGGTCGCCGAAAGCGGCATTCGCACCCCGGCCGACGTGGCGCGACTGCGCGCCGCGGGAGTGCACGCCTTCCTGGTCGGCGAAGCCTTCATGCGCGCGGCGGATCCCGGCGCCGAGCTCGCGCGGCTGTTCTTCCCGGCCGCCTGAAGCCTGCGGCCGGCGGGCGCCGGCCGTCAGTGGATGCCGAGCACCAGGATGGTCTTGCCGCTGACCTCGATCATGCCTTCTTCCTCGAGCTGTTTCAGCACGCGGCCGACCATTTCCCGTGAGCAGCCGACGATGCGGCTGATTTCCTGGCGCGAAATGCGGATCTGTTTGCCGCGCGGGTGGCTCATCGCGTCGGGCTCGTCGAGCAAGTCGAGCACGGTCTTGGCGACGCGCCCGGTGACGTCCATGAAGGCGAGGCGGCTCACCTTGCGCGAGGTGTGCAGCAGACGGTTGGTGAGCTGGGCGCCGATGGCGAACAGAATCTTCGGGCACTCCTCGCGCAGCGGGCCTTCGAACAGGCTGAACAGGCGCTCGTAGCTCATTTCGGCCAGCTCGCAGGGGGTGCGCGTGCGGACCATTACCTCGCGCCGCGGCGTTTCCACGAACAGGCCCATCTCGCCGATGAACTCGCCGCGGTTCAGATAGGCGAGGATCAGCTCGCGGCCTTCCTCGTCTTCCGAAGAAACGCTGAGCGAGCCTTCGATCACGTAGTACAGGATGTTGGCCGAGTCGCCGGGGCGGATGATGGCGGTCTTGCTGGCGTAGCGGCGCGCGTGGCAGGCGGCCAGAAACCGCTCCATGGCCGTACGGTCGGGCGTCAGCATGGCTGGCGCCTGCACGCGGTTCGCCTCGCGCTGCAGCGCATAGCGGAAGTCGACGGTCTTTATGGGAGCCTGCATCGCGTCATCCTCGAAGATCTCGCGGTGCCGATCGTTGCGCGCGGCCGGTTGCGCCGAAGCGGCGGTGCCGGCGCGCTCGGCGCATGTGGACGTGACATCTTACGGCATGTTGTCTGTGCGTTGGGGCGCGGGTACGCCGCCGGACGGTAGGCGCGAAGCGCTGCGCGGTTTCTTCGCCGGGGCGCTTGGCCCATAATTCGCCGCTTGCGGTCGACGCAGGCCGGTTTTCGAGGAAGCACGTGGTGGTCAAACCGATCCCGCGCCTGCAGCTGCAGGGGTTCAACAATCTGACCAAGGCGCTCAGCTTCAATATCTACGACATCTGCTACGCGGTGTCGGAAGATCAGCGCCGGCGCTACATCGAATACATCGACGAGCAGTACGATTCGGACCGGTTGACCCAGATCCTGTCCGACGTCGCCGATATCATCGGCGCCAACATCTTGAACATTGCGCGTCAGGACTACGATCCGCAGGGCGCTTCGGTGACGATCCTGATTTCCGAGCATCCGGTGGTCGAAAGTCTCGGCAAGGACGTGATTTCTGACGCCATCCTTGCCCATCTCGACAAGAGCCACATCACCGTTCACACCTACCCGGAGACGCATCCGCACAACGGCATCGCGACCTTCCGCGCCGACATCGACGTGGCGACCTGCGGCGTGATCTCACCGCTGCGGGCGCTCAATTTCCTGATCGACAGCTTCGAGTCCGATATCGTCACCATGGACTACCGCGTGCGCGGCTTCACCCGCGACGTGAAGGGGCGCAAGCACTATATCGACCACAAGATCAACTCGATCCAGGACTATCTCGCCCGCCACATCCGGCAGAAGTACGAGATGTTCGACGTCAATGTCTACCAGGAAAACATGTTCCACACCAAGATGCACATCAAGGACTTCGATCTCGACACCTATCTGTTCGAGATCAACGCCGACGAGCTGCCGTTCCGCGATCGGCAGCGCATCGAGCAACTGCTGCGGCGGGAGATCGAGGAGCTGTTCCACGGCCGCAATTTGAGCTGAAAAGCCCACCGACTGGGCGGCGATTCCGTGCTATACTGCGCGGCTCGCGTGGTTTCAGCGCTTGCCGCCGCAAGGCACTTCCGCTATCCTGCCGCGCCCCGATTCATGCGCGCCCGCTTCGCGGGACCCAGCAGAGCCATTCAGACATGAAAACGATCAGCGCCAAGGCAGAGAGCGTCAAGCGCGACTGGTTCGTGGTCGACGCCACGGGCAAGACGCTCGGCCGCCTTTCCAGCGAGCTGGCCCACCGCCTGCGCGGCAAGCACAAGCCCGTCTATACGCCGCACGTCGACACCGGGGACTACCTCGTGGTCATCAATGCCGACAAGGTCGCGGTGACCGGCAACAAGCTCGAGGACAAGATGTACCACCGCTTCACCGGTTACATCGGCAACCTGAAGACCACCCCGCTCAAGGACCTGCTGGCGCGTCGCCCCGAGCGGGTGATCGAGATCGCGGTCAAGGGCATGCTGCCGAAGACGCCGCTCGGCCGCGCGATGTTCCGCAAGCTCAAGGTGTACGCCGGCGCCGAGCACCCGCACGCCGCGCAGCAACCGCAGACGCTCGACATCGGCGTCTGAGATTCCACCGTCAGGATCAGAGATCGAGATGGCAATACAGCAGAACTACGGCACGGGCCGCCGCAAGTCCGCCGCCGCCCGGGTGTTCCTGCGCAAGGGCAGCGGTTCGATCACGGTCAACGGCAAGGCGCTCGACCAATTCTTCGGTCGTGAGACCTCGCGCATGATCGTGCGCCAGCCGCTCGAGCTGACCCAGAGCCAGGACAAGTTCGACGTCCTGGTCACCGTCGAGGGCGGCGGCATGACCGGTCAGGCCGGCGCCATCCGTCTCGGTATCGCGCGTGCCCTGGTCGACTACGACGAAACCCTGAAGTCGCCGCTGCGCAAGGCGGGTTTCATGACTCGCGATGCGCGCGCCGTCGAGCGCAAGAAAGTCGGCCTGCACAAGGCGCGCCGCGCGACCCAGTACTCCAAGCGCTAGACTGAGCCTACAGCCCCGTCGCCAAGTGGTAAGGCACCTGACTCTGACTCAGGCATTCGGTGGTTCGAATCCATCCGGGGCTGCCAACTCCGCTTGAGAATCTCGCTCCCGCGAGACTCGCCAAAAACCCGCCGCGAGGCGGGTTTTTCTTGTCCGCGTTCAGCCGACGTCCGGCCTCCTCTGGCGGAGCTGCGCGCGCGCCAGCAGAACCGCAAGGCCGCTCAGCAGGATCGCGCCGAGCATATTCAGGCCGGGCACCGGTCGAGGTGGAGCGGGTGGCGCGCTTTCCCGTTCAAGGGCGCCGATGTCTGCAGCGAGTCCCTGTACCCGCGCGTGCGGTGCGCCGCGCTGGTCGTGGGTGAGATCGCGCGGGTTGCTGCCGGCGTCGATCGCCGGGCTCATCGCGGACAGTGCATGGGTGCGGGTCGGGCCGCCGTTGTCGCTCAGTGCCCCGAGCAGCGGATCGAGGTCGATCGTGTCGGGCGGCAGCGTGAGCTGCGGATCACCGTCTCCGACCAGGTTGTGGTCGCCGGCGATCACGAGCGGCTCGGCGCCCTCGATATCGGCGAAGTGACCGCTGGTGGCGTGATTGCCGAACAGAATGCTGCTCTGGAGCACCGAGCCCGGCGCGGCAAGCCACAGCGCACCACCCGCGATGGCGTGGTTGTCGCACAGGGTGCTGTTCGTGAGCATGAGCGCGGCCGGTCGGCGCAGAAACAGCGCCCCGCCCATGGCACCGGCCGCCACGTTGCCGGAAAGAGTGCTGTTGACCACCTCCGTGCTGCCGAAGCTGGCGATGCCGCCGCCGCGCCCGGCGCTGTAGTTGGCGTCGACCGTCGATCCAGTCAGGCTGCCGCCGCGCACCGCGCTGAGGGCGCCGCCGATGCTGTAACTGGTCAACGGCGGATTGGCGCGGTGCGCAGCCCGGTTACCGCTCAGGGTGCTGTCGATCAGCTCGAAGCGATAGACGAAGGCGCCGCCGCCAAATGCGGCGGTGCCGGCGTTTTCGTGAATGCCGAAGGCGACGTTACCGGAAATCGTGCTGTTGGTGAGGCTCAGTGAATAGGCATAGAGCGCTCCACCGTAGGCGCCTTCGCCGCCCGCATAGCAGCCCTGCACGCTGCTCTCGACCAGGTTCACATAGCCGGCCGAAGCGATGCAGCCGCCGCCGGCCACGTTGAAACCGTAGGCCCGATTGCGCCCGTGTTCGATGGTCAGGCCGACCAGCAGCAGCTCGCCGCGTCCCGGATGCAGCAGCACGCGATCGGTGTCGCTGCCGTCGATGGTCAGACGGTCGCGTCCCGGTCCGAGCAGCTGCAAATCGTCCTGGCGGACCTCGATGGCGCCGGTTTCGAGCGTGATGCGCGAGCAGGCGAGGGCGCGCAGATCGATCGTGTCGCCGCTCGCGGCGTCGCCGAGCGCTGCCCGCAGGCTGCCTGGGCCCGCGTCCCCGCAGTGGCTGACCGGGCGCGTCGCGCCGCTGCGCCGGTGGAAATCACGCGCGCCGCGGCGGTCTGGGAAATTCGTGAAGATGCGGCGCGCCGGATCGCTCCGCAGCGCCGGTCTCGCGTCCATGGTGGCAGCCGTCGACGGCTCGCTCAGCGCCGCGAGTACGGCGATCGCGAGGACTCGGCACGTCCGCTTGCCGGTCGGCGACATGGTTCGCGCTACACCGATGGGGGCAGAAGGTTCCTGGGTCATTCGGGCTCGCCGTCGCCGCTCAGTACGACGTCGGCGGGACGCAGCGCAAACAGGCCTACCGTGACCACGCCGGCAATCTGGTTCAGTTCGCGCTCGAGGCCGACCGGATCGGTAATTCGCAGATGGTGCACGTCGAGAATCCAGTTGCCGTTATCGGTGACGCAGCCGTCGCGCCATATCGGCTGCCCGCCCTGTTTCACGATCTCGCGGGCGACGTGGCTGCGCGCCATCGGAATGACCTCGATCGGCAGCGGGAAGCGACCGAGCACTTCGACGCGCTTGCTGCGATCGATGATGCAGACGAAGCGGCGCGAGGCGGCGGCGATGATCTTCTCGCGGGTCAGGGCGCCACCGCCACCCTTGATCAGCCGCCGCTCGCCGTCGCACTCATCGGCGCCGTCGACGTAGAGCTCGAGCTCGCCGGTCGCGTTCAGGTCGAGCACCCGAATACCGCGCTCCTCGAGCAGGCGCGTGGACTGCTCCGAGCTCGACACTGCGCCTTCCAGGTCGTGACGGCGTTCACCCAGCGCCGCGATGAAGTGTGCAACGGTAGAACCAGTACCCACGCCGACGATCATGCCTGGCTCCACATAGCGGAGCGCGGCCCACGCCGCGCGGCGTTTCTGCTCGTCCTGATTCATCGACCGTCGCCTCCGTCGTGGCTCTGCGGTTCAGCGCCCTTCGAGCGCCAGAATGAGCTTCCACTGCGCCGCAGTGAGCGGCAGGATCGACAGACGATTACCGCGCTGCAGAAGCGCAAAATCGGCAAGCGCTGGCTCCTGCCGCAGTCGCGACAGCGGAATCGGCCGCGTCAGCTTGCGCCGAAAGGCGACCTCGACCAGCACCCAGCGCGGCTGCTGCGGGCTGCTCTTGGGATCGAAGTATTCGCTGTCGGAATCGAACTGCGTTGGATCGGGATACGCGGTGCTGGCGACCTCTGCGAGCCCGACGACGCCCGGTTTCGCGCAGCTCGAATGGTAGAAGAGCACGCCGTCGCCCGGCCGCATGAGATCGCGCATGAAGTTGCGCGCCTGATAGTTGCGCACACCGGTCCAGGGTTCCCGGCCGGCCCGTTCAAGGTCGTCGATCGAGAACTCGTCGGGCTCGGATTTCATCAGCCAGTAGCGCATGGCGGAGGGTTGGGCTGCGGCACGGCCACTGTAGCAGCTCGCAGTCGCCGTTCCGCGCGAATGCTCGCGATCAGGGGTGCTGGGCCGGCTGCTTCGGGATGGTTCCGCAGCGGCGAGCACGCAGCGCGCACCACGTGGCAAAATGCGTGGCTAGCAGTTGGCGATCGATCGACCGCGCGCCACACGGCCGCTGTGCGCACGCGTATCGAGAGGCCGCCGCCGACCAACGTGCTACGACGCCCAGCGCGTGCAGCCGCCACCGATCACCTGTCACCGCTCATCCTGCGAGACCTTCATGCCCCACGCTTCGCGTCACGCGATTCTGATTGCCGGCATGCACCGCAGCGGCACTTCGGCTCTGGCGCGCGTGCTGAATTTGTTGGGCGCTGAGCTCGGCGACGGCTTGCTGCCTCCACGAGTCGACAATCCGCGCGGCTATTGGGAAGCGGCCGACGTCGTCGCGCTGAACGATGAATGCCTGCATCATTTCGAACGTTCCTGGGACGACCCGCGACCGCTGCCGGAGGGCTGGTCCGAGACGGACTGGGCGCTGGATTGGCGCCTGCGCCTGGAGGCTCTGCTGCGGGACCGCCATGGTACGGTCAGCCTGCTGGCGGTCAAGGATCCGCGGATTGCCCGTCTCCTGCAGGGCTGGCTGCCGGTTCTGGCTCGGCTGGGGCTGACCCCGCACGTCATCATCACCCTGCGCCATCCGGAAGAAGTCGCGGCTTCGCTCCGCGCGCGTGGCGACGAGATGCTGGATCCGGCCGCGGCCTACATGCTCTGGCTGCGCTATCTGCTTGACGCCGAAGCCGACAGCCGCGGGGTCTCGCGCGCGGTTTTGGAGTATCCGGCCCTGCTGCGCGAGTGGCGGCAGACGCTGGACGCCCTGGCACAGCGGTTTGCCCTGCGCTGGCCCCGCGACCGCGCCGAAGCCGAGCCGGAGATCGCGGCGTTTCTTGACGTCGGGCTGACTCGTCAGCGTGCCGTGAGGCTGGTCGATGCGAGCTGTCGCGCGCTCGTAGCCCGCTGCCTGGACCTGTACGAAACCCTGCGCGAGGCGCTGCCGGAGATCCCAGCGGAGCCGTTCGATGTGGCGCGCGGACGGCTCGCCGCCGATCTGGAGCTGGTTCTGTCCACCGCGAGCCCCGAGCGTGCCGCACCGGCTCCAGTCGCGGCCGCGGACTCCCTGTGGACACCGGGAGAGCTGGTGCCGCTTGCGGCCTGCGTCTATTTTCCGACGCCCGATGATCGCTATGACGAGGTATACAGCCAGGAGCTGCTGCTGCCTCCGAGCAGTGCGGTGCAGCACGCGGAGTTTCGCGTTTCCGCCGACTCGCAGCCAACGCGGATTCGTTTCGATCCGGCCAAGGCGCCCGGCGTCTATCGCATTCTTGCGCTGGTTCTGAACGGCCGCAGCTTCCTCGCCACGCGCTGCCAGGTGCTTGCCGTTGGCGGACGCAGGCTGTCCGACGGCGAGGACGGCAGCGTGCGCCTGTACGCGGAGAATGCCGATCCCTGGATCGAGTTCGGGCTGGCCGACCTGCTTGATGCTGACGAGCGCTTGGAGGCCCTGCACATCGCGTTCCAGCGCGAATCGCTGGTCGATCTCGAGCAGCGCGACCGCGCGCGCCTGCGCGACGCGGTGCAGCAGACTCAGGCGCAGCAGATGGAGCTTCGGGATCAGCTTGATGCCACGCGGCAGCAGGTTGCGGTCCTGGGGCAAGAGGTGCAGGCGCTGGAGCAGGCGACGCAGGGGACTCGGCAGCAGATGGAGGCGCTGTCGCAGCGAATGCAGGCGGCGGAAACGGCTCAGGCCGCCGCCGCGCAGGTGGCGCAGTTGGCGCAGCGGCAGGGCGAGGCGCTGGAGCTGGCGGTCCGCACGCTGTCGCGACAGCTGGAGGCGGCGCAGGCGGCGCAGACAAGCGTGCTGCGGGGGCTTCGCGAAGCCGCTGCCGCGGGGCTGCTGAAGGCCTGGGATGGTCGTCCCGGGAGCGATCCGCCGCGCGGCGGCTTGCCGCTGCTGCTGCGGCCCTTGAATCACCTGCAGCTTCTCGCGCGCAATGAAAACGATCTTCTTCGCGCGTGGGCCAGCGTCGGCGGTGCGGCGCGCTTCACGCTGCGCCTGCGCGGTGATGCGGTGCTGCCGCCCGGGTGGTACGTCCTGCGCATCAGCCTGCAGTCGGCTCAGGGTGAGCTCGCGCGGACTCGTCTGCTCGCCGACCCGGGATCCGGTTCCGGTGCCAGTTCTGAGTACGCGTTGGCGCTGACCCCGGGAACGCTGCGGCAGCGCCTGCTGCTGCATTTTCCTGCGCCCCAGCGGGAGTTGATCCTGGAGCCGGCCGCGGGCGATCCGCACGCCGAATTCCTGCTCGGCTGCCGGCCGAGCCTGCGTCGGGTTTCCCGCCTCGAGGTTCTGCTGCGGCTTGGCTTGCCCGCGGTGCGCCGCTACCGGGCGCTGGGCGCCGGCTGGGCCGACGTGTGGCGGGAGACGCGCAAGGCGCTCAAGCGGGGACCGGCGACGGCGGCGCTGAGCCTGCACGCCAACGCGCAGCCGCAAGTCGTGGTGTCGCCATCCAGCAGTTCGCCGGCACCAGCCGGCTCGCTGCCGCCCGACGTGCAGCGCGATCACGGTGACTACGCGCGCTGGGTGCGGGAGTGCGACACCCTCGACGACGAGCGCCGTACCGCGATCGACCGCGAGATCGCCGCGATGGTTTCGCCGCCCCTGATCTCGATCGTGCTGCCGGTGTACAACACCGCCGAGCGCTGGCTGCGCCGCTGCCTCGACAGCGTTCTGGCGCAGCGCTATCCGCACTGGGAGCTCTGCATCGCCGACGATGCGTCGACGGTCGAGCAGGTGCCGCGGGTACTCGCCGAATACGCGGCGCGCGACCGGCGGATCAAGGTCGTTCGGCGCAAGCGAAACGGTCATATTTCGGCCGCGTCCAACAGCGCGCTGAAGCTCGCCAGCGGCCAGTGGACGGCGCTGATCGATCATGACGACGAGTTGCCGGAGGACGCGTTGCATGAGATCGCGCGCGCGATCATTGAGCATCCCGACGCGAGGCTGATCTACTCGGACGAGGACAAGATCACCGAGGACGGGCAGCGCTACGATCCCTACTTCAAGCCCGACTGGAATCCGGAACTGTTCCTGTCGCACAACATGATTTCCCACCTCGGGGTGTACTCGACGGCGCTGCTGCGCGAGCTCGGCGGCTTCCGCGAGGGCTTCGAGGGCAGCCAGGACTACGATCTGGCCTGGCGCGTCGTCGAGCGCACCGATCCCGCGCAGATCCTGCACATCCCGCGGGTGCTGTATCACTGGCGCGCGATCCGCGGCTCGACCGCGCTGGCGACGGGCGAAAAAAACTATGCGGCGGTCAGTGCCCTGAAGGCGGTGCGCGAACATTTGCAGCGCACGGGCAGCGCGGCCCAAGTCTCGATTGCCGAGCATGGCTACCATCGCATCCGCTATCCACTGCCCGAGCCGCCGCCGCTGGTCAGCCTGATCGTGCCGACTCGCGATCGCGTCGATCTGCTGCGAATGAGCGTGGGCAGTATTCTTGAGAAGACGCGCTACCCGGCCTTCGAGGTGCTCGTCGTCGACAACCAGTCGAGCGATCCGGAGACGCTAGCCTGGTTTGAAGATGTGTCGGCCGCGGATTCCCGGGTGCGCGTGCTGCGCTTCGACCAGGCTTTCAATTTCTCGCGCATCAACAACTTTGCCGTCGAGCGCGCGCACGGCGACCTGATCGGGCTGGTCAACAACGATATCGAGGTGACCGATGGACAGTGGTTGCACGAAATGGCGGTCCAGGCGCTGCGCAAAGAAGTAGGTGCCGTCGGCGCCAAACTCTACTACCCGGACGGGCGTATCCAGCACGCCGGCGTGATCGTCGGCTATCTGGGCGTCGCAGGACACGCATACTGCGGAAAGCCGCGTGACTACCCAGGCCAGATGGGGCGCGCGCTGCTGGCGCAGAATTTCACCGCGGTCACGGCCGCCTGCCTGCTGGTGCGCAAGTCCGTGTACCAGGAGGTGGGTGGCATGAATGAGGATCTTGACGTCGCGTTCAACGACGTCGATTTCTGCCTGCGGCTGCGCGCCGCCGGCTACCGCAATGTGTGGACCCCGCATGCGGAGCTGACGCATCACGAATCTGCCAGCCGGGGCCTTGAAGACACCCCGGCGAAGCAGGCCCGCTTCGCGTCGGAGGTGCAGCGCATGCTGGATCTCTGGGGCGAGGCCCTGGCGCATGATCCGGCCTACAATCCGAACCTCAGCGTCGACGTGGAGCCGTTTTTGTTTGCCGCAAAGCCGCGTTTACGGTGAACGGGTGCGTAATGCCAACTCGGCGCAGTAGCGTGGAGAGGTGGCCTGTTGCTGCGACGTTGCGACCCCCTGTGCCGTACAATCAGCGGCGTCGGTAACGACGCTGTACCACCATCGATGCCGCGCGACGGTCATCCGATGTCGCTGGTGGCGTGCGGCTTCCTCCCGATGTTCTGCACGACCCTGCTCCCATCCCCATCCGCAAGCCCTGCGCCCAGTTACCGTGTCCGCCAGCTCCAGCACGCCATTACTGTCCGGAGGGAAGGGGTCCGCTGCATCTGCCGGCGGCATCAGCGGAGCGACCACGTCCACCGCGCAGCGGCTGCGACACTTTTCCGCGCTGGTGCTGTTCAAGGCGCTGGCGACGCTGCGCACCGAGCGCCAGCGCACCTACCTGGGATTCTTGTGGTGGTTCTTTGAACCGCTGTTCTTGATGCTGGTGTTCTACGTGGTTTTCGGCATGTTGCTCGACCGTGGCGGGCCCGACTTCGTATCGATACTGCTGTGTGGTCTTGTCCTGTGGCAGGGCTTCGGCAATTCGATTCGGCACTGCACCACGTCCATTCGGGAGGCTGGCGCCGTCCTGCGCAGCGTACGCGTTTCGGTTGGGGTCTTCCCGCTGGCGACCTTCGTGGTCGACAGCGTCAAGTCCTTCCTCGTGCTGCTGGTGCTGATGTTGATGCTCACCCCGCTCGGCTATCTGCCCAACGATGCCTGGCTGATGTTGCCCGTGGTGCTTGGCGTGCAGCTGATCCTGACCTGCGGAGCTTGCCTCGTGGTCGCCGCCATCGTGCCGCTGCTGCCGGATTTGCGCTTCGTCATCAATCCGCTGCTGCAGGGACTGTTTTTCGTCTCTGCCGTTTTCTACACGTTTGACTCGGTGCCACCTGACATGCGCCATTGGCTCGAGTGGAACCCGGTCGCGGTGCTGATCGACTGCGCGCGCAACATCCTGCTGCGCGCCGAATGGCCAGACCCGCTACGCCTGCTGCGAATCCTGCCGATTGCGCTGCTGCTGGTCGGCGTGGGCACGCTTCTGCTGCGCCGCTTTGCCGCCAGCTACCCAAAGCTCTCCGAATGAACAGGACGCCAGGCTGCGCGATTCGTCTGGAAGAAGTCGTGGTTCGCTTTCAGCGGCGCCGAGGCGTTCTGGCGCGACATCGCGAAACCAATGAGGCGCTGCGCGGTGTGACGTTGGAGCTGATGCACGGAGAGAAGCTCGGAATCGTCGGCAGCAACGGTTCCGGCAAGAGTACGCTGCTGCGTGTTCTCGCCGGCGTGCTCGAGCCGGATGCCGGCCACATCGAGCGCAACCATGGCTCCTGCAGCCTGCTGGCGCTCAACGCCGGCTTCATGAACGCCCTGACCGGGCGCGAGAACGCCGTCCTCAGCGGCTTGATGCTTGGCATGTCGCGCCGCGCGGTCATCTCGCGGCTCGAGGACATCAAGGCGTTTTCCGAGCTGGAAGAGTTTTTCGACCAGCCGGTTCACACCTATTCGTCGGGGATGCGCTCGCGGCTTGGCTTCGCCGTGGCAATCCAGCAGCAGCCGGACGTGCTGCTGATCGACGAAACCTTGGCGGTAGGTGACGTGGCGTTCAACGCCAAATCACTGGGTGCCTTGCGTACGCGCATGAACCAAGGCAGCACCGTGGTGCTGGTCTCGCACAGCGTGAACATCATCGCCAACAACTGCTCGCGCGTAGTGTGGATCGAGCGCGGCCGCGTCCACATGCACGGAGAACCTGCGCAAGTGCTGAAGGCCTACGTCGAGGCGGCGAGGGCGGGAGTTCTCGGCAAGCGAGCAGCCTCACCGATCCGGGCGATTCGGCCCACCCCCTGAGCCGTTGGCGCGCCCGCTGCGCGCCGCTTCAGCGAACCGCGATCTCCTGCGCGTGGCGGTAGAGCTGATCGTCAAAGCGGTGGAGCGGTGCCAGGCACTCGCGCACTTCGGGGTCGTCAAGGTCCAAGCCATAGCGCTGGCGCGCCACGTTCACGCGCAGGCCCGCCGCATCGGTCGGCACCGGGTATCCCATGCGCGCGACCATTTCCTCCATGAAGATGCCCAGATTCCGGTTGGTTCCCACCAGCCCGAAGCTGTCGAGCGACTCGATCGCGGCCTCGAGGTCGAGCTCTTCCACCTGCTCGATGTTCTCCCGCGCGGCGAGATAGCGCACCTGACAGTTGTCGAAGAACTTGCGCGCGGGGCGCGACATGCGAGGCACCCAGTGCCGCAGCTCCGCAACCGAAGAAAGGTCGACGGCGGCCAGCTCGTCGGCCACTCTGCGTACGAGCTTCGCGGCCCGATTCAGGCGCGCTTCCTGCCCTGGGTCCATGAGGCTTTTGAACTGTCCGAAATGTGAGGCGAGATGCGCCAGCGGATCGCGCAGCACGGTCGTGAAAAGCGTCAGGGAAGGGTCCAGCTTTCGCTGCGCGACAAGGCGCGTCACATGGCCCGACAAATAGACCTGGTCGACCATCTGATTGCTGCCTGGAAAGGTGCTGCGCCACGAATCCATGCCCTCCACGTGCGCAATGCAGCGGGAGGATCCAACGCAGCGTTCGACGAACGTGTTGACCGTGGTGCCGCCCGTTTTCGCGATATGCACGAAGAACGTCTGCTCGGGCACTGGCAGCGGCTGCAGCTTCAAGACATGCGTGCCGTGAAGTCGACCCTGGAGATCCTCGACCGTCAGCTGCGCTTCCTCGGCGAGTTCAGCGGGGTTGGGGAAGCTCAAGTCGAATCCGCAGCGATCTGCATTGTCGCCGCCCATCATTGCCGCCACGCCGGGCGTTTCCCGCGCACAAACGGCACTCACGAGCTCCTTTCCGTTGATTGCCACGCGGACCCTGAGCCGCGCTGCCGGATGATACGCCCAGCCGCGCAGGTGCATCGGGTTGGCGGCACGCACGACGTGGTTTGGCGCCGGTTCGTCGAGCGCGAACGCGTAGGCGGTGTCGCAGGCGTAAGTCGTCTGCACGGATAGCAGCTGCCACGCGACGGGGGCGACGGCCGGGCTGGGTTGCGTCGCCTGAATTCTGTTCCAGGTTGATCTGATCATCCTTCCGATCGTGGCTTGAGCGGACATCAGCGAACCCCAGAAGAGATTGACAAGGAGGCCATTTTGCTTGCCGACGCGCGACGATCGGCGGGCTCATGCGGTAGCGCCGATGTCGTTTTGCACGTTCGCGCTCGCGCGGGCGGCGCATCCTAACATGGCGGAAGAAGTCAGTCTTCGCCGCCTTCCATGCGCCCCTGCCGACAGTCGATCAGCTCGTGCTCGGTGGCGACGAAATCGAGCGGCACGTCCCAGGGCATTGGCGCCAGCGGGTCGATTTCCTGGCGTGCGTAGCCGATGCCGATCAGCAGCGGGCCGGTGCCTGCCGGCAGGTCCTTGCGGAAAGCGAAGCTGCGGTCGTACCAGCCGCCGCCGTAGCCCAGGCGATAACCGTTGCGGTCGAAACCGACCAACGGCACCAGGACCACGTCGAGCTCGTCCGGCATCAAGAGCCCCGACTCGCGATCGGCGGGTTCGGGAATACCGAAACGGTTGACGACGATGGCTTCTCCGGTGCGCCAGGGCGCGAAGCGCAGGCGCCGGTCTGCGCCGAGCAGGGGTAGATGGAAGATCTGGCCACGCGAATGGATGATCGGCAGCAGCGCGAGCAGTGGGAGCTCGCCGTCGATCGCCCAGTAGCCGGCCAGGCGGTGCGCGCTGCGGTAGCGCTCCACTTCTTCGAGCCAGCCGGCCAGCGCCTGCGCTGCGGCGAGCCGCTCGGCGGCGCTGAGGCGCGCGCGGCGATCGCGCATGCGCAGGCGCAGGGCCGTGCGCAGCGCGCGGGTTGGCGAAAATGCCGCAGGTTCCTTGCTCATCGCGCGCCTCGCTGACCGGCGTCCGTTGAAGCGCGGCGGCGAGCAGGCGGGAAGCGGAGATGTCCTCCGCCGTGTCGGTGCGTGCCAAACGACCTTGATCCAATTGGATCAGGTGGGAGGGCGTCCACAAACCCCTCAGGCTTTCCGCTCGCGGCGGACTTGCACACGGATGTTCGCGTTGCCGACCCGGGTCGTCTACAGGAACAAGGCACTATGTAAGATCACGCTGCCGCGCACCGCAGAGGACACCTGCGCGACATTCTAGCAGGTTGCGCTTGCGCCGCCCGCTCCGGCGAACGGACTTCTAGCGGATCGCGCCTGCCGTCGTCGCTTCGAGCGCTCCCTCCAGCTTGCTGCCCAGCGCCTCGATCTGCGCTGTAAGTTTGACGTTGCGAGTGCGCTCCAGCAGGAGTTCGTGGCTGACGTTGAGGGCGGCCAGGATTGCGCAGCGGTCAAGCGTTGCGGAGCGCATGGACTGGCGCATCTCGCGCATGCGCCGATCGAGATCGCGGGCGGCGGTGGCGAGGCGCTCGCGCTCGTCGTCGGGACAGGCGATCAGGAACTCGCGGTCGAGAATGTTGACAGCGACCGGCTCGTTGGCGCTCATGCGCAGCTCTCCTTGCGCCGGCGGCAATTCACGGCGCGCTCTGTTCCAGCGACTTCAGGCGTTCGATCATGGCTTCCACGCGCGCACGCGCCTGCTCGTTGCGCGCCAGGAGCTGCGCGCGTTCCGCCGCGAGCTGCTCTTGGCTGTGGCGGAGGCTACGGTTTTCTTCACGCAGTTGCCGACATACCGCCAGCAGCTCGTCGATGCGTGCGCCTATCGAGGTCAGGACTTGTTCGGGCGTGGACATGAGGTCGAATATAGCATTCGCGCGGGGCGGCGCCGAGCCGGCTGTAGTCGGAACCACAGGTTTGCAGCGCGATCGAGATCAGCCGCGGCCGCGATCGTTCGTGGCGCGGTCTCGCGATAGCATGGCCTGCGCCATCGTTGATGGCTCGACCGGGCTCGCTCGGGTAGCCGCCGATTCGCGCAGAAAAGCCTGGCAGCGCGCCGCCGGCAGCGGGAATGACAGCCAGTGGCCCTGCACTTCGTCGCAGCCCTGGCGGCGCAAATATTCGATCTGTTCGGCGGTTTCCACGCCCTCCGCGATCACGTTGAGATCGAGCGAGTGGGCCATGGCGATCACGGTGGCGGTGATCGCCTCGTCGTCCGGATCGGTGGTGATGTCGCCGACGAACTCCTTGTCGATCTTGAGCGTGTCCATCGGCAGCCGCTTCAAATAGCTGAGCGAAGAGTAGCCGGTACCGAAATCGTCGATCGCGAGGCTCACCCCGATCGCCTTCAGCTTGCGCAGGATCGACACCGACTGCGCGGCGTTCGCCATGATGACGCTCTCGGTAAGCTCCAGCTCGATCTGGCTTGGCGCAATGTCGTGTTCGGCCAACGTCTCCGAGAGATGCTGAATCAGGTTGCCACGCAGCAGCTGCGCCACCGAAACGTTGATCGACATCATCAGATCATTCAGCCCGGCGTCGCGCCAGGCGGCCAGCTGGGCGCAGGCCTGCGACACCACCCAGTTGCCGATGTCGACGATCAACCCGGCTTCCTCGGCGATTGGAATGAATACTCCCGGGGCGACGTCACCGAGCTCCGCGCTGCGCCAGCGCAGCAGGGCCTCCACTCCGGTCACGCGATCATCGACCAGCGACATTCTCGGCTGGTAGACGAGGGACAGCTCGCTGCGGGCCATGGCCTTGCGCAGCGCGGTAATCGTCGTTGCCCGCAGCCGCGCGACGGTTTCCATCGCCGAGGTGTAGATCATCCAGGTGCGGCGGCCCTGGTCCTTCGCTTGATACATCGCCGTGTCGGCGCGCTTCAGGAGCTCGTCGGCGCTGCTGCCGTGATCGGGGAACAGGCTGATGCCGATCGACGGCGAGATGGCGATCTCCTGGCCGTTTTCGAGTTCCAGCGGCTGATCGAAAGCGTTGATGATCTTTTCCGCCACCTGCGCCGCCGCCCCGGCGTCGCCGATGTTTTCGAGCATGACGGTGAACTCGTCGCCGCCGAGTCGCGCCACCGAGTCGCCTTCGCGCACCACCAGGCGTAGGCGGTTGCCGACCGCCTTCAGCATGCGATCGCCCATCGCGTGGCCGAGCGAGTCGTTGACGTGTTTAAAGCGGTCCAGATCGAGGAACAGGATGGCGACTTTCTGGCCGCGGCGCTGCGCCTGGGCGATCGCTTGGGCGATCTGTTCACCCAGCAGGGTACGGTTGGGCAGACCGGTCAGAACGTCGTAGTTCGCCAGGTAGCGCAGTTCCTGTTCTGCCTGTTTGCGGTGCGTGATGTCGGACAACACAGCGACGAAGTGGGTGCGCTTGCCGTCGCTGTCGCGCACTTCGGTCACTTCGCACCAGCTCAGAAACTCATCGCCGTCGCGGCGCTTCTGCCACAGCTCGCCGCTCCAGCGACCGTCGCGGGCGAGTGCATCCCGCAACATTATGTAGCGTTCTTCCGGGTGTCGAGTCCCGTTCAGCACGGTCGCCGGTTTGCCGACGATCTCGGGCAGCGTCCAGCCGGTGATGCGGGTGAAGGCCGCGTTGATCATCTGCACGTGATACGTGCAGTCGACCAGCACCACCGCCTCGGCCATGCTGCGCAACACCTCGTGGGCGATGCGGCGTTCCTGCTCGGCAGCACGCGAGGCGGTCACGTTGCGCGCCGTGCCGCTGACGCGCAGCGGACGCTGGGCGTCGTCGTACTCGACGATGCGCCCGCGCAGCATGATCCAGCCCCATTCGCCGCGCGAGTTGCGCAGGCGAAACTCGGGTTCGAGCGTCTTCGTCTCGCCGCGCAGGTGCCGTTCCGTCAACTCCGCCAGGCGCTGGCGATCGTCGGGATGTACGCGCTGCAGAAAATCTTCCTGCGAAAGGACGCCGGGCACGATCGTCGAGTCCGCGGCCAGCTCGCGGGTGCCGATGATGACGGTCTGGTGCTTGCGCAGATTCCAGTCCCAGAAATCGTCCCCGGAACCCCACAGCGCCATGCGCAGGCGCTCGTCACGTTGGCGCAGAGCCTGCAGGTGCGCGATGTCCTCGATTCTGCGCTGCCGCCACAGGCGCCAGCCGAGTGCCGTGAGGCCGACGCCTGCCAGCAGCCAGGTCAAGCGCGCCGGCCAGCTGGCCCACCATGGGGATGCCACGATGAGCGCGATCGTGCCCGCCTCCGGGCCCCACGCGCCGAGGTGGTTGCTGGCCTTGACCTCGAACAGATAGCGGCCGGCGGAAAGATTGCTGTAGGTGGCCTCGTGTGCATTGCTCGCCGGACTCCAGCTCGAGTCGAGGCCCACCAAGCGATAGCTGAATTGATTGCGCTCCGGCGCTGCGTAGTCGAGCGCGGCGAACCGGAACTGTGCCACGCGTTCGGATTCATTCATCCGCAGCTCGCCGCCCGGCGTCGGCGCCGGCAGCGTACGCTCGCCGAGGCGTGCGGCGGTGAACATCACCGGGGCCGGGCGGCCCAGGTCGAGTACCTCTCGCGGGGTGAACAGCGTGAGGCCGTTGCTGCCGCCGAAGACGAGGTCGCCGTTTTTCAGCAAGGCCGCGGCGCCGCCGGTGAAATCGCCACTGTGCAGCCCGTCCGCAGCGGTGAAGTCGCGAAATTCGCCACTGCGCTCGTCGAACACGCCAAGTCCACGGCTGCCGCTCATCCAGATCCGGCCCCCCGTGTCGCTCACCAAAGTGGAAATGGTGCCCACGCGCAGACCGTCGGCCGGAAGCCAACGGGTGAATGATGCTCGGCCTTGGGTGATGGAGTCGAGGCGGGCGAGGCCGCCAAGGGTGCCGACCCAGAGCCGATCGCGCGGATCGACGTGCAGCGCGCGGATGCCATCCGCGGGCAGCGCATGGGGATCATCCGGATCGCTGCGGTATACCTCGATGCGCGTTCCACGAGGATCGATGTGGGCGAGACCGGCGGTGGTTCCGGCCCAGATGCCGCCATCGGGGGCTTCGGCGAGCGCAAGCACCATGTCGGCGGGCATGCCGCCGCGGTTGTCAGCGGATGCTTTCACCCGATAGTGCGTCCACTCGCCGGTTTGCGGTTGGTATCGATTCAGGCCGGCGAGTGCAGTGCCGAGCCACAGGCTGCCGTCCCGCGCGCTCAGGATGCAGTGCACGTTGCGGTCGGAGAGCCCTGGTCCTTGCTCACCCTGCTGCATCGGGAGCAGGCTCAGGCGTCGCTGCAGCGGGTCGAAGCGACCCGCCCCCGCACTGGTGGCGAGCCACAGATCGCGCCCGCCCGTCGCCGCGGCGATCACATGCGGCGCAATCACTGGCATGGTGCCCGTTGCGGACGGGTCCACGCTCACTCCGTCGTAGGAGCGGAACGTGCCGCTGGTCGCATCGTAGCGACCGAGGTTGCTGCCGCCGACCCCGATCCAGAAGCCTCCCGCGTCGTCGGCGAGAAGCGCCTGCACGAATGCGCCATCGCGATTCTCCGGCGAGGCGCCAGCGGGCTGCAGGTGGCGAAATGGCGTGCCGGCCGGATCGACCCTGAGCAACCCACGTTCGGCCGTGCCCGCCCACAATAGTCCGGAGCGGTCCACCAGCAGTTGAGTGATTTGCGGCGGCGGCAGCCCACTGGCGGTATCGGTGGTGGCGTCGACCCAGTGCACGGTGCCGGTCGCCGGTTCGAGCATGCCGAGCCCCTGTCCGCTGGCCGATATCCAGATCCGACCGGCCTGGTCCTCGGCGAGCGCGGAAATTCGCCCGGCGAGGGAGCCCTCCGGCCAGACGCGCAGCTCGTCTCCCGCCAGCGAGATTTGATGGACACGTCTGTCCGCCGCCACCCACAGCTGTTCGCTGCGGTCCCGCAGCAGGACATGGGCGTCGCGGATCGAGTCGCCGCCGATCCGCGCCAGGTGGTTCGCATCCGGGTCCAATCGCCAAAGGCCCTCGGAGCTTGCGATCCACAGCGTGCCGTCGCCTGCGAGGCGCAGCTGGTAGATTTGCGCCGAAGCGCCGCCAAGCTGTGCGCGGCCCAGCTTGCGCGCGGTGTTCAGGTTGCGCGGGTCGATCAGGATGACTTCCTCGCGGCAGGCGACCCAGATGCCGTGCTGCGGATCGAACTCCAGCGCCTGGACGATGCAGTCGGCCGCCGATTCACCGCCACGGAGGTTCGCCCGTTCGAACAGATTGGACGCAGGCGTGTAGCGCCCCAAGCCCGCTCCGCGGGTGGCGATCCAGATATTGCCTGCAGCGTCCTCGACCAGCGCGTTGATCGAGCCGTCGGCCAGATTCGCCACGCCCTGCAAGGTCTGGAAGCGATAGCCGTCGTATTTCTGCACGCCGGCCGTAGTGCCGATCCAGAGCAGCCCGGCGCGATCCTGAAGCAGGGCGTCGACCGCATTCTGCGCCAGCCCGTGTTCGCTGGTGAGCGGCTGGAAGTGGAAGTTCAGCGGGGGTTTCTGCGCGCCCGCGCAGAGCGGAAGCGCGAGCAGCGCAATCAGCCCGAGGAGTCGGCCGGGCAACCGCTTTCCCCGTCCCGCTGGTGGCGCGTCACCACCCATCGATGGCTCCCCTCCGCGGACTCGACGACACCGCCTTGCGGTAGCGCGCAGTGCCTTTCCTTCTGTCGGCGCCGACGCCTGTAGCACGAGATCCCCAGCGGCGTCTGGCTAACCGAAAACATCGCAGCGCCGTTGTGCCCTTCATCGACGATTCTTCCCGGCGGCCGCCATGTCGAACGGAATCCAGCGGGAGTTTAGGCAATCCGCGCAGTCGACGCTATGCTTGCGCCGGCCCCGAAGCAAGCGTTCGTAGTCCTGATGATCAAGCAGGCGGAACATGCCCGACGTCGTCGCCAGCTCATGTGCATGGCTGGTGCCAACGCGATCGTCATCGTCGGCGCGGCGCCGGAACGTCTGCGCAACAATGATGCGCACTATCCGTATCGTCAGGACAGCGATTTCCACTATCTGACCGGTTTCGACGAACCCGAAGCCGTGCTCGCCCTGGTTCCAGGACGGCGCCAGGGAGAGGTGATTCTGTTTTGTCGCGAACGCGATCCGGAGCGCGAGCGCTGGGATGGCGCTCGCCTTGGCACGGAAGACGCGGCTGCGGTGCTCGGCGTGGACGATGCCTTTCCGATCGAGGACATCGACGAAATCCTGCCGGGCCTGATCGAAGGCCGCGGCCGCATTTACTATCACTTCGGGCGCGACGTCGACTTCGATCTCAAGCTGATGGGTTGGGTCAACCGCGTGCGCGCGCTGGTGCGCCAGGGTATCGTCGCCCCGCACGAGTTCGTGGCGCTTTCACATCTGCTGCACGATTTGCGGCTGTACAAGTCGCGCGACGAGCTTCGCCTTATGCGCAAGTCCGCGCGCATCGCCGCCGCCGCTCATCTGCAGGCGATGCGCAAGGCGCAACCGGGTATGCGCGAGCACGAAATCGAGGCGGAACTGCTGCACGTGTTCCGTCGCCACGGCGCGGTGCCGAGCTACGAGTCGATCGTGGCCAGTGGCGACAATGCCTGCGTGCTGCACTATCGGCGCAATGATGGCGTGCTGACCGAGGGCGAACTCCTGCTGGTGGATGCCGGCGCGGAGTTCCAGTGCTATGCATCGGACATCACGCGAACCTATCCGGTGAGCGGCCGCTTCAGTCCAGAGCAGCGCGCGCTTTACGAACTCGTGCTGGCCGCCCAGCGTGCGGCGATCGACGAAGTTCGCCCGGGGCGCTCGTTCGACGCCTTTCATCAGACCGCTGTGCGCGTCCTGACTAGGGGGCTGATCCGGCTCGGGCTCTTGCGCGGCAGCCTGCAGACGAACCTCCGCGAGCACGCTTACCGCAGCTTCTATATGCATCGGACGGGTCACTGGCTGGGGTTGGACGTGCACGACGTCGGCGACTACCGCATCGACGGCGAGTTTCGCGAGCTCGAGCCCGGCATGGTGGTGACGGTCGAACCCGGCCTGTACATCCCCGCCGACGCGGCGCGCGTCCCGGCAGCGTTTCGCGGCATCGGCATCCGCATCGAAGACGACGTGGTGGTCACCCGCGGCGACCCGGAGCTCCTTTCCGCTGGCGTGCCGAGCGACCCCGACGAGATCGAGCGCGTGATGGCCGCAGCGCTGCGGGAGCGCCGGCCCTGAGCGCAGCCGCGGCATCGCGCTGAATGCTGCTGCGGGAATGCTACAATGTTCAGGCCGCGATTCAGCGCAATCAGGCGCAGTGTCATGGGACCGGAGACGAGAGGATAGATCGTGCGCGCCCGACATTTCTTCCGCGCCGCCGCCTTGAGTCTGCTTTCGTTCGCCACTGGCGCGGCCGCCCAGGATGCCGCGCCTCGCGCGAATCCGGCGCCCGCCGAGACGGCTCCGGTGCTGATCGAGGTCATGCCACCGGCGACTACGGAGTCGAACGTGCACGGAATCGTGAGTGTGCCGACCAGCGTCGGCATTCCGTTCGCGGATCTGCCTCGGTACATCGGGCATCGCATCACCTTGCGCACCACCGGCGGGCGCCTGCATCACGGTGTGGTGGACGCTGCCAACGCCCGCGAAATCACGCTGAAGGTACGCCGCGGCGGCGGCAGCGCGAGCTATCGCTTGCGTCGCGAACAGGTGGCACGCGTCGATCCAGGCTGAGCCCGCCGGCACCGCGGTCGGGCATTTCCCGCGGTTGCGCCCTATCATCGAGGGTTCGCGGCGAGTCGACCGCTTCGCGCCGCTCGTATCCGGATCACCGATGAAACTACCCGTAAGCTTCATCCAGCTGCCACTGCGTTTCGACGCCGCGCGCCTCGCCGAGGAGATCGGCCGCTTCGAGTCCGGTCTGTGGCGAGCGCATCCGGACGGGATTCCCGGCAACAGCGCCCTGCCGCTGGCCGCGGTCGACGGTGACCCGGCGCGCGGCGACGCCCTGCAGGGGCCGATGCGACCCACTCCGGCGCTGACGCGAAGCCCCTACATGCAGCAGGTGCTGGCGAGCCTCGAGACGGTGCTCGGGCGCATCCGCCTGATGCGGCTCGCCGATCACGGCGAGGTCTCCCAGCACGTCGACACCAACCACTACTGGAACGAGCGCGTGCGCGTGCACGTGCCGATTCTGACCCGCCCGGAAGTGCGCTTCCAGTGCGCCGAACATGAAGTGAACATGGCGGCCGGAGACTGCTGGATCTTCGACACCTGGCGCATGCATCGGGTCATCAATGACACCGACCAGCCGCGGGTGCACCTGGTCATCGACACGGTGGGCAGCCCGCAGTTTTGGAAGCTGGTGCAGGCCGGCCGACCCTACGGCGCGGAGCCGCCAGGGTGGGCGCCACGTCGCATCGAGCCACATGCGGGACCGACGCCCGAACTGGTCTTCGAGCGCGTCAACCTGATGTCGCCCATGAGCTTCTGGGAGCTGCGTGCACACGTGCAGTTTCTGCTCGGCGAGGCCCGACGACATGCGAACATGCCGCGCATCGCCACGCTCGCGAGCGCCTTCGTCGGCGAATGGCAGGCGCTTTGGTATCGCTGGGGCGATGCCGCCGAGGGCCAAGCCGACTATCGCCGTGCGCTCGATCGCTTTCTGCAGCAGATGCAGCATCTGGGCAGCGAGGTTCCGCTCGACAACGGAGTTTCCCTCGCCGTCGCCGCGGCCGGCCTTTTGGGCCGCGCCGTGGTACGAAACGGCGCCGACGGTCTGAGCGAGGAAGCCAGTCGCGCCGCGACGGTCACCGCGCCCGGGCCGCGCGAGCTTCGTTTCGACCGACCGGCTTTCATCGTGTCACCGCCGCGTTCGGGTTCGACCCTGCTCTTCGAGGCGCTCGCGCGCGCGCCCGGGCTCTACACCATCGGCGGCGAAGGTCACGCCGTGGTGGAAGGCATTGCCGGACTCGATCCGGCTGCGCGCGGCCACGATTCCAACCGCTTGCTGGCGGCGGACGCCAGCGCTGCGGTCGCCGCCGAGCTGCGTCTGGGATATGCGCGCCGTCTCGCCGACCGCGAGCGGCGGCGGCCGCAGACGCAGGCAGTGCGCATGCTGGAGAAGACGCCGAAGAACGCGCTGCGCATTCCGTTTCTGTGCGCGGTGTTTCCCGACGCGCGGTTCATCTATCTGCACCGCGACCCCCCCGCGGTGCTGGGCAGCATGTTGGAAGCCTGGGAGTCCGGCGGCTTTCGCACCTATCCGGATTTGCCCGGCTGGAGTGGGCCGCCCTGGTCGCTCCTGCTCGTGCCCGGTTGGCGCGATTTGATCGGCCAGTCGCTCGCCGAGATCGTTGCCGCGCAGTGGGCGGCGACCACCTCCTGCATCCTCGACGATCTCGAGTCGCTGCCCGGCGAGCGCGTCTGCGTCGCGCGTTACGACGCGCTGCTGGCCGATCCCGAGAGCGAGCTCGAGCGGCTGGCCGCAGCTCTCGGTCTCGGCTGGGATCGCCCGCTGCGCGGCCCGCTGCCGCTCGCCAACCACACCGTGTCGAGGCCGCAACCCGACAAATGGCGACGCCGCGAAGAGGAGATCCTGGGGGCTTTGGAGAAGGTGGCCGAGGTCGCCGAGCGCGCCCGCCGCTTCGTCGAAGTTCGCCAACCCGCCAACTGAACGCAATCGCGCACGGCGGACTGCGACGGGCGGGATACAATCGGCGCGGCTGGCCTCGCGACTGGCCGGCGAGATTCCGCAGGCTGCCGACAGGAAGCACCATGAAGCCCATTTCGAGCGCCAACTCCCCGATCCGCTGGCTGTGGCGCGCAATCGCGGCGGGGCTTCTGGTGTATGCGCTCGTGGTCGCCGCGCTGATGTGGTGGTGGGACTACGAGCCGGCGCATTTCGACGTTTCGGTGGCCGCACGAGCGCGCGCAGCGACGCTGCAGACGCGGGTCGTTCCGGGGACGCTCACCGCGGCTACCCTGGCCGCGAGCGCCGAGACGATGCTCGACAAGCGCGGTGGCTATCTGAGCAATGACCGCCTGCCGCCCGGGGTGCTGATGGACAACGTGCCGAACTGGGAGTTCGGCGTGCTGACCGCCACTCGCGATCTCGCGCGCGCGTTGCGCAACGAGTTCAGCCGTTCGCAGACGCAGTCGGTTGAAGACCGGGACCTGCAGGAGGCGGAACCCCTGCTCAGCTCGCCGAACGATCGCTGGTTCCTGCCCAGCTCGGAAAGCCAGTACCGCAAGGGCATCGGCCACGTCGATTCCTATCTGCGCCGGCTTGCCGGCAGCGCGCCGGGTGGTGCGGAGTTCTACGCGCGCGCCGACAACCTGGCCGACTACCTGCAGGTCGTTTCGGCTCGGCTTGGCTCGTTGTCGCAGCGCCTGTCCGCCAGCGTCGGTCAGGATCGCATCAATACCGACGTCGACGAATCGAAGCAGCAGAGCGCGGGAGAGGCGGGTAGCCTGCTGGTAAAAACGCCGTGGACGAAGATCGACGACAATTTCTACGAAGCGCGTGGCTACACTTGGGCGCTGCGCGAGCAACTGGAGGCGATGCGCATCGACTTTGCGCAGATCCTCGGCAGCAAGCGCGCGCTGGTGAGCCTCGAGCAGGTGATCCGCGAGCTTGAGGAGTCGCAGCGCCCGCTGCACAGCCCGATGGTGCTGAACGGTGCGCCCTTCGGTTTCTTCGCCAACCATTCCCTGGTCATGGCGAACTACATCTCGCGCGCCAACGCGGCGATCATCGACATGCGCGAACTGCTCAAACGCGGATGATGTTCGCGCGCTGGCCGCCGCCCGCACGCGCCGCAGTCGCGGCGGAACTCGCCGAGCCGGCAGCGGCGCCTGCGCGCGACGCGCGGCGACGCAGCCCGACGTGAGGACTGGCGCGGGCGCGAGGCATGTGCCGCCGTCGCTGGTGGCGGTGCTTCTGCTGCTGCCGATCTGCCTGCTGCCGCCGCTGCCGATCGACGAAACCCGCTACCTGGCGGTTGCCTGGGAAATGCGCTCCGGCGGCGACTGGCTGGTGCCGCATCTGAACGGCGCCGCCTATGCCGACAAGCCGCCGCTACTGTTCTGGCTGATCAACGCCGGCTGGCTGCTGACCGGCGTGCATGCCTTCACCGCCCGGCTTCTCACCCTTGGCTGCTCGCTGGCGAGCCTCTTTTTGCTTGGGCGCCTCGCTCTGCGGCTCAGCGGTTCGCCGCGGGTTGCCTGGCTCGCCCAGTGGTTCCTCCTCGGCAGCGTGCTGTTTGCCGCCTTCGCCGACGCAATCATGTTCGACGTGGCGCTCGCGACCTGCGTGCTCGCGGCAGTCCACGGTATCGTCGATCTGGCTGACGATCGCAGGCTTCGCGGGCTGCTCCTGACCGCAGCGGCGATCGGCCTCGGGATTCTGACCAAGGGGCCGGTGATGCTGCTGCACCTTGTCTGCCTGGCGCTGGCCGCGCCCTGGTGGCAGCGCGACCGCCTGCGCGGTCGGCGCGTTGCTTACTACGCGCTGTTCGTCGCGGCGCTGCTGATCGGCGCAACGGTTGCCCTCGCCTGGGCGATCCCGGCCGCGCTGCACGGAGGCGGCGACTACGCCCGCGCGATTCTTCTCGACCAGACCGTCAACCGCGTGCAGGGCGTGCAGGGAACGGGCGCCCACGCGCGTCCCTGGTGGTGGTACGCCGCCGTGCTGCCGCTGCTCCTGATGCCCTGGCCGATCGTGCTGCGCGGCTCTGTGTCCAGCTTGCGTGTGCTTGCAGGAAACATGGCTCTGCGCCTTGCCGCCGCTTGGTTCCTGCCGACCCTGCTGGTGTTCTCGCTGGTCGCGGGCAAGCAGGCCCATTATCTGCTGCCGCTGCTTCCCGCGGTTGCGCTGGCCCTCGCGAGCGCGTTGGCGAGCGGCGCGCTGAGGCTGCGCCCGAAAGCCTGGGGCTGGTTCCTGATTGCGCTTGGTGCCGCCTGCGCGAGCCTGCTGCACTGGACTCCACGAGTGGATCTGGAGCTTGCTCAGGTTGCACTCGTGATCTGGGGCGCCGCCATCGCGGGTATCGGCCTGCTCCTGCTCGCCTTCGAGCGCCGCGGCCCGCTGCTGTGGTCGGTGGTGGCAACCCTGCTCCTGGTGGCGTCGGTGCGGCTGATGATCAGTCTCGGCGCCTATCCGAACTATGACGTGCGTGCTGCCGCGGCCCTGCTCGTCGCCGCAGAGGGTCGCGGTCAGCTCACCGCCAGCATTGGCCCGCATCACGGTGCCTACGAATTTGCCGGCCGCCTGCAGCGTCCAGTGCCGGTCTTGAACGGCAACGACAACATCGGGCGCTGGGTCGCGCAGAATCCGGACGGGATCCTGATTGGCTTCCGCAATCGCTACGGCTTCTGCGCGCAGCCGCTCTGGCAGCAGCCGTTTCGCGGCGGCACCCTGCGCATCTGGAGCGCGCGAGCCTTGGCGCGGAGGGATTTCGTCAGTCCGGAGCAGCGTGCTCCAGACTGTCTGGGGGCGGGAGCGGAAGTAGATTCGGACTGACGCCCCGCGGCAGTAGCCGACTGCATCCAAGGATGCGCCCACTGCCTTCAGGAGCGCGATTGCACTTCGTCGTAGGCACCGAAATGGAGGTTGAGCAGATCCTGCTCCAGCTCGTCGTGCATCCGCCGCAAACGCTCCAGTTCGTTGGTGCTGAGATGTTTCCTGCGGCGGCGGAACAGCGCGCCGATCCGTCCGAACAGACCGTGCTCACTTCCGGTCGAGGTCCGTGCGGGAGTCGGCGCCGCACCCTGCCGCGGCCCCGCCACCGGTGCTGGCGAGAGGCCGTACTGCATGCGCAGCGCCCAGGCCTCGACTTCCGCGCGAGCCTCCTCCAGCGTGTCGTAGAGCTCGAGCTGGCGAGCTGGCAGCGGTCGATCCCACCAGGTCAGCGCATATTTGCCCGACCAAGGGCCGGAAATGCCCGCCACCTTGCGCTCGCCGATGCGGGCGATTTCAACCACACCGGAATAGCGATGCTGCCAGACCAGGGTAGTGGCCTGTGGCGGATCGTCCGGGCCGTCGGAGGGGTAGGCGTCGTGAGTCATGAATCGCTTGCGCGAGCGCGGCAGCAGGCCCTGACAGTGAAGCAATATTAATGCCAGCAACCGGTCGATTGCGCGAGGCGGATCGCTTCGACGCAGCGCAGCGTGGCGACGCTGGAAAGCCGCGTCGGACGCGAAGGACGTGGCGTGGCTGTGCCAACATGGGTTCCCTGATGGCCGTCGAAGGGAGAATGTAGAATGGGGTGGAAGTGGCTGGATCATGGCTGGCTCGGGGCGCTCGAGGCTGCCGGCATCGCGCTCGCCGTAGGTCTGCTGCTGTTTGTGCTTGCGCACGCCCTGCGGCGCCTGGCGGGTTGGCGCACCGGCACCGAGATCGGCGTGGCGTTTGCCATCGGCGTGCTGCTCGCGGCGGGTGTCGATGCCTGGGATCTGTTTTCGCTCAGCATCAGCGGCCTCGAGTCACCGTTTGCGATTCAGCAGCGCTTGGCCGAGATTCACGACCCGGACGCGCTGGGCCTGCGCGTGGTGCTCGAGTTCTGCGGTGTCGCGACGGGTGTGGTTCTGGGTTGGCTGCTGCTGCGCTGGCGCGCTTGAGAACCCGCCAGCGTTGCAGTGCGGGCGCCTGCGTGCGGGATTTGGCCCTGCCTGTGACCCGCAATGTCAGGGTCGATGGTGAACGCGACCTCGTTGATTCGTCATGCTGTGTGGAGACTTGGACATGCGACGCTTTCGAGCCTTCGTTCTTCTGAGCCTGATCGGTACCGGCCTTGCGTTCGCCGACCTCGCTGCGGCGACCAGCTTCACGCTCTCGAGTGCGCCGGGTGCGCTCGCCGTCAAGCAGCCCGGCGCGGCGCGCGCAAGCCGCCTGGATCTGGATGGCGCAGCGGCGCTGCGCGACGCGGACCGCGTGTCGATCGAGGTTTTCGGCCGCAGTGTGGCGCTCGATCGGGAACGCCTGCGTTCTCACGGTGGAGGTTGGAGTTGGCACGGTCGTGCGTCTGGCGACGCGACCGGCTGGGCGATCTTCAGTTATTACCAGGGTCGCCTGGCCGGATCGCTGCAGCTCGGCGCGACTGAATACGACATTCTGCCGCTGGCCGACGGCGGCAGCGCCCTGATCGAGCTCGACTCGGCGCGGATGAGGCCACCCGGACCGCCGATCGCGCCACCTCTGACATCGGCGAGCGCGGCGCCGGCCACGGCGGGCGCCGGCGCGCCGGACGGGGTGCTGGCAGCGGTAAACCCGATCGACCTGCTGATCGCGTTCACTCCCGAAGCGGCGGCCGCGCTGGGTGGTCGATCCGGAGTGGTGGCGCTGGCCTGGCGTAACGTCGACTGGGCCAACCATGTGTTCGAAAACCTGCAGATGAACCTGCGCTTTCGTCTGACCGCGGTGCGGCTGCTGAATCTCGCCGAGGATGACGCAGATCTCCTGGGCAACTTTCGGACCCATCCGCAGGCGAACAACCTGCGCAATCGCTACGGCGCCGACTTGATGAGCCTCTACCTCAGCGAGAACCCGGACTTCTGCGGCCGGGGCTACGTGATGCGCAACGTTTCGTCCGGGTTCGCCGACTGGGCCTACCAGTGGTATGTGATCAGCTGCGGTGTCACCAGCTACGCCCACGAGCACGGTCACAACATGGGCCTGGAACACGATCCCGACAATTCGAGCGTCGGCGAAACGCCTGCGGATGCTTCCTACCCCTGGTCCTTCGGCCACGGGCTCGCCAACGGCGCCGACAGCTTTCGCACCATCATGGCTTACGCCGGAGTCTGTGGCGGCGGACCCTGTCCGCGGATCGCCGGATTTTCCTCTCCCGACTGGTTCTTTGCTGGCGAGCCGATCGGCATTGCCGGACAGCGCGACAATCGCCGCACGCTGAACCTGACTTCGCCGGTGGTCAAGGACTTCCGCCCGAGCCAGATGATCTTCCAGCACGGCTTCGACTACTGACGACGCTCGGGCCCGGCGCCGCGGCGCCTGGCGCGCGGCGCTGCTGGGGAGCTGGCGTCCATTCCGTTGCCGCGCCGCGGGCAAATGTGACGCGGCACGCTGCAAAGGAACATTCCCCCGTGGGCGCCGCGCCGTCGCCCGCTGTCCGACCGCGTGCCCGCCGGGCGTGCGGAGATTGCGGCTACCATGCGCGGATTCCGCCGTCCGGTGGTGGTCCCCGCGAGGAGATCCGATGTCCATTCTGCGCATGCGTGACCTCGACCTTGCCGGTCGACGCGTGTTGATTCGAGAAGATCTGAACGTGCCGATCGAACGCGCCGCCGGGCAGGCACCGCGCATCACCTCCGAAGCCCGTCTGTTGGCCGCGCTGCCGACCCTGCGCATGGCGCTCGAGCGCGGCGCCGCGGTCATGGTGATGACTCATCTGGGGCGTCCGACCGAGGGACAGTGGAGCGAGCAGGATTCGCTGGCCCCTGTGGCGCGGCGCTTGGGCGAACTGCTCGGGCGGGAGGTCCCGCTGCTGCGCGATTGGGTCGATGGCGTTGCGGTGCGTCCGGGCGAGCTGGTGCTGCTCGAGAACTGCCGCATGAACGCCGGCGAGAAGAGCGACGACCCGGCGCTGGCGCAAAAATATGCGGCGCTCTGCGAGGTCTTCGTGATGGACGCCTTCGGCACCGCACACCGCGCCCAAGCTTCGACCCACGGCGTGATTCGCCTGGCTCCGATCGCCGCTGGCGGGCCGTTGCTGATGGCCGAGCTGGATGCCCTGAGCCGCGCGCTCGAAAAGCCCACACGTCCGCTGCTGGCCATCGTTGCTGGTTCCAAGGTCTCGACCAAGCTCGCGCTTCTGGAGAACCTGCTGAGCAAGGTCGAACGGCTGATTCCTGGCGGCGGCATCGCCAATACCTTCCTCGCCGCCCAGGGCCACGCGATTGGCCGCTCGCTGCACGAGCCGGAGCTGATCGAAACCGCGCGGCGCATCCTCGCCGCGGCGGACGCCCGCGGCGTCGAGCTGCCGCTGCCGGAGGATGTCGTGGTTGCGCCCCGCTTTGCCGCCGACGCGGAGGCGACGGTGTGCGCGGTCGCGGAGGTCGGCACCGAAGAGATGATCCTGGACGTCGGCCCGCGCACCGCCGAGCGCTATGCGCGGTTGATCGCGAGCGCCGGCACGGTAGTCTGGAACGGGCCGGTCGGCGTGTTCGAGTTCGACGCCTTCGGCGCCGGCACGCGCGCGGTAGCCGAAGCGGTCGCCGCCTCCGCCGCGTTCTCGATCGCCGGCGGCGGCGACACCCTGGCGGCGATCGAGAAATACGGCATCCGCGACCGCGTGTCCTACGTTTCGACCGGCGGGGGCGCCTTTCTCGAGTTCCTCGAAGGCAAGCCGCTGCCGGCGATCGCTGCGCTGGAGGCGCGCGCAGGCGGCTGAGGGTCGCGGTCATCCGCCGCGGGCCTCGCGTATCATGCGGCTTCATCGAAACCAGCGTTTCGAGGGCGGCGGAATGTCAGCGCAGCTGCGCCGGACCAAGATCATTGCGACCCTGGGGCCGGCCACCGACGCGCCGGAGAGGCTGCGGCGCGTGTTGGCCGAGGGCGTGGACGTGGTGCGCCTCAACCTGTCCCACGGCACCGCCGCGCAGCATCGCGAGCGCGCCGCGGCGGTGCGCGCGGCGGCCGCGGAGATCGGCCAGGAGGTCGGCGTCCTGCTCGACCTGCAGGGGCCCAAGATCCGCATCGGCCGTTTTGCGGAAGGCGCGATCGAGCTGCGCGAGGGAGATTCCTTCACCCTGGACTGCGATCCGCAGGCCCCCTCCGGGGATGCCCGCCGCATCGGCGTCAGCTACGCCGATCTGTGGCGCGACGTGGCGCCGGGAGACCTGCTCTTGCTCGACGATGGCCTGGTCGCGCTCGAGGTCGGCGAGATCGTCGAGCCCGAGGTCCGCTGCCGGGTCGTGGTCGGCGGCCAGCTGTCCGATCACAAGGGCATCAACCGGCGTGGCGGCGGGCTCGGTGTGCCCTCGCTGCCGGACAAGGATCGCCGCGACATCCGCTTCGCCGCCGAGCTTGGCGCCGATTTCCTCGCCGTGTCCTTCGTGCGCACGGCCGAAGACGTCAGCCAGGTGCGCGCCTTGCTGCGGGAGGCCGGCGGCGACGCCGACCTGGTGGCGAAGATCGAGTGCGCCGAGGCGCTCGATCATCTCGACGCGATCATCGAGGCTGCCGATGCGGTGATGGTGGCGCGCGGCGATCTCGGCGTCGAAATCGGCGACGCCGAGCTGCCGGGCCTGCAGAAGAAGATCATTCGCGAGGCGCTGGCGCACAGCCGCATCGTGATCACCGCCACGCAGATGATGCAGTCGATGGTCGAATCGCCGATTCCGACCCGCGCCGAAGTGCTCGACGTCGCCAATGCGGTGATCGACGGCACCGACGCGGTGATGCTGTCGGCGGAGACCGCGACCGGACGCCACCCGGACGTGGCGGTCGCCGCCATGCGTCGCGTCTGTCTCGGGGCCGAGCGCCAGTTTGAGCCAGCGGTGGAGCCAGGCATCAGGTCGAGGCAGCTGCACCGCACGGATCAGGCGATTGCCCTGGCGGCCATGTTCCTCGCCGCGCAGATCGAAGTGCGCGCGCTGATCGCGCTGACCGAGAGCGGCGCTACCGCACGCTGGCTCTCGCGCCACCGCTCCAGCGTGCCGATCTACGCGCTGTCGCGCAACGCCGCGGCGCGGCGGCGGATGCTACTGTATCGCGACGTGCACCCGGTCGAGTTCGATCCACAGGGCGTCGGTCCGATCGAAGCCATGCGCGAGGCGATCCTGCACCTGTTTCGCCGCGGTGAACTTGCCGTCGACGATCGCGTCATCGTCACCAGTGGCGACCACACCGGCCGGCTTGGCGGCACCAATACGCTGAAACTGCTCAGGGTCGG
>CAZORA010000024.1:0-37465 GCA_964582225.1 uncultured Dokdonella sp. | reverse complement strand
GCGCACCGGGCCGTCGAGGCGCTGCAGGTTGCAGTTGATGACGAAGATCAGGTTATCGAGACCCTCGCGCCCGGCCAGCGAGATCGCGCCCAGCGCCTCCGGCTCATCGGTTTCGCCGTCGCCCATGAAGCACCACACGTGACGGTCGGTCTTCGGCATCAGGCCGCGGTTTTCCAGGTAGCGCATGAACTGCGCCTGGTAGATCGCCTGCAGTGGACCGAGGCCCATCGAGACGGTCGGTATCTCCCAGTAGTCCGGCATCAGCCAGGGATGTGGATAGGAGGGCAGGCCCTTGCCCTTGCCGACCACCTCCATGCGCAGCAGGTCGAGCTGCTCGACGCTGAGGCGGCCTTCGAGGAAGGAGCGCGCGTAGATGCCCGGGCTCGAGTGACCCTGAATCAGCACCAGGTCGCCCGGATGTTCGGCGCTCGGCGCGCGCCAGAAGTGGTTGAAGCCGACGTCATAGAGCGTCGCGCTGGACGCGAAGCTCGCGATGTGGCCGCCCAGCGCGCCCGGCTTGCGATTGGCCCGCACCACCATCGCCATCGCGTTCCAGCGGATCAGCGAGCGGATGCGCCATTCCATCGCCGGGTCGCCCGGCGAGCGCGCTTCGAGATGTGGAGCGATGGTGTTGACGTATTCGGTGGTCGGCGCGAACGGCAGGTGGCCCCCGGCGCGGCGGGTCTCGTCGACCATCCGGTCGAGCAGGAAGTGCGCGCGATCGGTGCCGTCGGCGTTGATCACGCCGCTGATGGATTCGATCCACTCGCGGGTTTCAACGGGATCGAGATCCTGGTCGAGGATGTCGGTGAGCTGATTCATGATGTTTGCCTCGATCGCGTCTGGCGCGTTGGACTGGGAGTGATTCCGTGAACCTTCAAGTCTAATCCGCCGGCGTGCGCCTTGCAGCCGGTGGCCCGCCACGCGGCGCCGGAACTCGCTTCAGGCTGGGCAAGAAGCTATCGTGAAAGCATGCGCAGCGAAGGATCTTCTCGCTCTTCGCGGGTCCGCGGGCGATGGCGCCGCTGAGCCCTTCTCGCGCCCGCGCCGCTGCCATCGTCGGCCTTCTGCAGGTCGCCTCGCCGCTCGGCGAGGTGGTGCTTGCAGCCAGCGAGGCCGGGCTCTGCGGGCTCTGGTTCAGCGGCCAGAAGCATTTCCCCGCGCTGCCGGCGCTGCCGCTGGCCTCGCCGCTGCCGATTCTGCGGCAGGCCGGGCGCCAGCTCGCGGAATATCTCGCTGGAGCGCGGCGCGACTTCGAACTGCCGCTCGATCTCTCCGCCGGTACCGATTTCCAGCAGCGGGTCTGGCGAGCGCTGCGCGCCGTGCCTTTCGGCGCCACCACGAGCTACGGGGCGCTGGCGGCGGCGATAGGCCAGCCGCGGGCGGCGCACGCGGTCGGCGCCGCGGTGGGGCGCAACCCCATCAGCGTGGTCGTGCCCTGCCACCGCGCGCTCGGCGCCGACGGCGCGCTGACCGGCTACGCCGGCGGGCTCGAGCGCAAGATCGAACTGCTGCGAATCGAAGGTCACCACGACCTGTTCGGCTGAGAGCGCCCTCTCCACGGGAAGCGCCTCGCTGAATCGCGAGAGTGAACCCGGCGCGGGTGGCGCGGCCGGAAGCAGCTCGATTGCGAGCGGCCCCGACCCGAGCGTACGCGCCGCGCGGCAGCGCGCCGAAAACCCGGGTTCGCGCGCGCGCTCGGCGGCGCGAAGCACGCGTACACTCAGCTTTGTCCGCTTTGCACGCCAAATGACGTATTCCCATGCGAGAAGGTCGATCTCGCACAGGGACGACCGGGACTGGCTCGACGGGGGAAGCTCATGCGCTGGCATATCACGGTTTTGCTTCTGGTTCTGGCGGCGTTGGGCGCAGGTTCTGCGCGGGCGGATCTGCTGATCTATGACGACGCGCTGCGCAACGGCTTCGAGGACTGGTCCTGGGGCGGCGGCGGCGATTTCGCCAATACCAGTCCGGTGCACGCCGGCAGCCGCTCGATCCGCTTTGCCGGCAGCAACTACAACGCGATCTCGATGGCGCGCCCCGGCGCAGCTTTGGGCTTCACCGCTTACCCCGAACTGCGCTTCTGGATTCACGGCGGCGCGAGCGGCGGCCAGCAGCTCAACCTGATTTTGGAAAACGACGGCGCGAGCTCGAACGCGGTAGCGCTCGGTCCCTACATCGCCGGCGGTGCGCCGGCGGCCAATCAGTGGCGCCTGGTCGCGGTGCCGCTGGCGACGATTCCGACCTTCACCGCGCTCGGCGGCTTCAACCGCATCGACATCCAAAGTGAATCGGCCGGCGCACAGCCGCCGCTTTACCTGGACGACGTCGTGCTGAAGCAAAGCCTGCAGGATCTCATCTTCAAGAGCGGCTTCGAGGGTGCCGCGCCACCCGCGGGCGGGCTGGTCATCACGCACGACGTGCCGATCGACGGCCTGCTCGGCGACCGCTTCAGCTGGAAGGACGCCGCCGGCCAGCCGCGGGTCGCGGTGCTGGCCCATAACGACGGCGCGGCGGCCGGCGCGGGCGGCAGCCGCGGCGGCGAGCTGCGCGAGTTCCGCTACCAGGTCGGCGGCGCGACCCGGGTCATCCGGCCGCCGACCGTGGGCCCGGGAGGTTTCGGCTACGTCGTGTCGCATCCCGCCAGAGAAACGTCAGCGTACTGCGCCGGCGGCGGCGATCCGTCGAGCTTCGGTCACGCCTGGCCGGGCCAGTTCCAGCGCGTCTTCGAGGGTCGCCACCACGCGATCTTCCGCTTCACCGTGAAGTATCCGCGCTTCTGTTCGGAAAGCCTGCCCAAGCCGGCCAAGCCCTACTGGATGCCAGTCACCATCGACTGGGTCTTCGCCAGCGGTCGCGACAGCCCGCTGTGGTCCATCACCTGGGACGTGGCGGGTGCCAAGGACGCAGACGGGGTGGCGCTGCCGCTCGACAAGATCGCCGACGACTCGCGCGCGCCCTACGGCGAGCTGCGCATCGACGGTGCGGCCAGCGACGCTGCGCGAGCACAGATCGCCGGGGTCGCCTGGGGCGACTACTTCAGGTTCAGCAGCACCTCCGCCCCGGTCACCTTCGGCAGCAGCTGGACCTGGAACCAGCCGAACACGATCCCCTTCGTCAAGCTCTGGACCCAGGGCGTGGACGCCACCATGGGCATCGTGCAGTCGCGCTCGATCCAGCGCCAGGACGCCGGCGGTTATTGGGGTCAGGATTCCTGGAACCAAACCTCCGCGACCCAGCCGGTCGCCTGCCCGGACACGGGTGCGCGCATGCCCTGCGACTACAACTGGCCGTTCCAGTCGATCAACTACGAAATCTACGGCGGGCCAACGCAGAACGGCCGCATCGCCTGGGGCACCAACTTCGGTTTCCTGGGCCAGGCGCAGTACCGCGTCCGCGGCAATATCGACTACGGCGGCGGGCCGCCGAACACCCTGCCAGGCGACCCGATGGCGCCCGGCTGGCCGAAGAAGAGCTATTCGACCCACATCGTGCTCGGCACCCACAGCAGCGATCCGGTCGGCCGGCAGGTAGCCGAAACCGAAGTGATCGAGCATTTCCTGACGCTGGCCGCGACGGTCGGCAGCGTGGCCACGCAGGGGCCGACGGGCATCGCCGACGCCACTGCGATGGCCTACGCGCCGGCCGGCTACGACCCGGTCTACGGTGTACTCAGCTTCAACGCCGCCGGCAACCAGCTCGACGCCACGCTGACGATCGGCGCCGCGGCCGGCGCGCGCAAGCTCGTCAATCCGCTGCTCGTGTTGCGTGGCTGGAGTGGCGGGCTGCCGACGACGGTCCGCCTGGCCGGCCAGGCACTGATCGCGGACGTAGACTATTTCGCCTCGCCCCGGCCGGCAAAGAACGAGCTCTGGATCACCCTCAAACGCGAGCTGACCGCAGGCCCGGCGCGGCGGCTCGAAATCAGCCCCTGAGCGCCCCGCCCCGCACGCCGCTCACAGCGAAGCGCGGGCGCGCAGCAGGCCGCCGTGGGAGACTTCCTCGCGAATCTGCGCTTCGACCGCGGCCAGCGCCGTCATGTTGTAGACCCGGCGCACGGTCGCGGCCGGGGTGAGGATGTGCACCGGCCGCGACATGCCCATCAGGATCGGACCGAGCACCACGCCGCCGGTCAGCACGCGCACCATGTTGAAGGCGATGTTGGCCGCATCCATGTTCGGGAACACGAACACGTTGGCGGCGCCCGTCAGCATCGAGTTGGGGAAAAGCTTCTCGCGCACCTCGACGTTGAGCGCGGTGTCAGCGTGCATCTCGCCTTCGACTTCGACCCGCGGCAAGCGCTCGCGCAGGAGCTCCACGACGTGGCGCATCTTCACCGCGCTTGGGTCGTCGTGGCTGCCGAAGTTGGAGTGCGAGAGAATCGCGATCTTCGGCGTGATGCCGAACAGCTTGAGGCGCACGGCGGCCTGCGCGGTCGCCTCGGCGATGTGCTCGGCGCAGGGATCGGGCTCGACGTGGGTGTCGAGAAAGAAGAACACGCCGCGGCTGTTGAAGACCGCGCACATGGCCGAGGGCACCTCGACGCCGACGTCGTAGGGAATCACCCCGCGCAGATAGCCGAGCTTCTTCTGGTAGCGGCCGACCACGCCGCAGAGCATGCCGTCGACCTCGCCGCGGCGCAGCATCAGGGCGCCGATCACGGTCGCCCGCGAGCGCACCACCTGCTGCGCGTTGTCGGGAGTCACGCCGCGTCGCTGCAGCAGCTCGTGATAGAGGCTCCAGTATTCGCGAAAGCGCGGGTCGCTCTGGATGTTGCAGAGTTCGAAATCCGTACCGGGCCTGAGGCGCAGGCCGAGGCGGCGGATGCGCGATTCGATCACCGCCGGCCGGCCGATCAGGACCGGGAAGGCGAGGCCCTCGTCGACCACCTGCTGCACGGCGCGCAGTACGGTTTCCTCCTCACCCTCGGCGTAGGCGATGCGCTTCACGTTCGCGCGCGCCCGCGCGAACACCGGCTTCATCAGCGCGGTGGTGCGGAACACGTAGGCGTTCAGGCGCTCGCGATAGGCGCGCAGATCGGCGATCGGACGGGTGGCGACGCCCGAATCCATCGCCGCCTTGGCCACCGCCGGTGCCAGCTGCACGATCAGCCGCGGATCGAAGGGCTGCGGAATGATGTAGTCGGGACCGAACGAGGGCGCGGCGCCACCGTAGGCGCGGGCGGCGACGTCGCTCGACTCGCGCCGCGCCAGCTCGGCGATGGCGTGCACGCAGGCGACCTTCATCGCCTCATTGATACCGGTGGCGCCAACGTCGAGCGCACCGCGAAAGATGTAGGGAAAGCAGAGCGCGTTGTTGACCTGGTTCGGATAGTCCGAGCGCCCGGTGGCGATGATCGCGTCGGCGCGCACCGCGCGCGCTTCCTCAGGCAGGATTTCCGGGGTTGGGTTCGCCAGCGCGAGGATGATCGGCCGCTCGGCCATGCGCCCGACCATCGCCGGCTTCAGCACGCCGGGCGCCGACAGGCCGAGGAAAACGTCGGCGTCGTCGATGATCTGGTCCAGCGTGCGGGCCTCGGTGGCGCGCGCGTAGCGGGCCTTGTTCGGGTCCATTTCCTCCTTGCGGCCCTTCCACACCACGCCGATCCGGTCGGCCACCCAGATGTTTTCCGGGCGCACGCCAAGCGCCACGCACATGTCGAGGCAGGCGATGCCGGCGGCGCCGGCGCCGGTCGAGACCAGCTTGATCTGAGCGATGTCCTTGCCGGCGACCTTGAGCGCGTTGACCAGGGCGGCGCCGACGATGATCGCGGTGCCGTGCTGGTCGTCGTGAAACACCGGAATCTTCATCCGCTGGCGCAGCTTGCGCTCCACCTCGAAACACTCCGGCGCCTTGACGTCCTCCAGGTTGATGCCGCCGAAGCTCGGCTCGAGGCTGGCGATGATCTCGACCAGCCTGTCGGGGTCGCGCTCGGCGATTTCCAGATCGAACACGTTGATGCCGGCGAACTTCTGGAACAGCAGGCCCTTGCCCTCCATCACCGGCTTGGCCGCCAGCGGGCCGATGTCGCCGAGGCCGAGCACGGCGGTGCCGTTGGTCACCACCGCTACCAGGTTGGCGCGCGCGGTGAGCGTGGCGACCTCGCCCGGATCGCGGACGATCTCCTCGCAGGCCGCGGCGACGCCGGGCGAATAGGCCAGCGCCAGCTCGCGCTGGGTCACCACCGGCTTGGTCGGCACCACCTTGATCTTTCCGGCCGGCTCCTTGCGGTGGTAGTCGAGAGCGGCCTGTTTCAGTTCTTCGAGGGTGGACATGTCTGCCGGCGGCGCGGGTATCAGGAGGAATGCGAAGCGCCGCGACTATATCGCAAGGTTTCCATACCGGCGGTGAAGTCGAGCCACCGACGCCGCGCGCTCAGCGGCCGGCGCCGAGATAATCGAGCGCCGCCTGCAGCATGGCGGCGCTGCCGACCTCGAGCGCGCCCTCGTCGAGGAAGAATCTTGGCGAGTGGTTGCTCGGCGCACTGGCCGGATCGACTCCGCGCGGCGTGGCGCCGACGAAGAAGTAGACGCTCGGCGCGTCGATCGCGCGGCCGAAATGCGGAAAGTCCTCGGAGGCGGTCCAGCGCCTGGCGGTCTGCACCTGCTCTGCACCGAGCGCGCTCTCGAGGCTCGCCCGCACCCGGCGGGTGAGCTCCGGGTCGTTGTAGTTGACCGGGTTGCTGGAGTCGGCCGAGAGCGGGATCCAGGTCTCGACGCTCGCGCCGTGGGCGGCGGCGACGTGCTCGGCGATCGACTTCAGGCTGGTCAGCGCCTGCTGGCGCATGTCTTGGTCGAAGGCGCGCACCGTGCCCTGGAGCTCCGCCCGGTCGGGCACGATATTGAAGCGCGAGCCGCCGTCGAAGATGCCGAAGGTGAGTACCGCCGGCTCCTTGTTGATGTCGAGCTTGCGGCTGACGATGGTCTGCGCCGCGGTCACGATCTCGGCCGCGGTCACGATCGGGTCGATGCCGGCCCAGGGCGTCGCGCCGTGGCTCTGGCGGCCGCGGACGACGATGCGGAACGTGTCGGAGCTCGCCATCATGCCGCCCTCGCGCAGCGCCACCGTGCCGACCGGCAGCGCGCTCACCACGTGCATGCCGAGGATCGCGTCCGGGCGGTAATCCTTGAATACGCCGTCCTTCACCATCAGCGGCGCGCCGCCCTCCTCGCCCGGAGGCGCGCCTTCCTCGGCCGGCTGAAAGATGAACATGACCTCGCCGGCCAGGTCCCCTCGCCGCTGCGCCAGCACCCGGGCCACGCCGAGCGTCATCGCCATGTGCGCATCGTGACCGCAGGCGTGCATGACTCCGACCGGCTTGCCGAGATACTCCGCGCGCGCCCTGGAGGCGAAGGGCAGGTCGACTTCCTCGGTCACCGGCAGGCCGTCCATGTCGGCGCGGATGGCGAGCTTCGGACCGGGCCTGCCGCCCTGCAGCAGCCCGGTCACGCCGGTCAGCGCGATGTCCGTACGCACCTCGTAGCCCATCTTGCGCAGTTCGGCCGCGACGATCTTCGAGGTCCGCACTTCGCGATTGGAAAGTTCGGGATGCTGGTGGAAGTCGCGCCGCCAGGTGGTCATCTGCGGCAACAGCGGGCTCAGCGCGGCGCGCGCGGTCCCCGCGGCAGCGGCCGGCGCGACCGACATGGTGAGGACCAGCGAAGCGAGAGGCAGGGCGACGCGCATGGTCGTTTCCTCGGAGTGACGTTACCGCACGATAGCGCGTTTCCGCAGGCCACGACGCAGGTTCCTCTCGCGGCGCTCGTCCGCACCTGCGCGGCGATCCGGGAGCGGCTTCCTCAGCGCTCCCGCAGCGGCGCACCACGGCGCAGCCCGGCGCGCGCCGACACGTTGCCGGCGCGAGCGCGCAGCCGCGCCTCGGCAGTCTCGACCGCCTGGTCGCGCTCGGCGCGAAGCTTCAGGTAGTTGCGCCAGCGGGCGAAGTCGAGACGGCCGTCCGCGAGCGCCGCCTGGATCGCGCATCCCGGCTCGCCAAGGTGCGCGCAGTCACCGAAGCGGCAGTCCTGGCTCAACGCCTCGAGGTCGGCGAACTGCCCCGCCTCGAACTCCTCTTCCCCGGTCAGGCGCAGCTCACGCATGCCCGGTGTGTCGATCAGGCAACCACCATCGGGAATCCGCAACAGGGCGCGGTGCGTGGTCGTGTGGCGGCCGCGGCTGTCGGCGGCGCGCACGCCGGCGGTCGCCTGGCGCGCCTCGCCGAGCAGGGTGTTGCCGAGCGTCGACTTGCCCGCGCCCGAGGAGCCGAGCAGCACGCCCGTCGAGCCCGGCCCCAGCCGTTCGCGCAGCGGGCGGATGCTTTCGGCCGATTTGGCATTGACCGCGAAGATCGGGATTTCCGCCGCTAATCGAGCGCGCAGCAAGCTGACGCCCGCCTGCGGATCGGCGGCGAGATCGGCCTTGGTCAACACCACCACCGGCTCCGCGCCGCTGCCTTCGATCAGCAGCAGATAGCGCTCGACGCGGGCGGGGTTGAAGTCGCCATCGAGACCCATCAGCACGCAGGCCAGGTCGACATTGCAGGCGATCAGCTGCTGCGCATGCGCCTCACCGGCAGCGCCGCGCTTGAGCACGCTGCGACGCGGAAACACGCGCTCGATCAGCGGCGGCGAAGCCGGACGCCAGAGCACGAAATCGCCGACCGCGGGCCGCGACAGCGGATCGACGCCGCGGCGCAGGAAAGGCGCTGCGGGCTGCGCGTTGAATGTGCGCTGGCCGTCGTGAAGTTCGTAGCCCGCTCGATGCTGAGCGATCACGCGGCCGATTCGCTGCTCCGGCGTGATCTCCCCCGGCATCGCTTGCGCGCGCCAGCCGATGCCGGCCAGACACTGCGCTTGCTCGAACTCGCTCTGCATCGGCGGATTCTAGCCGGCACGGATGCCGCTGCGCGGTCGGCGTGGCGAGACGGAACGAGGCGGCACGCTTTAACGAAAGCGCAACACCTTGTCGAGCGCGCTTTGCTACGGTCCACAACCTGCGGTAGCCGTGCGGGGCGGCGCCAGCATCCACATCGAACAGCACAGGGTTTCGCGCATGCGCCTGCCCCGGACCACCACGTTCTTCGCGCTGCTCCTGGGCATCTGCCTGGCGAGCGCGACGCGGGCCGCGCCGTCGGCGGCTCCGCTGCCGCCGCCGATCGACCTCGCGCTTGCCACCCAGACGCCGATTTCCTTCACCCGCAAACCACTCGAGCACGCAGCACCGCGCCCACGCCAGCTGCTGGCCGATTTCGCTCTCAGCCTGCGCGGCATCCGCTATCGCCGCGGTGGCCACGATCCGCGCACCGGCTTCGACTGCAGCGGCTTCGTGCGCTATGTGTTTCGGCAGATGCTGCGCGAAGAGCTTCCACACAGTTCGGTGGCGCAGTACCAGGGCGGCGCCAAGGTGACGCAGGACGAGATGAAGCCAGGTGATCTGGTCTTCTTCCGCATCCAGGGCAAGCGCATCTCCCACGTCGGCATCTATCTGGAAGAAGGGCGCTTCATCCACGCGCCGTCGAGCGGCAAGCACATCGCGATCAGCCGGCTCGATGAACCGTACTGGGCGCACCGCTTTGCCGGCGCGCGACGCCCGCCCGGACTCGCCTGAGCCAATCGCCGCCGCGGCCGCACTTTGAATGGTGGTTCCGCGCCCCGAGATCGGGCCGGTATCGTTTTGGATATCGCCGATGAATCCTCGCCCACTCGGTCGCTCCGGCCTTGTCATTCCGCCTCTGGTGCTGGGCGGCAACGTGTTCGGCTGGACGATCGACCAGACCCGCGCCTTCGCCCTGCTCGATGCTTTCGTCGACGCCGGCTTTCGCATGATCGACACTGCCGACAGCTATTCGCACTGGGTGCCGGGCAATGAGGGCGGCGAATCGGAAACGATCATCGGCCGCTGGCTGGCGCAGGGCGGCGAGCGCCGCGAGCGTGCCCTGATCGCGACCAAGGTGGGCAAGCAGCCGGGCCTGCAGGGTCTCGCCCCGGCCACCATCCGCAAGGTGGTCGAGGGCTCGCTGCGCCGGCTCGGCGTGGAGCGGATCGACCTGCTCTACGCCCACATGGACGACGGCGAAGTGCCGCTCGAGGACAGCCTCGGCGCCTTCGCGCGGCTGATCGAGGAAGGCAAGCTGCGCGCCATCGGCGCCTCGAACTACGGCGCCCTGCGCCTGGCCGAGGCGCTGGCCGCGAGCGCGCGCTTCGGCCTGCCGCGCTACGAGGTGATTCAACCCGAATACAACCTGATGGAGCGCCATGCCTACGAAGACGGCCTCGAGGCGCTGGCGCGCACGGAAAATCTCGGCGTGCTTGGTTACTACGCGCTGGCCAGCGGCTTTCTGAGCGGCAAATACCGCCGCGAGGAAGACCTGGCCTCCGGCGCCGCGCGCACCCACGCCGTACGCAAATACTTGAACGGTCGCGGCCTGCGCGTCCTCGCCGCGCTCGACGAGGTGGCCGCGGCGCACGCGGCGAGCCCGGCGCAGGTGGCGCTGGCTTGGCTGCTCGCCCGCCCGGGCTTCAGCGCGCCGATCGCCAGCGCCACCAGCCTGGGCCAGCTTGGCGAGCTGACCGCCGCCGTCCGGCTCGCGCTGACGAGCGATGAAATCGCCGCGCTCGACGTCGCGAGCGCCGACTGAGGCCGACGCAGCGCTCACCGCCGCCGAACGCGTATCATTGCGGGTTGGTTCCCGCTGCAATCATCCGGTCAAGCCCATGAGTCCAGAAACCCGCGCGCGCATCGAAGCGCTGCTTGCCGACAACCGCATCGTGCTGTTCATGAAGGGCACGCGCTTCGCGCCCATGTGCGGCTTTTCCGCTGCGACCTGCGAGCGCCTGAACGCACTGCTCGACGACTACCTCAGCGTCAACGTGCTGGCCGACGAGGAAATCCGTCAGGGCATCAAGGAATTCGGCGACTGGCCGACGATTCCACAGCTCTACGTCGACGGCGAGTTGATCGGTGGCGCCGACATCGTGCGCCAGATGGCGGACTCGGGCGAACTGCAGCGCCTGTTCGGCCTGCCCGAGCCGGACCGCACGCCGCCCGAGATCCGGCTATCCGACGCCGCCCTGACGGCGATCGAGCCCGCGCTCGCCGAAGCCGGCACGCTGCGCCTGTTCCTCACGGTCGACGAGCGCTTCCAGCCGCAGTTCCAGCTTCGCGAGCCGGGCGATTACGACATCGTGACGATCGCCAACGGCCTCGAGATCCGCTTCGACGCGATCAGCGCGCAGCGCGCCCGCGGTGCGGTGATCGACTACCAGCAGACCCCGCACGGCATGGGCCTGTCGATCTACCTGCCGGAAGCGCCGAAGGCGGTGCGCTCGATGGACGTGCACACCCTGAAGCAGCGCATGGACGCCGGCGACATCACGGTGATCGACATTCGCGGGCCGAGCGAGCGAGCACAGGCGGAGTTTCCTGGCGCGGAAATCTTCGAGCCGGAATCCCACGCCCGGCTGACCGGCCTGCCGCGCGACACCACCCTCGCCTTCCTCTGCCACCGCGGCCGGGCGAGCCGCGACGCCGCCGAGCATTTCTGGGAGCACGGTTTCAACGACCTGTGGAACGTGGAGGGCGGCATCGACGCCTGGTCGCGCGAGATCGACCCGAGCGTGCCGCGCTACTGATCGAACCCGCGCGGCCCGCCGGCCGCGCCCTGCCGGGGAGCCAGCCGATGACGCCGCTCGAGGCGCTGATCCGCACGGTGCCGGATTTTCCGCAGCCCGGCGTGCTGTTTCGCGACATCACTCCGCTGCTGGCCAACGCGGCGGCCTTTCGCGCCTGCGCCGACCGCCTCGCCGAACCCTGGCGTGACGCAGCGCCGGACGCGGTCTGCGCAATCGAGGCGCGCGGCTTCCTGTTCGGCATCGCCGTCGCCGAGCGACTCGGCGTGGGCTTCGTACCGCTGCGCAAGCCCGGCAAGCTGCCGCCACCGGTGATCGCGCTGGACTACCGGCTGGAATACGGCAGCGCCCGCTTGGAAGCGCGCCGCGACCTCCTCGCCGTCGGCGCGCGGGTGCTGCTGATCGACGACCTGCTGGCCACCGGGGGCACCCTGCACGCCGCCTCCAGCCTGATCGAGCGCCTCGACGCCGCAGTGATCGGCGCCGCAGTGGTGGTCGAGCTCGGTGCGCTGGGTGGGCGCCGACTCTGGAACCGACAAGCTCCGCTGCGTGCCCTGATCGAGTACTGAAACTGGCGCGCGGCGCGCGGCGCATGAAGTGAAGCTGTCCGGCAGGGAGCCTGCGCGGCCGGCCGGAGTGGACAAGCGCGCATAATCTCCGTCATCGGTTCGGAGTTCGGAATCATGTGGATCGTCGCGCTGCTCGCGCTCGTCGTGTTTCTCCTGCTCGCCTTTCGCGGCCTGGGCTTTCTGGCCTGGCTGGCCGCCGCGGGCGTCGTGCTGATCGGCTGGCGGCTCGACGGCATCAGCCACCCGCGCCTGTTCATCGCCTGCACGATCGCGCTGGTGGTGCTGGCCCTGCTCGGCGGCTGGCCGTGGCTGCGCAGAAACCTCGTCACCCGCTGGCTGATGCCCGCCTTCGCCCGCGTGCTGCCGCGGCTCGGCGCCACCGAGCGCATCGCGCTCGAGGCCGGCACCGTGTGGTGGGACGGCGAGCTCTTCGGCGGCATGCCCGACTGGTCGAAGCTGCTGGACTTCGAGCGGCGCCCCCTCGACGCGCGCGAACAGGCCTTCCTCGACGGCCCCACCGAGGAGCTCTGCCGGCGCCTCGACGACTGGCAGGTCTACCAGCAGCGCGATCTGCCGCCGGAGATCTGGGACTTCATCAAGCGCGAGCGCTTCCTCGGCATGATCATCCCCGAACAGTACGGCGGCCTGGGCTTCTCGGCGCTGGCGCATTCGCGGGTCGTCACGCGCCTGTCCACGCGCTCGATCGCGGCGGCGGTGACGGTGATGGTGCCGAACTCGCTCGGTCCGGGCGAGCTCCTGCTCGACTACGGCACCGAGGAGCAGAAGCAGCGCTGGCTGGGCCCGCTGGCGCGCGGCGAAGAGGTGCCCTGCTTCGCCCTGACCGGCCCCGAGGCCGGCTCCGACGCCGCCGCCACCCAGTCGGAGGGCGTGGTGGAGAAGCGCACGATCGACGGCGTCGAAGTGCTCGGCCTGCGCCTCAACTGGAGGAAGCGCTACATCACCCTGGCCCCGGTGGCGAGCCTGATCGGGCTGGCTTTTCGCCTGCGCGATCCGCAGCACCTGCTGAGCGAAGTGGAAGACCGCGGCATCACCTGCGCGCTGATTCCGCGCAGCACGCCCGGCATCGAGATCGGCCTGCGCCACGACCCGATGGGGGTGCCGTTCCAGAATGGCCCGACCGTCGGCCGCGACGTGTTCGTGCCGCTCGACGAGTCGATCATCGGTGGGCGTGCGCAGATCGGCCAGGGCTGGCGCATGCTGATGGAATCGCTGGCAGCGGGGCGCTCGATCTCGCTGCCGGCGCTGTCGGTCGGCGCGGCGCAGATGGCGACCCGCATCTGCGGCGCCTACGCCACCGTGCGCGAGCAGTTCGACACGCCGATCGGCCGCTTCGAGGGCATCGAGGAGCCCCTGGCGCGGATCGCCGGCCTGACCAACCTGATGAGCGCCGCGCGCGATCTGACCTGCGGCGCGCTCGACGCCGGCGAGCGCCCGGCGGTGATCGGCAACATCTGCAAGGCCTACCTGACCGACTCGATGCGCCAGGTGGTGGCCGACGCGATGGACATTCGCGCCGGCTCGGCGATCCAGCGCGGGCCGCGCAACACCCTGGCGCGGGCTTGGGCCGCGGTGCCGATCGGCATCACGGTCGAAGGCGCGAACATCCTCACCCGCTCGATGATCGTCTACGGTCAGGGCGCGATCCGCTGCCACCCCTACGTCCACGACGAGATCGAAGCGGTGGCGAAAAACGACCTCGCCGCCTTCGACCGCGCCCTGTTCGGTCACGTGAACCTGTACGTGACGCGCAGCGTGCGCGCGCTCCTGCTGGCGCTCAGCGGCTCCCGCATGGCCGGCGCGCCGCCGGCCGAGGACACCGGGCGTTACTACCAACACCTGGCGCGCTTCTCAGCCGCTTTCACGATCGTCTCGGACACCGCGATGGGCACGCTCGGTGCCAGCCTCAAGCGCCGCGAGAAGCTCTCCGGCCGCCTCGCCGACGCGCTCGCCTGGATGTATCTCGCCAGCGCCGCGCTCAAGCGCTACCACGACCAGCCGAAAACGCGACCGAACCACGCGCTGGCCTGCTGGTCGGCGGAGCTGAGTCTCTACCGCGTGCAGGAAGCCTTGCTCGGCGTGCTCGACAACCTGCCGGTGCGGCCCGCGGCCTGGTGCCTGAAGGCCGTGATCTTCCCGCTCGGCGCGCACTTCCGGCCGCCCTCGGACCGCCGCGGCCGCGAGATCGCGCGCGACATCCTGGAGGACCGCGAAGCGCGCCGCAGCCTGAGCCCGGACGTGTTCGTGCCGCCCGCTGCCGAACCCGGTCTCGGCGCGCTGGAGGCTGCGCTCGACAAGGCGGTGCGCGCGCTGCCGATCGAAACCAAGCTGCGTGACGCGGTGCGCGACGGGCGCCTCGACCACGCGCCGGGCTACATGCTGGACGAGATGGGCGTCGCCGCGGGGGTCATCAGTGGCGCCGAGTACGAGCTGCTGCAGGAAGCCCGCGACGCCCGCGACGAAGTGATCGCCGTCGACGCCTTCGATCCCGAGACCTATCGCGGCCTGCACTGAGCGCCGCGGCGTCCGCGCTCAGGCGCTCAGCGCCAGCGGCTCGGACCCGGCGTGGCGCCGCTCGTGAGCGAGCAGCCACTCCTTGATCCAGACCCCGCCGCCGTAGCCGGTCAGGCTGCCGTCGGCGCCGATCACGCGATGGCAGGGCACCACGATCGGCAGCGGATTGGCACCGTTCGCGGCGCCAACGGCGCGGCTCGCCTGCGGTTTGCCGATGCGCCGCGCGAGCTCGCCGTAGCTGATGGTCTGGGCGTAGGGAATCCGCGCGAGTTCGCTCCAGACTCGCAGCCGAAACGGCGTGCCGTGCGGCGCCAGGGCGAGCTCGAAATCGCGCAGTTCACCGGCGAAATAAGCGCGAAGCTGCACCAGTGGCGCCTCCAGGCACTCACTCCCCAGTCGCCAGTCCGGCTGGATCAAGGCCGCCTGCTGCGGCCCGGCGAACTCGATCGCGCGCAGGCCCGCGGCGTCGGCCACGAGCAGCAGGCGTCCGAGCGGACTGTCCAGGTATGCATAGTTCACTGTTTCAACCTCACTCGGGGCTTGCGGAAACCATCGCGCCTTCAGCTGGAGCGCCAGAGCAGCATCACCGCGTAGGCGCGCCAGGGCCGCCAGGTCTGGCTCAGCGCCTCCAGCTCGCGCGCGCTCAGGGTGCGGCCAGCTCCGGCGGCGCGACGCAGAATCAGGTCGGCGGCCGGAAACGCGTCCGGATCGGGCTGCACTCGCATCGCCAGATAGCTCGCCGTCCACGGACCCACCCCGGGCCGCTCGAGCAGGGCCTCGCGCAGCGCCGCCGCCGACATCGCGCCGCTGAAGTCGATGCGCCCCGCCTCGACCGCCCGCGCCAGCGCGCGGATCGCCGCGGCCCGCGCCGGCATCACGCCGAGCGTCTCCAGCGGCGCTTGCGCCAGCGCCGCGGGCGTCGGCGAGAGGCGCTCCAGCGCCATCGCGCCGGCCGCCGCGAAGGGCTCACCGTAGCGCTCGGCGACGCGCGCTGCCAGAGTAGACGCCGCAGCCACGCTCACCTGCTGACCCAGAATCGCCCGCAGCGCCATTTCGAAGCCATCCCAGGCGCCCGGCAGCCGCTGCCCCGGCCAGCGCCGAATCAGCGGCCCAAGCAGCGGATCGCGCGCGAAGGCGGCGCGCAGCGCGGTGGGATCCGCATCGAGGTCGAACATGCGCCGCAGTCGCGCGGCGAGCAAGCCCAGCGCCGCCGCGCGCGGATGTCGGACTTCGAGCAGCAAGGCATCCTCGCGTGGCAGCGGCGCGACCGCGAACCAGCCTGCCTCACCCGCGAAGTGGAAGCTGCGCCGGTAGCCCTGCACGTCCGCCGCCTCGACCCCGCGAATCGCGCGCCTGCCAAGGAACTCGCCCAGCTGGGCAAAATCGAAGGGCGCCCGGTACGGCAGCCGCAGGCTCAGTGCAGCCGGCACCGGAGGCCGTGCCGGACGGCGCGGCGCTCGCGTTCGCAGCGCCCGCGGCGGCGCGCCCCAGGCGGCTCGGAACGCTGCGTTGAAGCGGCGCAGGCTGGCGTAGCCCGCCGCTTCGGCGATCCGCGTCACCGGCAGCTCGCCCTGATCCAGCAGGCGCTTGGCGAGCAGCAGGCGGCGCGTAGCCGCGACCTGGTTCGGGCTCGCGCCGAGCGCCGCCGCAAACAGCCGTCGCAGATGGCGCTCGCCGACCCCGAGCCGACGCGCCAGCGCGGAAAGCGGTGCCCGATCCAGCGCGCCCTCGTCGATCAGACGCAGCGCCGCGGCTACCAGCGCATCGGCCGCATGGTGCAGAGGCGAGCCCGGCGCCGCCTCCGGCCGACAGCGCCGACAGGGCCGGTAGCCTGCTGCAGCGGCCGCCGCTGCACTGGCGAAATAGCGCACGTTCTCGGCCCGCGCCGGCGGCGCTGGACAGACCGGCCGACAATAGATGCCAGTCGACGCAACTGCGGTATAGAAGAGCCCATCGAAGCGCGGGTCGCGTGCCCGCCGCGCCCGCTCGCAGGCGCGAGGATCGGGGAGCAGCAGCGGCGGACTCGGAGCGGGCATGCGCCCATGCTAGCGCCCGGCGGCGCCGCAGACTCGCCATTTTCGGCCGTCAGTGTCGCGACGTTTCGCAGCTGCGGCGCCGAGTGGCCGAGTGGGGCCGACGGCGGCTCGCTCAGAACCCGTAGCGCAGGAAGCCGCCGTCGACGACGACGCATTCGCCGGTGATATAGCTGGCCGCGGGCAGGCACAGGAAGGCGACCGCGGCGGCGACTTCCTCCGGTTCGCCGATACGGCCGAGGGGAGTGCGCTCGAGGACTTCGTCGAGATAGTCGGGATCGGACAGCGGGCCTTCGGTGCGGCGCGTGCGGATGTACCAGGGCGCGACGGCGTTGACGCGGATGCCATCTTCGGCCCACTCGCAGGCGAGGTTGCGGGTCAGCTGGTGCAGCGCGGCCTTGGCCATGCCGTAGGGTGCTCCGGTGCGCACGTGGGTGAGGCCGGAGACCGAACCAACGTTGACGATCGCGGCGTGCGCGCGCTCGCGCAACTGGTGGTGCGCGAGGCGGCAGAGCTCGAAGCTCGCGAGCAGGTTGGTTTCGATCAGCGCGCGCACTTCCCCGAGCGGATAGTCGAGCGCCGGCCGGCTCTGGTTGCCGCCGACGTTGTTGATCAGGATCGAGAGCTCGGCGCCGAGGTCGCTGATCCAGTCGAAGACTTCGAGGCGCGGCTCTTCGGCGCTGAGGTCGGCCGCAAAGGCGCGGACTTGACGCCCCGGAAAGGCCTCAGCGAGCTCGTCACGCGCGGCTTCTAGGGCATCTTCCTCGCGCGCGACCAGAAGCAGATCGGCGCCGAGCGCGGCCAGCTCGCGGGCGCAGGCGAAACCGATGCCGCGGCTCGCGCCGGCGACCAGCGCGCTGCGTCCGTCCAGTCTCCAGCGCTGGGCCTCGACCATCCTCGTGGGCTCCACCTTGTTCGCCTGCCGGTCCCAGCGCACACTGTAGCGAGTTCTTGGCGGAGAGTATCCGATGATGCGCGCGACCCTGCTGACCGGCCTGATGGTGCTGCTCGCGGCCTGCGCGGGCGAAGATCGCGAAGCGACCGCCCCGCCGGCAGCCGCCGAAGTTCCGGCGGCACCGCAGAAAACCGTGCTCGACGCTCAGCTCAAGACGCTCGATCGGACCAAGCAGGCGCGCCAGCAGCTGGAGGACGCGAACGCGAAGCTTGATCGGACGCTCGACGACACCGGCCGCTGACGACCTCAGCGCGCTTCGCAGAGGCAGTGCGCGAGCGCGCCCCAGGGCCGGCCGCCGAGCGGTTCGAGCAGTTCGCCGAAGGAGTGCGCCGCCGCGACTGCGGCGGCCGTCCCAGGCGGCAGGGCGAGTCCGACCCGGCGCAGGGCTCGCGCTACGGATTCGCTGTTGCCGAGGTTCAGCATGGCGCGCTCGAACACGTTGAGCTCGCGCTCGACGTAGTGCACCCGGTAGTCGGCGCCGAGCTCGGCGCGCTCGGCCGCGGCGGCGATCGCCTCGCGCAGACCACCCAGGTGATCCACCAGCCCGCGCGCGAAGGCCTGGCTGCCGTCCCACACCCGACCCTGGGCGATCGCGTTGATCTCATCTGGCGTCTTGCCGCGCGCCTCGGCCACCTTGCCGATGAACTGCGCGTAGCCGCGACCGATCACGCTGGAAAGAATCGCCTCGACCTGGGGCGACATCGGCCGCCGCTGGTCGAAGGCGCCGGCCAGCGGAGTGGTGCCGACGCCGTCGGTGTGCACGCCGAGCTTGGCGAGCGTATCCGGCACGCTCACGAACAGGCCGAAGATGCCGATCGAACCGGTAATGGTCGAGGGCTGCGCCCAGATCTCGTCGGAAGCCATCGAAATCCAGTAGCCGCCGCTGGCGGCGACATCGCCCATCGAGACCACGACCGGCTTGCCGGCGCTGCGCGCTTGCGCCAGTTCGCGGCGGATCAGTTCCGAAGCGTAAGCATCACCGCCCGGTGAATTGACCCGCAGCACGATGGCCTTGACGCTGTCGTCCTCGCGGGCGCTGCGCACCAGCTGAGCGGTGGACTGGCCGCCGATCGAACCGGGTGGCTGCTCGCCCTGCACGATATTGCCTTCGGCGACGATCACCGCAACCTGAGCCACGCCCGGCGCCGGCGGCTCCGGACCGAGTGCGGCCAGGTAGTCGTCGAGGTTGATCTGGCGGAAACCGTCGCTACCCTCGGCCACGCCCTTCGCCCGCAGCAGGGCGCGCGCGTCGAGGCGGGTGGCGAGTTCGTCGACCAGCTTTTGCTCGAGCGCGAGCGCGGCGAGGTCGCCATGGTGTGCGGTGACCAGCTGATCGTAGCGCGCAATCTCGTCGGCAAGGCCGGCCGCGTCGAGCTCGCGTGCCTGCGCCACCTCGTCCAGATATTCCTGCCATACCCCGTTCATCCAGTAGGCGTCGGCCTCCTTGGCGGCGTCGGAGGCCTGATCGAGGATGAAAGGCTCGCCGGCGGACTTGTAGGTGCCGACCCGGATCAGATGCACGTCGACACCGATCTTCTCCAGCGCTTCACGATAGTAGTTGCGATAGTTGGCCAGGCCTTCGAGCAGCACCGCCCCGTCGGGGTCGAGCAGAATGCGGCTGGTATGCGCGGCGAGCAGGTATTGGCGCTGGTCCATGCCGCCGGAGACGGTGATGATTTCCTTGCCTGCGGCGCGGAAGCGCTCGAGCGCCGCGCCGATCTCGCGCAGGCTGGCGAAGCCCGCGGCGGTGAGTTCGTCGGGGATCAGTACCATGCGCTCGATGCGCGGGTCGGAAGCCGCGCGATCGACGGCGCGCAGCAGATCGCGCAGCTGCATTTCCTTGCGCTGACTGCTGCCGATTCCGGCCAGCAGGCGTGCGGTCGGGTCCGTGCTGTACTGCTCGACCAGGGCGCCCTCGAGGTCGAGAATCAGGGTCGTGCGGTCCTTGACCGGGTGGCGCTGACTGGCCACCGCGACGAAGATCGCGATCACGATGCCGAAGAACAGCAGGTTCAGGACCAGCTTGCGGGCAAAGTTGAGCGTGGTCCAGATGCCGCGCAGGAAGCGCAGGAAGGGACCGGGCGATCGGCTCGGCATGGTGGTTTCTCGTGACCTGCGGCAGAAGGGTCCACCTAGCCTACTGCAATCGAATCCGGCGTGCGCCGGGTGCGGCGGATGAAGCGCCACAGCAGCAGCACCGCCGCTACGCTGAGGCCCGCGATCAGGCCTGTCCACATGCCGCGCGCACCGAGCCCGCGCGGGAAGGCCAGCCACCAGCCCACCGGCATGCCGACACCCCAGTAGGCGAACAGGGTCAGAAACATCGGGATGCGGGTGTCCTTGAGCCCACGCAGGGCGCCATTGGCGGCGGCCTGGATGCCATCGGAAAACTGGAACAAACCGGCAAGCACCAGGAGCTGCGCGGCCAACGCGACCACCACCGGATCCCCGGTATAGAGGGCGGCGATGCGCTCGGGCAGGAGCAGCATCAACGAGGCCGAGACGCTTTGCGTGAGGACGATCAGGGCGAGTCCGGCGAAGCCCGCGCGGCGTGCGCCGGGCCGATCGCCGCGACCCACCGCGTGGCCTACCCGCACCGTGATCGCCATCGCCACCCCGAGCGGCAGCATGAAGGCGATCGACGCGACGTTGAGCGCAACCTGGTGGCCAGCGACGATGTCGGTGCCGAGCGTGCCGAGGGCGAGGGCGACGGCGACGAACAGCCCAGCCTCCATCAGCAAGGTGATGCCCATCGGCAGGCCGATGTGCAGCAAATCGCGCAGCGCTCGCGCGTCCGGTCGCTCCAGGCGCGCGAAGGGGCGCAGCGCGCGGTAGTTCGGGTGCAGCCGCAGGTACAGGGCGAAGGCGCCGGCATCGAGCCACAGGACCAGCGCCGTGGCGATCCCGCTGCCCTCCGCCCCGAGACGCGGCAGACCGAGCCGGCCGTACATCAACACATAGCCGATCGGCACCAACAACAGCAGGCCGAGCAGGCCGAAATAGAAGGTCGGCCGAGTCAGCCCGAGGCCTTCACTCAGGCCGCGCATCGCGAAATACAGCGTGAGCGCCGGCGCGCCGCAGGCGATCGCGCGCAGGAAGCGGCCGGTATCCTCAACCAGCCCGGGCTCGATGCCGACCTGCACGGTGAGCCAGGGTCCGAGCGTCGCGGTCAGCACGGCGAGCAGCACGCCCAGCCCCAGAGCAAGCCACAGCGCCTGGCGAAACAGCGGGCCGATGGTCTCGCCGCGGCCGGCGCCATGCAGTTGCGCGACGCAGGGCGGCAGCGCAAGCATGACGCCGATCGCAAGCACGATCGCCAGCGTCCAGATGCCACTGCCGACCGCCACCGCCGCCAGAGTGTGGGCGTCGAGGTGACCGGCCAGCAGCGCGTCGACCAGGTTCATCCCGACGGCCGCGAGCTGGCCGAGCACCAGCGGCAGGGCCAGCCGCAGGGTCGGCTTCAGCTCGCCGAGGAAGGCCGCCAGCGCGCCGTGTAGACTGCGATTCACCGGTCTTCGTCGCTCAACAGGATGCCTCCACGCGATGCCTGCCCACCCCGCCACCAGCCCGACCGATCCGGCCCGAGCTCCTTTGGGTGAGGCCGTTTTTGCCGCTTGCCCGAACTGTGAAACCGAGCTGCGTGGCCCGTACTGCTATGCCTGCGGCCAGCCGACCAAGGGCTCGATCCGCCATTTCGGCAGCATTCTCGCCGACGTCTGGGGCACCCTGTTCGATCTCGACTCGCGCTTTTTCCGCTCCCTGATCCCGCTCTATTTTCGTCCCGGATTTCTGACTCGCGAATACCTCGCCGGCCGACGTGTGCGCTACGTCACGCCGTTTCGCCTGTTCTTCTTTCTCTGCATCAGCGCTTTTTTTGTCGCCCAGCTGAGCTTTGCGCCGGAGGTCCGGATCGAGCGCGTGGGCAGCGAAGCGAGCGCGCCAGCGCCGGCTGAAAAGCCGAGCCCCGGCGAGCAACCGGACCTTCTGCATTCCCGACTGTCGATTCCCTGGCTGCCGGAGTTCGCCAACCACACCGTCGAAACGACGCTCTGGCGTGCGCGCCAGCGCACGCGCGAGGTCGCCGACAACCCACGGTTGCTCATCAATGGCGCCCTGTCGGCGCTGCCGCAGACCATGTTCCTGATGATCCCGCTGTTCGCCCTGCTGCTGAAGATCACCTACATCTACCAGCGGCGGCTCTACATGGAGCATCTGCTGATCGCCTTGCACAGCCACGCCTTCATTTTTCTCTCGCTGCTGCTGCTCGGCCTGATCCACGGCCTGGCCAGCCTGTGGCCGGACGGAGGGTTGGGACTGTACCTGCTGAGCGTCACGGTGATGACCTGGCTCCTGATCTATCTGCTTTTGATGCAAAAGCGCGTCTACGGCCAGGGCTGGATTCTGAGTGCCTTCAACTTCACTTTCATCGGTACCTGCTACACGGTTCTGCTCGGTTTTGCGATCGCCTGGGCCGTACTGTGGAGCCTCGCGTTCTCCTGAGCACGCCGCCCGTGCGCGTTCTTGCAGCGCCGCCCGCACGAAATCCTTGTGCACAGTCGGCAAGAACTCCCTCGGCGCAACGTGATACCCCGACGGGTACCTGCAGCTTCGTCCCTCCAAGTCGCAAGTGCTGGATTATTCAAGAGCTATTTTTCTGGTCAAAGTTTCGCCAAGCCGATGTGCGTGACGCTGCCATGCGCCTCCCGGCGATTCCCGGCTGGTCCATGCACAGACTTATCCACAAACGATGTGGATAAGAGGAAAAGTCTCGTGTCGGTCGATAGTTAAGACACCTTTGTGAACCGCGTCTCAAAAATACACCGCAACTGCGACGATCCGCACGGCGGCGCCGCACGGGATGGCGGTTGCGTGGGCGGACGCCGATGACGGGTCTGCTGCAGGTCGCGCTGCCGGTGCCGCTCGAGCAGAGCTTCGACTACCTGTGCGACGAGGCTTCGCTACCCGCGCCAGGCTGCCGCGTGCTGGTGCCGTTCGGCAGCCGCCGGATGGTCGGCATCGTACTCGGCGCGGCGAGCGGAGTCGCTCCGGCGGAGCGCAAGCTGCGCGAGATCGAGCGCGTGCTCGATCCCGAACCGCTGTTCCACGGCGAGCTCTTTGCCAGCCTGCGCTGGGCCGCCCGCTACTACCAGCATCCGCTGGGCGAAGTGCTGAGCGCAGCGCTGCCGGCCGCGCTGCGCAGCGCCCGCGCGCTGCCACCGAGCGGGCGGCCCGGCTACGTGCTCAGCGCCTCCGGTCGCGCCGCGCTGGCGGCGACGCCCGCGCCGCGGGGAGCCCGTCTGCGCGAGCTGCTGCAGACCCTGGCCGGCGGTCCGTTGGGAACCAGCCAGCTGACGGTCGGTGCCAGTACCCTGCGTACGGCTCTCGGCAAAGGTTGGGTCGAGCACGCGCGGGTAGCGCCTGCAGCCGGCCCGGCGGAGGAAGGCCCGCCGCTCAACGACGAGCAGCGCGCCGCGGCCGCAGCGGTGTTGGCGGAGCGCGGCCGCTTCGCGCCGTTCCTGCTCGACGGCGTGACCGGCAGCGGCAAGACCGAGGTCTATCTGGACATCATCCGCGCCTGTCTGGCCGATGGTCGTCAGGCGCTGGTGCTGGTGCCGGAAATCGCGCTGACACCGCAAACTCTGCGGCGCTTCCGCACCCGCCTCGGGGTCGAGATTGGCGCCCTGCACTCCGGCCTCGGCGAAGTCGAACGCGCCGCGACCTGGCTCGCCGCCGGCCGCGGCGAGCTGCCGGTCGTGGTCGGCACCCGTTCGGCGATCCTGGTGCCGCTGGCGCGGCCCGGCGTGCTGATCGTCGACGAAGAACACGATTCCTCTTACAAGCAGCAGGACGGCTGGCGTTACCACGCTCGCGATCTGGCGCTGGTGCGGGCCAGGGCGCTCGTCGTGCCGGTGGTGCTCGGTTCGGCGACGCCCTCGCTGGAGAGTCTCGCCAACGTCCAGGCGGGTCGCTACCGCCATCTGCGCCTGCGGCGACGCGCGGGCAGCGCGCGGCCACCGGCGCTGGACGTGGTCGACCTGCGTCACCAGCGGCTCGAGCACGGTCTGTCACAGCCCGCCCGGGAAGCCATCGCGGCGAGCCTGGCGCGGGGCGAACAGGTGCTGGTGTTCCGCAATCGCCGCGGCTACGCACCGGTGCTGCTGTGCCGCGACTGCGGCTGGAACGCGCGCTGCGCCGACTGCGAGCGACCGCTCACCCTGCACCAGCGCGCAGGCCGCCTGCGCTGCCACCACTGCGGGCGCGAAAGCCGGCAGCCGACAGCCTGCCTCGACTGCGGCGGAGCGAATCTGCTGCCGCTCGGTGCCGGCACCGAGCGCATCGAAACGGCGCTCGCCGAAGCCTTCCCGCGAGTGCCGATTCTGCGCATCGACCGCGACACCACCCGTGGCCGACGCCAGCGCGAAGCCCTGCTCGATGCGCTGCCGGCTGCGGGCGCGCGGATCCTGGTCGGCACCCAGATGCTGGCCAAGGGCCACGATCTGCCGCAGCTCACCCTGGTGGTGGTGGTGGGCGTCGACGAGGGTCTATACAGCGTCGACTTCCGCGCCGGCGAGCGACTCGCCCAGCTCGTCGTGCAGGTCGCCGGGCGCGCCGGGCGCGCCGATCAGCCCGGCAAGGTGCTGCTGCAGACCCACGATCCCGCCCACCCCCTGCTGCAGACCCTGCTGCAGCGCGGCTATCACGCGCTCGCGGACCAGCTGCTCGAAGAGCGCCGCCGCGCCGCGCTGCCGCCCTTCGCCCAACTCGCCCTGCTGCGCGCCGAAGACCCTTCGCACGAGGCGTTGCACGCTTTCCTGACCGCGGCGGTCCAGCTCGCGGGCGATCCCGCGGTGAGCGCACGCGGCCCGCTCGACGCGCCGCTGCCGCGCCGCGGAGGAGCCCACCGCGGCCAGCTGCTGCTGGAAAGCGCGAGTCGCCCGGCGCTGCAAGCCTTCCTGCCGGGCTGGCTCGAGGCCGTGCGCGCGCTCCCCGCGGCGCGGCGGCTGCGCTGGTCGATCGACGTCGACCCGGTCGATCTGTACTGAGACCCATCCGAACCGGTCGGCCTTTCCTCACCAGCCCCGCCAGGGCGGTCCCGCAGCGTCTTCGATCTCAGCCGCTGGAACGGCGCCGGAGGCCGGCCTTCGCCGGCGTGACGGACCGGCTCGGATTCTGCCCGGCCCTCGCGCCCGCGCAGGCGGGCATCCAGCGACTTTTGGGGTTGGGCTCAAAGGCACTGGGCTCCCGCCTTCGCGGGAGCGACGAGGAAATTCGCGGAAGCGACGAGGGGGATTTGCGGGAGAGGCGAGGGGAGTCGCGGGAGGAACGGTCAAAAATCGCCCCGCGGCCGGTACTTGCGCGCGGACCGCGCCCAAGCGCGCGGATGACCCAAAAAAGCTCGTCATGCCCGCGCAGGCCGGCATCCAGCGCCTCTGGCTTCAGCGATCCGGGACCGGCGAAAGCAAAGTCGCTGGGCACCCGCCTTCGCGGGTGCGACGAGGGGATTCGCGGAAGCGACGAGGGAATGGGTCGTGCCCGCGAAGGCCGGTATCCAGCGCCCCCAAGCGCGTGGATGGCCCAAAAAAGCTCGTCATGCCCGCGCAGGCGGGCATCCAGCGCCTCTGGCTTCAGCGATCCAGAACCGGCGAAAGCAAAGTCGCTGGGCTCCCGCCTTCGCGGGAGCGACGAGGAAATTCGCGGAAGCGACGAGGGGGATTTGCGGGAGAGGCGAGGGGAGTCGCGGGAGGAACGGTCAAAAATCGCCCCGCGGCCGGTACTTGCGCGCGGACCGCACCCAAGCGCGTGGATGGCCCAAAAAAGCTCGTCATGCCCGCGGAGGCGGGGGCCCGCTGACTTTCGCATTCCTGCCCCGCGAGGAGGGCGCAGACCGCCGCCACATCCTCGCGAAACCCGCGTTTTTCAGCGGGCGGCGGTACGCACGCCAGACGGCTACACCAGCCCGCTGGCGTAGTAGATTCCGATCACCACGAACACCGCGAGGGTCTTGATCAGGGTGACCGCGAACACGTCGCGGTAGGACTGCCGGTGGCTCAGGCCGGTCACCGTGAGCAGGGTGATCACGGCGCCGTTGTGCGGCAGGGTGTCCATGCCGCCGGAGGCCATCGCGGCGACCCGATGCAGCACCTCGAGCGGGATCCCGGCGGCCTCGGCGTTGGCGATGAAGGTGTCGGCCATGGCCGCCAGCGCGATGCTCATGCCGCCCGAGGCGGAGCCGGTGATGCCGGCCAGCGCGGTCACCGAGATCGCTTCGTTGACCAGCGGATTCGGGATCGCCTGCAGCGCGCCCGCCACCGCGAGAAAGCCCGGCAGGGCGGCGATCACCGCGCCGAAGCCGTATTCGGAGGCGGTGTTCATCGAGGCCAGCAGGGCGCCGCTGACCGCGCTGCGGCTGCCCTCGGCGAAGCTCGCCAGAACCGGCCGCCAGGCGCTCACGACGACGCACAGGATACCGAGCAGGAGCGCGCCTTCCACCGCCCAGATCGCAGTCAGCCTGGCGACCTCCTGCACCACCGGCGCGGCCTCGCCGAGCGCGCTCGGGCTGAAGCTGTAGCTCGCGCCGTACCAGCGCGGAATCCAGCGCGTGAGGAAGAAGTTCGCCACCCCGACCAGGACCAGCGGCAGCAGGGCGAGCCAGGCCGGCGCCAGGCGCTCGCCGCTGAATGCCGCCGGCTCCTCGCGGTGGCCGCTGCCGTAGCCCTCACCCGCCGCTGCGGCGACCCGGCGGCGCCATTCTAGGTAGGCGAGACCGAGCGCCAGGATGAAGGCGCCGCCGAGGATGCCGAGCCAGGGCGCGGCCCAGGTGGTCGTTTCGAAGAACGTGGTCGGAATCACGTTCTGGATCTGCGGCGTGCCGGGCAGGGCGTCCATGGTGAAGGTGAAGGCGCCGAGCGCGATGGTGCCCGGAATCAGGCGTTTGGGAATGTCGCTCTGGCGGAACAGCTCGGCGGCGAAGGGGTAGACCGCGAACACCACCACGAACAGCGACACCCCGCCGTAGGTCAGCAGCGCGCAGACCAGCACGATCGAGAGGATCGCCCGGCCGCGCCCGACCAGGCCGATGGTGGCGGCGACGATCGCACGCGAGAAGCCGGAGATCTCGATCAGCTTGCCGAACACCGCGCCCAGCATGAAGACCGGAAAATAGAGCTTCAGGAAGCCGACCATGCGCTCCATGAAGAGCCCGGTGAACATCGGCGCCACCAGCGCCGGATCGGTCAGCAGCACCGCGCCGAGCGCCGCGATCGGCGCGAACAGGATCACGCTGTAGCCGCGGTAGGCGGCGAGCATGAGGAAGGCGAGCGCGGCGAGGACGATCAGAAGAGCCATGCGGGAATCTCTGGCGGCCGGACCGGAGGCGCCCGCGGCCAGCCGCAAGCCGTCGCGGTGCAACCGAGGTCGGCGGCGGATGGCCGAGCGCTCCGTGCTCCCGCAGTATCCGGAGCGCGCCCGCCGCTGCCACTGTACGAAAGTACAAGTGTCGAGCGCGCGCGCGCGTCCTAGGCTTGCCGCAATCCGGCGAGCACGCCGCGGAGGATCCCCATGCAGCGCACCCTGTTGAGTCTGGCCATTGCCATCGCCTTCGGCGCCAGCGGCACAGCCGCGATCGCGGCCGCCCCGGAGCCGGCCGCGGACCCCCAGCAGAACGAGACCGGCTACGCCGAAGACAGCGCCCACGAGCGCACCCTGGAGACCATCGAGGTCACCGCACGCCGGCGCGAGGAGAGCATCGAGAAGATTCCGGTTGCGGTCAGCGCCTTCAGCGCCGAGGATCTCGCCGATATCGGCGCCGACAACATCGACGGTCTGCAGGGCACGGTGCCGAACCTGAACATCGTGCAGGGTCGCGGCTCGTCCTCTGCGGTCAACGTCTTCATCCGCGGCATCGGCCAGCCGGACGCGCTGCAGACCTTCGACCCCGGCGTCGGCATGTACGTCGACGACGTCTACTACTCGCGCATCCAGGGCGCCCTGATCAGCCTCTTCGACGTCGACCACGTCGAAGTGCTGCGCGGTCCGCAGGGCACGCTGTACGGCAAGAACTCGACCGGCGGCGCGATCAAGATCGTGACGCGCGAGCCGAGCCAGACCCTCACCGGCTCGGCCGAGGCGCTGATCGGCGACTACGGCCGCGCCGAGGGCCGCTTTTATCTCTCCGGCGGCTTCAGCGAGACCTGGTCGGCCAGCATCGCCGGCGCAGTGATCGGCAATGACGGCTACGTCAGCGATCCGCTCAGCGGGCGCGAGTTCAACGACGACGACACCAGGGCGCTGCGCGCCAAGCTGCAGTTCAAGCCGGGCGAGGACTTCAGCGCGGTGCTCGCGCTCGACTACACGCGCCAGGACGCGGCGCTCACGCTCGGCCAGCCGACCGCGCCGCTGATCCAGACCGACCTCGTGCTCGGCCCGGTGGTGCTGCTGCCGGCTCCAATCGGCGAGTACGACTTCCACTCGCGCACTTCGTTCGGTCCCGGCCACGGCCAGGACCTGACCCACAAGGGCGCCTCGCTGCACCTCGACTGGCAGCTTTCCGAGGCCTGGAAGTTCAAGAGCATCAGCGCCTACCGCTGGCTCGACAGCGACTCCTTCATCGACATCGACGCCTCCCAGTTCGAACTCGGCGACGTGTTCGTCGGTTTCAAGCAGAAGCAGGGCAGCCAGGAATTCCAATTCCAGTTCGACAACGGCGACAACCTGCAGGCAGTGATGGGTCTGTACTGGCTGCGCGAGAGGGTGCCCTCGCACCAGGAAGCCTACGCCAGCGATCTGTTCGCGCTGGCCGGCCTGCCGATCGACTTCCTGCGCACCATCGACGACGATCTGACCACCACCAGCTATGCCGCCTTCGCCCATGCCAATTGGCAGTTCGGCAGCGGCTGGAGCCTCTCCGGCGGTCTGCGCTGGACCCATGAGACGAAGGACTACGACCGCAGCACCAGCACCTTCTGGGGCTCGCCGTTCGAGGTGCTGGACGAGACCGTGGCCTTCGCCGGCCGCGAGAGCTGGACCGCCTGGACGCCCTCGATCTCCCTGCAGAAGCAGCTCACCGAGCAGACCATGGCCTACGTCTCGGCCAACCGCGGCTTCAAGTCTGGCGGCTTCAACGGCCGCGCCAACAGCGCCCCCGAAGTCGCCAGCGCGGTGTTCGACCCGGAGTTCGTCTGGACCTACGAACTGGGCCTCAAGATGCGCTCGGCGGACTCGCGCCTACAGGCCAACCTCGCCGTCTTCCACAGCGACTACAAGGACTTCCAGGCGCGCGTATCGGAAGTGCTGAACCCGGAATCGGAAACGCCGACCTTCGCCTTCCCGGTGCTGAACGCCGCCAAGCTCAAGATGGACGGCTTCGAGTTCGAGGGCGCCGCGCTGCTCGGCGAGGGCACCCGCATCTCCGGCCAGATCAGCTACCTCGACGCGCGCTACGACCAGTTCGTCGACCCGCGAGTGCAGATCGACCCGAACCTCGCGCGGCTGCACGACCACGTGCCGTTCTCGCCCGAGTGGAGCGCGCGCCTGGCCCTGGCCCAGACCTTCAGCTTCGCCAGCGGCGCCGCGCTCACCGTCGGCGGCGACCTCAGCTACCGCGACGAGACCTGGCTCAGCGTCGACAATCGCCCCGGCCTGATGCAGCCCAGCTACACCCTGGTCGGGCTATTCGGCGTGTTCGACTCGGCCGACAATCACTGGCAGGTGCGCGCCGGCGTGCGCAACCTGACCGACGAGGTCTACCGCACCGATGGTCAGGAGTTCTCCAGCGTCGGCAACATCCAGACGGTCTACTACGGCCTGCCGCGCAATTACTATCTGTCGGTGCGCTATTCGTTCTGAGGCGATGCGCGGCTGCGAGCTCGCGCGGGCTCCCACTCGCGCGCCCGCAGCCGTCCGCCAGCCACCCGGCCGGGTTCAGGAGAAGAAGATGATCTTCACGCGCCGTGGCGCCCTTCCCGCCGCACTCCTCGCGCTCGCCCTGAGTTGCGCCGCGAGCAGCGCTCTCGGCGCGGCCGAGGCGGCGCTGCCGAAGCTCGAACTCGATCCCGCACGGACCACCGTATCCGGCCTTTCTTCCGGCGCCTACATGGCGCTGCAGATGCACCTCGCCTGGTCTGACCACATCCTGGGTGCCGCACTCATTGCCGGCGGCCCTTGGCACTGCGCCGAGGGCTCGCTGCGCACGGCGCTCGCCCGCTGCATGACGCCGGCGCAAGGGAAGGGCCCGGACGTGGCGGCGCTGGTCGCGCAGGCACGCCAAGCCGCCAGCGCGGGGCGCATCGCGCCGCTCGAAGGCCTCGCCGGCGACCGCGTCCTGCTGCTGCACGGCCGCGCCGATCAGACGGTGGCCGAATCGCTGAGCGTCGACACCGCGACGCTCTATCGTGCGCTCGCAGCGGATACGGAGGAGCCGCTGCGGCTGCGCGAAGATCTGGGCCGCGACTTCAGTCACACCTTTCCCACCCTCGAGGCCGGTGCCGCCTGCGACAGCGCCGCTTCGCCCTGGCTCGGCAAGTGCGGCTTCGACGCCGCCGCCGAAATCTTCCGCGAACTCTATGGCGAGCCGCCACGGACCGTGGCGAAAGCAGACGGCGAGCTGCGCCGCTTCGACCAGCGCAGCTTCCGCCCCGGCGGCGCCGACGCCTACCTGGCCGACAGCGGCTATCTCTACGTACCCGAGGCCTGCGCCAAGGGTGAACGCTGCGCGCTGCACATCGCCTTCCACGGCTGCCAGCAGAACGCCGACGCAGTCGGTGAGAAGTTCGTGGCCGAAGCCGGCTACAACCCACATGCCGACGCCCGCGGTGTCGTGGTTCTCTATCCGCAGACGCGCAGCAGCATGCTGCCGCTCAACCCCAAGGCCTGCTGGGACTGGTGGGGCTACAGCGGGGACGACTACGACAGCCGCAGCGGCGTGCAGCTGCAAGCCGTCGCCGACATGGCCGCCGCGCTGGGCGCACCCTTGCGCTGAGCCGGCGTGCAGCCGCGCGCCCTCTGACGACCGGCCGGAGGCAGGTCGAAGGCGGCACGCTCGGACGCAACACCTGCGGCAGCGCAATCCCCGCCACACCGCCGGCGCGCGAAGGGCTCGCTTGAGCGCCGAGGATGGGCAGCGCCGAAGCGCCATACTGCGCAAATGAATCTCTCCGAGCTGCTGGTCGCGCTATCCGGGCTGGTCTGGCTCAGCCTGTTGTTCGGCGTGGCGCTCTACGGCGAGCGCCGCGCGGACGTGTTCGCACGCCACTGGCGCTTCGTCTACGCGCTGTCGCTCGGCGTGCACTGCACCTCGTGGACCTTCTACGGCACGGTGACCCAGGCCGAGCAGTCGGGCTGGTGGCTGCCGCCCACCTTCATCGGCGTGATCGCGCTGTACCTGCTCGGCGCCCACCTGCTGATGGAGCTGGTGAAGATCGCCCGCGAGCACCGCGCCGGCTCGCTGGCCGACCTGGTGGCGGCGCGGCTCGGCCACCACGCCGGGCTCGCCGCGCTGGTCACCGCGCTGAGCGTGATCGGCATCGTTCCCTACATCGCCCTGCAGCTCAAGGCCGTGGCGATGAGCCACGCCCTGCTGCGCAGCGGCAGCGAGCTGGGCCAGCCGGCCTGGCAGGACGGCGCGCTGTGGGTGGCGCTGGCGATGGCGCTGTTCGCCATGCTCTTCGGCACCCGCCGCGCGCCGGTCGCGGCGCACAACCGGGGACTGGTGCTGGCGCTGGCCTTCGAGTCGCTGTTCAAGCTCGGCGCCATGCTGGCGATCGGCGCGCTGGTGCTGCGCGGCGCGGATCTCGGCGCCGCGGTCGAGGCGACCCCGCGCAGCAGCGCCGGATTCCCGCCCCTGATCCTGCTCGGCGCGCTGGCCGCCTTCATCATGCCGCACCAATTCCACGCCGGGGTCGTCGAATGCCGCGACGCCGAGCACGTGCGCACCGCGCGCTGGCTGTTCCCGCTGTACCTGGTGCTGATCGCACTGCCGATCCTGCCGCTGGCGATGGCCGGCGGCAGCCGCCTCGGCGCGCTCGGCGTGCCGTCCGACCTCTACGTGCTGGCGCTGCCGCTGGCGCAGGGGCAGCAGGGCTTGGCGGTGCTCGGCTTTCTCGGCGGCCTGAGCGCGGCCACCAGCATGGTGATCGTGGCCACGCTCGCGCTCGGCCTGATGATCGGCAACCACTGGATCGCGCCGCTGCGGGTGCGCGCCGGCTGGGGCCGCGCCGTCGGCGGCGACCTGCGTCCGGCGATCCTGCGCCAGCGCCGGATCGTGATCCTGGCGGTGGTGCTGCTCGCCTGGTTCTACTCGCGCGCGATCGGCAGCAGCGAAGCGCTGGCGGATCTGGGCGCGCTGTCCTTTTCGGCGCTCGCCGGCCTGATGCCGGCAGTGCTGGCCGCAATGTACCGCCCGCAGCTCGGCGCGCGGGCGCTCGCGGCGGGGCTGGTGGCGGGCACGCTGACCTGGCTCTGGGCGCTGCTGCCGAACTGGCTGCCGGCCAGCGGCGCCTGGCTCGGCCGGGCGCCCTTCGGCCTGTCCGTGCTCGGCCCAGGGAACCTGCTCGGTCTCGGCGAATGGAGCAGTCTCGCGCGCGCGGTGGTGGCCGGCCTCGCGGTCAACCTGGCGACGGTCGGGCTGGTCGCACGCAGCCGCTGGGCCCAGCCCGCCGCGCCTGCCGCGCCGGTGGGCCTGCCGGCGGCGACCCTCGCCGCGCTCGCCGCGCGCTTCCTGCCGCCGGAGCGGGTCGAAGCGCTGTTCGCCCCCGGCGACGACAGCGTCGGCCTCGACTCCGCTCTGGTCGAGCAAGTCGAACGCGAGCTCGCCGCGGTGATCGGCGCCGCCTCGGCGCGCCTGCTGCTGGACGTCGCCCGCCGCGAGCAGGCCGCGCAGCTCGACACCGTGGCGGCAATCGTCGGCGAGACCAGCCAGGATCTGCGCTTCAGCCAGCGCCTGCTGCAGGCCGCGCTGGAGAACATGAGCCAGGGCATCTGCGTGGTCGACGCGGAGCTGCGGCTGGTGGCCTGGAACCGGCCCTACGCAGCACTCTTCGCCTATCCGCCGGAGCTCCTCGCGGTCGGGCGCTCGGTCGCCGAGCTGGTGCGCTGCAACGTCGAGCGCGGCCTGCTTGGCCCCGGCGAGGTCGCGGCGCGCGTCGAGCGGCGCATCGCGCACATGCGGCGCGGCTCGCCGCACCGCTCGGAGCGGCAGATCGGCGGCCGCATGATCGAGATTCGGGGCAACCCGATGCCGGGCGGCGGCTACGTGGCGACCTTCAGCGACGTGACCGCCTTTCGCCGCAGCGAACAGGCGCTGACCCGCGCCAACGCGACCCTGGAGCAGCGCGTGGCCGCGCGCACCGCCGAGCTCGCCCGAGCCACCGCCGCGGCGGAAACCGCCAACCGCGAAAAGACCCGCTTCCTCGCCGCGATCGGCCACGATCTGGCCCAGCCGCTGAACGCCGCGCGCCTGCTGACCCACGACCTCGGCCAGCGCCTCGTCGACCCGGCCGAGCGTGCCACCGTCGGCCACGTCAACGGCGCGCTGGCGGCCGCCGAGGATCTGCTCGACAGCCTGCTCGACATCGCCCGGCTCGACTCCGGAGGCCTGCACGCCGAGCCCGAGGCGTTCGCCGCGGACGCGCTTTTTGAAGGTCTGGTCGCGGAATTTTCCGCCCTGGCCGCGGCCAAGGGTCTGGTCCTGCGCCGGGTGCCGACGCGCGTCTGGCTCGACTCCGACCCGCGGCTGCTGCGCCGGATTCTGGCGAATTTCCTCTCCAACGCGGTCAAATACACCCAACACGGACGCGTCCTGCTCGGCTGCAGACGACGCGCCGACGCGCTGAAGATCGAGGTCTGGGACACCGGAGCGGGCATCCCGGAAGCGCAGCAGGCCAGCGTATTCCAGGAGTTTCACCGCCTCGACCGCGACAGCGCCGGCCTCGGTCTGGGGCTGTCGATCGCCGAGCGCATCGCGCGCCTGCTGGGTCATCACCTGGAGCTGCGCTCCTGGGCCGGACGGGGCAGTGTGTTCGCAATCGAAGTGCCGCTGACCGCGCCGGCGCCACGCGCCGCGTCAGCGCCGACGCCGCACCGCAGCTTCGTCCCGCTGCATGCGCTGGTGGTCGACAACGACGCCCAGTCCCTCGCAGCTCTCTGCGACCTGCTAGAAACCTGGGGCCACCGACTCCACCGCAGTCGCGACGGGCGGGGGCTGAGCCTCGCGGCCCTGCACCCGGCGCCCCAGCTTCTAATTCTCGACTATCACCTCGACGGCGGCCGCACCGGTCTCGAACTGCGCCAGCGCCTCGACCCCCAGGCCAGGCTGCCCTGCCTCATCGTCACCGGCGATCCGCACCTAGCGGTCCGCAACGCGGTCGAGGCAGCCGGCTGCCGCTTGCTGTACAAGCCGCTGCGCCCGCTCGCGCTCGGAGCCCTGCTCGAGCGCCTGCGCCTGGCGGCGGAGTGAGGGACGGTTCCCGCGCGTGACCGATGGAGCGTATGGCCGACGTTCGCGGATTAGATGATCGCCAGGGTACACAAGCCCAGTGCTCCGAACGTAAGCCCCTCAACTCTGCACTTTGTATCCCAGATGTGAGTGCGTTCAAGAAACAGGAAGCGAAGAAGGCCAGGAAGGCCAGGAAGGCCAAACATGAAGAGCAGCAGGACCAGAACTCAACCCCAACTGCGGGTGCTGCCCTCAACTATTTCCTAGTCCTAGGCCTTTGGCGAAGACCAAAGAAGTTGAAACTCAAGTTCCTGCTGATTACCTGAGCTCTCATGCTCAACATTAAAGACCGCATCTGCAGAGATGTGCAGCCGCTCACCTGCGACTTGAATGGTGAAAGCACGTTCGGACTCTATCGAATCCGCAAGGCGCCGAAGCTTTGCAACGAACTGGGAGCGGGAGTAAGTCTTGGTAAGATCGCGGCCTGACATGAAGTCTCCTTGGTTTTTCTATGAGTTTGCCAACGCCCCGCTTCAGCCGCGGCCCTGCCGTAGGGGCGAAGCCCCGGAGGCAGGGACGTCGGCTGGAAGCGATTGTTGGGGCTCACATTTGCGACAACGCGATAAGAATTATGATACCGATGACCCACCATATCCAAGAATTGTCCGATGCACTGGATGTTGGTGCTGGCGCGCGTGGCGCGGTTTCTGTGATCCCTTCAACCTTGCTCGTTAGGATGACTACGATTTCATTCTTACCAATCTGAAGCTTGTGGGCCAGATGATGTGTATGGTTTTCTTGAGCGTTTCTCAGGTGTTCTGCCAAGATGGGTACATTGATACGGACGGACTCGGCAGCAAGCTCGCGTTCCTTCGATCGCAGAAAATTTAGCAGCTTCTGTTTGATGTCAATGTCGCCCTGAGACAGCCACTTGAATCTTTTCTCCATTTGTTCTGGAATTGCGTATGAGAGCACGTCTTGCTCCAAGTGTTCCTTAACAACAGCAATGACTTCGTCAGGTGCCACATTGGGATTCACATAAAGGGTCCGGCGCGATACCGGACCAACGTGACGCCACAAGCTTTCCGTTAGCTTGTACTTCTGCTCCAATGGCATGTGGTTTGGCAGCAAACTGAACAGACGCTCCGCAACCACGCCGCTCATATGGACCCGGCCAGACTTCCAACTTGGAATTGTTTTCTCCGCATATTCTCGAATTGCGCGGCCATGGAGATGCTCGTACTCAGCAAAAATTCGCGACAACTCGGACGCGTTTAAGGAGAAAAAGTATGCTTTGACATCCTTGTCTGTACCGCCGAGTTCGCGCGACAGTTGCTCGGCCTGCCGAATATGCTCCAGTGCACGTTCACGCCCATAAGAGCGGTCACGATGCTTTGGACTATACGAACGGCGGTATCGGCCCACCTATATCCTCCGAAAGAAAGCAACGATACGATCAAGCACGTTCTGTCGCCCTGGACTGTGGAGGCGCAATGAAAGCTTTAAGTAAGCAAACTGGAATTCTTTGCTAATTTGAATGGTGGTTCCAGGAGCGTACTGTTTGCGGGCTCTGGCCACGAAACCACGCGCACACGCCTTTGCATCCTGGAGCAGCAGAGACTCCTCAGCGCTTAGGCCTCCCGCTCCTTGAAGCTTTCTGTCTAGCGAATCAATGATTGCCTGCTCGTCGGACCGGGGAGTTATATAGATCGTTGCGAACCTCATTGTCAATTCATCAGTGCAACGATGATGATCAGGGCAAGTATTCCGCCGAATATATAGTACGGAGTCCAGTCTTTCTCACCCGTTTGTGACTTTGAAAGTTTTCCGCTCTGCGCTTGCTGCGTATTACCCATAATAACTTCTGTACGGCCCACGGACGTTGTTTGAGTGTGGCTAACCGTCACCGCGTTGCCACTCTCTGAGACTTCCTTGGTTGTTACCGCCAGATCATCAAGAGTCTTTCGGAGGGCGGCAGAATCAACATGTAGTTCCTGAGCTTTTCGACTGATATCCAAGATGCCCTTGGTGTAATCGACCAGTAACGCCTTACGTTCGCTTTCAGCTAGCCAAGAAATGTCCATCGACGTGCTAGGCGTCAGGTCGATACGGCTGGGCACCGATGATCCACTTGCCTTCTGCACCTGCGTTCCCTTGGATTCTTCAGTCATCTTCAGTTCCTCTGTCTATTACGCCATTCTTTCGGCAGCACGAAGTCTTTTGCCCACAAACCCATTCCATTTGTACGAGCAAACTGTTCGTCCTCAACATAGTCTTTTGAGTATTCCGTGTATGCGACTGCCCATCCGTGACGAACCATCAGCGCCGCGACGTCCTCGGTCCCAGTCATGCAGATTGACACATCGCGGCCCCACTTGTCCCTAGAACGCCCATTGCAGATAAGCTTCTTACCAGTGAGAAGGTAGGTGAGGTGTTGTTTTGATGCTTCACCACAATCGAAGCTCTCTCCGTTTTTCGTGCAGGGTTGGCCTCTCTCAGGTGCGTCTATTCCATGTAGGCGAATACGGCGGCCATCAACGTCAAGTGTGTCGCCATCAACAACGCGGATCTGCTGCACGTTCTCTGGTGTTTCGCGATCGACGGGAGCTGATACACGGGCGACCGTCACCGCAACGATTGCTGCGACAACAACGCCCGCGAACAAGACTATGCCGACGTTGTTCGCGAGCACCGTCGTTACCTTGCGTCGGGTCCGGAATGGACTACGGTACGCGTCCGGCAGCTTGGTTGACCTACTGTATTTCACTCGGCACCTCGTGAGCCCCAACGCCTGAATTAAGCCGCGCCGCGAAGCGGCGTCGGCTTGAATTGTTAGCCATCACATGAACCTATTGGATCGAACTCAAGGAGAACGGCTGAGTTGTAGATCTTCTTACGCAACACATCTGAGTTGATGCGAATTTCTTCAAGACGTTCCCGCATATCTTCCGGAACATCAATGTCGCCATCCGGATTGATGCAGCTTGCAATCGCCTGATGGCTGAGGAAGTTGCGCTCGTTCTTAAACGTTTTTAGCGCGTCAATCAGCAGGGTGTCGTTCGAAAGCTTCTTGAACTTACCGATTAGGTGGCCGAGCGAGTCAGCGTTGCAGTCTTCGGTCGTGAAGTTGTATGGAATTCTGTCCGGCAGGTTTCGCCGGATCGCTGCGTGCGCAGTTGCGATGTATAGCTTCAATTCTTGCTCGACGAGCTGACAGCCAGCAAGGGCATCCGCGACCTTCAGGTAGAACTCGTTGTGTGTCATGAGGGCTAGACAGAATGGCTTGATCCAAGCGGCCTGCCGCCGCGGTACCGTGGATT
>CAZORA010000023.1:0-39442 GCA_964582225.1 uncultured Dokdonella sp. | reverse complement strand
TGGCGGCCCAAGTAACGCCTCGCAGCCGAAGGTAGAGTCGACGCGCGGCTGCGCGCAGCGACCGCTCTTCTTCGACCCCGCCGCGACCGCGCGACCCAATCGCCGAAGCCGCGACGGAGATCGCTCGCCGCCCGTGCGCCGATCGACGGTTCGCGGGTTCGGCTTGGGCTGCGCTGCGGCGCCTTTCCGCGCCGCGCGGGGCGCAGCTGCCGCCCCACTCGTGGCATCCTGCGCTCGGCGTTCTACAGAAAGCCCGCCGCCCCCGCACACAAGCCCACACACAAGAGAGGAGATTTCGGATGATCCAGCGCCTGCTTTCCCTTTTCGCCAGCCTCGCGCTCGCCCTGCCGCTCGCGGCTTGGGCGGCGACCCCGGACTGGCAGAAGTATTCCTGGGACGTGCCCCTGGAGTTCGGCGAATACATCGCCGTGCCGGGCGGCGACTCGGTGAACCTCGGCTCGCTCGCCATCGGCGTCACGCCCGACTCGCGCAACACCCTGGGCGGGGCGATCTACCACTATGGCAACGACGGCAGGATGATCGTGCAGGGGATCAACGGCACGCTCACCCGTCGCGGCGACGAGACCCTGAGCGCGGACGGCATCATCGCGCGCGGCGCGCTGACCTCCTACGACCTCAGCGGCGGCCCCTGCCGCACCTGCCCGCCCGGCAGCGCCACGGCGACGCCGACCCAGGAGCAGATCCACTGGGAGTGGACCGGGCCGCGCGCCGGAACCCTCACCATCGACGGCGTGACGCAGAAGATGGTGCACGCCTTCTCTGGCCCGCCGCTGGTCCAGGCGGCGGATTATTCGGGGGATTGGTTGATGCTCGCGCGGCTGGACGATGATGATGGCAGCGGTCGCGTGCATTACGAGGGCGTCTACCGCGTGCGGCTGGTGCTCGTCCAGGGAGCGCGCAGCTACTCGGTGGTGGACAACCCGTGGCCGGGTCATCAGCCGTGGCCCTACAATCTTTTGCCGACGCCCGGCTCGCGACTTTATGATGTGGTTTGTCTTGAGCGAAGCTGTCCGTTCATTTCTTTCACCACCGCCTACTACCCGCCCACTGGCGCCGTGCGCGAATACACGATCTGGCTTGACGAGGGCGGCAGTGGCCGGCTGCTGGCAGTAGACGAATCGGGCGGGCAGCGCACGGTCGTGAACAGCGGCGTCGAACATGCGCGCGTCTACGCCACGCCGCAGTTCATGGTGGCGCGGCGAGACCTCCGTGAGGCTGCGGTGGTTGCACACACCACAGTCTTCTCGGAGTTCAGCCTGCAGCGGATTGCGCCGCAAACCGTCAATGGGGACTACCACAAGCCACCTTGCGGCCCTGAAGCGCCCCCTTACCCCGCGTGTGGCTGGTGGGGGGGCTGATGCAGAGCTTGAGCTTGGCGCGTAGGCGCCAAGCTCAGGTGCTCACGGGGCCGGCGGATAATCCGGTTCCCAGTGCCACTGGCAGCAGACCCGCATGGCGACGTCCTGCTTTTGTAAATTGATTTTGACGCCCCCAACCCAGTAAGACCCTTCGCAGACGGCAGACTCGATCTGCACGGCGTTCATGGTGATCTTGCCGGTGACCCGGTTGTCAAAGCAGATAATCCCTATCGGACAGTTTGCTTCCGGCAGCGGATACGAAAAATCGTCCCGCCCCGTGGTCATCGAGCCGCCGAAGCCGAGGGGATCACGGCGCTGGTGGGCGCATCCAGCTACCCTTCCCAGGCTAAGGAAGAGCGCACGTGAGCGACGGCAATCTCGGTCAGTGGATCAGTCTGGTGAGCCTGCTGATGCCGGTACTGATCTGGCTGATCGTCGCCGTGGTGGTGCGGCGCGTGTTCGGCCGGCTGGGCCTGGGCTGGGCCTCGAGTCTGGGCGGCTCGCTGCTGGGCAGGCTGTTTCCGCGGTGGCGCTGGGTGATGCGCGTCGTGCTGAGCCTCTTTGTCGGCCTGATGATCGCCACCGCCATCGGCGCGATGTTTCCCCGCAGCATCCTGCCCGCCGCCTCGCTGCTGTGCGACGGGACCGTGGAGCTGCACTCGCAGGGCTATTCGTACAAACCCGGCCAGCATGGCGTGAGCCACGTGATCTCCTGCACGCAGGCCGACGGCCGCAGTGAATCGATCACGCTGGCCGCCATCGGCGTGGCCTGGCTGGGCTATTCGGCCATCGTCTTTGCACTGCTTTCGCTGTGGCATCTGCTGGACAGCGCGATCGCGCGCAAGGGCGGCGATGCGCAGGATTTCAGCATGCGGGGCGTCGCCACAGCGCCCTCTGTGCCTTCGGGCCCGCGCTTTGTCGGCACCTCGTCGGGCGGTGCAGGCAAGCCTCGGGTCTTCACCAGCGCGCACACCACCGTTTCCGTGAACGATGAGCTCAGGCTGCAGAGCCTGGCGGGCCTGGGCGATGCACTGCGCCAGACCGTGGGTGGCAAGATGGCCGAGCTGATCGAGGAGGCGGTCGAGCAGGCCCGGCATCAGCCAGGCGATGACAAACCCATCATCATCGATGGCGGCGCGCACGTGATCCAGAACGGCGGACGAGACGCCGCCAGCCGCCTGCGCACCCTGCAGGCGCTGCGCGATGAGGGCCTCGTCAGCAGCGCCGAGTATGAGGCCAAGCGCGCGGCCATTCTGGGCGAGCTCTAGGGAATGTCTGAACAAGCCTGTCATGCCCGCGAAGGCGGGCATCCGGCGACTTCAAGTCTTTGAAATCAAAGGCACTGGACTCCCGCCTTCGCGGGAGTGACGAGCGTGTCGATTTGTTCAGATGCTCCCTAGCGTGGCCCGCCCGATTGCATGCCTCCTCGCCGACCTGCTTTTACCGGGCTGCGGCAGCCGCCAGGCAGGATGCGGTGCGCGAGCTGTTCACGCAGGAAAGAAGTAGGACTACGTCTGCAAATTTCTCCGGTCGCAAAAGGGCTGGCCGCGCGGGGGTGGAACCTGCTTCGAGGCACCGCCCTTTCGTCGCACCCGCGCAGGCGGGTGCCCAGTGACTTCGAGCCTTTGAAAGCAAAGGCGCTGGGCTCCCGCCTTCGCGGGAGCGACGTTAGTGGATCGCGGGAGTGACGTTAGTGAGTCGCGGGAGCGACGCTGGTGGATCGCGGGGGGACGCTCGTGAATCGCGGGAGCGACGCTCGTGGATCGCGGGGGGACGCTCGTGAATCGCGGGGGGACGCTCGTGAATCGTGGGAGCGACGCTCGTGGATCGCGGGGGGACGTTCGTGAATCGCGGGGGCCGCTCGTGAATCGCGCGAGGAACGAGCAAAGACGGTTCACTCGCAGGTTTCCGTGAGGACGGAGCCTGACTCCGATCCGGAACCTGACCTCGCGCCAGCCCCGCCTCGAGGCAGCGCTGCAATGTGCTTTGGCAGGCGTTGTCGGATTGATTCCAGCGGACCCGCAGCGCCGTGTCTTGAAACGGGTCGTCGAACGGGCTGCCGTTGCCGGTAGCGTGGTGGTGGACGGCGGCGTCGCGGCTGACGCAGGCATCACGCCGATGCCGCGACGGGTTCCGTAAAAGAACGGCCCGCCGGGGGCGGGCCGTTCGTGTTTCCGTTTTCTCCGCGCGGCTCAGCCGGCTTTGGGCGCCGCCAGCTGGCGCAGCACGTACTGCAGGATGCCGCCGTGGCGGTAGAAGTCGCGCTCCTTCGGGGTCAGCAGCATGACGTCGACGCTGAAGTGCTTCTCGCTGCCGTCCGCCGCGGTGGCGACGACTTCGGCGGTCCTGGCATCGCCGTTGTCGAGGCCGCTCACGGCGTAGGTCTCGCTGCCGGTCAGGCCGAGCGAGACCGCCGTCTGGCCGTCGCGGAACTGCAGCGGCAGCACGCCCATGCCGACCAGGTTCGAGCGGTGGATACGCTCGAAGCTCTCCGCGATCACCGCCTTGACGCCGAGCAGCAGGGTGCCCTTGGCGGCCCAGTCGCGCGAGGAGCCGGTACCGTATTCCTTGCCGGCGATGACCAGCAGCGGCGTGCCGCTCTCGCGGTACTTCATGGCGGCGTCGTAGATCGTCATCTGCTCGCCGCTCGGGATGTAGCGGGTGAAGCCGCCCTCGACGTCCTGGAGCAGTCGGTTCTTGATGCGGATGTTGGCGAAGGTGCCGCGCACCATCACGTCGTCGTTGCCGCGGCGCGAGCCGTAGGAGTTGAAGTTCTTCGGCTCGACGCCCCTCGACATCAGGTAGCGACCGGCCGGGCTGTCCTTCTTGATCGCGCCGGCGGGCGAGATGTGGTCGGTGGTGATCGAGTCGCCGAACAGGCCGAGCAGCCGCGCGCCGGCGATGTCGGCGATCGGCGCGGGCTGCATGCCCATGCCGTCGAAGTAGGGCGGGTTCTTGATGTAGGTCGAATCGGCCCAGCGGTAGACGTCGCCCGCCGGCGGGGTGACGCTGTTCCAGCGCTGGTCGCCCTTGAACACGTCGCCGTAGTTGCTGCGGAACATCTCCGGGGTGATGTTGCCGCGCATGGCGTCGGCGATTTCGCGGTTGCTCGGCCAGATGTCCTTCAGGTACACCGGCTTGCCGCTCGGGTCGCTGCCGAGCGGCTCGCTGGTCAGGTCGATGTCGAGGGTGCCGGCGATGGCGAAGGCCACCACCAGCGGCGGCGAGGCGAGGTAGTTCATCTTCACTTCGGGGTGGATGCGGCCCTCGAAGTTGCGGTTGCCGGAGAGCACCGCGGCGACCGCGAGGTCGCCTTCGCCGATCGCCTGGCTCACTTCCGGCGCCAGCGGGCCGGAGTTGCCGATGCAGGTGGTGCAGCCGTAGCCGACCAGGAAGAAGCCGACCTTCTCCAGCTCCTTCATCAGGTGCACGCGCTCGAGGTAGTCGGTGACCACGCGCGATCCGGGGGCGAGCGAGGGCTTCACCCAGGGCTTGGCCTTGAGGCCGAGCGCCGCCGCCTTCTTCGCCACCAGGCCGGCGGCGAGCATCACCGCCGGGTTGGAGGTGTTGGTGCAGGAGGTGATCGCTGCGATCACCACCGCGCCGTCGTACAGAGTGAAGCGATCCTCACCCATGGTGACACGCACGCCGCCGTTGATGACGTCGTTGGCCAGGTTGCCGATCGCGGTCGCACCGCCCTCATTGGCGAAGCCGGCGACGTCCATCTCGCGCGGCTTGCGGTGGGCGGTGGCCACGGCAATTGCCGCCTTCGAGCTTTCACGGGTCTTTTCCAGCGGCACCCGGTCCTGCGGCCGCTTGGGACCGGCGACCGAGGGCCGCACTTCGGCCAGGTCGAGATCCATGACCGTGGAGTATTCCGCCACGGGCGTGCTGTCGTCGTGCCACAGGCCCTGCGCCTTGGCGTAGGCTTCGACCAGCGCGATGTGCGCCTCGCTGCGGCCGGACAGGCGCATGTAGCTGAGCGACTCGGCGTCGATCGGCGAGATCGCGCAGGTGGCGCCGTATTCCGGCGACATGTTGCCGAGGGTCGCGCGGTCGGCGACCGGCAGGTGCTTCAGCCCTTCGCCGAAGAACTCGACGAACTTGCCGACCACGCCGAGCTTGCGCAGGCGCTCGGCCACCGTCAGCACCAGGTCGGTGGCGGTCACGCCATCGGCGAGCGCGCCGCGCAGGCGCACGCCGACGACCTGCGGAATCAGCATCGAGGATGGCTGGCCGAGCATCGCGGCTTCGGCTTCGATGCCGCCCACGCCCCAGCCGAGAATGCCGAGGCCGTTGACCATCGGCGTATGGCTGTCGGTGCCGAACAGGGTGTCGGGCCAGGCCCAGGCCTCGCCATCCACCTCACCGGTCATCACCACTCGTGACAGGTATTCGAGGTTTACCTGATGCACGATGCCGGTGCGCGGCGGCACCACGCGGAAGTTGTGAAACGCGTTCTGGCCCCAGCGCAGAAACTCGTAACGTTCGCGGTTGCGCTCGAACTCGATCTCGGCGTTTTTCTCCAGCGCTTCCTCGCTGCCCCAGACGTCGACCTGCACCGAGTGGTCGATGACCAGCTCCAGCGGCACCACCGGGTTGATGCGGGTGGCGTCGCCGCCGAGCTTGACCACGGCGTCGCGCATCGCGGCCAGGTCGACCACGCAGGGCACGCCGGTGAAGTCCTGCAGGATCACGCGGGCGGGGGTGAAGGCGATTTCGGTGTCTGGTTCCTTTTGTGGGTCCCAGTTCGCCACCGCCTCGATCTCGCGCGAGGTGATATTGACGCCGTCTTCGTTGCGCAGCAGGTTCTCGAGCAGGATCTTCATCGAGTAGGGCAGGCGCGCGACCGGAAAGCGCTCGCCGAGCTTGCGCAGATCCGCATAGCGGTAGTCCTGGTCGTTCACCGCGAGGCTGCTGCGGATCTGGAAGGTGTCGATCATGGCGATGCTCCTTGACTGGATGGGGCTGAGGTCGGCGCAGCCGGGCCGGGGCTCCGCGCGCCGCGCGAACGCCAGCGTCAGTCGACGCGGAACGCGCCGGTGGACGCAGACGTCGGCGGGCGGATCGAGCTGCCTCGCCGGCGCGAAAGGTCGCCCATTATCCGCCGGTTCGCTCGCGCTGGCACCTGCGCCGCCGCCGGGGCTTGCCGCCCCCGCGCTTCAGGCGGCGAACTGCAGTCGCGCGAGTTCGGCGTAGAGCCCGTCCTGAGCCACCAGCTCGGCGTGGGTGCCCTGGGCGACGATGCGCCCGGCGTCCATCACCACGATGCGGTCGGCGTTTTGCACCGTGGCCAGGCGGTGCGCGATCACCAGGGTGGTGCGCTCGCGCATCAGGCGATCGAGCGCGTGCTGGATCAGGTGCTCGGACTGCGCGTCCAGGCTCGAGGTGGCCTCGTCGAGCAGCAGCACCGGGGCGTCGCGGAGCAGGGCGCGGGCGATCGCCACGCGCTGCTGCTGGCCACCGGACAGGCGCGCGCCGCGTTCGCCCAGATAGGTCGCATAACCTTCCGGCAGCGCCTCGATGAACTCGTGCGCTTCGGCCGCGCGCGCGGCGGCGCTGATCGCGTCCTCACTGGCGCCGGTGCGACCGAAACCGATGTTGTCGGCGGCGCTGGCGCCGAACAGCACCGGGTCCTGCGGCACCAGCGCGAAGCAGCCGCGCAGCTCGGGCAGGGCCAGGGTGTGGAGTTCGCGGTCGTCGAGCAGGATGCGTCCCTGCTGCGGATCGTGGAAGCGCAGCAGGAGCTGGAACACGGTGCTCTTGCCGGCGCCGGAAGGACCGACCAGGGCGATCGTCTGTCCGGGCAGGACTTCGAGCGAGAAGTTGTCCAGCGCTGCGCGGTCGGGGCGCGAGGGGTAGTGGAAGGTGACGTTCTCGAAGCGCACGTGGCTGCGTGCGGGCGTGGGTAGCGGCGTGGCCGCGGCCGGGGAAACGATGCCGGAACGGGTGTCGAGCAGTTCGCCGATCCGGCCCAGCGCGCCGGCCGCGCGCAGCAGCTGGCCCCAGACCTCGCTCAAGGTTCCGACCGAGCCCGCGGCGAGCACCGCGTAGAGCACGAACTGGCTCAGCACGCCGACCGCCATCGCGCCGGCGATCACCGACTTGGCGCCGGCCCAGAGCACCAGGGTGATGGCGCCGAACACCAGCACGATGACCAGCGCGGTCAGGCTGCCGGTCATGGCGATGCGTCGCCGCGCGGTGGCCAGCGCGCGCAGCACCGCGGTTGCGTAGCGCTGCGATTCCTCGGCCTCGCGGGTGTAGGCCTGCACGGTGTGCATCGCGGTCAGGGTTTCGCCGGCAATTGCCGAGGCGTCGGCGATGCGGTCCTGGCTCTCCCGCGAGAGTCGGCTGACGCGCCGCCCGAACACCACGATCGGCAGCACCACGGCCGGAATCACCAGCACCGTGTAGCCGGTGAGCCGCGGGCTGGTGGCGATCATCAGCGCCACGCCGCCAACCAGGGTAATCACGCTGCGCAGGGCCAGCGAGAGAGTCGAGCCGACCACGGTCTGCACCAGCTCGGTATCGGCCGCGAGGCGCGACACCAGCTCGCCGCTGCGGGTGGTCTCGAAGAAGTTCTGATCGAGCGTCAGCAGGTGATCGTAGAGCCGCCGGCGCAGGTCGGCGACCACCCGCTCGCCGAGCAGGCTGACGAAGAAGAAGCGCGCCGCGGTGGCGATCGCGAGCACCACGGCGACCAGGAACAGGCCGAGGAACGCGGCGTTGATGGCGCTGGCGTTCTCCGGCGTGAAGCCCTGGTCGATCATGATCCGCACCGCCTGCGGCAGCACCAGGGTGGCGGTCGAGGAAAGCGTGAGGAAACCGAGCCAGCCGCCGACCAGGCCCTTGTAGGTGCGCAGATAGGGCGCGAGGCGGATCAGCGGGTGCAGCTGGCGGGGACTGCGGGAGGAAGCTCGACTCACGGTTCTTCCAGGCGCGAGGGTGGGAATCAAGTTGGGGAAAAGGTGCTTCGATTCAAGCGTCGGTCGCGAGTCTCAGCAGCCGGCCGCGGCCGCGCGTCGCATCGCGCAGCCAGTCTGCGAGCGCCTCCAGGTTGGCCTGCGGCAGGCGCAGGTCGAGCGTTGCGCCCGCGGCATGATGGCGCTCGTCGAGCTTCACCGCCGCAAACTCCCCGAGTCGCGCGTAGAGCAGGGCGAGGGTCGCGTAGTCGCAGTCGATGGCGACTACCGCGCTCGCCACCAGCGGAACCCGCGCGGCGGTGCGCAGGCACTCGGCGGCGCTGCCGCCATAGGCGCGCACCAGGCCGCCCACGCCGAGCTTGACGCCGCCGAACCAGCGCGTCACCACGACCACCACCCGGTCGAGGCCCTGGCCGTCGATCGCGGCGAGGATCGGCCGCCCGGCGCTGCCGCCCGGCTCGCCGTCGTCGCTCGAACGATATTCGCCGCCGAACCGCCAGGCCCAGCAGTTGTGGGTCGCCGTCGGGTCGCTTGCCGCGCGGATGAAACCCGATGCCTGCTCCGCGTCGGCGATCGGCGCGGCAGCGGCGCGGAAGCGGCTCTTGCGGATTTCCTGTGCGAATTCCGCAGCGGCTGCGAGGGTTTCGCTCTGGCTCACGCGGCAAGTGTAGCGAGCCGGCTTCAGGCGAAGCGCAGCAGCGCGGGGGCGAGCGTGGCGAGCTCCGCGCGCACCTCTGGCGCCGCCTGGAGCAGGCGGAAGCCGCGAAACTCGAAGGCCGGCGCGACGCAGCAGTTGACCAGCGCGTAGTCGCCGAGCGGCCGTGCGGTCTGCCAGGCGCCGGCCGGCACCGCCAGCAGCGGCGCCGCCTGCGTGACCGTGTCGGCGCGGCCGAGGCGCCGGATTTCCACGCTTCCAGCACTCGGCTGGAAGACCATCAGCTCCAGCGGATCGCCCTCGACGTGGTTCCAGACCTCGTCGGCGTCGATCGAGTGCCAGCGGCTGAATTCGCCGGCGCGCAGCAGATAGTGGATCGCGCTCTGCGCCGGACGCGCCCGGCCGTCGGATCGGGCCAGGTGGACGCGCCGGTAGTGTCCGCCTTCGGGGTGCGGCGCGAGCTCGAGCCGCTCGATCAGCTCGATTGCGCGAGCGCCCGGGTCCCGGTGCGGGCTCATCCGCGCCGCCGGCTCACGCCGCCCTGCGCGCGCCGAAGCTCGCCAGCAGGTCCTGCGCCGCGCGCAGGCGCTCGCTGGCGCCTTCCAGCTGAAGCTTGATCTTCAGCTTGTCCTGACCGTCGAGCGCATACACCCGCGGCTGGCTCTGGATCAGGCGGATCACCGACATCGGCTCGATCGCCGGATGTGGCGTGAACAGCACGCGCCCGCCGGCGGCGCCGAGCTCGAGCTTGCGCACGCCGAGCGGGGTGGCGAGAAGCTTCAGGCGGGTCACCGCGAACAGCTGCTTGACGGGATCGGGCAGCAGGCCGAAGCGGTCGATCATCTCGACCTGCAGCTCGCGCAGTTCCTCTTCGCTCCTGGCGCTGGCGATGCGCTTGTAGAGCGTCAGTCGCGTGTTGACGTCGGGTAGATAGTCGTCGGGGATCAGGGCCGGCAGGTGCAGTTCGATCTCGGCCTCGTGCTCGCTGCTCAGGTCGAAGTCGGGCACTTGGCCAGAGCGCAGCGCGCGCACCGCGCGTTCGAGCATCTCCATGTAGAGGCTGAAACCGACCTGCTCGATCTGTCCCGACTGTTCCTCACCGAGCAGCTCGCCGGCGCCGCGGATCTCGAGGTCGTGGGTGGCGAGGGTGAAACCCGCGCCGAGTTCCTCCAGCGAGGCTAGCGCCTCCAGGCGCTTTTCGGCGTCGGCGGTCAGCCGCTGGCCGTCGGGCACGATCAGGTAGGCATAGGCGCGGTGGTGGGAGCGACCGACTCGCCCGCGCAGCTGGTGCAGCTGGGCCAGGCCGAAGCGGTCGGCGCGATTGATGATGATGGTGTTGGCGTTCGGCACGTCGATGCCGGACTCGATGATCGTGGTCGCCACCAGCACGTTGAAGCGCTGGCGGTAGAAGTCGAGCATGATCGCCTCGAGCTCGCGGTCGGGCATCTGGCCGTGGGCGAAGCGCACCCGCGCCTCGGGCATCAGTTCGGCCAGCTCGCGCGCGGTCTTTTCGATCGTCTCGACCTTGTTGTGGACGAAATACACCTGGCCGCCGCGCGCCAGCTCGCGCTGCAGCGCTTCGCGGATCAGGGCGGCGCGCCAAGGGCCGATGAAGGTCTTGATCGGCATCCGGTGCGCCGGCGGGGTGGCGATGATCGAGAGGTCGCGCAGGCCCGACATCGCCATGTTGAGCGTGCGCGGGATCGGCGTTGCGGTCAGCGTCAGCAGGTCGATTTCGGCGCGGAGCTTCTTGAGCTGCTCCTTCTGGCGCACGCCGAAGCGCTGCTCCTCGTCGACGATCACCAGGCCCAGACGCTTGAACTTCACGTCCGCCTGCAGCAGCCGATGGGTGCCGATGATGACGTCGATCCGACCGGCCGCCAGCTGCTCCAAAGTGGCGTCGATTTCCTTCTTCGAGCGAAAGCGCGAGAGCACCTCGACGCGCAGCGGCCAGTCGGCGAGGCGATCGCAGAAGTTCTGGAAATGTTGCTGGGCGAGCAGGGTGGTCGGCGCCAGCAGCGCCACCTGGCGACCGGCGCTGGCGGCGGCGAAGGCGGCCCGCAGGGCGACCTCGGTCTTGCCGAAGCCGACGTCGCCGCAGACCACGCGGTCCATCGAGCGCGGCGCGGCCAGATCGTCCAGCACCGCTTCGATTGCGCTGGCCTGGTCGGGCGTCTCCTCGAAGGGGAAACCCTCGCCGAACTGCGCGGTGAGGGCACGGTCGACCGGCACGGCCTCGCCCTTGCGCGCGGCGCGCTGGGCGTGGATCGCGAGCAGCTCGGCGGCGGCGTCGCGCACCTTCTGCGCGGCCTTCTTCTTCGCCCGCTCCCAGGCGTCGCCGCCGAGAGCGTGCAGCGGCGCGAGCTCGGGCACCGTGCCGGAATAGCGCGCGACCAGGTGCAGCTGGGCGACCGGAACGTAGAGCTTGTCGCCGTGGGCATATTCGATGGCGAGGAATTCGGTGTCCTCGCCGCCGACGCCGAGGCGCACCAGGCCCTGGTAGCGGCCGACGCCGTGGTCGACGTGCACGATCGGCGCGCCGACCGCGAGCTCGGAGAGGTCGCGCAGCACCGCTTCGGGATCGCGTGCGGCACGCTTGTGTCGGCGCAGCTGGCGCGCGCGCTCGCCGCAGAGCTCGCGCTCGGTCAGCACCGTGAGCGGGGGCTCGCCGAGCGCAAAGCCCTGCTCGAGCGGCAGCACCGTGATCAGCGCGCCGCGTTGCAGCGGGTGCGCCTCGATCTCGCGTAATGCCTCGGCCCAGCCGGCGACCGGCTGCGGGTGGACGTCGAGCGCGGCGAGCTGGCCGAGCAGCGCTTCGCGCCGCCCAGCCGAGTCGGCCGCAATCAGTGTCCGTCCCGGATAGGCATCGAGAAAGCGCCGCAGCGGTTCGCCGGCCGTCTCGCCGCGCGCTTCGAGCGGCAGCGAGGGCGCCGGCCGCGCGCCGAGCTCGATCGCGTGGGTCTGGCTGCCGGCTTCGACCAGATCGATGCGCAGCGCGTCGTTCAGGCGCTCGCGCAGCTCCTGCGGGCGCAGCCACAGCTCGGCCGGCGGCAGGATCGGCCGCTCGATGTCGTGGGCGCGCTGCTCGTGGCGCTCGGCGGCCTGGGCCCAGAACGCGTCGGCGGCCGGAAGAACCTGCTCGCCGAGCACGAACAGTGCGCTCGGGCCGAGGTAGTCGAACAGGGTCGCGGTCTGCGCGAAGAACAGCGGCAGGTAGTACTCGATGCCGGCCGGTGTGGTCCCTTCCTTCAGATCCTGGTACAGCGGACAGCGCCGCGGGTCGATCGGGAAGCGCTCGCGCAGGGTGTTGCGGAAGGCGCGCGCCGATTCTTCGGTGAGCGGAAACTCGCGGCCGGGCAACAGGCGCACCGAGTCGACCGCCTGCGCCGAGCGCTGGCTGTCCGGATCGAAGCTGCGGATCGACTCGATCTCGTCGTCGAAGAGCTCGACGCGGTAGGGTTCCGCGCGGCCCATCGGGAAAATGTCGATCAGCGCCCCGCGCACGGCGAAATCGCCGGGCTCGGTGGCCTGGGGCACGTTTCGGTAGCCAGCCGCCTCGAGGCGGCGACGCTCGGTCGCCAAATCGAGCTTCTGGCCGCGCTCGAGCATCAGGCTGCTGCCGCCGATATAGCTTGGCGGCGCAAGCCGCTGCATCAGGGTGGCGACCGGCACCACCAGCACGCCGCGCTCGAGGCTTGGCAGTCGGTACAGGGTGGCGATGCGCTGCGAGACGATTTCCGAGTGCGGCGAGAACAGATCGTAGGGCAGGGTTTCCCAGTCGGGGAACTCGAGCACTTCCAGCGCGCCGCCCGCAAACAGCGGGATTTCCGCGCGCAGCGTCTGCGCTGTGTGTGTGTCTGCGGTCACTGCGACCACCACCCCGGCGTTTCTCTGCGCCAGCTCGGCCAGCGCCAGCGCGCGCGCGGAGCCGTGCGGCGCCAGCCAGTAGCGGCGCAGTTTCGGCGAAGTGGGCAGCGGCGGGAGATTCAGCAGCATGAGATGGGTGCGAAGCGAAAACCGCCTAGTCTACCGTTGCTGCACCGCGCGACGCCCGGCAATCGCTCGCGCGCCGGGCACTTCATGCGCAGGGTGCCGCAAGCGGGAAGCGTACCTGCACTACGCCGGGACCCTGCGCGGAGGGGTGTCGTTCGGCGCCCATGCCACGCGCCAGTTCAAGCATGCCGGCGTTGTCCGCCAGCACCTCGCCCCACAGCACGCGCAGCCCGCGCGAGCGCGCGTCGCCCAGCAGCTGGCGCATCAGCCGACGACCGACGCCGCGACCGGTGAACCCCGGGTCGACCACCAGCGCGAACTCGGCGCCGGAGCCGCTGGCGTCGAGATGCAACCGCGCTTCGGCGCGAATTTCGCCAGCTGCGTCGATCGCGACCCAGGCGGAACCTTGCTCGGGACTCACTCGGGCCAGACGCGTGGCGGCGTCGGCGGAGAGCTCCGCCATTCCGTGGAACGCACGCTGGCGCACTTGCTCGGGGGTCAGGCGCGCAAAGGCGCGGCGCAGGCCTTCGTGATCGTCCTCGCGAATCGGCCGCAGTCGAAGCTCCTCACCGCCGGCGATCGTGAAGGGCAGGCCGCTGGCGGTGGCGATCGATGCCGCTGCAGAGTCCCCGCTTCGGCTCTGCGCCGACAGTCTGACGCCGTGTGTGTTCATGGTTCGCCTGGGTGGGGGTACGACAGGCCCGGTTCAACCAGCTCCGCCCATTCGAGATCGTCGGCCGCCGGCAGCGAGCCGCGCCAGTCGGGTCGATACAGGCGCAGCCGCGCGGAGGCGCCACGCTGCAGGCGAAGCGCGGCGTTCTGCTCGAAGCGGCGCGCGAGGCCGTCGATCACGGTCAGGTTGAGCCCGGCGATCAGCAGGCCGGGCTCCCGCCAGGCGCCGTCTTCGCTGCGGCCCCTGCCCTGCAGCAGGCGGCATCCTCGGTCTTCGAGCTCGTCCCGCAGCGCCGCGTGGCGGGCGGCGTTGCGCGCGGTCGACAGCGGGCGCGAGTGCGGGTTGCCGGCGCTCAGAAAGACCGCGACCGCAGCGGGTTCGATCCAGTCGGCGATCGCTGCTGGCGGGGGGCGACCGACGCGCAGGGTCAGCAGCCGCCGATCGGGCAGCAGCACTTCATAGTGCGCCGTGCGGTAGGCCGCCAGGAGCTCGCTGATACCGCTGCGCTGCGCGCTGTTCACGGCGCAAGCTTCACCTGCGGGCATCGACGCGCCGTCAGCTGCCCAGCGTTGCGGCGAGGCGCGCGCAGGCGGCGTCGAAGTCCCGGTCCCAGGCCGCCGAGGATCTTGCCAGGATCGGCCGCTGGCAACGGAGCTCGATCAGCAGATCGCCGTGCAGGCGATAGCTGTGCTCGACGTGGTAGCGGACGCCGGCGCGGCTCAGCGTATAGCGGTGTGCGGTGTCTTCTCCGCCGGGCTGTTCCTCACGGTAGTCGGGCTGGCCCCTGGCGCGGCCGAGCTCCTGCTGGACCAGGCTCGAATACTGCGCGCGGTTGGCGACGCGACGGGTCTTGACGGTGACGTCGGCGGCGGCGTCGGTGCCTGCCGCTGCGGGATCGGGAACGTGGAAGGCGATTGCCTGCGGGTTGCCGTCGGTCTTTTCCAGGATCGCGCTCCAGGCGCCGGGGACGTCGAAGCGGATCTGCCCGTCGTTCAGCTGGTAATCGCGCCGGTCCTGGGCCAGGGTGCTGGCGCCGATGAAGAGCAGCAGGATGCAGAGGATGGATTTCACGTCAGGCTCCTTGGCGCAGTCAGGGGAACTGCCGGCGACCCGAATCGCGAGGTTGGATGCGCTCGCTCGCGTCGCCGTTCGCGCCCGCAAGTCTAACCGTGCACCCGGTTTCGATGGGCGCGATCCGGGCCGCCGCTGCAGCCGCCTCGACCCGATCCCGCATCGAGGCGCCGGCGGTGCGGCTCAGCGGAGCAGGGCCTCGAGCGCTTGCGCGCGCCGCGCGCCGATCTGCGCGGGCGCGTCGACGTCGAGGCCGAGGTCGCGGATTCGCCCGTCGGCCAGGCCGTAGATCCAGGCGTGCACGGAAAGCGTCTGGCCGCGCTCCCAGGCGTCCTGCACCACGGTCGAACGGCACACGTTGACGGCCTGCTCGATCACGTTCAGTTCGCACAGGCGGGTCATCTTCGACGGGTAATCGGGCAGCGCGTCGAGTCGCGCCAGGTGGCGGCTGCGCACGTCGTCGACGTGGCGCAGCCAGTTGTCGACCAGGCCGAAGCGCTTCTCGCCGAGCACCGCCTGCACGCCGCCGCAGCCGTAGTGACCGACCACCAGGATGTGATTCACCCGCAGCACGTCGACCGCGAACTGGATGGTGCTGATCGCGTTGAGATCGGTGTGCACGACCACATTGGCGACGTTGCGGTGCACGAACACCTCGCCGGGGCTCATGTCGATGATCTGGTTCGCCGGCACCCGCGAATCGGAGCAGCCGATCCAGAGGTAGTGCGGCGCCTGCTGCGCCGACAGGCGATGGAAAAACTCCGGGTCGCGCGCGCGCACGGCCTCGGACCAGGCGCGGTTGCGTTCGAGCAGCTTGCGCTGGTCGGGGATGTCGATGCTCATGTTGGCTGCTCCGGCTGAAAGGGGTTGGGTCGAGGCGGCGCGGCCTGCGGGCTCGCCGCGCTCACGGCTACAGAGACCGCGTCAGGCCGCCGTCGACCTGCAGGTTGACGCCGTTCACGTAGGCTGCCGCGGGGCTCGCGAGGAAGGCGATCACGGCGGCGATTTCTTCCGGCTCGCCGAAGCGCCCGGCCGGAATGCCGGCCAGCAGCTGCTGCTCGATCTCGGTCTGCGGAATGCCGCTGGCCGCGGCCCGCTCGTGCAGCACCTGCTCGAGGCGGCGGGTGCGCGTATAGCCCGGCAGCACGCAGTTGACGGTGATCCCCTGCCGGGCGAGCTCGCCGGCCAGGGTCTTGGCCCAGCTCGCCATCGCGCCGCGCAGGGTGTTCGACACTCCCAGGTTTGGAATCGGCTCCTTGACCGAGGTCGAGATCACGTTGACGATGCGGCCGTAGCCCGCCGCCTGCATGCCCGGCAGGACGGTTTGCACCAGGGTCTGGGCGGCCAGCAGATGCTGCTCGAAGGCGGCGCGGAAGTCTTCCGCGGTGGCGTCGCGGGCCGCTCCGCCGGGCGGTCCGCCGCTGTTGTTGACGAGAATCTGCACCGGCGCCGCGGCCACCGTCGCGGCCACTTTCGCCTGCAGGGCCGGGTGGTCGCGCATGTCGACCGCGATCCAGCCGTGCTCCTGTCCGGCAGCCGGCTTCGGCAGCGCCTGGGCGGCGCTCTCCAGCACCTCCCGCGAGCGCGCCAGCAGGGTCACGTGGGCGCCCAGAGCGGCGAGTTCGGCGGCAGCGGCCAGGCCGATGCCGCGCGAGCCGCCGCAGACCAGCGCGTGACGGCCGAGCAGGTCGAGCTTCATGATGTCTCCTGAAGTGGCGTGAGGTCGGCGTTCAGGTGCCGACGCCTGCGTAGCCCATCAGTTTGGACGCGAAGACCACCACAGCTCCGCCGAGCATGCACCAGGAGCCGATCGTGGCCAGGATCGCCAGCGAGTTCAGCTCGCGGTCGGCGAGCCGCCGATAGCGCGCGCCGAGGTACCAGCCGAGCGCGCGCGGCGAGAACAGGAAGCCACCGAGTCGCGCCCGCGTGGCTGGGTGGTGATCGCGCAGATGCACCGCCACCACCATCCAGGTCATGATGTAGGCCGTCAGGCCGGAGACGATCATGCCGAGGCCGCAGACCAGCAGGAATTCGCGCACCGCAAGTAGCGGCATCTCAGAATTCCGCCGAGCCCGGCGCGCGCGGGTAGGGGATCGCGTCGCGGATGTTGGCAAGGCCGCAGACGTAGACCACCAGGCGCTCGAAGCCGAGGCCGAAACCGGCGTGCGGCACGGTGCCGTAGCGGCGCAGGTCGCGATACCAGCCGTACATGGCGGGATCGAGGCCGAACTGGGCGATGCGCCGGTCGAGCACTTCGAGGCGCTCCTCGCGCTGCGAGCCGCCGATGATCTCGCCGATGCCGGGCGCCAGCACGTCCATCGCCGCGACCGTGCGGCCATCGTCGTTGAGGCGCATGTAGAAGGCCTTGATGCGCTCGGGATAGTTCATCACCACCACCGGACCGCCGACGTGCTCCTCGGTCAGGAAGCGCTCGTGCTCGGTCTGCAGGTCGGCGCCCCACTCGATCGCGTAGTCGAACTTGCGCCCGGATTTCTTCAGGATCTCCACGGCCTCGCCGTAGTCGATGCGGGTGAAGGGTGTGGCGATGATCGATTCGAGCCGGGAGACGGCCGTCTTCTCCACCCGCTCGGCGAAGAAGGCCATGTCGTCGGCGCGCTCTTCGAGCACCCGGCGAAACACGTGCTTGAGGAAATCCTCGGCGATCCGCGCATCTTCGGCGAGGTCGGCGAAAGCGATTTCCGGCTCCACCATCCAGAACTCGGCGAGGTGGCGGGGAGTGTGCGAATTCTCGGCGCGGAAGGTCGGGCCGAAGGTATAGACCTTGCTGAGCGCCAGGCAGTAGGCCTCGACGTTGAGCTGGCCGGAGACGGTCAGGAAGGCTTCCTTGCCGAAGAAATCGCGGCGGAAGTCGACCGCGCCGGTGTCGGTGCGCGGCAGGTTCATGAGGTCCAGGGTCGAGACCCGGAACATTTCGCCGGCACCCTCGGTGTCCGAAGTGGTGATGATCGGCGTGTTGATCCAGTAGTAGCCGCGCTCGCTGAAGTAGCCGTGGATCGCCTGGGCGATGCTGTGGCGCACCCGGCTCACCGCGCCGAACAGGTTGGTGCGCGGGCGCAGGTGGGCGACCTCGCGCAGGAACTCGGGCGAATGCGCCTTGGGCTGGATCGGATAGGTTTCCGGATCGTCCACCCAGCCGACCACCATGATCGCCGAGGCCTGCAGCTCGAAGGATTGGCCCTTGCCCTGTGAGGGCACCAGTTCGCCTTCGGCCTCGATCGCGCAGCCAGCGCCGAGGCGCTGGATTTCGCTGGCGTAGTTCGCCAGCGTCGCCGGCGCCACCACCTGCAGGGCGGCGAAGCAGGAGCCGTCGCTCAGGCTGATGAAGGAAAGCCCGGCCTTGGAGTCTCGCCGGGTACGCACCCAGCCGCGCAGGCGCACCTTGCGCGGCGCCGGGATGGCGCCGCCGAGCGCCTGTCGCACGTCGATCGTTTCCGCACTGCCTGCCGCGGTCATCGCTCGCCACTCCGTTCACGGGTCGCGTCCGCCGGCAGGCGACGCGGGAAGGTCGCCGATCATAGCGGAATCGCCCCTCGCCCCGACGCGCCAGCTACAATTGCACGCCGGTTTCAGCAGGATTTCTCGCGATGTCGATCCGCATCACTTCCGCCGCGCAAGAGCGCATGCGTGACTTCCTCGCCCGCTCGCCGACCGCGCTTGGCGTGCGCTTCGGGGTGACTCCCAGTGGCTGTTCCGGCTACGGCTACAGCATCGACCTCGCCGAGAGCATTGCCGCCGGCGATCAGGTGTTCGAGCAGGACGGCCTGCGCCTGATCGTCGCCCGCGACGCGCTGCCGCTGGTGGATGGCACCGAGATCGACTTCGAGCGCCAGGGCTTGGCTGCCTCGTTCGTGTTCCGCAACCCGAACGCCACCGGCGAGTGCGGCTGCGGCGGCAGCTTCACGATCGGCGGCGCGGCCTGAGGGGCGGCTTCGCTCCGCGCCGGCGACCTCACCGCGGCCCACACTGCGTGGCGCGGCATGGGGCTTCGCGGATCGCGGCCGGCGAGTCAGGCTGCTTTCAGACCGTCCGCATAAGGTGGGCGCTGCGTTCGTGCTGGAGCCAATCCCGTTGCGTTCCCTGATTCTTTCCCTCGGCGTGGCGCTCGCTGTGGCCACCTCGGGCGTCGCGGCCCAAGCCGAACCGCCGATAACGCAGTCCGCGGCTGCGGCAAGCGCGGCCGCGCCGGCCGAGATGCTCGACACGATCGTGGTCACCGGCGAACAGCCGGGGCCTGGCCTGTGGAAGGTCACCCAGGGCGATCACGTGCTGTGGGTGCTGGGCACGCTGACGCCGCTGCCCAGGCGCATGGACTGGCGCTCCGACGAGGTTGCGGCGCGCATCGCCGAGGCGGACGAGGTGCTGCGGCGGCCGAGCGTGAGCATCAAGGCCGATCTCGGCTTTTTCAGCGGGCTCGCCCTGCTGCCATCGCTGGTGGCCGTGCGCGAGAACCCCGGCCACGTGCATCTGGACAAGATCCTGCCGCCGAAAGACTACGCGCGCTGGGCGGCGCTGAAGGCGAAATACATGGGCCGCAACCCGAAAGTGGAGCGCTGGCGGCCGCTGTTTGCCGCCGTCGAGCTCTACGAGGTCGCCCTGAAGAAGATCGGCCTCGAGCGCAAGGACGTCGTCAGCAAGCGCGTCTACGCCCTCGCCGGCGAGGCCGGGGTGCCGCTGACCGCAGTGAACGTGAGCTTCAAGCTCGACGATCCGAAGGCGGCCGCCAGGGAGCTCAAGCGCGCCTCGATCGACGATCGGCAATGCTTCAGCGGCATGCTGGAGCACATCGAGAGCGATCTCGGCAGCATGACGCTCGCCGCCAACGCCTGGTCCACCGGAGACGTCGAAGCGCTGCGCGGATTGCCGCTGGGGGCGAGCCAGTGGCACGCCTGCCTGGACGCGCTGAACGAAACGCAGCTGCTGCGCTCGCGCGGCATCGTCGACGTCGAGGACAAGCAGCGTGCGACCTGGATGACGGCGGCGCGCAGCGCGCTCGAACGCAATCGGAGCAGCTTTGCGGTGCTCTCGATCAGCACACTGCTCGCGCCCGATGGCTACCTCCAGACGCTGTGCGGCGACGGCACGTGCCGGGTGCAGGCTCCCGACACCTGGGACGACGATTTCGCGCCCGACGCGGAAACCGAATCGGAACCCTGAAGGGGTGCTGCCGCGCGCCCGCAGTTACTTGTGCTGCGGCCGCCGACACGCGTACAATTCGCGGCCCGTTTTGCGCGCCGCGCGCGGCGTTGCCGGACGGACCTTGCCTCACCGCAGCCTGCGGGAGGCTGTCGCAGCGGAATCCTCCGCGCGACACCCACAAGGAGCAAACATGCGTCACTATGAAGTCGTATTTCTGGTCCATCCGGACCAGAGCGAGCAGGTGCCTGCCATGATCGAGCGCTACAAGGTGCTGATCGAGGGTGCCAGCGGCAGGATCCATCGCCTCGAGGACTGGGGTCGGCGTCAGCTGGCCTACCCGATCCAGCACCTGGCCAAGGCCCACTACGTGCTGATGAATATCGAGTGTACGGGCGAAGTGCTGGGCGAACTGCAGTCTGGCTTCCGCTTCAACGATGCGGTGCTGCGCCACCTGATCATCAAGCGCGACGGGCCGGTAACCGAGATGTCGGCCATCATGAAGAGCAAGGACGACAAGGGCGATCGCCGGCGCCGCGATGACGAGGGCGACGACGAGCGGCCGCGTCGCGGCGCGCGCGGCGACGATTCCGCCGACGCTTCCGAAGAGAGCTCGATGGTCGAAGAAACATCCGCCGAGTAAGCGCCCCGCATCCCGCTGGAGAAACCATCATGTCGAAGTTTTTTCGTCGCAAGAAATACTGCCGCTTCACTGCCGAAGGCATCACCGAGATCGACTACAAGGATCTCAACATGCTGCGCCAATACATCGGCGAGACCGGCAAGATCGTGCCGAGCCGAATCACCGGCACCAAGGCACGTTACCAGCGCCAGCTGGCGACGGCGGTGGAGCACGCGCGTTTCCTCGCGCTGCTGCCCTACACCGACGCTCATTACTGAGAGCCTGTGAATATTTCGTCCGCGGCGGCCTTGCGCGCCGCGGGCGGCTCATTCGGACAACGCAAGCTGCGCCGGCACGCCGGCGCTAACGAAGAGGAATCATCGTGGATCTTATTCTGCTGCAGAACGTCAAGAACCTCGGCCAGCTAGGCGATCGGGTCAAGGTCAAGCCCGGCTACGGCCGCAACTATCTCGTGCCGCATGGCATGGCAGTGGCGGCGACCGCCGCCAACGTCGCTGAGTTCGAGCAGCGACGCGCCGAATACGAAGCGAAGGCGCAGCAGCGCCTGGCCGGCGCCGACGCGCGCCGCGCCCGGTTCGAGGGCGCTTCGGTGACCATCGGCGCGCACGCCAGTCCGGAAGGCAAGCTGTTCGGCTCGGTCAGCGCGCGCGACATCGCCGAGGCCTTCACCGCCGCCGGCATGGCGCTGCACAAGCGTGAAGTGATCCTGTCGGACGGGCCGCTGCGCCAGATCGGCGAATTCGAAGTGCAGATCAACCTGCATGCCGACGTCAACACCGCAGTCAAGGTCGTCGTCGTCGCGCAGAGCTGAGCGGCGCGGGACTGACTCGATCGAGCGACGATCCGACGCCCGCGCCTGCGCGGGCGTCGGCTTTTCCGGCCACGCGCAGCGGCCGCAGCCGGGCCGTCGCGCGGCAGTTTGTTCGCCGACTGCGCACAGGCCTGTCCACAGGAATCGGCGAATTGTGCACCGGGCTGTGCGTCGCAGCTTCTGAGACGAGCGCCTAGTATTCGTCTCGCTCATCCGACCCGTGGCCACGCTCGTGCAGCCCGAACGCAAACCCGTTTCCAACGTCGAACAGCTGCGCGTGCCGCCGCATTCGATCGAGGCCGAGCAGGCCGTGCTCGGCGGCCTGATGCTGCGCCCAGAAGCCTGGGATCGCATCGCCGATCGCATCGCCGAAGCGGATTTCTATCGACGCGACCACCGCCTGATTTTTCGCGGCATTGCCGAGCTTGCCGGCAAAGGCATGCCCTGCGATGCGGTCACGCTGGGCGAGTGGTTCGAGAGCCAGGGCAAGGCTGAGGAGGTCGGCGGCGCGAGCTACGTGATGGAGCTCGCCAACTCGACTCCGAGCGCCGCCAATATCGTCAGCTACGCCGACATCGTGCGCGACAAGTCGGTGCTGCGTCAGCTGATCGAGGCCGGCAACGAGATCGCCGGCAACGCCTTTCAGCCGGAGGGCCGCAGCAGCGCCGACCTGGTCGAGGAAGCCGAGCAGCGGGTGTTCGGCATCGCCGAATCCGGCGCCCGCGGGCGCAGCGGCTTCGTGCCGATGAGCGCGGCGGTCAAGGAAGCCTTCCAGATCCTCAGCCAGCGCTTCGAAAATCGCGGCGGCATCAGCGGGCTGCCGACCGGTTTCGCCGATCTCGATGAGATGACCGCGGGCCTGCAGCCGGGTGACCTGGTGATCGTCGCCGCGCGCCCGTCGATGGGCAAGACCGCGCTGGCGGTCAACATGGCGGAATACGCTGCGCTGAAGACCCGCAAGGCGGTCGGAATCTTCTCGATGGAAATGAGCTCTTCGCAAATCGCTCTGCGCCTGATTTCCTCGCTGGGACGCATCAACCAGCAGCATCTGCGCACGGGTGATCTGGCCGAGGACGAGTGGCCGCGGATCACCGCAGCCATCACTCTGCTGCGCGACGCGCGTATCTTCATCGACGACACCCCGGCGCTGTCGCCCGGCGAGCTGCGCGCCCGTGCGCGACGGTTGAAGCGTGAGCACGATCTCGGTCTGATCGTGATCGACTATCTGCAGCTGATGCAGGTGCCGGGCAGCAAGGAAAACCGCGCCACTGAGATTTCCGAGATCTCGCGCAGCTTGAAGGCGCTCGGCAAAGAGCTGGCGATCCCGGTGATCGCGCTGTCCCAGCTCAACCGCTCGCTCGAACAGCGCAACGACAAGCGTCCGGTGATGAGCGACCTGCGCGAGTCGGGCGCAATCGAGCAGGACGCCGACCTGATCCTGTTCATCTATCGCGAAGAGGTCTACGACAAGGCCTCGACCAAGAAGGGCACCGCCGAGATCATCATCGGCAAGCAGCGCAACGGCCCGATCGGCGCGGTCACCCTCGCCTTTCTCGGCGAATACACCAAGTTCGAGAACTTCAGCAACGCCGACTACGGCGGCAGCTTCGAATGAGCGCCCCCCTGCTGCCGATGCCGCGGGCCGCGGCGCGCTGATGCGCGCGACCTGCGCCACCGTGCACTTGGGCGCGCTGCGCGACAACCTTGCGCGTGCGCGGAAGCTTGCCGGCGCCGCGCGCGTGCTGGCGGTGGTCAAGGCGGACGGCTACGGTCACGGTCTCGAGCGGGTGGCGCGGGCACTGACGGGCGCCGACGCCTTCGGCGTGGCCTCCATCGCCGATGGCCTGCGCCTGCGCGCGGCCGGCCACCGTCAGCGGATCGTGGTGCTGTCCGGGCCTGACAGTGCCGCCGATCTCGCCGAGCTGCGCCGCCTCGAGCTCGACGCAGTGATCCACCACGAGCGCCAGCTAGTCTGGCTGGAGACGGATCGCGGCGCGCCGATCCGGGTCTGGCTCAAGCTCGATACCGGCATGCATCGCCTGGGCTTCGCCGCTGAGCGTGCGGCCGAAATCCACGCTCGGCTGCGCGCGCTGCCGAGCGTTGCGGCGGAAATCGTGCTGATGACTCACTTCGCCGCATCCGACGAGTTCGGCGGCCCGCGCACGGCGCAGCAGATCGCCTGCTTCGAGCGTGCGGTCGCCGGCCTCGACGGGCCGCGCTCGCTCGGCAACTCGGCCGCCCTGCTCGGCTGGCCGGCCGGACGTGGGGACTGGGTGCGGGTCGGTGGGCTGCTTTACGGCCTGTCGGTGGTTGAGGGCAAGAGCGGCGCGGACTTCGGCTTCGCGCCGGCGATGACGCTGACGACCCGCCTGGTCGCGGTGAACCCGGTGCGCGCCGGCGAGCGGGTGGGCTACGCGGCGAGCTGGTCGGTGCCGGAAGACATGTTTCTCGGCGTGGCTGCGATCGGCTATGGCGATGGCTATCCGCGCAGCGCCGCGAGCGGCACTCCGGTGCTGGTGGGGGGCAAGAGGGTGGCGGTGGTCGGACGGGTATCGATGGATCTACTGACCCTCGATCTGCGCCCGGTGCCGCAGGCGCGAGTCGGCGACGAGGTGCTGCTCTGGGGACCAGCGCTGCCGGCCGAGACGATCGCCGCGGCCGCCGGCACCATCGCCTACGATCTGAGCTGCGGGGTGACCCGGCGGGTGCGCTTCGCGGAAGACGAAGCGTGAGGCGTGACCGCGCCCTGGCGACTCCACCACGCTGCACTGCAGGGTGGCGATCGTGCGTCGATCGTGGCGGGCGAGCGCGGCCTGCCGCCAGCACTCCCGTGCAGAGCCCCTCCCGTTGATGCATCTCGGGCCGTTCTCGACGCAAGCGCTCACGGCGGCGCTCGCGATTCTGGTGGCCTGGCGGCTGCCGCGCCTCGCCCTGCGGAACGCCGCCGAGGAAGCTCGCCGTGCCGTCAGCGGCCTCGTGCTGGATGCCATCCTGCTCGGTCTGGTGGCGGCGCGACTCGGCTACGTGCTGTGCTTTTGGGCCGACTACCGCGCTGAGCCGCGCGCGATCCTCGCCATCGGCGACGGCGGATTCCTGCTGTGGGCGGGCCTGGCGGCGGCGCTGGCCTGGGTCTTCTGGCGCAGCCGAAGCGCGCGTAGCCTGCGCCGGCCCGCGCTGTTCGCCTTGGGTGGCGGACTCGCGGTCTGGGCGCTTGGTCTCGTCCTGCTGGCGGCGCTGCAGCGCGGCGTCGCGCTGCCCGAGCTGCAGCTCGGGACCCTGGATGGCCGTGCGCTTTCCACGCGCGACTTCGCCGGGCGACCGCTGGTGCTGAATCTCTGGGCGACCTGGTGCCCGCCCTGCCGCCGCGAGATGCCGGTTCTGACCGTGGCCGGTGCGGCGCATCCTGAGGTGGCGTTCCTGCTGGTCAATCAGGGCGAGGACGCGGCGAGCGTGCGCGCGTGGCTCGCGGCACAGGGGCTCGACGCCAGCGACGTGCTTCTCGATCCAGGTTCCACCGCCATGCAGGCTAGCGGTTCGCGGGTGCTGCCCACCACGCTGTTCTTTGATGCCGGCGGGAGGATGGTCGATTCCCACGTCGGCGAGCTGACGGCCGCGCGCTTGAGGGATATCCTGCAGCGTCGTCTGGAAGGTCCGACGAACGCCGTCAGCCCCGAGGAGTAAGCCATGTCGATGACGCGATGGATCTTGCTGCTCGCCTTGCTCACGCTCGCGAGTGGCCAGACGCGGGCCGCCGAAGAAACGTTGCCGCCGGTGGTCCAGGCGCTGGCCGCCAAGGGCTTCAGCGACGCGCGGGAGTTCCCGGCCGGGCCGAACCTGCGCGGCTTTGCCGGCCTGGTCGAGGGGCAGCCGGTTGCGGTCTACGTCGCCGCCGATGGCAGCGCGATCATCGGCCGCCGGGTCGGCGTCGACGGCGCCAATCTGGACGAGCAGCGTCTGCAGGAGCTCGTTGCGCGGCCCATGAGCGAGCGGATCTGGCGGCGCGCCGAGGCGGCCACCTGGGTCCGCGACGGGCGCATCGATGCGCCGCGCGTGATCTACACCTTCACCGACCCGAACTGCCCCTATTGCCACCACTTCTTCGAGGCCGCGCGGCCCTGGGTCGATGCCGGGAAGGTGCAGCTGCGGCACTTGATGGTGGGCGTCATTCGCGCCGACAGTCCGAACAAGGCCGCCGCGATTTTGAACGCCACGGATCCGACCGCCGCCTTTCTGAGCAATGAAGCGGCATTTGGCAAGGGCGGCATTCCGCCGCTCGCGCAGGTGCCCGCGGAGACGGGAAAGAAGCTCGCCGCCAACGAAGCATTGATGCGCGAGCTCGGCTTCCAGGGCACGCCGGGAATCCTCTACCGCGACGCCGACGGAATGGTGCGGCGCCAGTACGGCATGCCGCAGCCGGCGCTGCTCAAGACCATATTGGGGCCGCGCTGAGCGTGGCGCGAGCGAGGAGCGCAGCGGCATGAGCGGTCGAGCCAGGACGGCCTACGTCTGCGGCGACTGCGGCGCCGAGCATTCGAAATGGCAAGGTCAGTGCGCGGAGTGCGGCGCCTGGAACACGCTCGCCGAGGTCGCCCTGCAGCCGACGGCGAAGGTGGGTCCGACGGCGCGCGAGGGCTACGCCGGGGTGAGCGGACCGGCGCGGATCACGCGCCTGGCGAGTGTCGCGCTCGAGGCCGAGCGGCGCCGAACGAGCGGCATCGGCGAGCTCGACCGCGTCCTTGGTGGGGGCCTGGTGACGGGCTCGGTGGTGCTGATCGGTGGCGATCCCGGCATCGGCAAATCGACCCTGCTGCTGCAGATGCTGGGGGCGATCGGCGCGCATACGCGAAGCCTCTACGTCACCGGCGAGGAGTCGCTGGCCCAGGTCGCCGCGCGCGGGCAGCGGCTCGGTATCGCTCTCGACGGCGTCGAAGCGCTGGCCGAGACCTCGATCGAGCGCATCCTTGCCGAGGCCGTCGAGGCGAGACCGGAGGTCCTGATCGTCGATTCGATCCAAACCATCTGGACCGAACTGCTGAGCGCTGCGCCCGGCTCGGTGTCGCAGGTGCGCGAGTCCGCCGCGCGCCTGGTGCGCTTCGCCAAACAGAGTGATACCGCGGTGTTCCTGGTCGGCCACGTGACCAAGGAAGGCGGCATCGCCGGGCCGCGCGTGCTTGAGCACATGGTGGACGCGGTGCTCTACTTCGAGGGCGAATCTGGCAGCCGCTTCCGCGTGCTGCGTGCGTTCAAGAATCGCTTTGGCGCGGTCAACGAGCTCGGCGTCTTCGCGATGGGCGACAAGGGGCTGCGCGAAGTGCCGAACCCGTCGGCGATCTTCCTCTCCACGCACGCCGCGCCGACGCCCGGCAGCGTCGTGATGGTCACCCGCGAAGGCACGCGCCCGCTGCTGGTCGAGGTGCAGGCCCTGGTCGACCAGTCCTCGCTCGGCAATCCGCGGCGGGTCGCGCTCGGTCTCGAGCAGAACCGTCTGGCCATGCTGCTTGCGGTCTTGCATCGCCACGGCGGCGTCGCCGCCTATGACCAGGACGTGTTCGTCAACGTGGTGGGCGGCATCCGCGTGCAGGAAACCGCGGCCGACCTGCCGGTGTTGCTGGCAATTCGCTCCTCGCTGCGCGATCGGCCGCTGGCCGACAAGACCGTGGCCTTCGGCGAGGTCGGCCTGTCGGGGGAAATTCGCCCGGTGCCGAACGGCGAGGAGCGGCTGCGCGAGGCGGCCCAACATGGTTTTCGCCGGGCCATCGTGCCGCAGGCCAATCTGCCGCGTCGCGCCCGCTTCGGCGAGCTCGAAGTGCTCGGCGTGCAGCGGCTTTCGGAAGCGCTCGGCGCGGCGGACTGAAGCCGCCGCGCGGTGCGCTCAGCCGGTCCGCTTCAGGATCAGCTCGAGCACGAACTTCGAACCGAAGAAGGCGAGCGCGAGCAGCAGCATGCCGCTCAGGGTGAGGTTCACTGCGCGTGCGCCGCGCCAGCCGTAGCGCCAGCGGCCCCACAGCAGCACGCCGAAGATCAGCCAGGCGATGACGCTGAGCAGGATGGTGTGGGCAAGGTGCTGGCCGCGAATGCTTTCGACGAACAGGGCGCCGGTCAGGAGCGTCAGGCTGAGGCCGATGAAACCCGCGCCGATCAGGCGAAACAGCAGCGTTTCGGTCAGGGTCAGCGGCGGCAGCGCGCGCAGCCAGCCGCTGAACTTGCGGTGGCGCAGGGCGCGGTCCTGCGTCGCCAGCAGCAGGGCCAGCACCGCGGCGATCGACAGCAGGCCGTAGGAGACCAGGGCGATGCCGACATGCAGCTGGATGTGCCAGTCGAGCACGTGCGGGCGGGTTGGCGGCGCGAGGAAGACGTCGACGCCGAGGAGAATGGCGGCCAGCGGAAACAGGACGACGCCGAGCGCCGCCACCGGGCGGCTCAGGTTGACGATCAGGCTGAGCGCCGCGATCAGACAGGCCGTGAGCGAGAGCGCAGCAAAGAAGTGCAGGTCGATCGCGCCGCGGTGCATGCCGAACACGACCCCGCCGTGCGCCAGCACGGCGATACATGCGCAGCTCGTGGCCAAGCGGCTGGCCGGCGCGCGCTCGCCGAGCAGTGGCCGCGCAAGCAGCGCCGCGGCGAGTAGATAAAGCCCGATTGCGAGCAGGGCGAGCGCCGGAATCAGCATGCGCGCAGTGTCGCACAGCGCCGCGCGCGCCGAAATGCGGCGGGCGCCGGACCCCGCCATTCATCCGCCGCGCGCTACCATGCGCGCTTCGCTTGCCGTCGGTATCTCCCCATGAAATTCTCGCTCCGCAGTTTGCTCGCGGCCGCCGCCGTGCTGGCCGCCTCGGCGCTCGAGGCCGCGCCCCTGCCAGCCGATCCGGAAGCCTGTTTTCGCGAGGTCACGCGAACGCTGGCAGCCGACCGGATGGAGGGCCGCGCGACCGGCAGCGAGGGCAACCAGCTTGCGGCGCGCGCCGTGGCCGGCTGGATGGACGGGCTCGATCTGGCGACGCCCGCAGCCGGACGCATGCAGCCCTTCGAGGCCAATGTCGGTGTACGCGCCGGCAGCGGGAACCGACTCGACGGGGCGGTATGGGGCAAGGACTGGATCGCGCTGGGCTTCTCCAGAGCGGGCGAGTTCGCCGGCCCGCTGGTATTCGCCGGCTACGGCATCCGCGCGGGCGATCTGGGCTACGACGACTACGCCGGCCTCGACGTCAAGGGCAAGGTGGTGCTCGCGATGCGCTTCGAGCCGGGCGAGAACGACGCGAACTCTCCCTTCGACGGGAAGAAATCCACCCGCTATTCGAATCTGCGCAGCAAGGCGATCCAGGCCCGCGAGGCGGGCGCCGCAGCGCTGGTGCTGGTGGCGCCCGCGCAGTCGGCGGACGATCCAGACCGCCTGCCGCCGCTCAAGGTCATGGGGCCGATGTCCAACGCCGGTCTCCCGGTGCTGCAGGTGAGCCGCGCGCTCGCCGACCGCTGGCTGCAGGCCAACGGCACCACGCTGGCGCAGGCGCAGGCGGCGATCGACGAGCACTACCGGCCGGGTTCCTTCGCGCTGCGCGGGGTGCAGGTCGCCGGTCGGGTCGACATCGAGGCCGTGATCGCGCAGACGCAGAACATCGTCGGCCTGCTGCCCGGTGCGGGAAGCCTGGTTGATCAATACCTCGTGGTGGGCGCCCACTACGACCATCTCGGCTGGGGCGGGCAGGGCAGCTTCAAGCCGGACCTGCACGCGATTCACAACGGCGCCGACGACAACGCCTCGGGCGTTGCCGGCATGCTCTGCGCGGCGCGGCTCCTCGGCGAACGCAAGCCGCGGAGCAAGGATCACCGCGGCGTCATCTTCGTGGCCTTTTCGGCGGAGGAGATTGGTCTCGGCGGCAGCGCGTATTTCGTCGAGCATCCGCCGCTCGGCAAGCTCGCCGACTTCGCCGCGATGATCAACCTGGACATGGTAGGTCGCATGCGGGAGGGCAAGCTCAACATCCTCGGCAGCGATAGCTCGAGCGCCTGGCCGGCGCTGATCGCAGCGGCCGGCAAGGCGGCGCCCACGGTGCATATCGCCGCAGGCGGCGACGGCTACGGGCCGAGCGACCATTCGAGCTTCTACGCCGCCGGGGTGCCCGTGGTGCATCTGTTCACCGGCGCCCACGACCAGTACCACGCGCCCGATGATGACGTGGAGCGGCTCAACTTCGCCGGGGGCGCGGATGTCGTGCGCATCACCGCGGCGCTGGCGGCCGAGCTCGAAATTGCGCCACGGCCCGACTACGTGCGCAGCAGCGGCGCCGATCCGGACGCCGGTGATTCGCGCGGCTACGGCTCCTATTTTGGTTCGGTGCCCGATTACTCGACGATGGAAGCGGCGACCGGCGGCGTGAAGCTCGCCGACGTGCGCCCGGGCAGCCCGGCCGAGCGCGGCGGCGTCCGCAGGGGCGACGTGATCGTCGAGATGGCGGGCGTCACGATCGACAATCTCTACGACATGACCTTCGTGCTGCGCGAGCACAAGCCGGGGGAGACCATCGAAGTCAAGCTGCAGCGGGATGGCGAGACTCTGACCCGTCGCGTGACCCTGGCCCGGCGCGGTGAAGCGCCGACCACGGGAGACGCGCACGGTGCGGCGGAGGCCACTCCGCACGCCGCCGCGGCAGCGACGCCGATGCCGCTCGCCCCAGCGAGCTTCACGGTTGGCGCCGATCCGGCCGCAGCCGGCGAATGGGCGCCGCGCGCCGGCAAGTTGGTGCCGGAACTCTTGCGCGCGGATGAAAAGCACCTCGCGCAGCTGCGCCGGCTCACCTTCGGTGGCGAGAACGCCGAAGCCTACTGGTCGCCCGACGGGCGCAAGCTCAGTTTCCAGCGGACTCCGCCTGGCGGTGCCTGCGACCAGCAGTACGTGCTCGATCTCGATACGGGCGAAGCGCAGCTGGTGTCGAGCGGCAAGGGGCGCACGACCTGCGGCTATTTCGACTTTCCGCAAGGCAGGACCCTGATCTATGCGACAACGGAGTCCGCCGGAGACGAGTGTCCGCTGAAGCCGGATCGTTCGCTGGGCTACGTCTGGGCCACCTATCCGAGCTTCGATATCGTGCGCCGCCAGGCCGATGGCAGCGTCGTCCCGCTGATCGGCGGGACGGGTTACGACGCGGAAGCGACCGAGTGCTTCCTCGACGGGCGCATCCTCTTCACCAGCAAGCGCAACGGCGACCTCGATCTCTACGTGGCGGACAACGATGGCGGCAACGTGCGTCAGCTCACCGACACCCTGGGCTACGACGGCGGCGCCTTCTTCAACCAGGACTGCTCGAAGATCATCTGGCGAGCCTCGCGGCCGCAGGGCGGGGATCTGGCCGACTACCGGCGCCTGCTCGCCCTGGACCTGGTCGGACCCAACAAGCTGGAAATCTATGTGATGGATACCGACGGCTCGAATGTGAAGCAGCTGACCCACCATGGTGCCGGCAGCTTCGCGCCTTACCCGGTTCCGGATGGGAGCGGGGTGCTGTATTCGACCAACGCCGACGGCAGCCCGCGCGAGTTCGAGATCCGCTTCGTCGACTGGGACGGCAACGAAGAGCAGATCACCACGGCGCCGGGATTCGACGGCTTCCCGATGTTCTCGCCCGACGGCAAGTGGCTGGTCTTTGCCAGCAACCGCGCCAATCCACCCGATGGCCACGATACCGACCTCTACGTCGCGCGCTGGGTGCCCTGAGCGCGCCGCCGGCAATCGCGCGCCCTCAAACCACGACGGCTCGAGCACCAAGCTCGAGCCGCCGCGAACGCGCGGGAATCGGCGCGCAGCCGCTCAGTCTTCCGGCGCCGGATTGATGATCCGCCCCCAGGTGGTCTTGTTGCCCCAGATGTTCTGCCGGAAGTTCTCGCACTGCAGGATCTGGCTGTGGTCGACGAAGAGGTTCACTTCGTTGCCGTAGTTCTTGATGTACCACTCGAAGACCAGGCTGTCGGCGGCTTCGAACATCACGTTCTCGATGCCGAGCCCGTTCATGATCTGAGCTGCGGCGCCCGTGTTCCAGGACTGCACGTTTTCGGTGATGCCTTCGGATTCGATCATGACGATCGAAGCGCCGGCGTCGAGGGCGCGCTTGCCGCGGTCGATCAGGTCGCCGACGTCCTTCTTGCTGTCGGCGGCGAGTTCGCTGGCCGCGGTATCGCCACCGGAGCCGAACTGAATGCCGAGCTCGGGCTTCGCCTTGAGCCCCGCCTTGACGACTTTCCTGACCAGGCGCTCGAGCCCGCTGGTCGGCATCATGATGAAGCCGGTCGAGATCTCGATGACGTCGAAGCCGACCTCCTTGGCTTCGGCGAGGTACTGGTCGACGGCCTTCGGGCCGTAGCGCAGCACGGTCTCGATCCAGCCGCCGGACGACACGTAGGCCTGATGGTCATGGGCGATCTTGTTGATCGCCTTGATCTGCTCCGGCGGCAGCAGCGCGAAGGAACCACTGGCCCACTTGATGCCGTCGATCCAGGGTCCGGCGACGTCGAACACGTCCTGCATGTGGCGGGTGCCGTAGGCCCAGTAGTGCGGCCCGCGGACTTCCGTGATGCCCGATTTGCGCGGCTTGGCCGGCCGCCAGGCGCGCGGGATGAAGTTGAAGCTGGTATTGGCCATGTCAAACCTCCTCTGTCTCAGCCCGTGGGCCGAGTGCGGTTCGAGCCGCTGCGTGTGGTCTCCCGGGGGACCTGGGCCAGCAGGGAGGCGAGCTGGCGGACCGGTACGGCGTCGAGGTGATACACCGTGTCGGCGATCCGCGCGCCGAGATCCTTCCCGGCGAATGGGGTGACGAGCCGCGCGTATTTCTCCATCGCGGCGGGCCAGTCGAGCGGGTTGCTGAAGAAACCGTGGTACGACGCCGTTTCGTGGCTGAAGCGCCGGCCGTCGTCGAGCACGACTTCGATCGCGCTCGGCATCTCCCGTGGAAAGCGCCCGGAGAAATCGGCGTCAGGACGGATCGTCACCTTGCGCAGCAGGTTCTGCACGTCGGCGCGAACGATGCGCTCGGCGCGGTACTGCGCCGGCTGGACTTCACCGTCGAGCAACGCGACGGCCACCATGTACGGCAGCGAGTGATCCGCTTCCTCCTTGGAGTGAATCGACTTCTTGCCGCCTTCCTCTCCACCACCGATGATGTCGAAGGCGACCTGGAACGTGCGCACCGTAACCGCGTGGATGCGCGCGGCGTCGAAGCCGGGCTCGGCGCGCACCGCCTGGGCGGCGTCGAGAGTCGACTGCGAGTGGATTTCCGCGTTGTGTTTCTTGACGATCGTGCGCAGTACGCTGTCCAGGTCCTCGCGCGACCAGTCGATTTGGAAATCGCCAGCGATGGTCTCGCGAAAGCCCTTGTTGCCCTCGAACACCTGCGCCGGGCCGGTAATTCCGGCACGCGCGAGAAGCGCGGCGAACGCGCCTTCCTTTGCCGTGTTCGGGTAGGCCAGGCCCTTCCAGTTGGACAGGTTTCCCGTGCGCGTAACGCGCAGCGCGTTGTTCGCGGTGCCGGAAATCGCGATCGCGTTGGCGATCTGTGCGGGCGGCAAGCGCAGCGCCTTGGCGATCGCGCCGGCTGAAGCGTAAGCGCCCTGCACCGTGTGATCGAAGCCGCGAGCGCGCACCGGTGCGACGTCGGATAGGCGAGTCTGGATCTGATAGGCGAGCGCCACGGCAGTGAGAAACTCGGTGCCGCTTGCGTCGATGCTCTCCGCGGCCGCGAGCACCGCAAGGATGTTGTCAGATGGATGACAGGTCTCGCCCGGTGCGAGATAGCTGTCCATGAAGTCCAGGTATCGGCTCAGGCCGACGTTGTGGAACGCGGCGCGATCGATCGGTGCGCGCCCTCCTCCGATCAGGGTCGCGTCCGGACTTCCGCCAAGCCGTTCGAGCAAGTTGTGGACCGCCTGCATCGGCGCCGCATCCAGCGCTGCGATCGCAACGCCGAGCGTGTCCAGCACGCGAATCTTCAGCTGTTCGACCGCTGCCGAGCTCAACGCGGCGAAATGCGCGGCGTCAATGAACGCCGCCAGCCGCTCTACCTCTGTCATGGTCGCCTCGCTTGCAGCGATGGAACGCTGCAAGCAGTCAGCTGGCGGTGCTCCGGCCGAAATTCAAGCACCGTGGCCCACCCGGGCCCGCGCTGGCGTCGCGCTGCCGCGCTCGAGGCGGATTTCGTGGGGCGCCGGCGGGCGGGATTCGATTTCCCCCATCGCAGTCCCGTCCGAGCCCAGGTCGCACCTTCCGTCGCCGGCAAAGCGGGAGCGGGAAGATCAGGATTTCGCCTTGGCCTGCACCTCATCCAGCACGCGCAGCAGGTTGCCGCCCCAGAGCGCGCGGATGGCGTCTTCGTCATAGCAGCGGCGCATCAGCTCGCGGGTGACGTTGGCGGTCTCCGCTGCGTCGTCCCAACCCTGCACGCCACCACCGCCGCCGAAGTCGGAGGCGATGCCGACGTGCGCGACGCCGATGCGCTTGACCGCGTAGTCGATGTGGTCGACGAACCTGGCCACGTCGATGTCGGCATGTTCGGCGCGGAGCTTGTGCATTTCCTTCTGGAAGCTGGAGAACTGTTCGGGCGTCGCCTCGTCCCAGCCGTTTGGAAAATGTTTCTCCGCGAGCGCCTTGCCGCCTTCGCGCACGGCCGGATCGATTTCGCCGATGTAACTGCGGAAGGCCACCATCTGCGCCACGCCGCCGCTCTTGCGGATCGCCTCGAGCTCTTCGTCGTCCAGGTTGCGCAGATTGTCATGGATGCCCTTGACCCCCGAGTGCGAGGCGAGGATCGGCGCCCGCGACAGGCGCGCCGCGTCGAGCACGGTCTGGCGGCCGACGTGCGAGACGTCGACGATGATGCCGGCGTCGTTGAGCGCGGCGACCAGCTGGCGGCCGAGCGCGCTGAGGCCCGGATCCTCCGCGGGGTCGCCGAGTTTCGCGTCCGGATTGGAGCTGCCGCCAAACTGGTTGTTGCCCATATGGGTGATGCTCATGTAGCGCACGCCGCGCGCGGCCCAGAGCGGCACCTCGTCAAGCGAGCTGCCGAGCGGATAGGCGTTTTCCATGCCCATCAGCACCGCCCACTTGCCGGCGGCGTGAAGCGCACGCACTTCGTCGGCGGAGGTCGCCAGCGCCACCTGGTCCGGGTAGGCGCGGATCATCCGCTGGATCGCCTGGTACTTGTCCTCGACCAGCGTGCGAGCCTTGGCATAACCGGCGGCATCGAGCGCGCCCTGGCCCGAATAAAGCACCAGGAAGGCGGCATCGAGACCACCCGCGCGCGCCTTCGGTAGGTCGAACTGGGCGCGGGTGAAGACGCCTGGGTCATAGTCGACGGTCGCCAGCGTGGGCTCGAAGTCGATGTGGGTATCGATGCTCAGCACGCGTGCATGCAGCGCCTGAACCGCGGCCTCGTCCGGAGTGCTTAGCGGACACTCGGCGGCCTGCGCCGAGCCAAGCAGGAATGCTGCGCACAGAACCAGTGGGCGAGTGGCGCGGAGACGAGTACGGCGGGACATGACGGGCTCCTTCGGCTTGGGTGAATGCCTGAGCTTGGCGGACCCATGGTGCACCCCCTGCGCTGCAGCGCACCTGCCATTGGTCAGGCGTTGGCGAGCCTGCGCGCCGGCTGCAGGGTGGCGGCAGAGCCTCCGGCCGTTGCGAGCCAGCGGCGGCTGCGCCAAGATCGGCTTCCCGTTCATCGTCACAGGAAATTTCCAATATGGCCGACCCCTGGCTCTCCACGCTGCACACCGCAACGCCGCAGGAAGGTTTCGAACTGGCCATCAAGCTGGCGCGCATGGCGGTCAAGTACACCCAACCTTCCGCCGAAGCCCGCGATCGCCTGCGGCCGAGCTACGCCGAAGACGCCGAGGCGCTGATCGCCACCTCGCAGGTGGTCGCTACCCACTTTCAAACCGTCGCGCGCGCCAACGACTACTGGCGTGGCGCGCGCTGATTCACATCTGCCGCGCGCCGTCGCGCCACATTGACTTGAATCAGAGCCGCGCGGTGGCGGCGGCGTAGCATGGGGCACGTTTTTGTCCAGCGGAGTGGCCCGTGTCCGTACAGCTCGATCCCGAACCCAATGTCCACGTCTTCGACGCGCGGGGCATTGCCCGGCGCTTTCGTCATTCGGCAATCTTCGGCGCGCTCGGTGCGCTGCGCAACGGCGAAACGATGCGCTTCATCAACGATCACGACCCGATTCCGCTGCTAGGCCAGCTCGATCAGCGTTTCGGCGAGAACCTGACCGTCACCTATCGCCAGCGCGATCCGGCAGGCGTGGTGATCGATTTCGGCATCGTCGGTCTGCCGGAGGAATGAGGGTGGCTTATCCGGAATTCTTTGCGCAGGTGCCGACGCTGACTCTGCGCGACCCGCTGGCGGATTTTCTCGGCGCCGCCGAAGACGGACTGATGGAGTATGCCTATGCGGACGCCGTGCGCCTGGCCGGACATTCCTGCCCCACGGTGGCCGGTTCCTGGCTGATGGCGCGTGCCGCGCTCAAGGCGCTGTATGGCGAGGAGATACCCGAGCGTGGCGGGGTCGAGGTCACCATGCACGCACCGGAGGAGGAAGGCACCACCGGGGTCATGGCTCAGGTCTTCACCCTGCTGACCGGGGCGGCTGCGCACAACGGCTTTCACGGGATCGGTGGTCGCTTCGCGCGCAGCGAGCTGCTGCGCTACGACGGCAGCGACCGGCGCGTCATCGCGAGCTTTCGCCGCCGCGATACCGGCGACAGCGTCGAGGTGACGATGGATCTATCCGGGGTGCCCTTCGACGGCGATGTGCGCCCGCTGATGATGGGCGCGATGTCACCCGACGCCGAAGCGGCGGTGCGCCGCGCCTTCGGCGAGATGTGGCAGGGTCGGGTGCGGCGCCTGTTGCTCGAGCACGCCGACGACCCGGAGGTGATCCGGGTCATGCGCCGGAATTGAGCCCCGCGGCTCCGGCTGGACTGCCATCCAGCCCGAGCAGCCGCAGCCAGCGCTTGCCCGTGCGGCGCATCTCGATGATGGCGCCGATCCCTTCTGCCGCGCCATCGAGGTTCCCGAGCCCGCTCCCGCGCGGCTGCGCCGGCGGGCCGAAGCTGAAGCGGAAGCGCTGGCCGGCGCGGATGACGATCAATCCACCCTTGAAGTAATACCAGGGTACGCGGAAGCCGAGGCGCTCGAGCGGCGCGTCGAACAGCAGGGCGTGTTCGCCGGCGAGCAGCATCTGGCTGAACCCGGAATCGTCGGCGACCGCGTCCAGTTTTTCTAGCTGCCAGTTCCAGGCGCTGCCGGAATCCGTGGCGAGGAAGGACAGCCGCCGGTTGCGCAGGCGCAGGCGCCCCGGGATGCTGCTGATTCCGCGCAGCAGCCAAGCCGGGGAATCGCAGCGAGGAGAGTGTCGTTTCGTCTGCATGGCGCGCTCAGCGCTGACCGCCCTGCCAGCCGTTGTTGTAGCCGGCTGGAATGGTGTTGGTCGGTTGCTGCATGGGCTGCTGCATGCCGCCACCTGCCATCTGCTGCACCCGCTGCCAGGCTTCGACGCCGCCGCGATACCAGTAGACCTGTCGATAGCCGAGCTGGATTGCGCGCAGCGCTGCGTTGTAGGACATCCAGCAGTGAGCGCCCTGGCAGTAGAACACCATCGGTCGAGTCTGGTTGCCCTGGGTCACCTGCGAGAGGTACTGGCCGAACTGCTGCTGGGTTTGATCGTTGAATGAGCTGCCCTGTGCGGCGCCGACGGCGTTCTGCGCCATCGGCAGGGTCTGGCCGGAGCCGAGCACGTCGAACACCAGCAGTCCGTTCTGCTGCGCCTGCTGGTAGAGCCCCAGCAGGCGATCGGTGGTGATGACCTGGCCGCCGGGAATCGAGGTGGGCGTGGGGCCGTGCAGCTGGTTTGGATCGCGCAGCTGGCTTTGCGGCGGCACGCCGAAGTCCTGCAGCTCGGCCTGCAGCTCGGTCGCGGCCGAACCGCCCGCCATTGCGCCAGGCTGCATGCCCTGCTGCTGCGGCGACTGGTTCCAAGCACCGCTCTGTTGCTGTGGTGGCTGGGTCCAGGCGCCACCCTGCTGTTGTGGTGGGGGGCTCCAGGCGCCGCCCTGCTGCGGTGCGCCCGTATCGTAGCTGCCCTGCTGCTTCATCTGGTCGGAATAACCAGCCGGTGGCGGCATCTGGCCTGGCGGGTACTGCTGCGGCGCGGATTGCGCATTCGGGTTGTAGGCGGGTTGAGGCGCCTGCTGGAAGCTCTGCTGCGCGAGGGTTGACTGCGACAGAGCCAGCATGGTGGCGACGGCGACGGCGAGAGAAAGGCGAGAGTTCATGTTCACGGCTCCTGCTTGCGGGGGCTGCCGATGCACCTGCATCCGGCTCGATCAGCAAGGCGTCAAAGCGCGTTGAATCAGCTCATCGGTGGGGTGTTAGAGTTGCGTCTTCGCCTGAAGTCCGAGGAGCTGTCGGTCGATGTCCTCGTCGCATCCCTATCCGATCGGCACGCCCGGGCAGCCCTGGGGTGACGCGCAGATCGCCGCCTGGCGCCTGCGCCAGCAGCGCCGCCGTAGCTACGCGAGCGAAGTCTTGAGCGTCGTGCAGCGGCTGAGCGTCCGCTTCGAGCTGCAGCAGTATGGCGAGCTCGACTATGCGCCGGATCGCTACCCGTTGTTCGCGATCCGCAGCCGGAATCTTCGCGCCGGCTTGCCCTCGGCCCTGATCACCGGCGGCGTGCACGGCTACGAGACCAGCGGCGTGCACGGTGCACTGCGCTTCGTCGAGCGCCACATGGCGGACTACGCAGGGCGCATCAACCTGCTCGTGGCGCCCTGTGTGAGCCCCTGGGGCTATGAGCGCATCCAGCGCTGGAATCCGGACGCAATCGATCCCAATCGTTCGTTCCACGAGTCGAGCGCTGCGGCGGAGTGCGTTGCGCTGATGAAGCTGGTGACGCCGCTGCGCGAGCAGTTCGTGTTGCACATCGATCTGCATGAGACTACCGACAGCGACGAGTCCGAATTCCGCCCGGCGCTGGCCGCGCGCGACGGCAGGCCCTTCGAGTCCGGCACGATCCCGGATGGCTTCTACCTGGTCGACGACACCGAGCACCCCGAGCCCGCCTTCCAGCAGGCGGTCATCGACGCGGTGGCGAAGGTGACCCACATCGCGCCGGCCGACGCGGAGGGCGAGATCATCGGCTCGCCGGCAGTGGCGCCGGGCGTGATCCGCTATGCGCTGCGCGAGCTGGGGCTGTGTGCCGGGATCACCGCGGCGCGCTACCGGACCACCACCGAGGTCTACCCGGACAGTCCGCGGGCGAGCCCCGAGCAGTGCAATGCGGCGCAGGTCGCCGCGGTGCGGGCGGCGCTCGATTTCGTTCTCGCCTGAACCACGCTACGGTGAGTGCGCGCAGCCTGAAGGCCCTGCTGGTGGCGCTGATCGCGCTGTGGGTCGCGCTGGTCGCCTTCGGCAATCTGAGCGACCCGCGCAGTAACTGGAACTTCGTGCAGCACGTGCTGGCAATGGATACGATCTTCGCCGACGCGCGCATTCGCTATCGGGCGATCGACGCCCCTGCGCTGCAGGCGCTGGCCTATGCGGCGATCATCGCCGCTGAAGTCGCGACGGCGGTGGTTTGCGCGCTCGGCAGCGCTCGCATGTGGCGCGCAAGGGCTGCCGGGACTGGCGCCTTTCGCGCCGCCAAGCGCACGGCGCTGGCTGGCCTGGCGCTCGGGCTCGCGCTCTGGCTCGGTGGCTTCATGGCGATTGGCGGCGAGTGGTTCGGCATGTGGATGTCGAGCGAATGGAACGGACTTGAAAGCTCGTTCCGCTTCGTCGTGGTGCTGCTGCTCGCCGCGATCTGGCTGAGTCAGGACGAAGCCGGGCTCGACGAGGCGGACCCGTTCTGACGAACGGGTGGCGGGCGATCCGCCGGATCACCCGCCGGGATTCGCCACTCAGGGCTCGAAGTCGTCGGCAAAGATCCGATCGCCGTGGTCCGCGTACTGGCCGGTGATGCTGAAGCCGCTCAGTGCGGTGACGGCTTGCACCGTGGCGGTCCAGGTTCCGGCGGCCGGGGGATCGGGAATGCTGCAGGTCTTCTGCGTGCCGGGGCCGTGCATCGCGCAGGCCACGCTGCCGTTGAGCTGTACGACGAG
>CAZORA010000022.1:26673-40446 GCA_964582225.1 uncultured Dokdonella sp. | reverse complement strand
CAGTCCCAGTGTGGCTGATCATCCTCTCAGACCAGCTACGGATCGTCGCCTTGGTGAGCCGTTACCTCACCAACCAGCTAATCCGACATCGGCTCATCTTGTCGCGTGAGGCCTTGCGGTCCCCCACTTTCACCTTTCGGTCTTATGCGGTATTAGCGTAAGTTTCCCTACGTTATCCCCCACAACAAGGCAGATTCCGATGTATTCCTCACCCGTCCGCCGCTCGCCGCCAGGGTTGCCCCCGCGCTGCCGCTCGACTTGCATGTGTTAGGCCTGCCGCCAGCGTTCACTCTGAGCCAGGATCAAACTCTTCAGTTGAATTTTCAGGCTTCCGGGCGATGCCCTTCGGCCAAACTTTGGAGTGTGAACCAAGCGCTGGTTAAAGCTATTGCTTTGACGTTTGCTTGGACGCACTTTGCATCGATGGACTTCGTCCACCCAAGGCGCCCACACAAGTTACCTGCGCACACTTTCAAGGATCCGTTCGGCGGCCTGCTGGAGGTCGCCACCCCAGGACGTTTCGTCGAGGGGAGCCGCTCATTATACATCGACGCTTCGGCCCGTCAACACCCTTCGTGAAAAAGTTCGAGGTGAGCGCGCGGGCGGGCCGGGCGTCCTTCGCGGTGGCCTGACGTCAGCGCCGCAGCGAGGGGGCGCGCATGATATCGCTTTGCGCGTCGGCGTCAATACCCACCCGCTGTGGCCAAAGGTTTCACGCGGGGACCAGACGCACACGGGCGAAGCTGCGTTTGCCGATCTGCAACAAATGCTCGGCACCAGCGCGGAACGCCAGTGCGCGGTCTTCGATGACGGTGCCGTCGATGCGCACTGCGCGCTCGGCGAGCTTGCGGGTGAACTCGGCGTTGCTGGCGGCAAGCCCAGCGACGACGAACAGTGGCGCGAGCCGGATTCCATCCGTACCAACGGCGATGTCGCGCAGCGGCAGATCGACGTCGGCGCGCTGCTCGCGGACCAGCGCGGTCCACTGCGCGAGCGCCTGTTCGGCCGCGGCCGCGCCGTGGAAACGGGCGGCGAGCTCGCGGGCGAGGTCGAGCTTGACGTCACGCGGGTGCAGGGCGCCTGCGGCGACCTCGGCGCGCAGCTGCGTCAGATCGGCCGCCGAGCGCTCGAGACTCAACAGCTCGTACCAACGCCACATGAGCGCGTCGCCGATCTGCATGGTCTTGTTGACCATGTCGAGGGCAGGCTCGGCGACCCCGATGTAGTTGCCGAGCGACTTCGACATCTTCTGCACACCATCGAGGCCCTCGAGCAGCGGCATGGTCAGGACGATCTGCGGCACTTGGCCGTACTCCGCCTGGACCGCGCGCCCCATCAGCAGATTGAACTTCTGGTCGGTGCCGCCGAGCTCGACATCGCAGCGCAGCGCCACGGAGTCGTAGCCCTGGATCAGCGGGTAGAGGAATTCGTGGATCGCGATCGGCTGCTGCGCGGCGTAGCGCTTGGCGAAATCGTCACGCTCCAGCATGCGCGCGACGGTGTGATGCGCGGCCAGCCGGATCAGGTCGGAGGCCGCCATGCTGCCGAACCACTCCGAGTTGAAGCGAAGCTCGGTGCGCTCGCGATCGAGAATCTTGAAGACCTGCTCGGCGTAGGTCTCGGCGTTGGCCCTGACCTCCTGCTGCGAGAGCGGCTTGCGGGTCACGTTCTTGCCCGTCGGATCGCCGATCATTCCGGTGAAGTCGCCGATCAGGAAGATCACCTGATGACCGAGCTCCTGGAATTGGCGCATCTTGGTCAGAAGCACCGTGTGGCCGAGATGCAGGTCGGGAGCGGTCGGATCGAAGCCGGCCTTGATGCGCAGCGGCCGACCGCTCGCGAGACGCCGGTCGAGCTCCTCGCGCTTGATGATTTCGTCGGCGCCGCGAGCGATCTGCTCGAGCGCTTCGTGCGTGTTCATGGCACAAATTTCCCGGGTGGGCGGCGCCGCGCATCGGCGTCGCTGGCGGAAGATCGCGCGCACTCCGCTCATGGCGACCGGTAGCGCTGCGCAATCGTTGTCGCAGCTGGCGTTGACGGCGCGCGGCGAGCTCTTTATGGTATCGCGCTGTCGAGCGGACCGCGACCAGTGAGCGAAGCCCATGCATGAATCACGCGGCGCGCGGGGCCGGCTGCGCCGGCTGTTCATCCGCCACCACCTGCCGCGCCGGGCGGCTGCAGGTCTGCGCCCGCGCCCTGGTTTCCTCGAAAACGTATCGGTCGCACCCAACAGCTGGCGCGCCGAGCACTGGTTGGCCGGCGGCGCCATGCTGCTGCTGACCGCGCTGGCCGGAGTCATCCTGCCGTCCTGGGCCGGCGCGACGCGCCACGAAGCCGTGTCGATCGTGCTGCCGCTGGAAATCCCCACGCTCGGAAACGACTTCGACGCGTTCATGGAAGATGCCACATCGGAATCGACCGAGTGGCGCCGGGTCACGGTGCAGCCCGGGCAATCGCTCTCGAACATCTTTCAGCAGCAGGGTTTCAGCGCGAGTCTGCTGCAGCGCGCGCTAGACTCCCAGGACGACGCTTCCGCGCTGCGCCACATCCGTCCCGGGCAGGAATTCGCCTTCGCCAGCGACGCTCTCGGCGTGCTGCGCGCGATGCGCTTCGAGCGCGATGACGCCACTCGCGTAGTGCTGCGCTTCGAGGGCGAGACGGTGCGCGAGGAAGCGGAAGCGCGTGCGCTGGAGCGGCGCACCCACCTGACGCACGGCGTGGTCACGCAGTCACTCTTCTACGCCGGGGAGCAGGCGGGGCTGAGCGACGTCATGGTGCTGCGGCTCGCCAACGCCTTCGCGTACGACATCGACTTCGCCCAGGATCTGCGCGAAGGCGACAGCTTCAGCCTGCTCTACGACGACCTCTACCGCGACGGCGAACGCCTGCGCGACGGCGACGTGATCGCGGCGACCTTCATCAACCAGGGCAAGCGCTACACCGCCCTGCGCTACACCAATGCCGCCGGTGAAACCTTGTTCTACACCGCCGACGGGCGTCCACTGCGGCGCTCCTTCCTGCGCACGCCGGTCGAGTTCACGCGCATTTCCTCGCAGTTCTCGACCGGGCGCAAGCACCCGATCCTCGGCTACATGCGCGCCCACAAGGGCGTCGACTACGCCGCGCCTACCGGCACGCCGGTCCGCGCCGCGGGAGACGGCAAGATCGTCTTTCGCGGCTGGCAGAGCGGCTACGGCAACTTCGTCCGAATCCAGCACGACAAGCGCATCAGCACTGCCTACGGCCACCTGTCGCGCTTCGCCAGACTCAAGGTGGGCGAGCGCGTGCGCCAAGGCCAGACCATTGGCTACGTCGGCATGACCGGGCTGGCCACCGGACCGCATCTGCACTACGAGTTCCGCGTCAGCGGTGAGCACCGCAATCCGCTGACCGTGACCCTGCCGCCGGCACAGCCGCTGCCGCCGACCGAACTGGTGCGCTTCCGCGCCCAGACCGCGCCGCTGCTGGCACGGCTCGAATGGCTGGACGACCTGCGCCTCGCCCAGGCAAGCCGCTGAAGCCGTCGTGGCGGCGTCCGCGTCGCTTTACCTCGGGCTGATTTCCGGCACCAGCGCCGACGGCATCGACGTCGCGCTGGCGCGCTTCGCGCCGCGCTTCGAACTGCTCGGCGCGCAGACTTTCGCCTATCCGCCGGCTTTGCGCGAGCGCGTGCTGCACGCGGCCGAACCAGCGCGGCCGCTCGATCTCGACGACTACGGCAGCCTCGACGTCGAAATCGGCGCGGCCTTCGCCGCCGCCGCGCTGGCGCTGCTCGACGCACACGGGGTGTCGCCCGAGGAAGTGGTCGCGATCGGCTCGCACGGCCAGACGGTGCGCCATCGTCCGGCCGGGGCAGCGCCCTTCAGCCTGCAAATCGGCGACCCAAGCGTGATCGCCGAGCGCAGCGGAATCTTGACCGTGGCCGATTTCCGGCGCGCCGATCTCGCCGCCGGCGGTCAGGGCGCGCCGCTCCTGCCGGCTCTGCACGCGGCGCTGTTTGCCGATCCGCAGATCCCGCGCGCGGTACTCAACCTGGGCGGCATCGCCAATGTCAGCCTGCTGATTCCCGGCCGCGCCGTGCTTGGCTTCGACACCGGCCCGGCCAACTGCCTGCTCGACGCCTGGGCGACCCGCCACCTGGGTGCGGCGCGGGACGAGGGCGGCGCCTGGGCGGCAAGCGGACGGGTTGCTCCAGACCTGCTCGAAGCGCTGCTGGCGGATCCCTTCTTCACCGCGCCAGCGCCAAAAAGCAGCGGCCGCGAGTACTTTCAGCTGGCCTGGCTGGAGCGACGGCTGGTGCGCGAGCTGGCTCCAGTCGACGTGCAAGCCACCCTGCTGGCGCTCAGCGTCCGCAGTATTGTTGCGGCGCTCGAAGCGCGCGGCGCAGCGGAGCTCTATTGCTGCGGCGGCGGCGTTCACAACCGGGCGTTGATGGCCGCGCTGGCGGCCGCGCTGCCCGGAACGCGGGTCACCACCACCGCTGCGCTCGGTCTCGATCCCGACTTCGTCGAAGCGGTCGGCTTCGCCTGGCTGGCGCAGGCGCGCCTGAGCGGCCAAGCCGGTAACCTGCCGAGCGTCACCGGCGCACGCGGGCCACGCTTACTCGGCGCAATCTACGCTGCGCCTTCCATGCCGATATCGCGATAACGCAGCCCGAGCGCAACCAACGGGATGGGCCGTGCGCAATCGAGCCGGGTTCTCCGGCGCATCGCCACGCCGCCGCCGAAGGCAGCGGCGGCGCCGATCCGGATCCGGCAGGCCTTGGCGATTTTCGCCAAGGAGCGCTCGCGCCGCTCAGTTGTCGCAGGAGTCGACCTGCGCCGGCCAGCCGCCCGACGTTGGATAGTCGTTGATGTCGACAAACCGCGTATTGGTGAACTGTCCCGGCGTGATGGTCGCAAGCCAGTCACTGCCGCCCACCCAAAACGCCCCGGAGTTGCCCAAGCCCTCGAAGCAGTTGCCGTGATAGCTCATCTCCGCGGCGACGATTTCTGCACTGAAGATCGTATTCGTTCCCGCGAAGACGGAATCCTCGATCCGGTTCTCGCCCGCTTCCTCATTGACCGGACAATGCCGGCCACTGGGCTCCCAGGGGCAGGAGGTATAGCGGATGGCGATCTTCGAGTTCGCTGCCCGCAGGCCCGAAACCAGGTTTCCGTTGGGTGGAGTCGCCAGCGAGTCGCCATCTTCGACGGTGTCGACGATTTCGAAGGCATCGCAGACATCGCGGGTGACGGTACCGATGAAGGTGTTGTCGCTCGCTCCATCACGAATCGTGATGCCATTGCTGCCATAGCGCTTGGTGCGGCCGTCTTCCTCGACGTTGGTGCAGGCCCTGGCCTGCCCATAGGTTCCGTAGGCGACGTTGTCAACGAACAGGTTGTTGGTAACGCCGCGATGCCGCACGACGAAGCCTTCGCTCATGTTGACGGCGACATTGCGCGCGAAGACGTTGTCGCGACCCTCGATCAGGCTCGAACCGTTGAGCTGTTCAGCGTTGTCCTTGATCGTGTATCCATGGCCGATGTGCGATGCGCCCGGCAATCGCCAGGCATAGGAATCCTCGATCCGGTTGCGGCTGCCGTAAACGATCACGTAGTAGTCGGTGGAGGGGCCGGCCGGACCGTCCGTGCTGTAGACATGAACGTTGCGAGCCTGGGTCTCGTAACCGAGGATGCTCAGGCCCTCGGCAGCGGAATTGATGATCAGCGCGCTTTCGATCAGGTCGCCGTTGGCGAACCGGCTGTTGATCATGCCCGCGTTGATCGCAAAGCCCCCATACCCCCCATTGGTCGGACCCACCTCCATCACGTTGACGTTGAACAAGCGGTGGTTTTCCGCCAGGGTCTGGCTGTACTTGCCCAAGATGACTCCGTACCGGCAATTCCTGATATTCAGGTTCTTGATCGTGACACCGCTTGCGTCGGTCAGGTCCACGCATTCTGTGCTGGCGCGGTCGCTCCCCAGCACCAGGGGCATCTCGCCCGGATCGAAGGCCGGAAAGGCGGAGGTTTCTCCCTCCTCGATTTGGCTGGTGTCCACCGGCACATCGGCCAGAATCATCGGCTGATCGCCGGGTGTGCTGGTGTAGCCGATCAGGGAGATGTTGTCGCGCGCGAAGTCGACTTCTTCGGCATAGGTCCCCGGGGCCACGTAGACGGTCGCTCCGGAAGGCGCGCCATTGGCATTCTTGACCGCACGATTGATCGTCTTCCAAGGATCCTGGCGGCCACCGGTGTTGCTGTCGCTGCCCATGGCGGCGGAGACGTAATAGGCTGCCTCGAATCCGTCGCGAAAGACGGGGTCGTAGTATGCCGCTGCGGGGCCTGGCGCACCGCACAGCCAGATCAGCGCGATCAGCGACCATAGGCAGGACGAAACCGGACTTAGCTGGTTCATCGCGTTTCCTCGGCTCGATCGGACGAAGGTAAGGGATGCGCCAGGGTAGCCTGTCAGCACGCCTTGTCCATCCTCAAGGTCGAGGATACGTGGACCCTGTCCGGCGAGACGCCGCTGCCGCCCCGAAGGCATGCAACCGAGTCTGCCCGACGCGCCTCACGCAGCGCCTTCCATGCCGATGTCGCGATAGCGTGGCCACAGTACGACCATCAGGATAGCCGCCGGCACCAGCGCCAGCACCGTGATCACGAAATAGGCGCCGTAGCCGACGGTCATCGCGATGCCGCCGGCAAACACACCGAGCAGCTTGCCCGGAAGGTTCACCAGCGAGCTCAGCAGCGCATACTGGGTCGCGGTGTGGGCGCGATTGACCAGAGCCGAGAGGAAAGCGACGGTGGGCGGGCCGAGCATGCCGAGCGCGAGGTTCTCCAGCGAGATCACCGCGGTCAGCACCCACAGGTTTCCCGGCCAGGCGAGCAGCGCCAGATACAGCAAGTTGGCGCTGCCGCAGAGCAAGATCATCGCCGCCAGCGGCCGCCAGGGCCCCCAGCGCACCACCATGACGCCGCCGATGAAGGCGCCGGCGATACCGATCCAGATGCCCCAGATCTTGGTGATCGCGCCGATCTGGGTCTGACTGAAACCCATGTCGCGATAGAACGGTCCCATGATGCCGCCGATGGTGGCCTGCTCCGGAATCTTGAAGAGCAGCAGGAAGGCCAGCGTGGTCAGCGCCAGCGCGACACCATAGCGGCGGAAGAAGTCGGCGAACGGGTCGACGATCGCCTCCCGCATCGCCGCACGCCAGCGCAGCGGCGTGGTCGGCGGCGGCGCCGGCTCGCGGGCGTACAGGTTGCCGAGAATCGGGATCGCCATGATTGCCGCCAGGCCCAGATAGACCTGAGCCCAGTCGACGTGGTCGGCGAGGATCAGCGCAAATGCACCGGCCACCATCAGCGCGATCCGATAGCCGAGCGAATAGGTCGCAACCAGCGCACCCTGCTGATCGGGCGGCGCGATCTCGATGCGGTAGGCATCGACCGCGATGTCCTGGGTGGCGCCGAAAAATGCGACCACCAGGGTCGCAGCAACGAAGGCGACCAGCCGCGATGGCGTCAGCGCCGCCATCGCGACGAGCCCAACAACCACTCCCAGCTGCGCCAGCAGCAGCCAGCCGCGGCGGCGCCCCAAGCGGACGAAGCCCGCAATCTGCCAGTGATCGAGAAGCGGCGCCCAGAGGAACTTGAAGGCGTAGAGCATGCCAGCGCTGGAGATGACCGTGATCTCGCGCAGCACGATGCCGTGCTGCTTCAGCCAGTAGGAGAGCGTGCCGGCCACCAGCAGAAACGGCAGCCCGGAGGAAAAACCGAACAGGAACAGAGTCCACGCCGCCGGCTGCGTGAACGCCTTCCACACCGCTGGCTTAGGCCGGCGTGCGAGCGAGGCGGCGTTCATCCGGCGTAGTCCACGAGATAGGGTGCGTGGTCGGACAGGCGCGGCTCGCGATGGATCGCACAGGCGCGCAGCCGCTCAGCGAGCGAGGGCGTCACCAATTGATAGTCGATGCGCCAGCCGATGTTTCGGTCGCGCGCCCCGGCGCGCTGACTCCACCAAGTGTAGTCTTCACCTTCAGGGTGGAGTTCGCGATAGCTGTCGACCCAGCCATCCTCCGCGCACAGCGCGTTCATCCAGGCGCGCTCCTCGGGCAGACAGCCGGAGTTGTTCTGGTTCGTTTTCCAGTTGCGGATGTCGCGCGCGCCGCGCACGATGTTCCAGTCGCCGCACAGCACGTAGTCGCGACCGCTTGCGATCCACTCGCGCAGAATCGGCCGTAGCCAAGCCATGACCTCGAACTTGAAGCCCTGACGAAGCTCTCCCGAGGAGCCGGAGGGAATGTAAAAGGAGACCACGCTCAGGTTGCCGAAGCGGGCCTCGAGGTAACGTCCTTCCTCGTCGAACGGCGCCCAGCCGAGCGCATGGCGCAGCTCATCCGGCTCGCGCCGCGCATAGATCGCCACGCCGCTGTAGCCCTTGCGGGTGGTGGCGTCGCGATAAAAGCAGTGGTGCCCGGCAGGCTGAAACGTCGGATCCTCGAGCTGCTCGCGCTGGGCCTTGGTTTCCTGCAGGCAGAGCACGTCCGCTCGCTGCCCGGCGAGCCAATCGTAAAAGCCCTTGCGCGCCGCCGAGCGGATGCCGTTGGCGTTGAAGCTGACGATCCGCACCGCAATCCCGTCACCCCGTCACGATGCGGCATTGTGCAGCGTGCACGCTCCCAAGCAAAGGCGAGCGCCCTCGGCCGCCGACCGGCCCTTGCGTCGGTCAGGGGAGCGACTACCCTTGCTGCACCTCCAACCTCAAAGGGGTACTCATGGATCCAAGCCAGCGCGAGTTCCTCGAGCTAGCCCTTGCCCGCAGCGCGCTGCGCTTTGGTGAGTTCACCCTGAAGTCCGGGCGCATCAGCCCGTACTTCTTCAACGCCGGGTTGTTCGATTCAGGCGCTGCGCTGGCGACGCTCGGGCGCGCCTACGCGGCGGCCGCACAGCGTTCGGGCCTGGCCTTCGACATGCTTTTCGGGCCGGCCTACAAGGGCATCGTGCTGGCGGCGATCACCGCCACGGCGCTGGCCGAGCAACATGGCCGCGACCTGCCCTTTGCCTACAACCGCAAGGAGGTCAAGGACCACGGCGAAGGCGGCGGCCTGGTGGGCGCACCGCTTGCCGGGCGGGTGCTGATCGTCGATGACGTGATCACCGCCGGCACGGCGATTCGCGAATCGCTGGCGCTGATCCGCAGCGCCGGAGCGACGCCTGCCGGAGTTTTGATAGCGCTCGATCGCGAGGAGCGCGGTCAGGGTCAACGCTCCGCAACCCAGGAGCTGGCGGCCGAGCACGGCGTGCCCGTGGTGGCCATCGCCCGCCTCGCCGACCTGCTCGCCTGGGCCGGCGAGCGACCCGAGCTGGCCGCGCACGGCGCGCGTCTTGCCGCCTACCGCGCGCGCTATGGCGCGTGACACAAACGCTCGCGGCCTCCCCTATACTCGGAATGCGGAGGAGACGTGATGCGGCGCGCTGCTGGCTTGCGGATCACCAGAACCCTGTTCGCGCTGGCGGTCGCCTGCGCGAGCGTCGCCGCGCTGGCGGCCGATCACAACCGCTTCAAGTGGCGCGATGCCGCCGGCAACCTGCACTACGCGGACGTGCTGCCGGCCGAGGCCGCGCGGCTCGGCTACGAAGTGGTCAACCCGCAGGGCCTGGTGATCCGCCGCGTCGAGCGCGCCCGGACCGCAGAAGAAATCGCCGCCGCGAAGGTGATCAAGGCCCGCGAGGACGCGGCCAAACGCGCGCTCGAAGAGCAGGCACGCGCCAATGAGCAGCTCCTCGCCGGCTATCCGAACGAAAAGGACCTGCAGCGCGCCCAACAGCAGAAGCTCGACCTGCTAGGCCAACAGGTGATTGCCGCCGAGATCAACCTGCGCGGGCAGGAGCAGGCGCTGGCCGACGCGCTGTCGCGCGCCGCCGACGCCGAGCGTACCGGCGTGCCGCTGACGCCAAAGGCGAGCCAGCAGCTGGCCGATCTGCGTCGCGAGGTGGACAACCTGCGCATGCTGGTGGTCCGCCGCCAGAACGAGCGCGATGCGTCCAGCCACGACTTCGATCGCGAGCTCGCCCGCTACCGCGAGCTGAAGCGCAAGGCCGCCGAACCGTAGGCCACCGCCAGACAAGGCTCAAGGGTCGCCGATCGTAGCTGCCTGCGCGGGCACGAGGCGCCCAAGCGGACAGCTCCGGATCCTTTCCGGGCGACGTCTCAAAAAGGCAGCGACAGCTCCGGGTCGAGGGCCAGAAGCTGCAGGCGGAACGCCTCCTGGATGCGCTGGAGCGCACCCGCGCCGTCGGCGTCGAAGCGCAATACCAGCACCGGCGTGGTGTTCGACGCGCGCACCAAGCCGAAGCCGTCGGGCCAGTCGGCCCGCACGCCGTCGAGCGTGGTCACTCGCGCGCCCTCGAAGCTCGCGTGATCGCGGAAGCGCTCGATGAAGCGATAGTGCGCCCCCTCCGCCATCGGGATCTTCAGCTCCGGTGTCGACACGCCTTTCGGCAGGGTGTCGAAGATCGCCTGCGGCGAACGCTCCTCCGGGTCGGCGGCCAGAATCTCCAGCAGCCGCGCAGCCGCGTACATGCCGTCATCGAAGCCGTACCAGCGCTCACTAAAGAAGAAGTGTCCGCTCATCTCACCGGCCAGCGTCGCCTCCGTCTCGCGCATCTTCGCCTTGATCAGCGAGTGTCCGGTCTTCCACATCAGCGGGCTGCCGCCCTGCTGCAGGATCAGCGGCTGCAGATGGCCGGTGCACTTGACGTCGTAGATGATGGTGGCGCCTGGGTTGCGCAGCAGCACATCGATGGCGAAGAGCATCAGGAGGCGATCCGGATAGATCACCTCGCCGCTCGCCGTGACCACGCCGAGCCGATCCCCATCGCCGTCGAAGGCGAGGCCCAGATCAGCGCCCGTCTCCCGCACCTTGGCGATCAGATCCTGCAGGTTCGCTGGATCCGAAGGGTCCGGATGGTGGTTCGGGAAGTTGCCGTCGACTTCGCAGTAGAGCGGCACCACCTCGCAGCCGATGCTGTCGAGCAGCTTGGGCGCAAGCGCGCCCGGAATGCCGTTGCCGCAGTCGACCACGGCTTTGAGCGTGCGCTCGAGCTGGACATCGTCGCTGATCCGCTGCATGTAGTCGGCGCTGACGTCGATCGTCTGCAGCCCGCCGGTGCCGCTGGCGAAATCGGCTTCGACGATGCGCCGATGGAGATCGCGGATCGCCTCGTCGGCCAGGGTTTCGCCGCCGAGCACGATCTTGAAGCCGTTGTAGTCTGGCGGATTGTGGCTGCCGGTCAGCGACACGCCGGAGCCGGTACGCAAATGGAAGCAGGCGAAATAGGTGAGTGGCGTCGGTGCGGCGCCGATGTCGATCACGTCCATGCCGGCGGCGCGCAGCCCGGCGATCAGGCCCGCCATCAGCTCCGGCCCGGACAGCCGACCGTCGCGGCCGACCACGATCTCGCGCAGATCCCGCGCCCGCGCTTCGCTGCCGATCGCGCGGCCGATCAGGCGCGCAATGCCGGGGTTGAGCGTCTGTCCGACCACGCCGCGGATGTCATACATGCGGAAGATCGACGCATCGACCGCGACGGGCGCTTCGTCTTCGGCAGGCGCCGGCGCTGCCGTGGCCCCGGTCGCCTTCAGTGCTGCCGGCACGCCGCCTTCCTCCCCGAGCTCTTCGGCGAGAACTTCGGAGAAGGTGCGCAGATCGCCGCGCTCCTCGCGTCGGTTCAATGCGCGCAGCACGCCCGCGAGCCCCACCCGCCGCAGCCACAGGGCGAGGACGCCGGCCAGCAGACAGAGCAAGGCCGCGCCGCCAACGGACGCCAGGTGATGCGGCACCAAGATCAAGTAATTGGGTTCGCCGACGCCGATCCGCAGGCGCGTGCCGGGAATCGCCACGCCAAGGTCGCCAATCGTGGAAATCCCGCCTTCACCGATGCCGGCGATGATCTGATCCCCGCGTCCGTCGCCCTGGCGAAGCTCCAGCCGCGCGTTGTGGATCGTCGCGCCGCGGAAGATGCCGAGGATCGGCGCGAACGGCCAGTCGAAGACCACGAACGCGCGCACGCTGTCGCCCACCTTGGCGGGCAGCGCCAGCATCAACGCCTGCTCGCCATCCTCGTCGCGGCTGCGCACTTCGGCGAGCGGTCGCTGGCGATTCACCTTGGCCAGCATCAGGGCTGCCGCCTTGGCGTAGCCGAGCTGGCGCAGGTCTCCAGCCAGCACCTCGTCGAGGTCGGCGCCAAAGAATTCGATGCCGCTCACCCCGGACAGACGCTCGAGGAGCGCCCGACGTGCCGCCGCATGTTTGGAATCGTCGTCCTCCAGGGCCGCCTGGACGGCCGGATCGAGCAGCACTTCTCGAACCTTGGCGACGCGGCTCTCCACCTGGCGGGCCATGCTTTCCACCAGCTCGGTGCGCAAGCGCTGCGCGTCCACGCTGCCGACCTGCGTGCGCCAGATGAGCCAAGCCTGCCAGGCAAGGAACAGCGCCAGCACAAACAGCAGGGTGGCCGCCACCAGCGAGGACAGGCGGCCCACGTCGAGACCCACGCGCGCCAGCCACCCGCGCAACATCGCGGGAAAATCGGCGGTGCTGGATTGCTTGCTCTCGTTCATGCTGTCCCTGCGCCCAGGCATCGGTATGGCTCAAGGGATCGCCAACTCGAAACTTGCCCTCGCGACGACCCGCCGACCTCGCATGGCCCGCTGATGGCGATCCGATCGGCCGGCAGGCAGCCCAAGGGTGGGCCGCCCAGGCAAGTTTGCCGATCCTTCTCGATCAATGCGACAGGCTCCTAGCGCCGCCCGGAGCTGCCGAAACCGTCGGCGCCGCGCTCACTCGGCGTGAATTCGTTTACCTGCTCGAACACCGCTCGCAGCACCGGCACGATCACCAGCTGCGCGATCCGTTCCCCGGGGACGATGGTATAGGCGCGGTCGGAGCGATTCCAGCACGAGATCATCAGCGGCCCCTGGTAGTCGGAATCGATCAGGCCGACAAGGTTGCCGAGCACGATTCCGTGGCGATGACCGAGTCCCGAGCGGGGCAGCACCAGGGCGCACAGGCCCGGTTCGCCGATATGGATCGCGATCCCACTCGGAATCAGCGCGTCGAAGCCCGCGGCCAGCTCGAGCGGCGCATCGAGCATCGCGCGCAGATCGAAGCCGGCGGAGCCCGCGGTAGCGCTCGCGGGCAGCGGGAACTCACGGCCAAGCCGCGCATCGAGCAGCTTGAGCTCGACGCGGCAGTCGGGCGGTCGCACGCCCTCAGAGAAATTCAGCGGGCGCATCAAGCGCCGCCCCGTGCCGCAGCGCGCAGGGAAACCACGCGCTCGAGCAGGGCGTGGGCCAGCGCATGTTTACCGCTGCGCGGCAGCGTCTCGCTGCCGCCCGGCCAGAGCAGGAGCAACTGATTGTCATCGACTTCGAAACCACGACCGCCGCCCACTTCGTTGGCGGCAATCAGATCGAGCTTCTTGCGCTCGAGCTTGGCCCGCGCGAACGCCTCCACCTGTTCCGTCTCGGCGGCGAAACCCACCAGAAACGGGCGCCTGGGCAGCGCCGCGACCTCCGCCAGAATGTCCGGGTTCTGCACCAGCTCGAGGCGCAGTCCGCTGCTGCCGGCTTTCTTCAGCTTGTTGGGGGCGATTTCCGCCGGCCGGAAGTCGCCGACCGCGGCGGTCGCAATGAAGACGTCGCAGATGGCGACCCGCGTCATCACCGCGCTTTCCATTTCACGCGCGCTGCGCACGTCGGTTCGGGCCACGCCGAGCG
>CAZORA010000022.1:0-26573 GCA_964582225.1 uncultured Dokdonella sp. | reverse complement strand
ACCGCGCTTTCCATTTCACGCGCGCTGCGCACGTCGGTTCGGGCCACGCCGAGCGGCGTCGTCAGCGCGACCGGGCCGGCCACCAATTCCACCCGCGCGCCGCGCTCGGCGGCGGCGGCGGCGATCGCGAAGCCCATGCGGCCGGAGCTTCGATTTCCGACGAAGCGCACGGGATCGATGTCCTCGAATGTCGGCCCGGCACTCACCAGCACGCGAAGTCCAAGCAAGTCCTGCGGCGCCCGCGCCGCCACCAGCGCGGCCACCAGCTGCAGCGGCTCGAGCAGACGGCCACCGCCGAACTCGCCGCAGGCCTGATCGCCAACCGCGGGTCCGAACACGCGCACGCCACGTTCGCGCAGGCAGTCGACGTTGGCCTGGGTCGCCGGATGCGCCCACATCTGGCGGTTCATCGCGGGTGCGACCGAGACCGGTGCCGCAGTGGCGAGGCAAAGGGTGCTCAGCAGCTCGTCGGCGCGCCCGTGTGCGAGCCGCGCGATCAGATCGGCAGTGGCCGGCGCGATCAGCACCTCGTCGGCCCAGCGGGCGAGCTCGATGTGGCCCATCGCCGCTTCGGCGGCTGCATCCCAAAGGCAGCTGCGCACCGGATTGCCGGACAGCGCCTGAAAGGTGATCGAGCTGACGAAGCGCTCCGCGTGCGCGCTCATCACCACCCGCACCTCGGCGCCGGCGTCGCGCAGCCGCCGCACCAGATCGGCGCTCTTGTAGGCCGCAATGCCGCCGCCCACGCCCAGCAGCACGCGCACGCCGCTCAGACTCTCCAGCTTCATGTAGCAATCCACGCACGCAAGGCAGAGCGCCTAGCTTACTGAAAAACGCCGGTTTCGCCGCTGGCCGGTGAAACCGCGAGCGTCGATCCTGTGGGGACATCCCGTCCCGACTCCAGCGCGAGCGGCGACCGGCTCTGCAGGAGGTCCACCAAGATGAGTATCCGCGACTGGCCTGCTGCCGAGCGGCCGCGTGAAAAGCTTCAGGCGCGAGGCGCCGCGGCGCTGTCCGATGCGGAACTCCTCGCGGTCTTTCTGGGTTCGGGGCGGCGCGGCAAGACCGCGGTCGACCTGGGCCGCGAGCTCCTTACACAGGCCGGCGGACTGAAGCCCCTGCTCGATGCCGGCCAGGCAAGCGATGGGCTCGGTCGAGTCGCTTGGTGCCGGCTGTGTGCGGCGCTCGAGCTCGGCAAGCGCTATCTCGACGCCGAGCTGCGCGCCGGCGACACCCTGACCGACCCGACGCTGAGCGGACGCTATCTGAAAGCGAGGCTCGCCGCCTACCCTTATGAGGTGTTTGCCTGTCTGTTCCTCGACAACCGGCACCGAGTGCTCGGCTTCGAGGAGCTCTTCCGCGGCAGCATCGACGGTGCCTCGGTGTACCCGCGGGAAGTGGTGCGCCGTTGTCTGCGGCACAATGCGGCGGCGGTCATCGTCGCCCACAACCATCCTTCCGGCGTTGCCGAACCGAGCGCCGCCGATCGCGCGATCACCGCGCGTCTGCGTGAGGCCCTGGCGCTGATCGACGTGCGCCTGCTGGACCACTTCGTGATCGGAAGCGGCACCCCGACCTCGCTCGCCGAGCGCGGCTGGCTGTGAATCGCCGCGCCGTGCGGACTCGCCCTGACGCGGGCCCGGCGCACCGCTTCGAGGCCGCGGCGCGCGGGCTATACTCGCGACCGATCCAGCAGACTCCCCGGCCGCGATGCTCCCGATACCGCCGACCATCGGCGTCGACGAAATCGAACGTCAGCTGCCCGACGTCGCGGCGGCGCGCGCGCAGCTCGGCGCCCATGCGGAGCCGATCGACCTGCTCGGTCAGCGGCAACGCGAGCGACTGCGCTCGCGGATCGCGGGAGGCGATGACGAAGCGCTGCTCGAACGAACTCTTGGCGCGCTCCTCTTGGCCTACGCGCGCATGACGTTTCGTCACGGCCGCCTCGGCCACGACTTACACGCCTACCACAACGAAGGCCACATCAAGGAAATCTGCGGCGTCCGCTTCGAGCGCCTGCTGGATTCTCCGGGCGCGCAGTCGCTGTCGCTGCGCGACTGCTGCGCGCTGCTGCTGTTTGGCGCCGGTCACGATCTGCGCCAGCGCGAGGCGGGACCACCCAGCGCCGGCGTGGGCGCGAACGAGCTCGCCAGCCTGCTGGAGATGGCGCGCATTCTCGACGTCTGCGGCTTCGATCGCGAGGGTGACCTGGATTTGCACCTCGCGCTCGAACTCGCCATTGCCGGCAGCACCTTCGACGCGGCGCCGCTGCCCGGCGCACTGCGGCTGAACGCGGCCGATCTGGTGCAAAGCGGCGGCGCCCTGGCGCCGCGCCTGGGGCGCATCCTCGACGACCTCGCGCCCGACTGGCGCGAGGACGCCCGGATCGTCCATGCGCGCAAACTCGCCCTGCTCGCCGCCGATCTCGACACCGCAAACGTCGCCGAGCCGTTCGCCGAGTTCGCCGCCAGCGGCGAGCGACTGTGCCGCGAGCGAGAGATGCTGAGTGGGCGCTCGCTGAGCGCGACGGACAGCGCGCTGCCGGTGCTGAGCTTCCTGAGCGACGGGCAGCTGCGCTTCTTCTTCGAGCTGCATGATTTCCACTCTACGCTGGGTCGCGCGGCCTTCGAGCCCGCCAAACGCGTCAACGCGCCCCTGCTCAGGGCGCTGGCGATCGGCCTACGCGCGCGGGTCGCGGTGGGCGTGGGGGCGAGCAGCGGCGAGCAGGTGCTAGAGGCCTATCACGCCGCCATCGCCAGTGTGCTGACCGATGCCGAGGATCGCCATGCGGCCAGGGCAGGAGTCGCCCGTGAAGCCTGAAGTGGACGCCGCGCCAGCGATAATCCAGCTCAAGACCGAGCGCCGCTCCCGGCATCCCTGGATCTACCAGAAGATGGTCACGCGGCCCGAGCCCCGCCCGCGGCCCGGCAGCGTCGTCGAAATCATCGACCGCGACGGGCGCTTCGCCGGCCGCGGCTTCTACAACGGTCATTCGCGGATCGCGTTGCGGGTGCTGAGCGAAGACCCCGACGAACCGATCGACGCGGCGTTCTTCGCGCGGCGGATTGGTGCCGCCGTTGCGCTGCGCCGCGAGGTGCTGAAGCTCGATGCGGTGAGCGACGCCTACCGCCTGATCCACTCGGAGGGCGACGGCCTTTCCGGGCTGGTGGTCGACCGCTTCGCCGATACCCTGGTGATCCAGTATTTCGCCGCCGGCATGTTCCGCCAGCGCGAGCTGATCCAGCGCTGCCTGCTCGAACACTTTCCGGGCAGCCACCTCTACGCCTTCGCCGAGCAGCACGTGCAGAAGCAGGAAAGCTTCGACTTCGCGGCACCGCCGCCGCCCGCGCCGAACGTGATTCACGAGCACGGCGTGGCCTTCCACGCCGCGCCGGGCGGCGGCCACAAAACCGGCTTCTTTGCCGACCAGCGCGACAATCGGCGCATGATGGCCGAGCTCTGCGGCGGTCGCTCGGTGCTCGATCTGTGCTGCAATTCGGGTGGCTTCGGCATCAGCGCCAAAGTGCTTGGCGGCGCCGGGGAAACGGTCGGCGTCGACCTCGATGAGGAAGTGCTGGGCATCGCCGAGCGCAACGCGCGCCTCAACCAGGTGCGGATGCGCTTCGTCCAGGCGGACATCTTCTCCTGGCTGCGCGAGCGGCGTGGCGAAGGCTTCGATGCGGTGATCCTCGACCCCGCCAAGATGACCCGCGACCGCGAGCAAGTAATTCCTGCGCTGAAGAAATACCTCGACATGAACAAGCTGGCGCTCGCGGCGGTGAAGCCGGGCGGCCTGTTCTTGAGCTGCTCCTGCACCGGCCTGGTCAGCGAGGAGCAGTTTCTCGACATGCTGCGGCGCGCCGGCTTCTACAGCGGGCGCAGCCTGCAGGTGCTCAAGGTGGGCGGGGCTGGCGCCGATCATCCCTGGCTTGCGCATGTGCCGGAGTCGCGCTATCTGAAGGCGGTGCTTTGCCGGGTCGACTGAGCGTCGCGATTTCGGGCAGGCTTCAAGGGCAGACTGGCTCCACCCCGCAGCGCACAATGCCCGCGCGGTGCTTTCGGCGCAGAATGAGCGCGACGCAGCGGGCGTCATTTCGGGATGAACAGGGTGACTATCGAATCGATCGTCGTTTTCCTGATCGTGGGTGCGATTGCCGGCTGGCTTGCCGGTCTGATCGTCAAGGGCCGCGGCTTCGGCCTGGTCGGCAACATCGTGGTCGGCATCCTCGGTGCCGTGCTCGCCGGCTGGCTGCTGCCGCTTGCGGGGCTCGGTCTCGGCCTCGGCGGAATCTTCGGCAGCATCGTCTACGCGCTGATCGGCGCAGTGATCCTGCTGTTCGTCATCGGCCTCTTGCGCCGCCACGCCTGAGAGCCACGGCCGGCGCGCGGATACAACCAGCGCGTCGCCCTTCTGACCGGAGCATTCTGATGGCAGTGAAGCAAGCCCCCGCGGCCTATCGGCGCGATTTGGCCGCCTACCGACGCGAGTACGAGGAGTCGGTCCGCGATCCGGTCGCCTACTGGGGTCGGATCGGCCAGCGCCTGGACTGGATCAAGCCCTACCGCGAGGTGCGCGACGTGTCCTTCGAGGCGAAGGACCTGCACATCCGCTGGTACGCGGATGGCGAGCTCAACGTGGCGGCCAACTGTCTGGATCGACACCTGGCCACGCGCGGCGACAAGACCGCGATTCTCTGGGAAGGCGACGATCCCACCAAATCGCGGCGCATCAGCTACCGCGAGCTGCACGCCGAGGTCTGCAAGGCGGCCAACATGCTGAGCGCCCTGGGCGTTCGCAAGGGCGACCGGGTGGCGATCTACCTGCCGATGATCCCGGAAGCCGCGGTGGCGATGCTCGCCTGCGCCCGCATCGGCGCCGTGCACACCGTGGTCTTCGGTGGCTTTTCGCCGGACGCGCTGGCCGGCCGTATCGCCGACTGCAGCTGCAAGCTGGTGATCACTGCTGACGAGGGCTTGCGCGGCGGGCGCCACGTGCCGCTCAAGGTGAACGTCGACGCAGCCCTGGAGCGGCCCGGTACGGCCAGCGTGGAAACCGTGCTGGTGGTGCGCCGTACCGGCGCCGCCATCGCCATGCAGCCGCCGCGCGATCGCTGGTGGCACACCCTGATGGACGTGCAGCCGGCGGAACACCGGCCGGTGCCGGTCAGCGCGGAGGATCCGCTGTTCATCCTCTACACCTCCGGCTCGACCGGCAAGCCGAAGGGCGCGCTGCACACCAGCGGCGGCTATCTGGTCTTCGTCAGCTACACCCACGAATGCGTGTTCGACCTGCGCGAGGACGACGTCTACTGGTGCACCGCCGACATCGGCTGGGTGACCGGCCACAGCTACATCGTCTACGGACCGCTGGCCAACGGCGCGACCAGCCTGATGTTCGAGGGGGTGCCGACCTGGCCCGATGCCTCGCGCTTCTGGCAGGTGGTGGACAAGCACCAGGTGACGATCCTCTATACCGCGCCGACCGCGATCCGCGCCCTGATGCGCGAAGGCGCGGAGCCGGTCAAGGCTAGCTCGCGCGCCAGCCTGCGCCTGCTCGGCAGCGTCGGCGAGCCGATCAACCCGGAAGCCTGGCGCTGGTACCACGACGTGGTCGGCGACGGCCGCTGCCCGATCGTCGACACCTGGTGGCAGACGGAAAACGGCGGCATCCTGATCTCTCCGCTGCCTGGCGCGATGGAGCAGAAGCCCGGCTCGGCGACCCTGCCCTTCTTCGGCGTCAAGCCGGGGCTGGTCGACGGCGGCGGCCAGCTGGTCGAGGGCGTCGGCGAGGGCAACCTGGTCATCACCGAGGCCTGGCCCGGCATCATGCGCACCGTCTATGGCGACCACCAGCGCTTCATCGACACCTATTTCAAGGCCTACCCCGGCATGTATTTCAGCGGCGACGGCGCGCGCCGCGACGAGGATGGCTACTACTGGATCACCGGCCGGGTCGACGACGTGATCAACGTGTCCGGCCACCGCCTGGGCACTGCCGAGATCGAGAGCGCGCTGGTGGCCCATCCGAAAGTAGCCGAAGCCGCGGTGGTCGGCTGCCCGCACGACATCAAAGGTCAGGGCATCTACGTCTATGTCACCCTGCGCGCCGGGGAGGAACCGAGCGAGGCACTGCGCAAGGAGCTTATCGCCGAGGTGCGCGAGCAAATCGGCCCGATCGCGAGCCCCGACTACGTACAGTGGGCAACCTCGCTGCCAAAGACCCGCTCCGGCAAGATCATGCGCCGGATCCTGCGCAAGATCGCCGAAAACCAACCGGAAGCGCTCGGCGACATCTCCACCTTGGCCGACCCTTCGGTGGTGCGCGTGCTGGTGGACGAACGCCTGGTGAAGTGAGACGTGGTGGGCACCAGCAGGGCTCGGGCGGTACGGTACGGAAGCAAGATCGGGTCCGCCGCGGATCGCCGCGCGCCTGGCGCGTCGGCGCCTCGCGACGAGCCAGCCCGGACGGCGCACGGCGGCTCTGGCGGAGGTGATGGCGGCCGACGCGGAGCGCGGCGTTGTCTGAGCTGAATGCACGCGAGCCGCACGCAAATTCGCGGCTGCCGGAGCTGCGCTCGGGGGAGATCCAGGTGTGGGTGCTGCGCCAGGATGAGGCGCCGGCCCCCGATAGGCTGCGGCAACGGACGCGCGAAATTCTGGCAAAGCTGCTGTGCCGCCACGCCGGGACTGCGGTGGCACCACGGCTGGCACTCGGGCCGCACGGCAAACCCTTCGCGCCAGGGTGGCCGCAGCTGCAGTTCAATTTGAGCCACAGCGGCGCGTTCGGCTTGATCGCCCTCGCCCGCGGGGTTCCGGTTGGCGTCGACATCGAGGCGCGGCGGCGGCGAATCGACGTGGGCAGCCTGGCGCAGCGTTTCTTCAGCGCTGGCGAGGCGGCGGCGCTGGGGGCGCTGGAGGAAGCGCGTCGTCAGGAGACCTTCCTCGCGCTGTGGACGCGCAAGGAAGCCCTGCTCAAGGCATTGGGCAGCGGGCTCTCCTTCGGCCTGCACCAAGTCGAATTCGGCCTGGACACACAGGGACGCGTCGGCGGCCTGCTCGAGCTGGCCGCGGCGGCCGGCGCGATCGGCGACTGGCAGGTGCAGAACCTCGACGTCGAGCCCGGCGTCCCGGCGGCGCTGGCGTGGCGCGGACCCGCGCGGTCGGTGCGGGTCCGGCGCTGGCGCGATCCAGACTGAGTGTCCGGGGGCTGGCGCGACGCAAATGCGGCGTTGCTGAGCGCTGGCGTGGCGTTCATCATGTGCGCTGGATAATCGGTGCCCCATCGCTGATGGAGGTGCGACGATGAACACCCCACGCAACACTTGGCACCAGGCGTTCGGCGCGGCCACGCTGCTGGTACTCGCGGGTGCGCTCGCGCTGCCAGCCGCGGCGGCCGAGGAAGCCGGCTGCGGTCGAATCAGCACCAAGGACCTGGCGCCGCGCCAGCAGGATCTGCACGGCGCGACGGTGATCAGCATCGACGGCAAGCTGCCCGGCCCGCGCAACGCCGACTCCTGGCGGGTGACGCCGGGAACGCACATGCTGGAAGTGGCGGAGCGGATCGACGGTGCCTACGTGAGTTTCAACAACCGCCAGCGCAACGCCGCGCCGCAGTATAAGAAGCTGAGCATCGACGTGCCGGCCGACACCACGCTGCTGATCGCCGCGAAGCTGAATCGCGAACATCGCAACGAATGGCAGAACGCGGCCTACTGGGAACCGGTGGTCTGGAAGCAGACGGCGGAAAAATGCCGCTGAGCCAACGCGGCGTGACGGGATGACCGCGCTCAGCGTCAACGTCAACAAGATCGCCGTGCTGCGCAACTCGCGCGGCGGCAGGTTGCCGGACCCGGCCGAAGCTGCGCGCGTCGCGCTGGCGGCCGGCTGTGATGGGATCACCGTGCATCCGCGGCCCGATCAGCGCCACATCCGGGCGCGCGACGTGCCGCTCGTGGCCGCGGTGCTGGGCGGTGCCGAGTTCAACATCGAGGGCAATCCGTTTGCGCCGGCCCGCGGCAGCTACCCAGGGTACATCGAACTGGTGCGCGCCAATCGTCCGCAGCAGGCGACTCTGGTGCCGGACGGCGACGGGCAGATCACTTCGGATCACGGCTTCGATCTGCGCGCGGACGCCGCGCGGCTGGCGCCGCTGGTGCGCGAGCTGCGAGCCCTGGGCTGTCGGGTCAGCCTGTTCGTGGATGCCGACGTGGCCGAGGTCGAGCGGGCGGCGGAAATCGGCGCCCAGCGGATCGAAATCTATACCGAGCCCTACGCGCGAGCGTTCGCGCTGGGCGATTACGCGCGCGAGCTCGAGCAGTGTGCGCGGCTTGCCGAGCGCGCTCGCGCCTGCGGCCTTGGCGTGAACGCCGGACACGACCTGAACCGCCAGAACCTGGTGCCGCTGCGGCGCGCGATTCCCTTCCTCGCCGAGGTCTCGATCGGTCACGCGTTGATCAGCGAGGCGGTCTACGAGGGGCTTGCCCAGACGATTCGCGGCTATCTCGCGGCGCTCGGCCGCGGGTTCGAGACCACCACCTGATCGAGGCGCCGCCGGCCGCTGCCGCGGGCCGTCGCCACTCGCTCAAGCGCAGCAGCGCAGACAATGGCGCCGCATTGCTGCGGCGCCTCGGCGTTTCGCCTTACGGCGCGGGCTGCCTCCCACGGCTTAGGGTTCAGGGCCCGGTTTCGCCCACGGCCACGAAACCGATCTTCACCATGCCGGCGTTCTTCGCATCAGCCATGACCGCAGCCACCTTCTGATATTCGGTGGTGCGGTCGGCGCGAATTTGCAGCTCCGGCTGCGGATTCTTCTGCGCGGCAACGCGCAGCTGCGCCTGCAGGATCGACTGCGTGACCGGCTCATCGTTCCAGTAGAGGTCGCCCGAAGCCTTCACCGCCAGGTCGATCGGCTCCGGGGGGGTTTCTTCCTGCTTGTTGATGTTGGCTTGCGGCAGATCGATGCGGATACGGTGGGTCATCAGGGGTGCCGTCAGCATGAAGATGATGAGCAGCACCAACATCACGTCGACCAGCGGCGTGACGTTGATTTCCGACATTGGGCCGCCGCCGCTGCCCGTACTCATGGACATGACTTACTTCCTCGCGGCTGCTACGGGGGCCGCGCCCGCTTCGACGCGCGAGCCGGTGGCGAAGAAATCGTGCAGGTCGTGCGCGAACTCGTCGAAGCGCGCGAAGATGACCCGGTTGGAGCGGACGTAGAAGTTGAAGCCGAGCACCGCCGGGATCGCCACGAACAAACCGAAGGCGGTCATGATCAGCGCCTCGCCTACGGGACCCGCCACGGCTTCCATCGATGCGTTGCCGCTCGCGGCAATCTTGATCAGTGCGTGATAAATGCCCCAGACGGTGCCGAGCAGACCGACGAAGGGCGCCGCCGAGCCGACGGTGGCGAGCAAGGTCATGCCGCCTTCCAGACGCAGGCTCTCGTGGGCTACCGACTGCCGCAGGGCGCGGTCGATGAACTCGGAGCGGTTGAGCGCTTCAACGAGGCGGCTGCCCTCGTTGCGCTGATGGTGCGCGGCCGCTGAGGCCGCCGCGAGGGCGATCTTGGAGAACGGCTCGCTGCGCGGCTGCTCCTCGAGGAAGCGCACCGCGTCCTGCGCGGAGGGCGTGTCCCAGAAGGTGTGGATCACTTTCTCCATGCGCCGACGAACCATCGAATTGCGCAGGAAGTTGTAGACGATGTAGTAGACCGATGTCACCGACATCACGGCCAACGTGATGAAGACGATCCAGCCGAGCGCATCGAAGTTGTGGATCAGGTCCTGGAAGCCCATCGCCTGCATGGCTGCGGCGTTGCCGCCGCCACCGGGCACGGGAACGACGGCAGGCTGGGCTGCCGCGGGGGTCTGTGACGGGTCTAGCTGCATGGCGACACCTTCTCGCTGGTTCAGAGTTCGAAATTGATGGGGACGAGAGCATAGCCTTCAGCAGGCCTGCCGTTCTTTTGGCCCGGATTGAACATCCAGTTCTTGACCGCCGCGATGGCCGCCTGGTCGAGCAGGCGCGAGCCGCTGGACTTGTCGACCGTGATCTCCTTCGGCGAGCCGTCCGCACCCACCAGCACGCGCAGGATCACTTTGCCGGTGATGTGCTGGCGTACCGCCTGCGGCGGATATTTCGGCGGCCGCAGCCGACGGTAGCTGATGTCTTCGCTCGGCGCGATGTCGCTCGGCGGCGGCGGCGGAGCCGGCGGTGCCGGGGGAGGCGCCGGAATCGCCATGGCCGAGGCTTCCTCGACGACGACCGGCGGCGCCGGCGGCGGCGGAGGAGCCTTGGGTGGCGGCTGGATCTTCTCGACGATCTTCGGCGGCGGCTTCTTCGGCGGCTCCGGCGGCGGTGGCGGTGGTGGGGGCGGCGGTGGTGGCGGCTCGATGAATTCGACCGTCACTTTGCGGTCCACGACCTTGTCTTTGGAGGAAGGTGGCGCAATCGGCGCCATCACCATCGCAAAGGCGAACGCGTGCATGGCGAAGGCGCTGGTGAACGCCGCAACGCGCCGCCAGCTGAACCTGGAACCGCCATCTGGATCGTCGTAGCTGAATGCCATCAGTAGGACCAACGAAAAGAATTGCTGGGCGCGCTGGGCGACATGGTCGACTCGCTCGCGTTGAATCCCCGCCGCGAAGCGTTGGCGCAAGAACGGCGCACGGTACAACACCCGGCACCCTGCGGACAAGCGACCCAGGTCGCGGCAGGGCGCACCCGCGAACGCCAGTGCGAGAGATGAATGGAGGGCCGCGCGCTCAACTGCGCCGAACGCGTGGACACGGCGATCGGCGGTACGGGTGCGCAGCGGGAGCGCTGAGCCGGCATCACTTGTGCTTGCTTGCGCGCTTCAGCTTGACGCCACCCGTCACCGTGCGGATGCGCTGCTGGGCCATCGTGCGCGTGCTGGGGAAGGTTTCTGCCTTCTTCCAGTCCGCCATCGCCGCGCTGCCGCGGTCGAGGTCGTTTTCGGCGTCGCCGCGCAGTAGATAGGCTTCGCCTTCCTGACGCAGGCTGCCCTTGGCGATGGCGCCGTTCAGTGCCTCGACCGCCTCCGCGGACCGGTTGGCGTAGAAGAGCACATAGCCGAGCAGATAGTCGACGTTGCCGTCGGGCGCCAGCGGCGCAGCCTTTTGATAGCCCTCGATCGCGCAAGCGTCGATTTCGGCCTGAGTGCAGACGTCGCCGAGCAGCTTGTAGTTGTCGTAGTTGCCCTCGACGATGCCCTTGCCGAGACCCTCCTGCAGGGTCGTCGCCGCCTCCTTGGGCTTGTCTGCGGAGGCGTAGAGCTTGGCCAACTGCACGTAGTCGGTTCCGGTGGTGATGAGGCCGCGCTGGTTCGCGTCGGCCATGATCCGGGCGGCCTGCTCCATGTCGTCGGCCTGGATGTAGATGGTGGCGAGCTGGTTGATCAGCTTGAAGTTGTTTGGATCCTTGGCCAGCTGCTGCTTGACGAGCGCCGCAGCCTGGTCGTACTGATCGAGCTCGAAGTAGCTGGCCATCAGGATCTGGTCCCAGCTGTCGTTCGGCTTGTCGGCCATCGATATCGCCTTCTTCATCGTGTCGATCGCCTCCTGATAGCGGTCGAGGCGATAGAGGGCGTTGGCCTTGAGCGCCTGCTCATCGGCGGTCTCGGTGCCGGTCAGGCGCTCCCACTCGGCAACGGCCGCGAGCGCCTTTTCGTAGCGCTCTTCCTGCAGGTCGATTTGGGCGGTGATGTAGAGCAGTGAGAAGTGCTGCTTGTTGGGCAGCCCACCGATGTCGAGTGCCTGGCGGTATTCGGCCAGCGCTTCGTCCACACGATCCGCGTCGTAGTAGATCTGGCCCTGCAGTTGATGCGCGAAAGACTGCGCGTACTTGCTGGCGCGGCTGCGCCCAAGCACCTTGCTGATGTAGGGCTGCGCTTTGTCGTTCTTGCCCTCGTTCAGGAGATCGGCGGCCTTGCCGAGGTCGCGCTGGTCCGCGTTCGACATCTCCGGCGAAGGATCCTTGCGCGTGGCGTGGGGATATTCGTTGACGTCGCGCTTGCCGGCCGCGAGCGACGCGCCGGTCACGATCAAGCTGAGGGCGCAAAGCGCGGCGACGACCCACTTCGAGAGCTTCATTGGAACCCCATTATTCGTCGTTAGGCGAGGTGGACCGCGCTCCCTCGCGATCCGTGCAGGAGGTTGAGGTTAGCGCCGAGGTTTCGGCTGCACAAGGCGGGAAAGGTGCCATGAATTGCTGCGCCGCAACATTTCAGCACGCTGGAGCGAGAGCCTCAAACGTCGAGATTGCCGACGCGGAGCGCGTTCTCCTCGATGAATTCGCGCCGCGGCTCCACCACATCACCCATCAAGGTGGTGAAGATACGATCGGCGGCCACCGCATCCTCGACCCGCACCTGCAGCAGGCGCCGGGTATCGGGGTTGACGGTGGTGTCCCAGAGCTGCTCCGGGTTCATCTCGCCGAGCCCCTTGAAGCGCTGCACGGTGCGGCCGCGCTTGGCTTCGTCCATCAGCCAGGTGTAGGCCTCGGCGAAGTTCGCAACCTGCCGCGACTTGCCGCCACGGCGCACTTCCGCGCCAGCCTGGATCAGCCCGGCAAGTTCGGCTGCGGCATCGACGAGCGGCCGGAACTCAGCGGCACCGAGCAGTGCCGCCGGCAGGATCTGGGTATGGCTGAGGCCGTGTTGGTCGCGCTCGACGACCAGCGCCGGGCCATGCTCGTCGCTCGCCGGCTGCACTCGCAGGGCGTAGCGCGGGCGGCCGAGACCGGTTGCGGCAAGCGCCGCGCGCAGGGCGTCGAGCCAGGCGTTCAGCGCAATCGGGTCCCGCCAGCCAACCGGCGGCAGCGGCACCTGCAGCAGCACGTGCAGCAGCGCCGGGTCGTAGCGGAAGCTCAGCCGCCCGATCTGGTCGAGGGCCAGCTGATACACGCTCATCAGCCGCTCGAGCCCGGCGCCGCCGATCGGCGGCACGTCGAGCGCATAGGCCAGCTCCGCGCCGTCTACGGCGCTGGAGATGAGGTAGGCGTTCAGCGCCGCGTCGTCCTTCAGGTAGATCTCCTGCTTGCCTTGTTTCAGTTTGTAGAGCGGCGGCAGGCCGATGTAGACGTGGCCGCGCTCGATCAGCTCCGGCATCTGCCGGTAGAAGAAGGTGAGGAGCAGGGTGCGGATGTGTGAGCCGTCCACGTCCGCGTCGGTCATGATGATGATGCGGTGGTAGCGCAGCTTGTCGATATTGAACTCGTCCTTGCCGATGCCGGTACCGAGCGCGGTGATCAAGGTGCCAACCTCGGCGCTGCCCAACATGCGGTCGAAGCGCGCGCGCTCGACGTTCAGGATCTTGCCCTTGAGCGGCAGGATCGCCTGATTGCGTCGGTTTCTGCCCTGCTTGGCCGAGCCGCCGGCCGAATCGCCCTCGACCAGGAACAGCTCGCTCTGCGCCGGATCCTTTTCCTGACAATCGGCGAGCTTGCCGGGAAGCCCGGCAATATCGAGAGCCCCCTTGCGCCGGGTCAGCTCGCGCGCTTTGCGCGCCGCCTCGCGGGCGCGCGCGGCATCGACCACCTTGGCGGCGATCGCGCGCGCGTCACCGGGGTTTTCAAGCAGGAACTCGTCGAGCTTTTGTCCGACGATCGACTCGACCACGCCCTTGATCTCGCTCGATACCAGCTTGTCCTTGGTCTGCGAGGAGAACTTCGGGTCGTGCATCTTGACCGACAGCACCGCGATCAAGCCTTCGCGCATGTCATCGCCGGAGAGGCCGACCTTGGCGTTTTTCTGCAGACCTTCGCGCTCGATGTAGTTCGACAGAGTGCGCGTCAGCGCGGCGCGGAAGCCGGACAGGTGCGAGCCGCCGTCTTTCTGCGGAATGTTGTTGGTGTAGCAGAACATCGTTTCCTGATAGGCGTCGGTCCACTGCATCGCCACCTCGACCGTGGTGCCCTCGTTCTGCGCGCTGAAGTTGATGACCTTCGCGTGCAGTGGGGTCTTCAGCTCGGACAGATGCTCGACGAAGGAACGGATGCCACCTTCGTACTGGAAGATCTCGCGCTTCTCATAGCGCTCGTCGACCAGCTCGATCTTCACCCCGGAGTTGAGGAAGGAGAGCTCGCGCAGGCGCTTGGCGAGCACTTCATACTGGAAATCGATGTTGGAGAACGTGGCCTTGCTCGGATGAAAGCGCACGGTGGTGCCGCGCGCGTCCGACGCACCGATGATCTTCAGCGGATACAACGGCTCACCGTTGGCATACTCCTGCTGATGCTCATGGCCGTCGCGGCAGATGTTGAGCCAGAGATGGTCGGACAGCGCGTTGACCACTGAAACGCCGACGCCGTGCAGGCCTCCGGAAACCTTGTAGCTGTTGTCGTCGAACTTGCCTCCGGCGTGCAGCACGGTCATCACGACTTCGGCTGCGGAGCGGCCCTCCTCCGCCTGGATTCCAACCGGGATGCCGCGGCCGTTGTCTGCCACGCTTGCCGAGCCGTCGGCATGGACCGTTACCACGACGTGATCGCAATAGCCGGCCAGCGCTTCGTCGATCGCGTTGTCGACGACCTCGAACACCATGTGGTGCAGCCCGGTACCGTCATCGGTGTCACCGATGTACATGCCGGGGCGCTTGCGCACGGCCTCGAGGCCCTTGAGAACCTTGATCTTGCTGGAATCGTACTGGTCGGTCATGCCGGACTCCGGAATGCGCCCGCAGCGTGAGTCGGGTTCGCAGTGCAGCCGCTGATTATAACAGCCGCCTCAGATGCCCTCGTTCCACGTGGAACCGAACAACCTCCAGGGTGGGATCGAGGAGCTCCCGTGGTGACTCGGTAGCCGTAACCAGCACCTGCGCCCCTGTCGCGTCGACCAGCTCGATCACCAGCGCCCGGTGTCGCTCGTCGATCTCGGCGGCGAGATCGTCGAGGCAGAGCACGGGCGTCCCGCCGGCGCTTTCGCCCAGCAGCTCGACCATGCCGAGCAGGCAGGCCAGCGCACACAGCCGCAGCTGGCCCCGCGATAGGTGATCGCGGCCCAGGCGCGGGCCGAAATCGAGGGTCCAGTCCGCGCGATGCGGTCCAGCGCCGGTATAGCCGCGCGCCAGATCCGACTCCCGCCGCAGCGCAAGGGTCTCCGCAAGCGGGCGCTCCGCTTCGTAGCCGGGGTTGAAGCCGAGCCGCGAGTCTCCGAGCTCCGGCAGCAAGCGCGCCAGATAGCTCTCGAGCCGCGGCCGCCAGAGCGCGAAAAACGACTGGCGCGCAGCGCTCAGAGGCTCCGCCGCCGTCGCCAATTCGTGATCCCATGCGTCCAGCATGCCGCCCGTTGCGCCGGCTCGCAGCAGGCTGTTGCGCTGCTTCAGAATACGCTGACACCGCCGCCAGTGATTCAGGAAGGAAGGTTCCACGTGGAACGTTCCCCAGTCGAGAAGCTGCCGGCGCTCTTCCGACGAACCGGCAATCCAGCGCGCGGAATCCGCCTCGAAGCACAGCACCGCCGCGTGGCGGAACAACTCGCCCATCGGCACACCCGCCCCATCCAGCCGCGCCTCCGCCACCCCGCCGCTTCGCGCGAGCCCGATCCGCGTGGTGCCAGCCGCGCTCACCAGCTCCCCGTAGACGGCGTAGCCACTGCTGCCGTGCCGTACCAGGGCGTCGCGCGGCCCGCTGCGAAAGGAGCGCCCGTGCGAAAGCAAGAAGGCGGCTTCCAGCACCGTGGTCTTGCCCGCACCGTTGCCGCCTTCGAGCAGGTTCCAGCGTGGCCCGAAGTCTGCCTCGACCGATTCGATTCCCCGCAGATTGGAGATGCGCAGCCGCTCGATTCGCATGCGCTTACCGCCGCAACCGGCGGTGGGCCTCAAAGGCGCAACGGCATGACGACGTGGCGGGTATCTTGCGAGTCCGGCTTGCGCAGCAGACAGCTCGACTGCGCATCACGCAGGCACAGCAGCACCTCCTCGCTGTCGATCGCCCCCAGCGCATCGAGCAGGTAGTTCACGTTGAACGCCACGTTCAGGCCGTCGACGTTGGTCTTCGCCTCGAGCTCTTCCACGGCTTCCTCCTGCTCCGGGTTGTGGGCGACTACCCGCAGGGTTCCGGGGCTGACTTCCAGCCGCACGCCGCGCACCTTCTCGTTCGACAGAATGGCGGCCCGCTGCAGGCCCGCCCGGAAGTCCTCGCGGCCGATCAGCACCTGTCGGTCGGCGCCGATCGGAATCACCGGTTCGTAGTCCGGGAATCGCCCGTCGATCAGCTTCGAGGTGAAGGTCACCTCGCCGCGTCGCACCCGCAGGTGGTTGCGCGCGAACTCGAGCTCGATGGGATCGTCGCCGCCCTCGAACAGGCCCTGCAGCTCGAGGACACCCTTGCGCGGCACGATCATCTGCCGGGTCGTCTCGGAGCCGCTGTTCAGCTCCGCCTCCGCTAGGGCCAACCGGTGCCCGTCCGTCGCCACGCAGCGCAGCCGGTTCCCGCGCAAGTCGAGCAGCAGGCCGTTCAGATAGAACCGCACATCCTGATTCGCCATCGCAAACGAGCTCCGCTCGATCAGCGACTTCAGGCTCCCTTCCGGCAACGATACGCGCTCCACGGCCTCGATGTCCTCGATCACCGGAAACTCGCTCGCCGGTAGCGTCGCCAGCACGAAGCGACTGCGCCCCGCGCTCAAGGTGACCCGATCGCCCTTGAGCTCGAAGCGCATTCGGCAGCCGTCGGGCAGCGCCCTGCTGATATCGAAGAGCTTCCTCGCGGGCACCGTGATCTCCCCCGGGGCAAGCGCCTCCGCGCCGAAGCGCGCCACCATCTCGACCTCCAGATCCGTGCTGGTCATCGATACCGAATCTGCGCCGACGACCAGAAGCAGGTTCGACAGCACGGGCAAGGTCTGCCGCCGTTCCACGACGCCTACGACGTGCTGTAGCCGCTTCAGGAACGCTTCTCTCTGAATGGTGAATTGCATCTCGGTCCGGTCCTGTCTCAGAAAGCTTTCTTGTGGATCAATGGTTGTTTGTTGGGCTTGTGGATACCGCGCATTGTCAAATTAATTACGGTATATCAATAACTTACGACGTGTTTTTGCACCAGATCTGCGAGCGTACTGCCTGTGCATCGTTTGTGGAGCATTTCCAACGTGGGTTTTGTCCACAATTTGCTCAGAGCTCTTGGGCGCGCTTCATCACAGGTTTTCTGCCGACGCCGTCACTCACTCAGCTGACGCAGCAGCTTGTCTCGGTCCTGGCGTAACTTGCCGTCGGTTTCGCAGAGCTTCTGGATCGTCCGGCAGGCGTACAGCACCGTCGTATGATCCCTGCCGCCGAAGGCGTCGCCGATCTCCGGAAGACTGTGTTCGGTCAGCTCCTTCGCCAGCGCCATGGCCACCTGTCGCGGTCGGGCAATCGAGCGGCTGCGCTTGTGCGAGAGCAGATCCGCCAGGCGCAGCTGGTAGTAGTCTGCCACGGTCCGCTGGATGTTCGAGAGCGTGATCGCCTGCGCGTGCACGGTGAGCAGGTCGCGCAGCGTTTCCTGCGCGAAGTCCAGGTCGATCCGCCGGCCCATGAAGTTGGCGTTTGCCACCAGGGTGTTCAGCGCACCCTCGAGGTCGCGCACGTTGCCGCGCACCCGCTTCGCCATCAGCCCGGCCACCTCGCTGGGCAGCGCCACGCCTTTGGCTTGAGCCTTGGCCAGCAGGATGGCCGCGCGGGTCTCGAAGTCCGGTGGCTCGATCGCCACGCTCAGACCCCAGCCCAGGCGCGACTTCAGACGCGGCTCCAGGTTGTCGACTTCCTTCGGGTAGCGGTCGCAGGTCAGGATGATCTGCTGCTTGCTCTCGAAGAGCGCGTTGAAGGTGTGGAAGAACTCCTCCTGCGAGGTGTTCTTGCCGGCAAAGAAGTGGATGTCGTCGATAAGCAGCGCGTCCACCGAGCGATAGCGGCGCTTGAAATCGTCCATGTTCTTGCGCTGCAGCGCACGCACCATGGCCTCGACGAACTGCTCCGAGCGCAGGTAGAGCACCTTGAAGCCGTTGCGCTGCGCGCGCATCAGGTTGCCGGCGGCATGCATCAGGTGAGTCTTGCCGAGCCCGGTGCTGCCGTAGAGGAGCAGCGGGTTGTAGGCGCGGCCGGGGTTCATTGCCACCTGCATCGCCGCCGCCTTGCCGAGCTGGTTTGGCTTGCCCTCGACGAAGTTCTCGAAGGTGTAGTGCGGATCCAGGTGGCCTTCGAATTCGACTTCGCGTTCCGGCGCCCCGCGCTTTTGCCGTCGCTCGCCGCTGCGCCCGCCAACCTGCACACTCACCTCGTGGATCGGCCCGCCAAGGTGCTCGAGCAGCAGCGCGATGGGCGCCACGAAGCGCTCGCGCACGGTTTCCAGGGTGTATTCGTTCGGCGCCCAGAGCAACAGCCGGCTGCCGTCCTCGCTGGCCTGCAGGGGAGCGAGCCAGGTCTGGATGTCGTCGGCGCTGAACTCGGCCTCCAGCCGGCTCAGGCAGCGGCGCCAAAGCTCGCTCATCGGCGGTTGCGTACCCTCGCGAAAAAGCCCGCGGGCCGCACCGGTCGTGCCGCCCTCCCGAAAAAACCAGTCTAGCAGCACCGCGCCGCACCGGCCGGCGCCCATCCCGCGCGGACCACCCGCGCAGCGGGGTTTTCCAGCATTGGCGCCAAGCCTGCTCCTGCTTCCGTCAGCGCGGCGCTCATGGCGTCGGCTGCAACTTCTCGGCGAAGTAGTCGGCGATCAGCGTGTAGACGTGGCGGCGCCGGCTCGGGGGCGTCAGTCCGTGCTTGCCGCCCGGATAGGTCATCAGGCGAAACTGGGTGCCGCGCTCCTGCAGCGCCGCCATGAGCTCGGTGGAATTGCTGAACAGCACGTTGTCATCGGCCATGCCGTGGACCAGCAGCAGCTTGTTCGAAGCGAGGCCATCGAGCCAGGGCAGCACGCCGGACAGGCGATAGCCCTGCGGGTTGCTCGCTGGCGTGCCGAGATAGCGCTCGGTGTAGTGGGTGTCGTAGAGCGTCCAGTCGGTCACCGGCGCGACCGCAACCCCCGCGGCGAATTCGGCGTCGGCCTTGGCCAGCAGCATCAGGGTCTGGTAGCCGCCGTAGCTCCAGCCGAAGATGCCGATCCGCGCCGGATCGACCCAGGGCTGCCGCTTGAGCCAGGCAACTCCGACCAGCTGGTCGGCCACCTCGGGCTTGCCGAGCTGCTGGAAGATCGCGTCGGAGAAGCGCCGTCCGCGGCGCGGCGCGCCGCGATTGTCCATGGCGAAGACCACGTAGCCGTGCTCGGCCATGAACTGCTCGAAGTGATTGCCCCAGCTGCGCCGCACATACTGGCTGCCCGGGCCGCCGTAGTAGGTCATGAAGACCGGATGACGTCGTGCCGGATCGAAACCCAGGGGCTTGTAGACCCGGTACAGCAGTTCCTCGCCGCTTTCGCTGGTGAGGCGGCCGTATTCCGGCTCGACCAGGCTGTCGCGATACGGCCAGTAGGCGTGCCCCGGCTTCAGCTCATTGCGCTCGATCCAGGCGATGCGCTGGCCGTCCGTCTTGCGCAGGCTGACCTGCGGCGGTGTTGTGGGGTTGGAGAAAGTGTCGATCCAAACCTCCCCACCCTCGCCGAAAGCAGCTTCGTGCCAGCCCTCCCCTTCGCTGAGCCGACGTGGAGCGCTGGCCTCGCTGCCGTCCAGGCGCGCGGCCCAGACGTGGCTTTGCAGCGGATCGCCGCGGCCGGCGCTGAAGTAGACCAGGCCGCGCTTCGGGTCCAGCGCCAGCAGTCGATCGACGTCCCAGCTGCCCGCGGTGAGCGGCCGGCGCAGGCGCCCGTCGAGGCCGAACACATATAGGTGATGAAAACCGTCCCGCTCCGAGCCCCAGATGAAGGCATCCTCATCCTTCAGGAACCGCAGGTCGTCGTTGAGGTTGATCCAGGTCTCGCTGGTTTCGCTGAGCAATGGAGTCCGGGCGAGGCTCGCCACGTCCACCGCGATCAGCTCGAGCCGCCGTTGGTCGCGGCTCTGGCGCTGGAAGGCGAGGCGTCTGCCGTCCGGGAGCCAGGCGACGCGGGCCAGGTAGATATCGGGCTCTCCACCGAGATCGATCCAGCGCGCCTCTCCGCCGTCGGGCGCGATCAGGCCCAGCTTCACCGCGACGTTCGGCCGTCCGGCCGCCGGGTAGCGCTGCCGGATGACTTCGGTGCGATCGGCGTAGACCTCGCTGCGCTCGACTTCGTCAACCCCATTTTCGTCATAGCGCTCGAAGGCGATCAGCGCGTCGTCCGGCGCCCACCAGTAGCCGGTGGAGCGCCCCATTTCCTCCTGCGCGACGAATTCGGCTTCGCCGTTGTGTACCGGCCCGGCTCCGTCGCGGGTGAGCTGCCGCGGCTTGGTGTCGCCGTGCAGGTCCAGCACGTGCAGATTCTGCCCGCCTACCCAGCTCACATAACGCCCCCGCGGCGAAACCTTGGCGTCGATCGCCTCGATGCCCGGCGCAGTCAGCGCGCGCAACTCCTTGCCACGTCGCGCATCGAAGTCATAAAGCCACAGCCGTCCGTCGACGCTGAACAGGATCTTGCGCCCGTCGGGCGCGAAGCGGTAGGAAAGAATCCCCTTGAGCGCGGCGGTCCGCGCCCGCTCGCGGCGCGCCTTCTCGACATCGGAAAGCTCCCGCCCGGAGGCCAGAGCGGCAGAGTCGACCAACCGCCTCGTGCGCCCGCTCGCGATCTCCCAGGCCCACAGATCGAGCTGGTTCTGGTCGTCCGCGCGCCCCTTCAGGAAGCCGACGAGCCGACCGCCAGGCGCCACCGCGAGCCCGCGCGGGCTCGGCCCGTTCAGATCGGGATCGGCAAAGATGCGCTCGATCGTGAGGCGCTCGGCGTGCAGGGGCAGCCCCGGCAGGATCGCGGCAAGGGCAAGGAAAGCGAGGCGGCGCATGGCGGGCTCCGATCGACGAAGCCGCCATTATGGAGGGCAGAGGTCGAGCGTTCAGCGCGGGCCCTGGCCGAACAGCACCTTCTTCTGCTCATCGCTCATCGGCGTGCCGCTCGCTGGGCTCACCCGTTGGCCGAGCGCGGCCGCCCGCGCCGCAGCCGGCCGCGCGCCAATCGCCTCGTGCCAGCGGCGCACTTCAGCGAAGGGCGCCATGTCGAGCGGCGCCTTCGAATAGGCGTTGATCCACGGAAACGAGGCCATGTCGGCAATCGTGTACTCGTCGCCGGCGATGAACTCACGCCCCGCCAGGCGTCGGTCGAGAACGCCGAGCAGGCGCTCGGACTCGCGCCGGTAGCGCGCCATCGCGTAGGGAATCCGCTCCGCCGCGTAGACGCTGAAGTGCCCGTGTTGACCGGTCATGGGGCCGAGCCCGCCGACCTGCCAGAAGAGCCACTCGTCCACGATAGTCCGCTGGCGCAAGTCGCGCGGCAGGAAACGGTCGGTCTTTTCCGCCAGATAGCGCAGGATCGCGCCGGACTCGAACACGCTGATCGGCTCGCCGCCATCCGCCGGCGCGCGGTCGACGATCGCCGGAATCTTGTTGTTCGGCGAGATCGCCAGGTACTCCGGCGCAAACTGGTCGCCCTTGCCGATGTCGACCGGCTTGACCGTGTAGGACAGACCCGCTTCCTCGAGGAACAGGGCGATTTTCTGGCCATTCGGCGTCGGCCAGTAGTAGAAGTCGAGCATTGGGTTCTCCTCGCAGCAGCCCCCATGTTGGGGCTTGCGCTGCCGTTCGCAATCCGCGCTGAACGGCGGCCACCGCTTGACGTGGGTCAGCCGCGAGTTCGGTTCGGTCGCGCAGAATGCCCTGAGCGAGCGCGACGACAACGCATCTGCAGCGCAAGCCTCGCGCAGATGAAGGCAGGTGGAGACGGGCGATGACGCACGTGGTGACCGACAACTGCATCAAGTGCAAGTACACCGACTGCGTCGAGGTGTGCCCGGTCGACTGCTTCCATGAAGGCGCAAATTTCCTCGCCATCGACCCGATGGAGTGCATCGACTGCACGCTTTGCGTGCCTGAATGTCCGGCCGAAGCCATCTTCCCGGAAGACGACGTTCCGGCCGGCATGGAGCACTTTCTGAAAATCAATGCCGAGTTGGCGCCCCGCTGGCCGGTGATCGCCGCGCGGATCGACCCGCCAGCGGACGCTGACGAATGGAACGGCAAGCCAGACAAGCTGCCGTTGCTCGAGCGCTGAGCCGAAGCACGGCGGCATCGGAGGTATCGTCATGCGACATGCGATTCACCAGCCGCTGAAGCAGCAGCGAGCGCTCCACCGGGCAATTCGGCCGCAGCGCCGACTGCACGCTGTGCCCGCGCTGGGCACGCGCGAGAGGGCCGAGCGCGAGCTTCGCCTTGACGCCATGCTCGACGACAGCTTTCCGGCCAGCGACCCGCCCTGCTGGACGCTCGGCCGACATTTCTGAATTTCACAGGAGGTTTCATGGACACGACTCCGATGTTTCCGCATCCGAGCAGCGAGCTTTCCCACAAGCGCCGCGAGCTCGCGCCCGAAACGCTTTCCGCCTTCCAGGCCTTCAGCCGCCAGGTCTTCGCCGACGGCGCGCTGCCGAAGAAGATCAAGCAGCTAATCGCGGTGGCCGTGGCGCACACCACGCAATGCCCCTATTGCATCCGCGGCCACACCGAAGGCGCGCTCAAGGCCGGCGCCAGCGAGCAGGAAATCATGGAGGCGATCTGGGTCGCCGCGGAGATGCGCGCCGGCGGCGCCTACGCGCACTCGAACCTGGCTCTCGACGTCATGGCGCAGCACGCGCAGGGCAACCAAAGCGCGTAGCGCGAACCGCGTCGCCCAGCACCTGGCGGTCGATGCAAGCTCGTGGCGGCCCAGGCAGCGGCGAACGGGCTCTTCACCCGTGGTCCACCCGCGGCGGGAGCGCAGCGCGGCGATGCCGCGAAACCGGCCCGACGGCCGGCCCGTCCGAGCACTCGCCGCCTTTTCCGAACCACGTCCTCGATGACCTCGTTCTCAAGCAGCTGCTCTTCCCGCCGCTGAGCTATGGGCCGCTCGGCCTGCGTTCTTGGTAAGTCAACCCGAACACGGTATCGGTCAGCCAGCGCCTGAACGAATCGTTGTCCGTGAACTGCTTGAACAGCTCGGTGTCATCTCTCAGCACGGCCGTCATCACGCGCGCCAAGGCCTTGTCGTGCTCGATTCTTGCATTCTGCCGGTCGGAATTGCACCTGGCATTCTGATAGGCCGCGTCCGCCGCGACGCGGTTCGGGATGTCCTCGGTGATCAGCTTGTGCACCCGGTCGGCGTCGGTCCAGGCGATGTTGCCGAACAGATCGTTGAAGCTCTGCAGGATGTTCGACAGTCGATCCAGTTCCGGTTCCGGCTTGTGGCCGCCGCCGCTGGTGGGCAGCGGAGCGATCTCGGCGTCCGCGTCGGGAAGCTGGATGTTCATCACGGCCTGCTTCTCGACCCGGTAGCTGTCCATGTCGATGGCTTCAAGAATGCCCTTGGACAGATCCTCCTCCACCGGCGCCGGAAGCTTCGAGACCAGGAAATTCAGAAAGATCGAAAGCTTTTCCCACTCGGCGTTGGTGTAGGGCAGGATCGATGAGAGAAAGCCGTAGGTGCGCAGGAAGGCCTTGGCCTTGCCCTTGAAGTCCACCTGGCCGTCCTCGTCGAGCTGTTCGCGATACGTCGCCACGCAGGCATCGAGGATCGGATCGAGCCGGTCGCGGTCGGCGCCATCGAGATACAACTTCACCAGCTGATCGATCTGCGTGGCAGCGTAGACTTGGGCGCCATCGAGGGCGGCCTTGAGATCGTGCAGCTTGTCGGGGTCGGTTTCCTCGGCGAGGATCGTGGTGCGGTAGTAATCGGCGAATGATTTCTGGATCGCATCGGCATCGTTCATGAAGTCGAGCACGAAGGCGTCGTGCTTCTTCGGGTGCGCACGATTCAGGCGCGACAGGGTCTGCACCGCCCTGATGCCCGAGAGCGTCTTGTCCACGTACATCGTGTGCAGCAGCGGTTCGTCGTAGCCGGTCTGGAACTTGTCCGCGCAGATCAGGAAGCGGTACGGATCCTGCTGGATCCGCTCGGCGATCTGGCTCGATGGAAAACCATTGAGCGAGGCTTCGCTCACTTTCGCCCCGCCGTATTCGTGCTCGCCGGAGAAGGCGACGATGGCCCGCCAGCGGCTCTTGCGCTGTTCAAGATAATCCCGGAAGGCGTGGAAATACTGGATGGCGCGCTCGATGCCGTTGGTCACCACCATGGCGCGCGCCTCGCCGCCGACCTTGTTCAGCGCCAATACTTGCTCGTGGAAGTGATCGACCATGATCTCCGCCTTCAGGCGGATGGCGTGATCGTGGCTCTCGACATAGCGACGCAGCTTCTTCTTCGCCCGTTTGCTGTCGAATTCGGGGTCGTTCTCGATCTTCTTCACCAACTTGTAATAGCTTTCGACCGGCGTGTAGTGCTTGAGCACGTCCAGGATGAAACCTTCCTGGATCGCCTGCTTCATCGTGTAGCTGTGGAAGGGTCGGTGCTGCACGCTGCCATCGGCCTGCGGCACGGGCTCGCCGAAGATTTCCAGCGTCCTGTTCTTGGGCGTTGCGGTGAAGGCGAAGTAGCTGGCGTTGGGCAGCAGCTTCTTCGCCTCCATCAGCCGGTTGATCTCATCCTCCAGCGTTTCATCCTCCTCGCCCGCACCCGCTGCGGCCAGCGCCATCGACAGCGCCGCCGAGGTGCGCCCGCCCTGGCTCGAATGCGCCTCGTCGATGAGGATGGCGAAGCGCCGCCCCCGGTGCTCGCCGCCGATCTCGTCGAGAATGAACGGGAACTTCTGGACGGTGGAGATGATGATCTTCTTGCCTTCGGCGATGAACCTGCGCAGATCACCGGAGCGCTCGGCGTGGCCGACGGTGGCGCCGACCTGCGCGAACTGCTTGATGGTGTCGCGGATCTGCTGATCGAGAATCCGCCGGTCGGTGACGACGATGACCGAATCGAACACCGTCGCCCCGTCCCTGGCAAGACCAATCAACTGGTGCGCCAGCCAGGCAATGGAGTTGGACTTGCCGCTGCCGGCCGAGTGCTGGATCAGGTAGCGCCGCCCCGCACCGCGCTCGGCGGCATCGGCCAGCAGCTTGCGCACCACGTCGAGCTGGTGAAAGCGCGGCCAGATCTGCGCCTGCTTCCTGCGCCCGGTCTTCTCGTCTTTCGAGACGACGACCTGCGCGTAATTCTCGAGGATGTCGGTCAGGCCGGCGCGGGCGAGGATGCGCTTCCAGAGGTAATCGGTCTTCAGGCCGTTGGGGTTGGGCGGATTGCCTGCGCCATCATTCCAGCCCTGGTTGAAGGGCAGGAACCACGAGCCCTTGCCCTTCAGGTGCGTGCAGAAGCGCACTTCATGATCGTCCACCGCGAAGTGCACCACGCAGCGGCCAAACTCGAACAGCTTCTCGCGCGGGTCACGGTCGCGCAGGTACTGCTGCACGGCGTCCTCGACCGTCTGCTTGGTCAGGCTGTTCTTCAGTTCGAAAGTGGCGATGGGCAGGCCGTTGATGAACAGCCCCGCATCCAGCGCGCGCTGGGTCTCATCGCGCGAGTAGCGCAACTGGCGGCTGACGCTGAAACGGTTGGCGGCATTGCGCTCGATGGCCTTGACGTTGCCCGCCGAGGGCGTGCCGTAGAAGAGGTCGACGTGGTGCGGGCCGTGCTTGATCCCGTGGCGCAGCACGTCGATGGTGCCGCGCTTCGTGATCTCGCCCTGCAGCCGCGCCAGGAACTTGCGCCGCGTCGGGCCGTCGTTGCCGAGATCGAGCGTTGCCGACAGCTCCGGCTGCGTCGCCCCCAGGAAGGCCGTGAACTGGGCAAGGTCCACGCAGTATTCGCGGTCGTAGTCGCGTGGATCACCGCAGATCCAGCCGGCACCATAAACCGCCGGGCGCTCCTCGACCGCACCCACCGCGCCGCCCGCATCGCAGGGCGAGCCGGTCAGCGCGGTGCAGATCAGCCGCTCAAGCCCGCGTTCGCTGGTGTCAGTGGTCATCTCGTCCCTTCCCGTCCGATCAAGTACCCATCAAGCAACTCCAGATTCCCCAAGCGATTGATACAACGCCGATCTATACCGCTTGACTGCTTTCCGAAGACCCACCGGATCAAGTACCCATCAAGTAACCCGCCCCCCGACATCCTTGACGCGGCGGCAAGGTCGCCTTTACTGGACTCTTTACTGAATCCTTTACTAGACGCAATGGTCCGTTGAGGGCTTAGTAAAGACACAACTCCTTGATTTTAGATAAATTGCGAAGAAGTGGCACCGGGGGCGCTCATGATGCAAGTCCCGCCAGGCATCAACCGAGCAAATGGCCGGCAAACAGGCGATCCGGCGTAACGCATTGATATAAATGCTGTTATGGCGAGCGCGCCGGGGACTCCAGCCCTCGTCAGCAAATGGCCGGCAAATGAACTCCCCGAGGTCATGGTCCGGCCCCCCCCGACGGTCGCTCCGCTGCCCACCAGGGCTGGTACTTCATCTGGGTATCCATCGACGTCCGCCGAGAAGAGGCGGAAATCGATCCTGGGCTCCAGCAGACGCAGCAGCCAGCTTTCCAGTTCTTCGTTGC
>CAZORA010000021.1:0-41883 GCA_964582225.1 uncultured Dokdonella sp. | reverse complement strand
AGCGCCACGCGCGAGGTGTCGATGGTGATCCAGCGGCGGCCCCATTGCTCGGCGACGGTGGCCGTGGTGCCGGAGCCGCAGGTTGGATCGAGCACCAGGTCGCCGGGGTCGGTGGCCATCAACATGCAACGCTCGATCACCTTTGGGTTCGTTTGCACGACGTACATCTTGTCCGACGCGAAACCTGCGGTGACGGTGTCGTCCCAAGAATTGTTCATGGGATAGACCGGGAAATCGACGATGTAACGGATATAGCTGAGGGTCTTTCCTGCCAGTCCGATGCGCTTAGCTTTACTCAAGCGTTCCATGCCCGCCGTAGTCGTTTTCCAGCCACTCTTCCCAACTGGAATAGTCTTTCCGTCCAACGCAACATCGAAGTATTGGGGGCCGCCAGAGCTTTGGCTGGTCAAATTGTCCCAACGAAAGAGACGCGAGCCTCCGGGCGCGACATCCCTTTCGTCCTCCGATGCTTGTCGTCGTTCCTCCGTATCGAAGAAGTCGAGTTTGTTGTAGGCCGCAGCACCGCCTGACAATTCACCTTTGATGCGATAGGGCTGCCGGTACTTGATCGCCGCGCCGTTCTTCGCATACCAGAGAATGAAATTGTTCACCGAGGCGAGTGTTTCAGTTCCGCCAGTTGGCGAACCCGCGCCGCCCGTGGTCTTGAAGTTGATCTGGCTGACAAAATTCGCGTCTCCGAATACCTCATCGAGCACAGCGCGGACACGATGAACGTTCTCCTCGCCAATCTGCACAAAGATCGACCCACTCTCCGTCAGCAGATCCCGCGCCACGGTCAGCCGGTCACGCAGGTAGGTCAGATACGAATGGATGCCATCGCGCCAGGTGTCGCGGAAGGCCTTGACCTGCTCGGGCTCGCGGGTGATGTGATCAGGTTGGCCGTCCTTCACGTCGCGGCTGGTGGTTGACCACTGGAAGTTGCTGTTGAATTTGATGCCGTAGGGCGGATCGAAATAGATGCACTGCACCTTGCCGCGCAAGCCTTCGCGTTCGGACAGGCTGGCCATCACCTGCAGGCTGTCGCCCAGGATGAAGCGGTTGGCCCAGTGCGCGTCGTGCTGGTAGAACTCGGTGCGCGCAGCCTCGTTGGGCAGGCCGTTGAAGTCGGCAAACAGGTCGATGGTGGCATCGGGCTGCTGCTGGGCCCGTGCCTCGCGCCGCGCATCACTTTCGCGACGCAGCTCATCCACCAGCACCTTGGGATGCACCTTCTCCTGAATGTAGAGCGGTGCTGCCTGCACCACGAGATCGGCTTCATCCTGCGCCTCCTTGCCGCGCCAGACCAGCTGCGGGTCCAGATCACGGTTGCGCCGTTCCATCGCCACGCGCACCGGCGCCTGTTCGGTCTTGGCCAGCACGGCCTGGTACTCCGCCGTGGGGATGTTCTTGCGCGAGGCTTGCTCGTGCTTGAGGGCTTCGACGCTGAGGGGAGTTTTGGGTTTCCTGGTGGCCATGTCAGGCGTCCTGATTCAGCAGGTCGAGATAGTCGACATAGGTGTAGTGTTTGGCGTATTTGCGGTCATCGGCGGCGCGGACGATGCCGAGCTGGGCCAGTGCGCGAAACCCGCTCTTGGCGGTATTGAAGCTGACGCCGATCGCTGCGGCAGCGCGCGGTGCGGTGGTGACGGGGTGGCGCTGGAGGTGATCGAGCAGGCGCAGTGCGGAGGCCGCGCCACGGCCAATATCGCGCACCTGCTGCTGATGCTGCCGGAACAAGGCAAGTTGGCGGTGCGCGCTGGCTTCGGCTTGCGATGCGACGTGGATGATACCTTCGAGGAAAAACGTGACCCAGGCTTCCCAGTCGCCATCGAGACGGACCGATTGCAGCAGGCCGTAATAGCGGCTGCGGTGCTGTTTGAAATACAGGGACAGATACAGCAAGGGCTGGCGCAGCACGCCCTCGGAATGCAGCAGGAAGACAATGAGCAGGCGTCCAAGCCTGCCATTGCCGTCGAGAAACGGATGGATGGTCTCGAACTGCACATGGGCGAGTGCCGCGCGGATCAGTGCCGGAGTGGCTACCGGCTTGCCGTGCAGGAAGTTTTCCAGTTGTCCCATGCACTCCATCACCAGGTCAGCCGGCGGCGGCACATGGGCGGCGTTGCCGGGACGGCTGCCGCCGATCCAGTTCTGGCTGCGGCGGAACTCGCCGGGCGACTTGGCGGCACCGCGCCCGTCGCGCAGCAGCACGGCATGGATTTCGCGGATCAGGCGCAGGGACAGCGGGAAGCCTTCGCGCAGGCGAGCAATGCCGAGTTCGAGCGCCGCCACGTAGCTGGACACTTCGCGTACGTCGTCCATCGGCACGCCGGGGCTGCCTTCGGCCTCAAACAGCAACAGGTCAGACAACGAAGATTGGGTACCTTCGATCTGGGATGACAGCACCGCTTCCTTGCGAACCCAGGCGTACAGGAACACTTGCGGATCGGGCAACAACACCGAGAGGGCGTCGAGCCGGCCCAGCGCCAAGGCAGCCTCCTCGGCCAGGGACTGGATGCGCTCGTCCAACTGCAGGGGCGGCACGGGCGGCAACGGGTTGGGAACAAACGCGCGGCAGGTTTCCCCGAGGGTGGCAATCGGCAGGTAATGTCCGGTGAGGCCGCGTTTCATGACGAAGTTGCAATTGGCTTGGTGTAAATTGCATATTGTGCCGTATGTTGCAATTTAACAAGCGGAAATTGCAAGTTCATCGCGTGCCCCCGTCCGCAGCAGGCTGGGCTGCTGCCGCGGAGACCCGCACCAGCATCGTGTCGAAGTGCTCCTTGAGCTTGGCGGCAAAGTCGTCCTGCATCTCGTACACGTCGGTGAACTCGGCGAACGCCCAGCGCCCGTATTTGCCGGATGCGTTCACGCCGGGCACCCAGTAGGTGTCCATCGTCATCTTCTTCACCACCGCGTCTTCGCGCCGGTAGCCCTTCACTTCCACGATCAGGTGCAGGGGGTCGTCTGCGCCGTGGCCATCGTCGATGTTGACGATGAAGTCGGGGAGGTATTTGTGCGTCTCCGCGCCCAGTCGATACGGCACTTCGAGGCCGAGGTTGTGGTTCTTGGTGTAGGCCAGCACCTTGGGGTGGCTTTCGGCCACGCGGCAGAATTCGGCTTCCCAGTCGCTGTCCAGAATCACCCAGTTGACCTGGTTCTTGGGCGGCGGGCCGAGCGTTTCGTAGCGGTCGCGGCGGCTGGTGTTGAAGGCGACGTGGCGGGTAGAGCCTTCCGGATTGTAGGGGTCGAACACCGCTTTCACCGGGCGGCCGTGCTTCAGCTCCACGCGAGTGATGGCGGCGGTGATGCGCTCGCAGGCCTCGTTGGCCAGTTCCCGATAGAGCAGCTGGGCGGGAAAGGTACCGCCCGTGCAGACGAGACAGGTGTCCAGCCACTGCTTGGCGATGCGCTTCAGCTGGCCGAACAGGTGCAGCTGCGGGGCGTCGCCCGCGTCGCGCCACTTGCTGTAGAGCAGATGCTTGGTGAGGTGCATCAGCACGGTGGACGGGCGCACGTCGTCCAGATGCTTGAGGTTCAGCTCGACCGCCTCGCCGATGATGCCCGCCTGCAGGTTGCGCGAGGGGCCGACTTTTTCTGGCGTGAGTTCATACACGGAGTCTTCATTGAACTCGGCCTGCAGGCGGTCCTGCGGCAGCTCCACGCGGTAGCCCACCACGCGCGGGAAGCGGATTTCCAGCGCGTCGCGCTCCGGGCGCAGGGCGCGCACGCGGATCACTTCCGCCGGCGGCTCGGGCGGGATCACTACGGGCTGCGCGGTGAAGTTGAAGGGAATGCCCAGGACGTCGGCGTATTCGACGTTGAAGAGGCCCTCGGCGTTAAGCTCATAGGACTGGCGGCGCAGCGCGCGGCCCACCACCTGCTCGCACAAGAGCTGAGTGCCGAAGGCGCGCACGCCCAGCACGTGGGTAACGGTGTTGGCATCCCAGCCTTCGGTGAGCATCGCCACCGACACCACGCAGCGCACCGAGTCGCCCAGGCGGCCTTCCTTGCCGACGGTGTTCATCGCTTCGCGCAGCAGTTCGGAGTCGGTGAGGTTATCGGCGGCGTGGGCGTCGCCGGTGCGTTCGATGATTTCGCGGCGAAAGCGCTCGATCTCGTCGCTGGCGACGCTGCGGAAGTGGTCGTCCAGCGCCTCGCCGGATTCCAGCTGCTCGCTGTCCACCAGCAGGGTGCGCGGGCGCGCCAGCGGGTTGCCGTGTTCGTCGTGGTTCTGAAAGAGCTCCAGGCGGCCTTTCACTGGCTGGCTGGTGCCGTCGTCGTTCTCCTGCTGGAAGCCGGAGATGAAGTCATAGACCAGCTTGGACGTGGAGGTGTTGTTGCACACCACGATGAAGCACGGCGGCACCTTGATACCCGCCTTCTGCCAGTGCTCGAACACCTTTTTGTAGTGGCCGTAGAGGGCTTCGAGCGCGGTTTGCAGTTCCACCGGCAGGCTCAGGGGGTCGAGCCGGCTGCCCTTGCCGCGTCCCTTTTTCGGCATGCGCTTGCCGATGTGCTTCCACAGCTCCCGATACACCGGCATTTCGTTGCCGGGGATGTTCATCCTCGATCGTAGGACTCTGCGCTTCGGCCTACCAGGCGTAGTGGTCGCTGGGGGTGAACCTGCGTCGCCTTGCACATGCGCGCACGTTACCCGGGCTTGTTGGCAAGTACGCTGCGGCCTCTTGCAGAATGCCAGGCTCCTCGGTCACGCGCCGCAGCTCGGCTTTCAGTCGGCGTGGATTCTCGACCTGCGTCGCCTGCGCCGGATGCTCAGGCTTGGGCACGCCGTAGGCCTTGATCCACTTACTACAGGCTGCGCCGGCTTACGCCGAGCCGGAACGACACATCGACCACCCCGTGACCTCGTTGCGTGATTTGCCCGACCGTTTCGATCTCGAATTCTTCGGGGCGGGGTCGGTCGAAAGGTGCCTACTGAACCCGGTGCGATTCACAGCAGGATCTCGCTTGGACCGCCAACTCCGCGCGCCCCGCGCGCGTTCCGCTACAGCGGCAATCTGCCTTTTCCGAGCGACGCTCATCGACGTCGGCTCGGCGCCGCCCTTCACCTGGACACTGAACGGCCTGCTGGCGGCCATCGCGCTGGAGTGGGTCGCCGCCACCGGCGCGGAGTTCAAGATTCGAAGCCGTCGCTGAAGATCGCATCCAGCTGACGTTCGAAGGCGCCAATGTCGATCCGGCCCGCGCCGAGTCGCGGTGGGCCCGCGCCCGGACGGATTGCAGCACGCAGGGGTTGGAACGCGGGCGGAAACAAGGGCGCGGTGAGTGGATAGCCGGGAATCGGCTGCGGCGCGGCGTCGCCGGCGTCGAGCAGAGGGCTGCCGGCGGCGGGGTTCAGGTTCCACGCCGCCAGGTCCACGAAACCCGGATCGCTGCCCTGGATGGTGTCGGTCCACTCCGCCGGCAGGTAGCTGGCGCCGCTTCGCACCCAGTTACTGCTGCCGCCGACTTGCCGCCCGTCGACCCAGTCGGCTTCGACGGTGCGCTCGACGCGTAGCGCGCCGCCGGTCGAATGGAGCACGTTGTTGTGCGCCTCGACCGACTGGATGCCGGCGAAGATGCGAAACACCGTGGCCTCGACGCCGGAGGTCAGAACGATCGTGTTGTTGACGAAGCGCGTGCGCCCCCGGCTCTCGCCGGTGCCGTCGCCACCGTCGCCACCGACGCGGATCACCGCACCGAAACTGCCGCTGTGCACGATCACGTTGCCGACCACGTCGGCGTCCTCGCGAACGAGATCGGGCGTCCAGGGCGGCTCCTGCTCCCAGTCGTCGGGACCGATCAGCTCCAGCTCGTGATACGCCGCGCCCTCGAACCAGTTGTAGTAGATCTCGCTGCGTTCGTGCCGGCTCTTCAGCAAGTTGCCGCCGCTGCCATCGTGCACGTAGTTGTGGCGCATGCGAAACACCGAACCTGGGTATGCGACTTCGTCGCTTTGGATGTACAACGCATGGCGCGTGGTGCCGCTGCCGGCGTGGTGGATCTCGCTGTACTCCAAGGTCAGTGAGCCGGAGCCCAGGTCGGCGCTGAGAATGCCGTGGGCCGGGCAGTCGTGGACCAGGAGATCGCGAAGAGTCACGTCATCGGCTTCGATGAAGACGCAGCGGGAGCTGCCGCCGGTGATCTCGAAGGCCTCGAAAACCACGTGGTGCGAGTGTTCGAACTTGACCGTATTGACGCCGTCACGCACATGCGGACGCCGCCCGTTTACGCGCACGCCGAAAATCACGATCGGATTCTGCGCAGTACCCACGACCTGGTCGGGAACCTTGAAGGAGGCGTAGTCGGCGTCTCCGTCGACCTCGACCCGGTCGCCAGGCTGCAGGCTCACCGCATCGAACAGCGCGGCGGGCGTGGTGTAGGCCCGGCCCGGACCCACCTGCCAGGTGACGGCATCCGCGTCCATGCAGACGGCCAGCAAGCACGGGAAAAACAGCGAGAGAACATGGCGCTTGGTCATGGTGACGCTCCGCTGGTGGCGCCCCTGCGCGCGTATTGAAACCGTGCCGTCGACGCCGGTCAACTGCAATGCTTGCAGCTCGATATCGGGTCCAGTCGACGGATGACCGGGGTCAAGAGAACTTGCGGGCGCCGCGCAATACTGCGTGCATGCCTGAAGGTCCAGAAATCCACCGCGTCGCCGATCAGCTTTCCGCCGCGCTCGATCGACGCGTGTTGCGCGAAGTCTGGTTTGCGTTTCCCGAGCTCGCCCGGCGGGCCCGCCGGCTGAAGCTGCTCGGCCAGCGCGTGCGTCGCGTCGAGGCGCGCGGCAAGGCGATGCTGATCCACTTCAGCGGCGGCGAGAGCATGTATTCGCACAACCAGCTGTATGGGCGCTGGGTAATCACCACTGCGGGAGCGCGCCCGGAAAGCAGCCGCAGCCTGCGCGTGGCGCTGTCCAACGCCCGCGCGTCTGCCCTGCTCTACTCGGCTTCGGCGATCGAGCTGTGGCCAACCGCGCAGCTCGGCGAGCAGCCTTTCCTTGCCCGCCTGGGCCCCGACGTGCTGGATCCGCGGCTCGCCCCGGCGGCGGTCGAGAAACGATTGCGCGAGCTCCGGTTTGCCGAGCGCGGACTGGCGGGCCTGCTGCTCGATCAGGGTTTCCTCGCAGGCATGGGCAACTACCTGCGCTCGGAGGTGCTGTTCGAAGCGCGGATCGCGCCACGCTGGCGGCCGCGCGATCTGGCTGATACCCAACTCGCGGCGCTGGCGGCGGCGCTTCTGGCCGTGCCGCGCCGCAGCTACGCAACCCGTGGGCTCGCCGAGGATGTCGACAGTAACCTGCGCCGGGATCTGTCGACGGCGCATGAGAACGTGTTCCGTTTCCGGGTTTTCAACCGTGCAGGAAAAGCCTGTCCCCGCTGTGGCGGGACAATCCGCCGCGAGGAACTTGCCGGTCGCCGCCTGTACTGGTGTCCGGGCTGCCAGGAGTGACCGGACGGACGCTCGGTCCGCGGTTCACGCGCGCTGCTGCGGACGCACTTGCACGGCAGCGAAGCGAGACGGCATTCTATGGCTCGGGTGCATCAGGGATGAGCCCGAATTCGCCCGTCGCATGGCGACCGCCCCGCCGCAGGAAAGCAGATCTCCCGCATGATCGAATTCGGACACGCCACCCACGTCGGCCTGCGCCGCGAACATAACGAAGACACCTATTACGCCGATCCGGAGCTCGGTCTGTGGCTCGTAGCCGACGGCATGGGAGGTCACGAATACGGCGAGGTGGCCAGCGCCTTTGCGCGCGATACGCTGGTAGCCGAAGTGCGCGGCGGGATCGAGCTCGTCCGGGCCATTCAGCGCGCCGACGAGGAAATCATCAGGCACTCCGCGCGGCGCGCGGAAACCCTGCCGATGGGAACGACCGTCGCAGCGCTGCGCATGAGCGAGAGTCGGCAGTTCGAGATTGCCTGGGTGGGCGACAGCCGGGTCTATCTGTGGGACGGGGATCTGCGGCAGATCTCGCAGGACCATTCCTACGTGCAGGAACTGGTGGATTCGGGCGCCATTACGCTGGAGCAGGCGCGCACCCACCCGCACCGCAACGTGGTTACCCAGGCGCTCGGCGTGACCGATCCGGCGAGCCTGCGGGTGGAGAGCCGTACGGGCGAGCTGCGCCCCGGCATGCAGCTGCTGCTGTGCAGCGACGGACTCACCGAAGAGGTGAAGGACGCGGCCATCGCGGACATCCTGCGGCGGACCGACCTGAGCCCGCAGGAGTGTGTCGATCACCTGATTCTGGCGGCCCTGGAAGGCGGCGGCTCGGACAACATCACGGTGATTCTGGTGCGCGCGCGCTGAGAGCCGAAGGCCCGCAGATCGGCTGGTGCGCCGCCACATAATCTGCTAGCGTTGCGGCATGGCAGCGCCGCGCATCATCAAGAAGTATCCGAACCGTCGCCTCTATGACACCGAGATTTCCAGCTATATCACGCTGGAAGAGGTGCGCCAGCTGGTGCTGGACGACGAAGAGTTCGAAGTACGCGATGCGAAAACGGGCGAGAACCTGACGCGGTCGGTGCTGCTGCAGATCATCTCCGAATATGAGGAACGCGGGCAGCCGATGTTCACGTCGAAGCTGCTCGCGCAGATGATCCGCTTCTACGGCGACTCCATGCAGGGCTTCATGGGCGGCTATCTGGAGCGCAGTCTGCAGGTCTTTCTCGATCAGCAGGAGCAGTTCCGTGGGCAGCTCAACAGTCTGCTCGGCCAGACCCCGTGGACCATGCTGAACGACCTGACCGAGCGCAACATGGATCTCTGGAAATCGATCCAGCAGGGCTTTCTGAGCGCCACCGCGGACCAGCTGCGCGACGATGCGCCAGCGGCGCCGAACATCAAGAAAAACGGCAAGCGTTGAGCCGCAGCATCGCGCTTCCTGCCGCAGCGCACGATCCTCCATATTTTTTGTGACGTACGTCGCGACGCGGCTTGACAGACCGCAGCGCGATTTCTAGCATCCTGCACGCTGCATTGCAGCATGTCGATGCTGCGGCCCGCGCTGCAGCGCAACCGCAAGGAACTCCCCAATGAGCAAACGCGTGGCGATCGTCACCGGCGGAATCGGTGGCCTGGGTACCGAAATCTGCAAGGCGCTGGCGCGCGCCGGGCGCATGGTGATCGCCGCCGATCTTCCCTCGCGCAGTGAGCGTATCGCCTCGTTCCACGAAGAAATGAAGGACTTCGGCGACAGCGCGCGCTTCGAGCCGCTGGACGTCGGCGATTTCGCCGCCTGCGGCGCGCTCATCGCGCGGGTCGGCGAGACGCTCGGCCCGGTTTCGATCCTGGTCAACTCGGCAGGGATCACGCGCGACACCTCGCTGCGCAAGATGAGCTCCGAGCAGTGGACGGAGGTGCTGCGGGTAAACCTCGGCGGGGCCTTCAATACCTGCCGCCAGGTAGTCGACGACATGACCGCGCAGGGTTTCGGGCGCATCGTCAACATTTCTTCGGTGAATGGCCAGACCGGACAGTTCGGCCAGGCCAACTACAGCGCGTCGAAAGCCGGCATCCACGGTTTTACCATGGCGCTGGCGCGCGAGGTGGCGAAGAAGGGAGTCACGGTGAACAGCATCTCGCCGGGCTACTGCAACACGCCGATGGTGCAGGCGGTACCGGAAGCCATCCGCAACCAGATCATCGCCAATATTCCGGTCGGCCGCCTCGGCGAACCGAGCGAGATCGCGCGCACGGTGGAGTTTCTCACCGCAGAAGAGGCAGGCTTCATCACCGGCGCCAACATCCCCGTCAACGGCGGCTATTTCATGTCGTTTTGAGGCGGCTCGGGGAGCCGATCGCGACGCTGCGGCGGCGCCTGGAACCGGCCGCGGCGACGCGGGTCGGGTCGCGCGCGGCTGCCGCCGCCGCTCTCGCACCACATCACGGACGATACGCGCCCCGGCAAAAGCGCTCACCACATGAGGTCGGCGGGCACTCCGTCTTCGTCGACCGCGCCTTCTTCGCCGAGAAGCGCGAGGACTTCCGGGTCGATTTCCTGCGCGGCGAGCGCGGTCGCCCGATCGACGAGCAGGTACCGTCCGAGCCAGTGCAGCACCGCGATCTCCCCGCCGTTCAGCGCGGCGAGCTGTGTCGCCGTCACATAGACCCGGCGGATCTTGCCGCGATGCGGGAAGTGGCGCGGGATCTCCGCATCGGCGAGGTTCAACGCCTTGCCGGCGAGCAGGGCGTTCAACCTGCGCTTGCGCTCCTTGCGTTCACGGGCGACACGCTCCGCTTCGCGGCGCTCGGTTTCGCGCGCTTCGCGTTCGCTGCGCTCGCGCAGGGCGTAGGCCCTGGCCAGATCGATGTCGGCGCGCGGTTCGCTGCGGGCCGGTGCGGGCCGCGTCGCGCGCGGGCGCGGCGCGGCAGGCTTGGCCTTGGACGCCGGCTTGGGGCGGGCGGCGAAGCCGGCCTTGAGCAGTTGGTCACGCAGCGATTCGGACATGCGCGTCGATCTATCGATGGAATCCGCGATCTCCAGCGGGACCGCGTGAAAAATGATACGAAAATCGCGCGCGATCGGGCAGCCGGCGCGACGCGGCTCAGTAATGCGGCGGCGGCGGCTCGTCGCGCGCGTCGCGCGCGCTCGCCAGGTCGTTGCGCGCGGCGACGAGCTCCTCGCGCAGGCGCAGCACCGCGTTGTGCAGCTGGTGCAGCCGCTGCTCGTGCGCGGCCACCGTCGCGTTCAATGAAGCGGTCAGATCGTCGACGAAACCGAGCCGGGTCTCGAGTTCGACCAGACGTTCCTCGAGCGATGGGCGCACGGTTTCCGTCATGCTCGCATCAAATCGCTTCGGCCGGGGCGACGCTGCGTCCCCGGCCGATACCATAGTAGGCAAGCCCGGCCGCTTCCACCTCGTGCGGATCGTAGATGTTGCGCCCGTCGAACAGGACCGCCGCGCGTAGCGCCGCCGCGAGGCGCGCAAAATCCGGGCTACGGAAAGCCTTCCACTCGGTGACGACAATCAGCGCATCTGCGCCTTCCACAGCCTCGTAGGGCTGCGTGCACAGCAGCAGGTCGTCGCGCGTGCCGTAAATGCGGCCGGCCTCGTCGGCGGCTTCCGGATCGTACGCCCGCACCCGCGCGCCGGCGGCCCAGAGCTGCTCCAAGAGCACCCGGCTCGGGGCCTCGCGCATGTCATCCGTATTCGGCTTGAAGGCGAGACCCCAAACCGCGAAGCAGCGACCCTCGAGCGTAGCGCCGAAATGCCGTTCGACGAGCGCGAACAGGCGGCGCTTCTGGGCGAAGTTGACCTCCTCGACCGCGCGCAGCAGGCGCGGCTCATGCCCGTGGGCGCTGGCGCTATGGGCCAGCGCACGCACGTCCTTGGGGAAGCAGGAGCCGCCATAGCCCGCGCCCGGGTAGATGAAGTGATAGCCGATGCGCGGATCGGCACCGATGCCGCGACGCACCTGCTCGACGTCGGCGCCGACGCGCTCGGCAATGTTGGCGATCTCGTTCATGAAGCTGATCTTGGTCGCGAGCATCGCGTTGGCAGCGTATTTGGTGAGCTCCGCCGAGCGCAGGTCCATGCACACGATGCGCTCGTGGTTGCGGTTGAAGGGAGCATAGAGGCGGCGAAGCGTCGCCAGCGCACGCTCGCTGTTGGCGCCGATGAGAATGCGGTCGGGGCGCATGAAGTCCTGCACCGCAGCGCCTTCCTTGAGGAATTCGGGATTGGAGACGACATCGAATTCGATCGTCACGCCGCGCGCGACCAGCTCGGCGGCAACGGTTTCGCGAACCAGGTCGGCGGTGCCGACCGGCACGGTCGACTTGTTGACGATCACCGTGTAGCGCGAAAGGCACCGGCCGATCTCGCGCGCCACTGCGCGCACGCTCGCGAGATCGGCGCTGCCATCTTCATCGGGCGGGGTGCCGACGGCGATGAAGATGATCTGCGCCCCGGCGATCGCCGCCGCCGCGTCGGTCGTGAAGCGGAGATAGCCCTCGGCGTGATTGCTGCGCACGAGCGGCTCGAGGCCGGGCTCGAAGATCGGAATCTCGCCGCGCTCCAGGCGCGCGATCTTGCCTTCGTCCACGTCCACGCACACGACGTGGTTACCAACCTCGGCGAAACAGGTGCCGGTAACCAAGCCGACGTAGCCGGTGCCGAAGATTGCGATGTGCATGATTCCCCTCGAACGGTCAGGAACTGGTCGAATTCGCCGAGCGGGAAGCGAGGATTCACCCAGCGCCGGCGTCGAAGATCTCTAGGGAGTATCTGAACAAGTCGACACGCTCGTCACTCCCGCGAAGGCGGGAGCCCAGTACCTTTGATTTCCATGACCTGAAGCCGCTGGATGCCCGCCTTCGCGGGCATGACGGGCTTGTTCAGACATTCCCCAGGTCACGTACGCTCGCCGCGGTCGAAAGGCGGAGGAGTCACCGAACGCACCGACCGGTGATCGCCGCTTCCGGGCCGCCATGAGCGGTACCGCGATCGCGGGCGGATGACGCGCATCCCCCGCGATCGCACTGACCCGAAGGCCCGGGTATTACTTCTTGTCCTTGGTTTCGGCGGGCGCGGCGGCGTTTTCGATACCGAGCAGCTCGACCTCGAAGATCAGCGTGGCGTTCGGCCCGATCTGCGCCGGGCCGTGCTCGCCGTAGGCGAGATCGGAAGGCACGAAGAGCTTGTACTTGGAGCCGACCGGCATCAGCTGCAGCCCCTCGGTCCAGCCCTTGATCACGCCGTTCAGCGGGAAGGTCGCCGGCTGGCCGCGGTCGTAGGAGCTGTCGAACTTTTCGCCGTCGATCTTGGTGCCGAGATAGTTCACCTTGACGGTGTCGGTCGACTTCGGCCGCGGACCGGTGCCTTCCTTCTCGACCAGGTACTGCAGGCCGGATGCCGTGGTCTTGACCCCCGGCTTGGACTTGTTGGTGGCCAGGAACTGGGCGCCCTCGTTCTTGTTCTTGTCCGCGGCGGCTTTCTGCTCGGCGACCCGCTTGTTCTGCATCTGCTGCATGAAGGCCTGGCGGACCTCCTGTGCTTCCTCATCGGTCAGCGCAGTCTTCTCGCCCTTGAGCGTCGCCTCGAGCGCCTTTTCGACCACCTTGACGTCGATGTCGTCCTTGATCTGCATGAGGCTGCGGCCCATGTCCATGCCGACCATTGTGCTCACCTTGGCTTTGTCGAGTTTGACCTCGGGCTTCGCCGTCTCGTCGGCGGCGCTGACTGCGCCCACCATGAACGCAGCCGCAAGGGCGGCGACGATGGCCTTCTGCATATAACGCGTCATGTTTGCTCCTGAATGGATTCCAATGAGGGATTGGGGCCTTGCAGCCATCCGCGAGGCGGCGTCGAGAAGGCTTCACCGTCGAGCGAAGCCGCCTATTCTGTACGCCCACGCCGCACTTGGCAAACGCAGCCGAAGATCGTCGAACGGCGGGATTCGACCCGCCGCTGCGACCAAAGTTTCACCTCGCGCCGCGTTCGGATGAGCGCAACCGCCGTAACCCCTACCGACGCGCGTTTCGACGCGCCTGAACGCAAGGTAAATGTTGCGCCAAAAACTCTCTGGTTCCCCTAGGGAATGTCTGAAAAAGCCCGTCATGCCCGCGGAGGCGGGCATCCAGCGACTTCAGGCCCTTGAAATCAAAGGTACTGGACTCCCACCCTCGCGGGAGTGACGAGCGTGTCGACTTGTTCAGATGCTCCCGCACCATGGGTTGACTTTTCCTTTTTTAGTGTTATAGTTCACTACGTCACTAGTTCAACAACACTACTGATGGAGGTCGTCATGGAAAAGCGCTTCGTTCAGGTCTTCGCCCTTGCCACATCCCTGCTTTTGACGAGCGGCACGCTGACGCTGCTCACCACGCAGACGCAGTCCTACTCGCCCGCAGCGGTGACCCCAAACGCAGACGGACGATCGGTCACGCTGCTGCCGCAGGTGGATGTGCATCCGAGTGCGGATTTCGATGAGCTGCCGACCATCGTGGTGCGCGCCGCCCCGCTCGACCCGAAGGTGGCGACCGACGATGCGGCGACCTCGGCGGTTTCCAGCGACGCGGCGACGCGGGCGTCGATCCGGCCGCTTCCAGCTATGCCCTACTATTCGTTCGGCAAGACACGATCGAGCGCCGGCAGAGGTTGAATCCAATGAGCATCGTCTGGAATGACTCGACGCCGATCTATCGTCAGCTGCGCGATCGCGTGGTGGCGATGATCCTCGACGGCGTCCTCTGTCCCGGCGATGCCTTGCCTTCCGTGCGGCAGGTGGCGGCGGACTTCCAGATCAACCCGATCACGGTGTCCAAGGCCTACCAGGAGCTTGTCGACTGCAGCCTGGTCGAAAAGCGTCGCGGCCTGGGAATGTTCGTCGCTCAGGGAGCGCGCGCAGCTCTGCTCAGGTCCGAACGCGAACACTTCCTGGCCGAGGAATGGCCCGATCTGCGCGCCCGCATCGAACGCATGGGGTTGGACCTCGCCGAGCTGATGGCGAATCCGACGCAGCCGAGGAGAGAAAAATCGTGAGTTCCGTCATCCACGCCCGCGGACTCAGCAAGCGCTACGGCAGCAAGCGCGCGCTCGATGCGGTCGATCTCGACGTCGACGCGGGCCGCATCGTCGGCCTGATCGGCCCCAACGGTGCCGGCAAGACCACGGCGCTCAAGGCGATCCTCGGTCTGACCGAGTTCGAGGGAGAACTCTCGGTGCTCGGTATGGACCCGCGGCGCGAGCGCACGCGGCTCATGAGCGAGGTGAGCTTCATCGCCGACGTGGCGGTGCTGCCGCGCTGGCTGCGCGTGCGTGAAGCACTCGAATTCGTCGCCGGAATCCACCCGCGCTTCTCGCGCACCAAAGCGGAACGGTTTCTGGCCGCGACCCAGATCAAGCCGGCACAGCGGGTCCGCGAGTTGTCCAAGGGCATGATCGTACAGCTGCACCTGGCCCTGGTGATGGCGATCGACGCCCGCCTGCTGGTGCTCGACGAGCCCACTCTCGGCCTCGACATCCTCTATCGCAAGTCCTTCTATGAAACCCTGCTCGGCGACTATTTCGACGCCGACAAGACGATCCTCGTCACCACCCACCAAGTGGAGGAGGTGGAACACATCCTGACCGATCTGCTCTTCGTCCGCGAAGGCCGCATCGCGCTGTCGGCGACGATGGACGAAGTCGGCGAGCGCTACGCCGAAGTGCTGGTCAACCCGGATCGCGCCGAGGCGGCGCGCGCGCTCGGCCCGCTCCACGAGCGCCAGGTCTTCGGCAAATCCATTTTCCTCTTCGACGGCGTCGAACGGGCCCGGCTGGCGGAACTCGGCGAGCTGCACAAGCCAAGCGTCGCCGATTTGTTCGTCGCGGTCATGCAGGGAGCCCCGAAATGAACACCCTACTGCTTCTGCTCAAGCGCGAGTACTGGGAGCACCGCGGCGGCTTCCTGTGGGCACCGGTCTGGATCATGGCCTTCATCCTGGGCTTCACCTTGATCAGCCTGGTGATCGCGGAGATCCTCCACGGTTCGACCAGCATCAGCGTCGGCATGTCGCTGGAGGAGTTGCGGCGCAATCTCGCCGATCAGGATCTCGCCGGGGCAGGCAACGCGCTCGACCTGCTCCAGCTCACCCTGGCCGGGATCGCCGCCGTCGGCGTATTTTTCGTGAGTTTCTTCTATCTGTTGGGAACCCTGTACGACGACCGCCGCGATCGCAGCGTGCTGTTCTGGAAGTCGCTGCCGATTTCCGATCGCGATACGGTCGTGTCCAAGGCGCTTGCCGCCCTGCTCCTGATCCCGCTGCTCGCCTTGGCGATCGCCACCCTGGCTCATGTTCTGTTGCTGGCGATCATCGGCACCTGGACGCTGACCCACGGCCTCAACTTCGTCCCGGCGATTCTCGCCAGCCACCCGCTCGGCATGTTCCTGCGGCTCGCGGGCCTGGTCTTGCTCGGTACCCTGTGGGCGCTGCCTACGGTCGGCTGGCTGCTTCTCTGCTCGGCCTGGGCGCGCAGCAAGCCGTTCCTGTGGGCGGTGCTGCTGCCGGTTCTGACTCTAATCCTGAGCGTGTGGGTCGGCATGCTCGGCGCGCCGAGTCTGGCCGACAGCGCTGATCTGGCCCACCTCGTCGGCCGCCTGTTGTTCAGCATCATGCCTGGCGGCTGGCTCAACGAGGCGGGAATTGGCGCCGGCAGCGCCACGGTATCCTTCGGCATTTCCGACGAACATGTGCTGATGAGCCTGGCGCCGGCTCGCTTCTACGGCCTGCTGGCAAGCGCCGACCTGTGGCTCGGGGTGCTCGCCGGCATCGCCGCGATCGCCGCCGCAATCTGGCTCCGCGGGCGCCGCATCGAAACCAGCGTCTGAACGCCGTCGGGGCCGGGTCTGCGGACCCTCCAAAAATTTCGCGGCAGGAGCGGTGGCGGCCGCGGCGGGAAAGGAATCAGCGTTCGTGCGTACCGCCGCGGGTCAGGCTCAACGGATCCAGCAAGGCCTTGAGCTCCTCGCGCGAGAGTCCGCTGGTCTCGAGCGCCACGTCGAGGATCGGCCGCCCTTCGCGATAGGCCTGCTTGGCCGTTGCGGCGCCCTGGTCGTAGCCGATCACCGCGTTCAACGCAGTGACCAGGATCGGGTTGCGATCGAGCGCTTCACGAATGTGCTCGCGGCGCACCTTGAAGCCGGCGATCGCCTTGTCGGCCAAAAGGCGCGAGGCGTTGGCCAGAATCTCCACCGACTGCAGCAGGTTCAGCGCGATCACCGGGAGCATCACGTTGAGCTGGAAGTTGCCGGCCTGGCCGGCCACGGTCACGGTGGCGTCATTGCCGATCACCTGGGCGCAGACCATCACCATCGCTTCCGGGATGACCGGGTTGACCTTGCCGGGCATGATCGAGGAGCCGGGCTGCAGCGCCGGTAGCTCGATCTCGCCGAGTCCCGCCAGCGGGCCTGAGTTCATCCAGCGCAGGTCGTTGGAAATTTTCATCAGCGCACAGGCCAGTGCCTTCAGCTGACCGGAAAGCTCCACCGCGGCGTCCTGCGAGCTGATGCCTTCGAAATAGTTGCGCGCGGATTCGAAGCGCACGCCGCTCATGCGGCTGAGCTCCGCCGCAACCCGCGGGCCGAGCTCCGGGTCGGCATTGATGCCCGTGCCGACCGCAGTGCCGCCCTGCGGCAGGCGGCGCATGCGCTTCAGGGCGTCCTCGAGCCGCGCGATGGCCGAGCCGATTTGCGCGGACCAGCCCGAAAGCTCCTGACCGAAGGTGACCGGCATCGCGTCCATCAGGTGGGTGCGGCCCGTCTTGGCGACGCTGCGGAGTTCGCGCGCGCGAGCGTCGATCGTCTTCTTGAGATGCGCCAGCGCGGGCAGCAAGCGTTCGCTCGTGGTGAGGGTCGCGCTGACGTGGATCGCAGTCGGGATCACGTCGTTCGACGACTGGCCGTTGTTGACGTCGTCGTTCGGATGCACCTTCACCCCAGCCTGGGCGCAGAGGTGGGCAATCACCTCATTGGCGTTCATGTTGGTCGAGGTGCCGGAGCCGGTTTGGAACACGTCGATCGGAAACTGGGCGTCGAACTCGCCCTTGGCAACCCGCTCGGCAGCCTTGCGGATGGCGCGCGCCGGCCCCTTCTTCAGGTGGCCGAGGTCGGCGTTGGCCTGCGCCGCAGCCGACTTGATCAGGCCCAGCGCGCGAATGAATTCGCGCGGCAGATGCAGGCCGGAGATCGGGAAATTGTCGATCGCGCGCTGCGTCTGGGCGCCGTAGAGGGCGTCGGCGGGGACCTTGAGCTCCCCCATGCTGTCGCGCTCGATGCGGAAGTCGACCATGATTCACCCTGCTTCAGAAAAGCGGAAAGTATAGCGACCGTCGCCAGACGCGGGCTCGTGAAACGCGCGGTGGGGCGTGGCGGTGGCGCGGTTGCCTTGGCGCAAAGGAGCGCGGCTGCGAACCGCACCCGAGCGCCGGCGCGACCCGGACTGGCCCGCCGCGTCCATGCGCCAGGAACCGGCTGCTAGAATCGAACGCCCCGGCCCTTTCCCGAGCGGATGTTGCACAACCTGCTCTACGTCGCGGCGGCGCTGCTGCTGGTGCTGCTGAACGGTCTGTTCGTCGCGGCCGAATTTGCCCTGGTCAAGCTGCGCTACACCCAGGCAGTCACCCTCGCGGTCGGGCTCGGCTGGCGCGGGCGCGTGCTGATCGACGTGCACCGCCGCCTCGATGCCTACCTTTCGGCGTGTCAGCTCGGCATCACCCTGGCTTCGCTCGGCCTCGGCTGGATCGGCGAGCCGGCCTTTGCCCACCTGCTCCAACCGCTGCTCGGCGCACTCGGCGTCACGCCGGAGACCGGGCAGATCGTCACTTTGGCCTTCGCCTTCATCCTGATCTCCTACCTGCATATCGTGCTCGGCGAGCTGGCGCCGAAGTCGCTGGCGCTGCGCAAGCCGGAGGCGATGTCGATCTGGACCGCGGTGCCGCTCTATGGGTTTTACTGGCTGATGTATCCGGCAATCTGGCTGCTCAACGCCAGCGCGCTGCACATCCTGCGCATCTTCGGACTGGATCCTTCGCTGCACGGCGACGAGCCGCAGTATTCACCGCAGGAGCTGCGCATGATCCTGCACGCCAAGCGGGCCACCCGCGGCAGCGAAGCCTACGCGATCATGAAATATGCGCTGGACCTGCCCGAGCTCGTGGTCGGCGACATCCTGCGCACCCGCGATCAGCTGCGCGTGCTGCGCGACGGCATGTCCAACGACGACGTGCTGGCTGAATTTCGCCGCAGCGGCTACAGCCGCTATCCCTGGTTCGAGGCCGACGGTGACCAGGTGCGTGGAGTGCTGCACATGAAGGATCTGCTGCACACGATCGCCGAGCACGGCGCAGCGGGTGATCCGGTGGCGCTGCTGCGCCCGCCGATCCTGCTGCCGCTGAGCGCGCCGGTGCTGGGCGCTCTCAAGCGCTTCCGCGCCGGCCACACCCACTTGGCGCTCGGGGTGGAGGAATCGGGCCGCGTAGCCGGCTTCTTCACCCTCGAGGACCTGCTAGAAGTCGTCGTCGGCGACATTGAAGACGAGCACGTGCGCAGCGGCGTCAACAAGGCGCAGATCGCTGCCGACGGCAGCATCACGCTCTCCGGCGGAACGCCGATCTATCGTCTGGAGCGTCTGCTCGACCGCGACATCGATGCACCTGACGAGGTGAATTCGATCGGTGGCCTTATCATCCACCGTCTGGAGCGCCTGCCGAGCGAAGGAGACAGCATCGGCTTCGACGGCTTCGAGCTGGAAGTACGCGCAATGCAGGGGGCCCGCATCAAGACCGTGCTGGTGCGCCCCGAGCCCCGCAGCAACGAGGAATCCACATGAGTTCGCCGCTGACCGCGCTGTCGCCTCTGGATGGCCGCTACGCCGCCGCCGCCTCGCCGCTGCGGCCGATCTTCAGCGAGACCGGATTGATGCACCGGCGCGTCCAGGTCGAGGTGCAGTGGCTGCTCGCGCTGGCCGAGGAGCCTTCGATCGCCGAGGTGCCGACGCTGTCCCCTGCCGCGCGCCGCGCCTGGCTGGAGCTCGAGGAAGGCTTCAGCGAAGCCGACGCAGCGCGGATCAAGGAAATCGAGCGCACCACCAACCACGACGTCAAGGCGGTGGAATACTTTCTCAAGGAACGCAGCGCCGACCAGGCCGAGCTCGCGGCGGTACGCGAGTTCATCCACTTCGCCTGCACCAGTGAGGACATCAACAACCTGGCCTATGCGCTGATGCTGCGCGATGCGCGCCGACACGTGCTGCTGCCGGCGCTCGACAGCGTGATCGATCGTCTGCGGGCGATGGCCCAGCGGCACGCCGGACAGCCCATGCTCTCGCGCACTCATGGCCAGACCGCCTCGCCCACCACGCTCGGCAAGGAGCTGGCCAACGTGGTGGCGCGACTCGAGCGACAGCGCCGGCAGATCGCGGCGGTGGAAATCAGCGGCAAGATCAACGGCGCGGTCGGCAACTACAACGCGCATGTGGCGAGCTACCCGGAGGTCGATTGGCCGGCCTTCTCGCGACGCTTCGTCGAGGGCCTGGGCCTCGCCTGGAACCCGTACACGACGCAGATCGAGCCACACGACGCGATTGCCGAACTGGGCGACGCGATCCGCCGCGCCAATGTCATTCTGATCGACCTGGCGCGCGACATCTGGGGATACATCTCGCTCGGCTATTTTCGCCAGCAGCTGAAGGCCGGTGAAGTCGGCTCCTCGACCATGCCACACAAGGTCAACCCGATCGACTTCGAAAACGCCGAGGGCAACTTCGGGCTCGCCGACGCCCTGTTCGGCCACTTCAGCGAAAAGCTGCCGATCAGCCGCTGGCAGCGCGACCTGACCGACTCCACCGTACTGCGCGCGCTCGGCACCGCGTTTGGCCACACCCAGATCGCGCTGATCGCGCTCGGCCGCGGGCTCGACAAGCTGGTGGTCGACAGCGCGCGCCTGACCGCAGACCTCGAGGCGAGCTGGGAGGTGCTGGCGGAAGCGGTGCAAACCGTGATGCGCCGCTACGGCCTGCCCGAACCCTACGAGCAGCTCAAAGCACTGACCCGCGGCCACGGGGTTACGCGCGAGAGCCTGCGCGAGTTCATCGGCAGACTCGAGCTGCCCGCGGCGGCCCGCGAGCGCCTGTTGGCGCTGACTCCGGAACGCTACACCGGGCTGGCCGAGAGGCTTGCGCGCGAGGTCTGAGCCGCGCCGCCGACCGGCGGACGGATTGCCGCAGGGCATCGGAAGCGACGCGAATTCGCCGCTACACTGCCTTTGTCGGCAGCCGCTTCCAGACCACCCCATGATTTCCGCAGCCTTCCACGTCGAGCCTGCCTCATGGTCCGCCGATCAGGCAGAGCTTCACGGCATCCGCACGCAGGTTTTCGTCGACGAACAGGGAGTCCCGGCGGAAGCGGAGGTCGACGAGTTCGATCCGCGCGCCTGGCACGTACTGGCGCGCGATCCCGAGGGCCGAGCCATCGGCACCGGGCGCCTGATCGCCGCGCAGCCGCAGCGCCTCGCCGAGAGCGGCGCGACGTTGACCGCCAGTGCCGCCAGTATCGGTCGCATGGCGGTGCTCGCCGAGTGGCGCGGCAAGGGCGTTGGTTCGGCAATCCTGCGCGTGCTTCTCGAGCATGCGCGAGCGCGCGGCGAACGCCTGGTGGAACTGCACGCACAGATCCACGCGATTCCGTTCTACGCGCGCCACGGCTTTGTCGCGCAGGGCGAGGAGTTCGACGAATGCGGCATCGCGCATCGCCTGATGCGGCTCGAGCTCGAAGCGTCGGCACCGCGGGGAGCGCAGGCGCTGCCGCCGCGGCCCGAGCCCGCGGGGCTGTGGGCCCGCGACGCGGGGCAGGCGCGAGAGGCGATCCTCACGCTGCTGCGCGCAGCGCGTCACGAAGCGACGTTCTACACCCACGATCTCGACCCGGAATTGCTCGACGTCACCGAAGTGATCGACGAGGTTCGACGCCTTGCGCTTTCCGGCCGCCGCGCCCGCATTCGCATCATCGTCCACGACGTGCGCGCGCCGACCACTCGCGATCACCGCCTGGTCGCGCTGGCGCAGCGTCTGTCCAGCGCCTTCGAGATCCGCGTGCCGGCCGAGGAAGTGGATCAGCAGTACCCCTCCGCCTTCGTGCTGAACGACGCCGGCGGCTACTTTTTCCGCCCGCTGGCCGGACGCAGTGACGGCCACGGCTCAACCTACGCCGGAGGCCGGCACCGGCAGCTCCTGTCGCTCTTCAACGAAGTCTGGGAGCGCTCGCAGCCGAGTGAAGAGCTGCGCCTGCTTGGTTTGTAGGCAAACGCCCCCAGTTTTGCGGAATCCGGTTGCCAGGCTGCCGCGGTCGCGGCGAGCTTCTGTGCGAGTGCAGCAAAGGCGCGCCGCGAATGTCTATAATGAGAGGCTGGTCCGGCCACTCTCGCTTGGCCGCGGGTTGCATCATCTTCAGGGCGCGGCGCACTCGCGCCCTGCGGTCTGCGTGGGTGACAGCGTGAGCACGGAATCTTCTCAGTCCAGCCTGTTTCGGCAGTTTCAGGCTTCTTCGCCGTTTTCCGGCACCAATGCGGGCTTCCTCGAAGACCTGTACGAACGCTGGCTGGTCGATCCGACCGCAGTAGCGCCCGAATGGCGCGAGCTGTTCGATGCGCTCAAAGGCCGCGAAGCAGGCGATCGCCCACACTCGGCAGCGATCGCCCGAATCGAGGCCGCGCAGCGCCTGAACGGGCATGTCCAGCCAGCCCTCGGCGAGGTCGAGCTCAGCAAGCAAGCGGCGGTGCTGCGCCTGGTCAACGCCTACCGCTCGCGTGGCCACCTGGCGGCCAGGCTCGACCCGCTGAACATGGAAGGCACCTGGCCGGAAGCCGACCTGCGCGCGCTCGGCCTGATGCCGCGGCCTTCCGCACCCGACCTCGATCCGCTGTTCCACGGGCTCCAGCCCTCCGACCTGGATCGCGAGTTCAGCACCGGTTCGCTGGCCGGGCCGCAGCGGCTCAAGCTGCGCGACCTGGTCGCGCTGCTGCGCGCCACCTATGCGGGCAGCGTCGGCGCCGAGTTCATGCACATCTCCGACGTCGAGCAGCGCCAGTGGGTGCGCGAGCAGCTGGAGCGCGCCGGCGGCCGCTACGGCCTCAGCGTCGACGACAAGAAACGCGTGCTGGAAAAGCTGGTGCAGGCGGACGGCTTGGAGCGTTATCTGCACACCAAGTACGTCGGCCAGAAGCGCTTTGGCCTGGAAGGCAGCGACAGCCTGATTCCGCTGCTCGACGAACTGATCCGCCGCGGCGGCAACGACGGCATGCACGACATGGTGATCGGCATGGCGCATCGCGGCCGCCTGAACGTGCTGGTCAACGTGCTCGGCAAGTCGCCGCAGAAGCTGTTCGAGGAGTTCGACGGCAAGTTCGAGCATGACAATGACCCGGCACACTCGGGCGACGTCAAGTACCACATGGGCTTCAGCGCCGACGTGAAGACGCCCGGGCGTACCGTGCATCTGGCGCTGGCCTTCAACCCCTCGCACCTGGAGATCGTCAACCCGGTGGTGGCCGGCTCGGCGCGCGCGCGCCAGACCCAGCAGCGCGACGAGCGCCGCGAGCGGGTGGTGCCGGTGCTGATCCACGGCGACGCCGCCTTCGCCGGCCAGGGCGTGAATCTGGAGCTCTTCAGCATGTCGCAGGCGCGCGGCTTCTGCGTCGGCGGCTCGATCCACGTGGTGGTCAACAATCAGGTCGGCTTCACCATCTCCAACCCGCACGACGCGCGCTCGACCCTGTACGCGACCGACGTCGCCAAGATGGTCGGCGCGCCGGTTTTCCACGTCAACGGCGATGACGCCGAGGCGGTGCTGTTCGTCACCCGCATCGCCTACGATTTCCGCCAGAAATTCAAGCGTGACGTGGTGATCGACCTGATCGGCTACCGCCGTCACGGCCACAACGAGGCCGACGAGCCGAGCGCCACCCAGCCGCTCATGTACCGCATCATCCGCGAGCGACCACCGACCCGTGAAATCTACGCCACGCAGCTGCTGAACGAGGGCGTGATTGCCAAGGGCGAAGCGGACGCCATGGTCGATGCCTACCGCGGCAAGCTCGAGGCCGGCACGCCGATCGCCGAGCTGCATCCGGATTACCAGGACGCGTTTGCGGTCGACTGGAGCCGGCACCTCGGCAAGTCGCTCGACGAACAGGTCGATACCGGCGTGGCGCTGCCGCAGCTGGCGGCGCTCGACGCCAAGATCCTCGACGTTCCGGCCGGCATCACGCTGCATCCGCGCGTCGCCAAGATCTACCACGACCGCACCGAGATGGCGGCTGGCCGCCATCCGCTCGATTGGGGTTTCGCCGAGAATCTTGCCTACGCTTCGCTGATCGGCGACGGCTACGACCTGCGCCTGGTCGGTCAGGATTCAGGCCGCGGCACCTTCTTTCATCGCCACGCGGTGCTGCACGATCAAAACAGCGGCGGCACCTGGATTCCCCTCGCCAATGTGCGCGCCGATGCCGACGTGTCGATCGTCGACTCGCTGCTGAGCGAGCTCGCGGTGCTGGCCTTCGAGTACGGCTATTCGACCGCCCAGCCACGCACGCTGACGATCTGGGAAGCGCAGTTCGGCGATTTCGCCAACGGCGCGCAGGTGGTGATCGACCAGTTCATTTCCTCAGGCGAAGCGAAATGGGACCGGCTGTCGGGCCTGGTGCTGCTGCTGCCGCACGGCTACGAAGGCCAGGGCCCCGAACACTCCTCGGCGCGCCTCGAGCGCTATCTGCAGCTGTGCGCGCTCGACAACATGCAGGTCTGCGTGCCGACCACGCCGGCGCAGATGTTCCACCTGCTGCGTCGGCAGATGCTGCGCGACGTGCGCAAGCCGTTGATCGTGATGACGCCAAAGTCGCTGCTGCGGCACAAGCTGGCGGTGTCTTCGCTCGAGGATCTGGCCACCGGCCACTTCCACCGAGTGATTCCGGACGTCAGCGCGAAAGACGCCGGCGCCGTGCGCCGCGTCGTGCTGTGCTCGGGCAAGGTTTACTACGACCTGGTCGAATACGCGGCCAAGCACTCGATCGAAGACATCGCGATCCTGCGCGTCGAGCAGCTGTATCCGTTCCCGCGGCCGCAGCTCGGCGCCGAACTCGCCAAGTTCGGCAAGCTCGAGGAAGTCATCTGGTGTCAGGAAGAGCCGATGAACCAGGGCGCCTGGTACCAGATCAAGCATCATCTGCAGGCCGTGACCGGCCCCGACCTGCCGCTGGCCTACGCCGGGCGCACGCGTTCGCCCTCGCCGGCCAGCGGCCACGCCAGTACCCATCAGGTGGAGCAGGTAGCGCTTCTGGAACAAGCGTTGGTGCAACCTGTCGATCCGGACAATGTTGCAGAATAGAATGAGGAATCCGCGCCGATGAAGCGGTGCGCCGACCGCTTCCGCTGAGCGGGAGCGGCAGGTGCGCCGCCGAATGCGCCATCAGCTTCTTCGGAAACGCCGCGTCCGGGACGGACGCCGCTGTCCCCGCGTCCAGGACGGACGCCAGCCCAGGAAAATCCCATGTCGATCGAACTCAAGGTACCGGTTCTGCCCGAATCCGTCAGTGACGCCACCATCGCGAGCTGGCACAAGAAGCCGGGCGAGGCGATCAAGCGCGACGAAAACCTCGTCGATCTGGAAACCGACAAGGTCGTGCTCGAAGTGCCGGCGCCGGTCGACGGCGTGCTGAAGGAAGTGCGCTTCGAGGTGGGCGCCACGGTCACCAGCCAGCAGGTGCTGGCGATCATCGAGGAAGGCGCCGCGGCGACACCCACTCCGGCTGCCGAAGCCGCGCCGGCTCCCGCAGCGCCCGCGTCGAGCGCGCCGGCTGCTCCTGCGCCGGCCGCGGTCCCTGCCGCCGCCGAGCTGTCGCCGGCCGCGCAGCGCATCGCCAGCGAGAACCGGATCGACCCCGCCAGCGTGCCGGGCACCGGCCGCGACGGCCGCGTCACCAAGGAAGACCTGGTCAACTTCATGCGCGGGCGCACCCCGCCGACCGCGCCCGCCGCCAGCCCCGGGGCCGCCCAGAGCCCCGCGCCGGCAGCGGCTCCGGCCGCGCCGCGGCCGACCCCGGGCGCGCGCCCCGAGGAGCGGGTGCCGATGACCCGCATGCGCGCGCGCATCGCCGAGCGCCTGATGCAGTCGAAGAACTCGATCGCCATGCTGACCTCGTTCAACGAGATCAACCTGGCCCGCGTCGCCGCGCTGCGCAAGGAGCTTGGCGAATCCTTCCAGAAGACCCACGGCATCAAGCTCGGCTACATGAGCTTCTTCGTCAAGGCGGCCTGCGAGGCGCTGAAGCGGCGCCCGGTCGTCAACGCCTCGGTCGACGGCAACGACATCATCTATCACGGCTACCAGGACATCTCGATCGCGGTGTCGACCGAGCGCGGGCTGGTGACGCCGGTGCTGCGCGACGCGCAGTCGATGAGCTTCGCCGAGGTCGAAAAGGCCATCGCCGACTACGCGAAGAAGGCCCGCGAGGGCGGCCTGACGCTCGACGACCTGGCCGGCGGCACCTTCACCATCACCAACGGCGGTACTTTCGGCTCGCTGTTCTCGACGCCGATCGTCAATCCGCCGCAGAGCGCGATCCTCGGCATGCACACGATCAAGGAGCGCCCGGTGGTGGAGAACGGCCAGCTGCTCGCAGCGCCGATGATGTACGTGGCGATCAGCTACGACCACCGCATCATCGACGGCAAGGACGCGGTGCTGTTCCTGGTCGACATCAAGGATCAGCTCGAAAACCCGAACCGGATGTTGCTGGGTCTCTGAGCCTCGATCCGATCGGCCGCGAATCTCCTCTCACTGCCGCAGGCGCATGAAATGAGTGAACAGAATTTTGACCTGATCGTGATCGGCGGCGGACCGGCCGGCTACGTGGCCGCGATCCGCGCCGCCCAGCTCGGCATGAAGACCGCCTGCATCGACCAGTTTGCCGGCAAGGACGGCAAGGCCGCACTGGGCGGCACGTGCCTCAACGTCGGCTGCATCCCGTCCAAGGCCCTGCTGGATTCCTCCCGCCAGTTCCACAACCTGAGCCACGCCTTCGCGGCGCACGGCATCAGCGCCAGGGACGCCGCGATCGACGTGCCGACGATGGTTGGGCGCAAGGACAAGATCGTCAAGCAGTTCACCGGCGGCATCGGCATGCTGTTCAAGCAGAACAAGGTGAGCCCGTTCTTCGGCACGGGCCGGCTGCTGCCCGGGCGCAAGGTGGAAGTCACCGGCGTCGACGGCAGCAAGCAGACGCTGACCGCGGCCAACGTGATCATCGCCACCGGCTCGGTGCCGATCGAGCTGCCGTTCGCCAAGTTCGACGGCAAGCACATCGTCGACAACGCCGGCGCGCTGGACTTCAGCGCGGTGCCCAAGCGCCTCGGCGTAATCGGCGCCGGCGTGATCGGCCTCGAGCTCGGCAGCGTGTGGAAGCGCCTGGGCAGCGAAGTGACCATCATCGAAGCGCTGCCCGACTTCCTCGCCGCGGCGGACGCCGACGTGGCCAAGGCCGCGGCGCGCGAGTTCGCCAAGCAGGGCCTCAAGATCGAGCTCGGCGCGAAGCTCTCCAAGGCCGAAGTGAAGGGCGAGGAAGTCCACCTCACCTATTCGACCAAGGGCGGTGACCAGCAGCTGGTGGTCGACAAGCTGCTGGTCGCGGTTGGCCGCCGCGCCTGGACCCAAGGCGTGCTCGCCGAGGGCACCGGGGTCCGGCTCGACCAGCGCGGACGGGTGGAAGTGGACGAGCACTGCTGGACCGGCGTCGAGGGCGTGTGGGCAATCGGCGACTGCGTGCGCGGACCGATGCTTGCGCACAAGGGCTCGGAAGAAGGCGTCATGGTCGCCGAGCTGATCGCCGGCAAGGCCGGCCACGTGAGCTTCGACACCATCCCCTGGGTCATCTACACGGAACCGGAAATCGCCTGGGTCGGCAAGACCGAGGCGCAGTGCAAGGCCGAAGGCATTCCGTACCGCAGCGGCAGCTTCCCGTTCGCGGCGATCGGCCGCGCGGTGGCGATGAACGAGCCGGCCGGCTTCGTCAAGATGATCGCCCACGCCGAAACCGACCGCATCCTCGGCGTGCACCTGATCGGCGCCAACGTCTCCGAGCTGGTCGCCGAGTGCGTGGTGGCGATGGAGTTCAAGGGCGCCTCCGAAGACCTGGCGCGCATCGTCCACGCCCACCCGACCCTGTCCGAAGCCGTGCACGAGGCGGCGCTCGCGGTCGACAAGCGGGCAATCCACAAGGGCAACTGAGTCCGCTTGGCAGCCGGCCGCGACGCAATCGCGGCGCGACTGGAAACCGGTCCGGGCGGCGGTGTACGTCGTGCAAGCCTACCTACAGGGCGCGATCTGGAATTCTCGCGTTCGCCGACCGAAATGGGAGATCGCGCATAGCCATGAGTCAGCCAGCAACCTTTCACGCTTTCCGCATCCATGACGACGAAGCCGGCTATCGCGCCGGGCTCGAGGAGATGCGCAGCGACGCGCTGTCGCCGGGCGAGGTGCTGGTCCAGGTCGCCTATTCCTCGATCAACTACAAGGACGCCCTGGCCGGCACCGGCAAGGGCAAGATCCTGCGCCGGTTTCCGCTGAACGGCGGCATCGATCTGGCCGGTATCGTGGCCGAGTCGAGCGATCCGGCGTTCAAGGAAGGCGACAAGGTGCTCTGCACCGGCTGCGGGCTCTCCGAAACGCGCGACGGAGGCTTTGCCGAGTACGCGCGGCTGGAGTCGAAATGGACGATTCCGCTGCCGCACGGGCTGAATCTGCGCGAGTCGATGCAGATCGGCACGGCCGGTTTCACTGCGGCGCTTGCGCTCTACCAGATGATCCGCAATGGTCAGACGCCGGAGATGGGCCCGATCGTGATCAGCGGCGCGAGCGGCGGAGTCGGCTCGCTGGCGATCAATATCCTGACCCGCGCTGGCTTCGAGGCGCACGCGATCACCAGCAAAGTCGAGCAGTTCGACTACCTGATCGGGCTCGGCGCGCGTCAGTGCATCGCCAGCCGCGAGCTCTACTGGGGTCAGCGACATCTGGAAAGCGCGCGCTGGGCTGGCGCCATCGACAACGTGGGTGGCGATCTGCTGGCCGGACTCACCCGGGTGATCCGCCCCTACGGCAATATCGCGCTCTGCGGCAACGCCGCCAGCATCGAGCTGGCTACCACGGTCATGCCTTTCATCATCCGCGGGCTCAGCGTGCTCGGCGTGGCCTCCGCGGGCACCGCACGAGGGATCCGCGACGAGATCTGGCAGCACCTGGCCGACGACTGGAAACCGCCGGCGCTCGCCGGCATCGCAAACCGTGAAGTGGGTCTCGGCAGCCTTGAATCGATCTTCGATACGATGCTGGCTGGCCGCTCGCTCGGGCGCACGATCGTGCAGATCGGCTGACGAGCGGCTTGGCCGCGCAGCACTGCAGCGTATAGAATGCAGGCAACCGCAGGGGAACCCAGAATCATGTCCAAGGTATTGATCGTAGACGACTCACCGTCCCAGGTGGCGAGCATGAAGAGCACGATCGAGAAGCTCGGCCATCAGGTCGTGACGGCCGAAGATGGTTCGGCGGGGGTCGAGGCCGCGCGGCGCGAGATGCCCGATCTGATTCTGATGGACGTGGTGATGCCGAACCTCAACGGCTTCCAGGCCACGCGCACGATCGCCCGCGACCCGAAGACCAACCACATTCCCATCGTGCTGGTCACCACCAAGGATCAGGAAACCGATCGCGTCTGGGGCATGCGCCAGGGCGCCAAGGCCTACGTCACCAAACCGATCGACGACGCTGAACTCGCGCGGGTAGTCAACGAGTACGTTGCCAAGCCCTGAGGCACCGGGCGCGCTGCGCAAAGCGGCCCCGGCGGGGCTCACTCTCCGCCCGCGATCACGATCCGGTTGCGCCCGGCGTGTTTGGCGCCGTAAAGCGCCGCGTCGGCCCGCTTCACGACGTCTTCCGATCGGTCACCTGCGCTCCACGACGCCAGCCCGAGGCTGACGCCGAGCTGATATTCAGGCGGGATACCTTCCACGCGCACTGCGGACACCGCAGCGGTCACGCGCTGCGCGACCACCCTGGCCTGCGCCAGCGAAGCGCGCGGCAGCAGGATCAAGAACTCTTCCCCGCCCCAGCGCCCGCACAAGTCGCCGTCGCGCAGGCTGCGCTTGATGGCCTGAGCCACCTCATACAGCGCGGCGTCGCCGGTCGCATGACCCCAGCGGTCGTTGACCTGCTTGAAGTGATCGACGTCCGCCAGCGCCACCGTCAGCTCCTCGCCGTGCTGCAAACTGCGCGCCGCGTCCCGCTTCAGCCGCGCCATCAACAGCCGCCGGTTCGGCAAACCGGTCAGCATGTCGTGCGTCGATGCTTCGTGCAGGCGGACGTTGTGCTCGAGCAGCCTTTCCTGGTACAGGTCACAGATCCGCAGGATTTTCTCCAGCCTCTGGCGCTGCCGTTCACGCTCCGCACCGCGGACCTTCCCATATTTCGTCCACAGCGCCTCCAAGGCTTCACGCAGCGGATGACCGTCCCAGCGGGGATCGCTCAGCAATTCCGGAATCAGCTCGTCCGGGTTTTCGTCAATCGGGCTCATGCATCCTCGAACCATCCGCCACGATCTCGAACGGGAAGGCATATCCCGCGGCAAACTCGAGAGCCAGCTCGCGCGAGCCTTCGCTCGCGTCGTCGTCAAACCAAACCACCGACACGTCCCGTCCACGCCGATGGGCCGCCTCGAGCTTGTCGAAAAGTTCGAACATGCTGCACACGCTGCTGGCATTCAGGCAGCCCAGGTGCAGCTCGACGCGAAGCGGCGCGCCGCTCGCCGTCGCGAATTCGGCGGCCCAGCCGATCGCCAGCTCCAGCTGCTCGCGCGCGTTTGGCTGGCAGGAATCTCCGCTCAACTGCAGCAAACCGGCTTCCCTGCTCGCCCGAATCCGCAGGCTGCGCCCAGCGCCTGGAATCTGCAAATTGGCTATCGAGTGATCCACAACCTCGGTCGACCCCCCAACATCTATCCGGATGAACCTACACGCGGACGCGCGTGGGTCGCTACACCACGCGCAGCGCAGAAATCCGCGCAGCTTAGCAATCAGCGCAGACGATCGCTGTGAACAATGATGCCGACGACTGGAAACCAGAGACGCGACGCATCGCGCGCAAGGCCTTGGTCAGCCGCGCGGATCGAAGTGGAAGAGCCGCTCCATCTGTTCGTACAGCGCGCGCTCGGCCTCATTGGTCGGCTTCGGCACGCGCACTTCGAGCGTCACGATCTGATCGCCAGGCACCTTTCCCGGCCAACCGCGACCACGAAGTCGCATCTTGCGTCCGCCGTCGGAACCCGCCGGAATGCGCAGCTGCACGTCGCCACCGAGCGTCGGTACTGGCACGGTAGCGCCAAGTGCCACCTCCCAAGGCGTCACCGGCAGCGTCAGCAGCACGTTGCGACCGTCGAGGCGAAAACGCGGATCATCGCGCAGGTCGACTTCGAGAATCAGGTCTCCCGCCGGGCCGCCACCGCTCCCCGGCTGGCCCTGCGCGGCCAGTCGAATCTGCTGGCCGGCCAGGATGCCGGCCGGAATCTTCACTTCCAGCGTGCGCTCTCCCGCGTCGTCGCGCAGCGTGATGCGCTGACGTCCGCCGTCATGGGCCGTGCGCAAATCGAGCTGCACCTTGGCCTGCAGGTCGCGCCCGCGACGCGGACCGGAGCGGCGCGCGGAGTTGCGTGCGCCGAACAGCGATTCGAAAAAGTCGCTGAAATCCTCCGGCTCACCCGCGGACCCGCTCCAGGCCTGCTGCTGCCAATTGGGCGGCGGACCACGAAACTCGTCGCCGGCGCGATAACCGCCAGCGCGCAGCTGGTCGTAGGCCTTGCGACGCTCGCCATCTTTGAGCGCCTCATAGGCCTCGTTCACGGCCTTGAACTTGTCTTCGGCGCCATGCTCCTTGCTGACGTCAGGATGATATTTGCGCGCCAGCCGCCGGTAGGCCGACTTGATTTCGGCGTCGGTAGCGTTCGGCTTCACACCCAGCGTCGCGTAGTAGTCCTGAAACTCCATCGATTTCCCACCTGACTGAAATGGAGCGGCCCGCGTCTTGCGATCGCGGGCCGTCCGTGTCGGTGCGCCGCACGCTCGTCACGTGGCAGCGTAGCCAACTCTTTGCGACATCAAAACGACCGATGTCGCGGTTCGCTCAGGCCTTGATCTCGATCCGGCGCGGCGTCGTCTCAGGCCTCTTTGGGATCGAAATCTCGAGCACCCCGTTGCGACCGGTCGCGCTCACGCCGTCCGGATCCGCGCTGTCCGGTAGCGCGAAGCGCCGGTAGAAGCTGCCGTACGTGCGCTCGACCCGCGTGAACTGGGCCTTTTCTTCCCTGGTTTCCGACTTGCGCTCGCCCTTGAGCGACAGGATGCCCTTGTCCATGTTGATTTCGATGTCCTTGGGATCGACGCCGGGGATGTCGGCGAAGATCACGAAGCGCTTGTCCTCTTCCTTGATGTCGACGCGCGGTGCCCACTGACTGGTGACGACGTTGGACTGATCGGCGTCATCGACGTTGAAGAAACGATCAAAAACGCCCTGCAGTTCGTTTTGCAGATTGCCCTGCGTGTTCCAGGGGCTGTAGCGAGTGATTGCCATGAGGTTATTCCTGCCTTGACGGGCTTCTCGCGCCCGGATGGCCCAATAATGGGCTCAGCCCGTGCGCTTTCAAGCCGCTTGTCTGCCGCTGGCCGACCGGGCTTATGATGTGCACGTAATGGCGCGAACGAGGCCGCGAGTGCGATGAGCATCCAGGTTGGCGAACGGATCCCCGAGGCTACGCTCGATGTGATGCGCGACGGTGTCGAGCAGATAGCAACCGCAGAGATCTTCGGCAACCGCCGGGTTCTCCTGTTTTCCGTCCCCGGTGCCTTCACGCCCACCTGCTCGGCGCGCCACATGCCCGGCTATGTCGACCATCTGGCGGATTTTCGCCGGCGCAATGTCCATGTGGCCTGCGTCGCGGTCAACGACGCGTGGGTGCTGAACGCCTGGGCGAAATCGCTCAAGGTGCCGGAAGAACTCACCATGCTGGCCGACGGCAACGGCGCCTTCGTGCAGAAGCTCGGCCTGGCCATGGATGCGCAGCGCTTCGGCATGGGCATGCGCGGCAAGCGCTTTGCTCTCTACGCGGAAAACGGCGTGGTGCGGATCCTGCACGTCGAGGCTCCCGGTGAATTCCGCGTCTCCAGCGCCGAGGCGATGCTTGAGGCCATCCCCTGAACCAGGATCCCCGCGCCGCTCACCACGCAGTTCCGCCCATTCGTGACCGCGATCCGCGGCGCCCACGCATATCCATATGCGTTTCGAGCGAACTGCTTGACCGTCGCTCCGCCTAGAATTTGATGCATTGCATCAGAGATTTCACCATGAGCAGCTCCGACGCCAACTGGAAACCCGAAACCGTCGCCGTCCACGGTGGCTTCAGCTCGGACCCGACCACCCGTTCGGTGGTGGTGCCGATCTACCAGACCACCAGCTTCACCTTCGACGACACCCAGCACGGCGCCGACCTGTTCGACCTCAAGGTGCCAGGCAACATCTACACCCGCATCATGAACCCGACCACCGACGTGCTGGAGCAGCGGATTGCCCGGCTCGAGGGCGGCATCGCGGCACTGGCTTTTGCCTCGGGCATGGCGGCCATTACTGCGGCGGTACAGACCCTGGTCGAAGCCGGCGACAACCTCGTCGCCACCGGGCAGGTCTACGGCGGCACCTACACCTTCTTCAAGCACACGCTGCGCGCTCAGGGCGTGGAGGCGCGGCTGGTCGACGGCCGCGATCCGCAGGCCTTCGCGGCGGCAATCGACGGGCGCACGAAGCTGGTCTATTGTGAGTCCGTCGGCAACCCGGCCGGCAACGTGGTCGATATCGAAGCGCTGGCCGAGGTGGCGCACGCGCGCGGCATTCCGCTGGTGGTCGACAACACCGTGCCGACGCCGATCCTCTGCCGGCCCTTCGAGCACGGCGCCGACATCGTGGTGCACGCGATGACCAAGTATCTGGGCGGCCACGGCAACTCGATCGGCGGCATCGTGGTCGATTCCGGCAAATTCCCTTGGGTCGGCAACCCGCGATTTCCGCAGTTCTACACGCCCGAACCCGCCTATCACGGCGTGGTCTACAGCGAAGCCTTCGGCGCGGCGGCCTATATCGCCCGCGCCCGCACCGTGGCGCTGCGCAACACCGGCGCGGCGCTGTCGCCGTTCAACGCCTTCCTGATCCTGCAGGGCGTGGAAACCCTGGCACTGCGCATGGAGCGCCACTGCAGCAACGCGCTGACCCTGGCCCGGCACCTGCAGCAGCACCCCAAGGTGCGCTGGGTCCATTTTGGCGGCCTGGAGGGCGACCGCGAATACGCCCTGGCGCAGAAATACATGGACGGCGGCATCCCTTCGTCGCTGTTCACCTTCGGCATCGAGGGTGGTCGCGAGGCCTGCGCCCGCTTCATGGACGCGCTGCAGATCATCAAGCGCCTGGTCAACATCGGCGACGCCCGCTCGCTCGCCTGCCACCCGGCCAGTACCACTCACCGCCAGCTCGACGATGCGGAGCTGGCGCAGGCCGGGGTCACGCCAGACCTGGTGCGAATCTGCGTCGGCATCGAGCACATCGACGACCTGATCGCCGACGTGGATCAGGCGCTCGCCGGCGCCTGATCCGTTTCCATCGAGGCTCCAGCCGGCGCTGCGCTGGCTCGACCTTCATCGCATCAGGGCGAGATCTCGACCATCACGTCGTCGACGAACAGGTTGCCGTCCTCGCTGCCGATCGTGCTGTAGGTGAAGCGAATCTCGTGGCTGCCGCCACGGTACGCGGTATCCAGCGGCGTCGCGAACGGCTGCGCCGAATCGACACCGGGGTGGAGCGACCCTGGCTGTCGATCCGACGCTCAGTTCGGGGCGTTTGCTTCCCCCGCCTCGGCCTCGCCTTCCGCATCGTCGTCGAGCCCTTCGACGCGCACCACGCCGACCAGCGCCTCGTCCTCCGGCAGGCGGATCAGGGTGACGCCCTGGGTGTTGCGACCGACCCGCGCGACTTCCGCCGCGCGCGTGCGCACCAGCGTACCCTGATTCGAAATCAGCATCAGCTCGTCCTGCTCGTCGATCTGCACCGCGCCGACCAGCGCGCCGTTGCGCTCCGAACACTGGATCGCGATCACGCCCTGGGTGCCGCGCCCCTTGCGCGGATATTCGCCAAGCTCCGTGCGCTTGCCGTAGCCGCGTTCGGTGGCGGTCAGGATCTCGCCCGAACCGTCGATCACGATCAGGCTGACCACCTGCTCGCCGGAGGCGAGGCGCATGCCGCGCACGCCGGTCGCATTGCGGCCCATCGCGCGGACTTCCCGCTCGGCAAAGCGCACCGCCTTGCCGTTGGAGGCGAACAGCATCACATCGCGCGAGCCGTCGGTGATCTGGGCGTCGACCAGCGCGTCGCCTTCGTCGAGCTTGATCGCGATCTTGCCGCGCTGCAGCTGGAAGGCGTACTCGGTCAGCGGGGTCTTCTTGACCGTCCCGTTGCGGGTGGCAAAGAGCACGTAGCGCCCTTCGTCGAACTCGCGCACCGGCTCCACCGCCTGCACCCGCTCACCCTCTTCCAGCGGCAGCAGGTTGATGATCGGCTTGCCGCGAGTCGTCGGGCCGGCCTCGGCGAGCTGATAGACCTTGAGCCAGAAGACCCGCCCGGTGCTGGTGAAGGTGAGCAGGGTATCGTGCGTGTTGGCGACCCACAGCTGCTCGACGAAATCCTCGTCCTTCATGTTGGTCGCCGAACGCCCCTTGCCGCCGCGACGCTGCGCGCGATAGAGGTCGACCGACTGCCGCTTGGCGTAGCCGGCGTGGGACAGGGTCACCACCACGTCTTCCGGCGCGATCAGGTCGAGGATGTCGAGATCCTCCTGGCTGGCCTGGATCACGGTACGGCGCGCATCGCCGTACTGTGCCTTGAGCTCCTCGAACTCCTCGCGGATTACCGCCAGCAGGCGATCCGGATCCTCGAGGATCTCGATCAGACCCTCGATCGTCGTCAGCAACGTACGGTATTCCTCACCCAGCTTGTCCTGTTCGAGCGCGGTCAGGCGATGCAGGCGCATCTCCAGAATCTGCGTCGCCTGTACCTCCGAAAGCCGGTAGCCCTGCTCCTGCAGGCCGAACTCAGAGCCCAGACCCTCGGGGCGTGACGCGCCGGCTCCTGCCGCCGCCAGCAGCGCGCTCACCATGCCGGGCTGCCACAGGCGAGTCAGCATGCGCTGTTTTGCCGCGTCCGGTGACGGTGAACCCTTGATCAGCTCGATCATCTCGTCGATGTTCGCCAGGGCCACCGTGAGCCCTTCGACGATGTGCGCGCGTGCACGCGCCTTGCGCAGATCGAAGATCGTGCGCCGCGTCACCACCTCGCGGCGGTGGCGGATGAAGGCGTCGAGAATTTCGCGCAGACCGAGCGTGCGCGGCTGGCCGTCGACCAGCGCCACCATGTTGATGCCGAAGGTGACCTGCAGCTGGGTCTGCTGGAACAGGTTGTTCAAAAGCACGTCGGCGGCAGTGTCGCGGCGCACTTCGATCACCACGCGCAGACCGTCCTTGTCGGACTCATCGCGCAACTCGGCGATGCCTTCGATCCGCTTTTCCTTTACCAACTCGGCGATGCGCTCGATCAGGCGTGCCTTGTTGACCTGGTAGGGCAACTCGGTGATGACGATCGACTCACGGCCGCTGTCGGCGGTCTCGATCGAGCTCCGTCCGCGAATGAGGATGCGTCCGCGTCCGCTGCGGTAGGCCTCGACGATACCGGCGGCGCCGTTGATGATGCCGGCAGTCGGGAAGTCCGGCCCCGGCACCAGCTCCATCAGCTCGTGGAAATCGAGCTGCGGATCGTCGATCAAGGCGATGCAGGCGGACAGCACCTCACCGAGATTGTGCGGCGGGATATTGGTGGCCATGCCGACCGCGATGCCGGCCGAGCCGTTGACGAGAAGGTTCGGAATCCGCGTCGGCAGAACCGTCGGCTCCTGCTCCTTTTCGTCGTAGTTGGGCTGGTAGTCGACGGTTTCCTTGTCGATGTCGGCGAGCAGCTCCGAGCTCAGGCGATCGAGGCGGCATTCGGTGTAGCGCATCGCCGCCGGCGGATCGCCGTCGATCGAGCCGAAGTTGCCCTGCCCGTCGACCAGCGGATAGCGCATGGAAAAATCCTGCGCCATGCGTACCAGCGCGTCGTAGATCGAGCTGTCGCCATGCGGGTGGTATTTACCCATGACGTCACCGACCACGCGCGCGCACTTGACGTAGGGGCGATTCCAGAGGGTGTTCGACTCGTGCATCGAATACAGGGTGCGGCGGTGCACGGGCTTCAGCCCGTCGCGCACGTCGGGCAGCGCACGGCCGACGATCACGCTCATCGCGTAGTCGAGGTAGCTGCGGCGAACTTCGTCCTCGATGTTGACGCGAATGATTTCTCGGGCTGATTCGGCCATCAGGTTTCCTCCGCCGGCTCAGGCGCCGACACGTCCATCACGCGCGCCGCAGCTCGACAGTCGGCGGGCTGCGGGGCGGCCGCATGCAGCCCTCATTCCGGCTCTGGCCGGAACGTCACAGCGCGACACGCGAGAGAAGCGCGCCCCCTCGCCGAGGCCTTGCCGGGCGACCGGGATTCACGCGATCCAGTGGGAATCATCTGGATTCGGCCAGCCGAATCCGACTGCTGATTTTATCACAAGCGACCGCGCCGGACCCGCTCGATCAGCCCCTTCCGCACCAGTACGGCGCCATTTCCGAGTGCGTCCAACGCAAGCCCGAGCGCCACCTGAGCAACGACGCCAACCGAGGCGTCAGCAATGACCCTCGTGCTCGCTCTTCGCGGGCTGCCGCATCGCGGAAGCTTCGCCTCCCTGCTCGCGCTCACCGCGAAAGATCCAGTATTTGGAGCTGAAGAAATTGAGTACCGCCCCGGCCACCGAGCCTGCCGCCACGCCAATCGCAGGCCACGCACGCACCAGCGGCCAGCTCGCCACGCAGGCGGCGTAGGCACCGTAATTGAGCGCGAAGCCGCCGATCATCGCCAACAGATAGCGCGCCCACTCGCGCCGTCGGCTGCCGCCGCCACGACCGGCGAAGGTAAAGCGACGATTGAAGCCCCAGGTGGTAGTGGCGGCAGCGAGAAACGAGATCACGCGCGCGGCGTAGGGGTCGGCACCGAAGCGACGCACCAGAACTTGCACGATCCCGGCATCCACCACGAAACCCAGCAGTCCGACCAGGGCGAAGAGCAGAAGTTCGCGGCGCATGGCTCAAGCTCGCTCCAGCGGGCGCGGCAACGCGCGAACTCGCGCGGCCCCGCAGCACATGCTGTCAGACAGGGTTGCGCTTCGTGATGGCGTATCTATGCCGTTCGCAGCGCGGGCCCGCCCAGAAGCACGCCAGGTTCGCCTGATCGGGTCGTCCGACAAGCGATGAGCGAACCGTGAGATCCGCGCGATCCAGCAGGTGACTGCCGCCGCCGGAGCCAGCATCTCTGTCGAGCTGCCGAATGAAAGCGATTCCCTCTGCGCCGGAACGCCTAAGGCGGGCATCTGGAAACGGAATTGCCGAACACGCGTCACGCTCGTGCCGATTGCGCGCCCACGTCGAAGAGCGCGTCCATCCGCTCTGCGTTGGGCTGCTGGACGACGCCGCGCTCCGTCACGATGGCGTCGATGCAATCCGCCGGGGTGACATCGAACACGGGATTCCACGCATGCGCGCCCTCGACCACCGTGCGTTGCCCGGCGAAGCACAGCAGCTCGTCCTCCGCACGCAGCTCGATCTCGATCGCGGAGCCCGCGGGAATCCGCATGTCCACGCTCGACGAGGGTGCGACCACCATGACCCGCACCCCAAAACGACGCGCCGCAATCGCCAGGCCCAAGGTGCCGATCTTGTTTGCCACGTCGCCGTTGGCGGCGATCCGGTCTGCGCCGACGATCAACCAGTCGACGCTACCGGACTGCATCAACGCGGCGCCGGCCGAGTCGGCGATCAGCCGCGCGGGTATCCTGTCCCGAACCAGTTCCCACATCGTGAGCCGCGCACCCTGCAGCCAGGGCCGCGTCTCCGTCGCATACACCCGCGCAATCCGGCCTGCGGCAAAGCCCGCGCGGATCACGCCGAGCGCGGTACCGTAGCCGGCCGTCGCCAGTGAACCGGTATTGCAGTGCGTCAACACCCCGCAGTCCGGCTCGAGCAGCGCCGCACCCAGCGCGCCCATGCGCCGGTTGGCCGCCAGATCTTCGGCCTGAATCGCCTGCGCCTCGCGCTCGAGCGCTTCGACATCGGGACTCGCCGCCCAGCAGCGGGCCATGCGATCGAGCGCCCAGGCAAGATTCACCGCCGTCGGCCGCGCCCTGCGCAGGCGCGCCAGCGCCGCGGCGAACGTCCCGGGAGCTTCCCGCGCCGCCAGCACCACGGCCCAAGCCGCGGCAATTCCGATCGCCGGCGCACCGCGCACGACCAGCCTGCCAATCGCGTCCGCGACCGCCTCGGCGCTGCGGCACTCCAGGTAATCCTCGTGCAGAGGTAGGCGGCGCTGGTCGAGCAGGAGCAGACGGCCATCGCGCCAGCAGACCGCGCGAATGGAATCGTTGGAATCAGGATTTCCCGCCGTCACCTGGCATCGTCCCGGCGCAAACGCGAAAAGGCGTGCAGGCAGCGATTGTAAACGATGCCTCGTGCGCGGTCGCCGCGGCGATTCGCCCGGCGCAGCGGACAGCCGCGGCTACCGCGTCTCCCCTCCAAGCCGCTGCGCCCTGCCGGGCGCATCCAAAAAAACGGCCCCGTTTCCGGGGCCGTTGAAGGTTTCGGCATGTTGCCGGATCACGGAATCGTGATCGCGGCTCCGCTCTTGTCGTAGGCGTACTCGACGATCGTCGCCGGGAAGCCGGCCGGACCGCTCGTCATCAGGTTCACGTAGCCGTAGCAGATGTTCCCCGGCGGCGGGCTCGGCAGCGATCCGCAGTTGAAGCGGAAGCCAAGGTAACCGTCCACCCCCGCAGCCCAGGCGGCCGGGCCGGGGTTGTTCACGTCCGACCAGGTCGATGCCGGACCCACCGTGTCACCCGAATGCAGCACCAGATAGTCCGAGCTGCCCGCGCTCGAAGCCACGCCAGCGTTGTCCGCCGACAGATACCACCAGAAGGTCAGCTGGCTGCCGTTGTTGTACGGGTTGAAGTGGTAGCCGCTGACCGCCCCGTCCTGTACGTCGCCGGTGATCCAGTTGACCGAGGTGCCGTTGATGTCGTTGGCGACCGGGTGGTTGATTGGACCACTCTCGTAGATGTCGCCACCGCCGCCGGACTCCTCGAAGTCGTCGCAGAAGATGGTGTCGGCACCGCCGCTGCAGAAGGCCGGACCGCCCGCATCCACCGTCATCGTCACCGGCACCGCCACCAGCGGATTCACCGGGTCGTTGCTGCTCACGCACAGATTCGCGCTGTACGTACCCGGTGACATGCCGGTCGCATCGAAGGTCACCGATACCGTCGAGCTCAGGCCCGCGCCCGTGGTTCCACCCGCCGGGCTGAACGACAGCCACGGCACGCTCGAAGGCGCCGAGCAGGTGGCCGGCGGACCGCCGCCGGCGTCGAGCACCACGTCGTCGAGGAAGAAGTTGGTGGTGGCGCTGCCCTGCACCTCGGAATGGAATTCCAGATTGTGCGCTCCACCGTCGGCGTAGGCGCTCACGTCCAGCGACACCTGACGATAGCCGAGCGTGCCGCACTCGGCCGCCGCGCCGGTCGTCGACCAGAGCGCAGTGCCGTCGATGCTCACTTCCAGATAGTCGGCCGCGTCGCCCGAGCAGACGAATTGCTCCACCCAGAAGCTGAGGTTCGCCGAGCCCGAAGGAATCGTCACGTTCTGGCTCACGCTGCCCTCCTCGTAGGCCGCGATACCACCGAACCAGGCCCACCAGTCACCGCTCCGCGGGCCGGTACCGGTACCGGTACCGCAGTCGCCCACGGTGCACAGGACGGTCCCGAAATTGAGCGAGTATTCGGTCCAGAACCCGCCACCAGCGCCGGCTTCGAAGCCGCCGTCCTGCACCACGTCGGCCAGATACAGGGCCTGGAAGTGCGCGCGCTGCGCCGGCGACAGCGCAGTCCGCGCGGGAGCGCCCAGCTTGCCTGGGTTACCCAGCGCGCGCTGCGGCTGCGGGCGATGCAGCGGCTCTTCGTCGATCGACCAGTTCAGATCGCTCCCACCGAGGTTGCTGATGGTCAGCGTCTGGGTATCGCTGTCGCCCACCGTCACCGTGGTGGCGAGGCTGAGCGGGTCGACGTCGATTTCCGGCGGCAGCACCGCCGTGGTCACGGTCAGCGTCGCCGAAGCCGGGCTCGCGTTGCTGCCCTGATCGGTCATCAGCGCACCAGCGGCAAGCGTGTTGACGTACACGCCGTCCGCCGCCGCCTGTACGGTGATGTCGACCGTGCAGGAGCCGCCGGCCGGAATCACCGCGCCCGCCGGCAGGGTCACCGAAGCCAGCGGGGTCACTGGATTGCCCGTGACGCCCAGCAGGCAGGAGGTGGTCGCACCCACCACCGACAGGCCGGCCGGCAGGTTGTCGACCAGCGGTGCCGTCAGCGTCGCGTCCACGCTTCCCGGATTGCTCAGCGTGATGGTCGCCACCGAGTCGGTATTGACCGGCACGGTGTCCGGCGTGAACGACTTCGCCAGCGTCGGCGCGGTACCGCCGCCGCCGCCGATCGTGACGCTGTTGCCGTCCGGATCGAAGCAGTAGTCGATGAGGGTCGCCGGATAGCCGGTTGGGCCAGTCGTGGTCATGTGGGCGTAGCCGTAGCACTCGGACGCCGTGCTGCACGGGAACTTGAAGCCCAGGTAGCCGTCCGCACCCGCCATCCATGCCGGCGGCTTGCCGATGGTGCCACCCCAGGTCGAGCCTGCGCCCACCGTGTCGCCATTGCCGAGCACCACCCAGTCGGTACCGCCCGCAGTTGCCGCAACGCCGCCGCTGCCCGTGTTGAAGTAGAAGTCCAGATCGCCGCCAGACGCCCACGGGTCGAAGTTCCAGCCCGGGATCGAGGCGCCGTCGCTGAAGGTGCCGTCTTCCCAGCGAATGTAGGTGCCGTTGAAGCTCGGTTCCAGCGTGTGGTTCGGCGCGAAGCAGACCAGGCTGCCACCGCCACCCGTGGTCACGGTCAGCTCGACCGGCACCACCACCAGCGGGGTGACCGGGTCGTCGCTGGCGACGCACAGGTTGGCGCTGTAGGTGCCGTCGGCGAGGCCGGTCGAATCGAAGGTGACCGTGACCGCGGTGCTGCTGCCTGCGGCGGTCG
>CAZORA010000020.1:0-43749 GCA_964582225.1 uncultured Dokdonella sp. | reverse complement strand
GCGTGCCGGGGCCGTGCATCGCGCAGGCCACGCTGCCGTTGAGCTGTACGACGAGGTCGGCGTTTTCTCCGCCTGCGCCACTCAGCGTGAAGCGCAGCGCCACCGCGTCAACGGGCACCTCGAGGCTGAAGTCCTGTTCGCCGCCGGCCAGCGCCGGCAGCCCGGTGGCGGCGACGCCGTTGTCCAGGGCGAGGACGCCGTTGTCCACGCTGACATCGGCGAGCGCGGTATCGCTGAGTCCACCGTCGTCGGTCACGGTCAGCGCAACCGCATGAGTGCCAACGGCAGTGAAGTTCTTGATCGGATTGGGCAGGGTCGACTGGGTGCCATCGCCAAAGTCCCAGATCCAGCTGACGATGCTGCCATCGGGATCGGTCGAGGCGTCATTGAAGCGTACGTTCATGTGCCCGACCTGGAAGTTGAAGGCAGCGACAGGCGGCTGGTTGGGCCCCGTGCCGTAGGTCTTGGCCAGCTCGCCGAGGAAGGCGAGGCCGAACTGCGCGAACGGACCACTGGGCGCCGCGCTGTCGTTCATATTGGCGAGCGTGTCGTCGGCGGTGTGGATGTAGGGGAAGTCGGCCATGTCGCCGGGGTAGCTCGGCGCGCGACCGGCTTCGAAGACGCCAGCCGCGGGATAGCCCGCGTCGGTCCACGAGGCGTGATCCGAGCAGCCGTAGCCGCAGTCGACCTCGCCGCGGCTGTAGCCGCGCGGCGCCAGGTAGAAGTCGAAGAGTTCGGCGAAATAGACCAGCAGATCGGCGTTCGCGTTGTCGGTCATGATGCGCAGATCGTTGGGCGCCGTGGTCTTGTAGTTGGTCATGTCGAGCTGCAGCACGCCAACTACGTTGATTCCGTTTGTGTAGTATTGATTGGCGATCGCCTGGGAGCCGTAGAGCCCGAGCTCTTCGGCCGCGTAGCCCATGAACTTGACGGTGCGTCGCGGTTGCCAGCCGCTGGTCATGGCGATGCGGATGATCTCGGTGATCGTGGCGATGCCGGAGGCATCGTCGTCGGCGCCGGGCGCCACCTGCTCGTTATCACCTGGACCCCAATCCCAGTTGATCGAATCGAGGTGCCCGCCGATCACCACTACTTCGTCGGCGAGATCGGTTCCGTCCACAGTCATGATCACCGAGGGCTGGGTCGAGCAGCTCGCGCAGTTGACGAGCTCGAAGTGCACGTCGCTGCGGCCTCCGGCCAGCGCCTGCCAGCTGTCGCGGATCCACACCGCCGCGTCGTGGCCATAGCTGCTGGTGTACAGGCGGTTGCGAAAGGCGGACAGGTTGGCGATGGTGTCGTAGATGTTGGCGTGATCGACCTGCAGCAGCCAGGGGTCGACCGTCGCCTGGTTGTCGATCGTGTAGAGGCCGCCCATCGGCAGGGTGATGGCGCGCGCAGCCTGACCATTGGCGATGAAGCCCTCGGCCTCCTCCCGCGTCGGGAAGCCGAAAAAGCCCGCGCAGCGGCCTTCGCTCTCGTGCACGTGGCGACCGAGCGCCAACACACCGTCCGCGTCGAGCTCGGCGACCACCAGCTGCCGGCCGAGGCTGTCGACCCAGTCGGTCGAGGAGCGGGCGATTCCGTCGACGCCGGCCAGGGTCTCCCGCGCCGTGACGACCCAGCTCGTGGTCGGTGACGCTGGCGTGACGACTGCTGCTGTCGGCGGCGCGGCGCAGACGGTGGAAAAGGACGCGGCCGCAAGGGCCAGTGCGGCTAGCATGGAAGCGGTGTTCATCGAGAATATCCCGTGACGAATGGTTGCGCGCGAGCGTGATTCGCGCACATGCGGCAGGTCGGCCGGTGCGCGGCGCCCGCTCGCCGGCGCAACGGTAGCACGATTTTTTTCTGCGGCGTGACGAATCGGCGCGTGATCTCGCGCCTCGATGGATCGCCTCGAACCGAGCAGGGTCGAAGCGAGTTCGCCGCCGTCCTGCGCCATGAATTCGCTGGAGCACCCGTTAGGGAGTATCTGAACAAGTCGACACGCTCGTCACTCCCGCGAAGGCGGGAGTCCGGTGCCTTTGATTTCAAGGACTTGAAGCCGCAGGGTGCCCGCCTTCGCAGGCATGACGGGCTTGTTCAGGCATTCCTTGGCGTGGGTCCTTCAAGGCTCGAAGCCGTCGGCGAAGATTCGATCGCCGTGGGTCTTGGCCAGCTCGCCGAGGAAGGCGAGACCGAACTCGGCGAACGGACCGCTCGGCGCTGCGGTATCGCCCATGTAGGCCAGGGTGTCGTTGGCCGTGTGGATATAGGGGAATTCGCCCATGTCGCCGGGGCCGACTGGAACGCGACCCGCCTCGGTGAGCGCAGCGGCGGCATAGCCCTTGTGGGTCCATGAGGCGTGATCGGAGCAGCCGTAGCCGCAGATGAGCTCCCCTCGCGAATAGCCGCGCGGTGCGAGATAGAAGTCGAAGAGTTCGCCGAAGTAGGCGAGCAGATCGGCATTCGCGTAGTCGGTAATGAAGCGCATGTCGTAGGGCACCGTGGCCTTGTAGTTGGTCATGTCGAGCTGCAGCACACCAACCACATTGACGCCCGCCGCGTAATACTGATCGGCAATGGCTGTCGAACCGTAGAGCCCGAGCTCTTCGGCAGCGTAGCCCATGAACTTGACGGTGCGCTGCGGCTGCCAGCCGCTGGCCATGGCGATGCGGATGATCTCGCTGACGATGGCGATGCCGGAGGCGTCGTCATCGGCGCCGGGCGAGAGCTGTTCGGGATCGTAGGGGTTCCCCCAGTCGGTGTTGATGGAATCGAGATGTGCGCCGATCACCACCACTTCGTCGGCGAGATCATGGCCGTCGACGGTCATGACCACCGAGGGCTGGGTCGAGCAGCTCGCACAGTTGACGAGCTCGAGGTGCACGTCGCTGCGGCCGGCCGCGAGCGCCTGCCAGGCATCACGAATCCATACCGCGGCGTCGTGGCCGTAGCTGCTGCTGTAGAAGCGATTGTGGAAACTCGACAGGCTGGCGATGGTGTCGTAGATGTTGGTGTGATCGACCTGCAGCAACCAGGGGTCGACCGTGGCCTGGTTGTCGATCGTGTACATGCCGCCCATCGGCAGGGCGATCGCGCGCGCCGCCTGACCGTTGGCGATGAAGCCCTCGGCCTCCTCTCGCGTCGGGAAGCCGAAGAAGCCTGCGCAGCGACCTTCGCTCTCGTGGACGTGACGCCCCAGCGCCGCCACCCCGGTCGGGCCAAGCTCGGCGATTACCAGTTGCGTGCCGAGGCTGTCGACCCAGTCGGTGGCGGAGCGGGCGATATCGCCGGCGCCAGCCAGGGTGTGTCGCGCGGTGACGACCCAGGTGGTGGCCGACGGCGCCGGTGCGACGGCGGCGGCTGCCGGAAGCGAGGCGCCGAAGCCGACAAAGGACGCGACAGCCAGAGCCAGCGCGGCAAGCGTGGTAACTGCGTTCATCGGACACCCCTGTGAGAATGTTTGTCGGTCCAAACGTCAGCGCTGCGCGAACCACTCTCGAGCACAGGCCGCGACAGTGACGGAGCCACGGCCTCCGGCGAACGGTACCATGGTTTCCATCGCCGCAGCGCACGACTCACGCCGGCCAAAGGACCGTCCGAGCGAACGCTGGCCCGGGTCAAAAGTTGCTTCGGGCGTGCCGTTGCTGCGGCGTCGAACGGCGGCGGTCGCGGTGCTGCGGTCAGCGGCGGTGACGCTTCGGCGGACCGATCGAACTGAACCGCTCGAGACCTTGACCGGCAGGCTTTCGCGCCGCAGCATCGAATCCTCACAACGGGAGCCCACAACATGAATTCGATGGGGCGGATTGCGGTTCGGTTCTTCGCTTTTTTCCTGCTTGTGGCTTTTGCGGAGGTCGCGCCTGCGCTGGCCGCAGGCGAGGCATCGGTGCCGACGGCGCGCACCCTGGTGCTGGTGCGACACGGCTGGTACGAGTCGGATCCGAAGGCTGACGAGAAGCTAGGGCCACATCTGGCGCCGCTCGGGGTCGCCCAGGCGCAGCTCGTCGGCGCGCGCCTGGCCGGCCTGCCGGCAGGCTTTGACGCGCTCTATGTGAGCCCGGTGCAGCGCGCGCGGGATACCGCGGCGCTGATCGCGGAGAGCCTGCCCGGGCGCAGCTTCGAGGTGGCTGACGATCTCGCCGAATGCACGCCGCCGACCCGCCGCGCCGAGGTCATGCGGCGCGAGAAACCGGCCGATCTTGCCGCCTGCAGGGCGCAGCTCGATCGCGCCTTTGCGCGCTGGTTCCGGCCGGCGCAGGGCACCGAAAGGAACGAGCTCCTGGTCTGTCACGGGAATGTGATCCGCTATCTGGTGACCCGCGCGTTGGGCGTCGATTCGACGAGCTGGCTCGAAATGTCGGTGCACAACGCCAGCATCACCACGATTCGGGTCGAGGCCGACGGGCGCTTCAAGGTCATCGCGATGGGCGACACCGGGCACCTGCCGCCGACGATGCTGAGCGGCGCGACCGGCGATCCGCGGCGCAGCCTGGCGATTCCGGCGCTGCCGGAAGCAAAGTCGAAAGTCCTTTGATTGCAGCGGTGTGGCGCCTCAGCGAAGCCCTCCGTCGTCGGTTTCGATGGGCCTTGGTCAGGCGACCGCGCGCGTCTTGCGCTGCAGCAGCGGTTGCACGAACACCACTCCGAAAATGATCGCCGCGCCGAGGTAGAACATCGGCGTCAGCTCGCGCTGCTCGCCCAGCAGCAGCGCAGCCAGCAAGATCGCGTAGACCGGTTCCAGGTTGGTCGCGAGCTGGGCCGCGAAGGCGCTCATGTGCCGCAGCGCGACCAACGAGAGGGTGAAGGGCAGCAAGGTGCAGGCGAGCGCAAGGGCGAGCAGCAGCCAGGCGTCGCGGCCGTCGGGAAGCACGAAAGCCGCTTCGAGAAAACCCGGCAGCGTGAGCGCGAGGAGAGGCGCCAGCAGGGTCAGCGCGAGCGTGCCCGCGCCGAGCTCGACACCGGTTACGGCGAAGGCATCGGCATGCTCGACCAGGCGCTTGTTGAGAGAGCCAAAGAGCGCCACCAGAAGTGCCGAGAGCGTACCCACCGCGATGCCGAGGCGCATCGAGGGCGGCACGCCGCCGACCACCAGCGCCACGCCCGGCAACACGGTGACGCCGAGCAGAAGCTCGCCCCAGGAAAACCGGCGCCCGGCCAGCTTCGGCTCGGCAAGCGCCGTGAAGGGCGTCGCCAGCGCGATGCAGGTTGCGCCCACCGAAGCGTTGGCGAGTTTGATCGCGGCGTAGAAGCTCAGCCAGTGCAGGGCGACCAGGACGCCGATACCAGCGTAGGCGAGAATCAACCGTGGCCGCATGGCGCGCAACCCACGCCAGCTGCGTGGGATCAGCATGAGCGCCGCCACCACGATCAGCATGCGCCACCACACCAGCGGCAAGGCGGCCAGCGTGATCAGCTTGCCGAAAATCGCGGTAAAGCCCCACAAAAAGACGCAAAAGTGAATCTGCAGCTGGGCGCGGGAGGTGGCGGACAGGGCGTTCAAGCGGGAGTCCATCGAAGGGCCGCGCCATCCTACGGAGACGGCGCCCGCCGCGCCATGTCCCACTTGCACGCGGCAAGCGGCGGCCGCGTAGCGAAACCGCGCACCAGCGCACGCTTTTGCTGTGACTGAATGCCGCTACGGGCTGTCGACGGTTGGGCAAGAAGTGGGGCAGGCTGCTGCTAGACTTCGCCCCGTCCGCCGTGCGCCTTTGTCGAGCCGGCGCTCGCTTCATCAGGCAAGGCCGCAGCCCTCAGCGGGCACAGAGTGGAAATCGACTGGAGATCAGGTATATGAAGAAGACCTTGTGTATCCTCGCCCTGACCGTTGCCGGTGTGATGCTCGGCGGCTCGGCGCTGGCGGCAGGTGGCCCGACGATCGGCGTGGCCGAATTCAAGAATGAGTCCGGCGCGGCCTGGTGGCGCGGCGGCGTGGGCTGGGAGCTTTCGGGCATGCTGTCCAACGAGCTTTCGAGCAGCGGCAGCTTCCGCGTGCTCGAGCGCGCCAAGCTGGATAAGGTGCTGGAAGAGCAGAATCTGGCGGCTTCCGGTCGCGTCCGTGCCGGCACCGGCGCGCGCATGGGGCAGGTGACCGGCGCGGAGTATCTGGTGTTCGGCACGGTTACTTCCTATGAGGAAAATACCTCGAGCACCGGCGGTGGCCTCAGCTTCCGCGGCATTTCGCTCGGCGGCAAGCACAGCGAGGCCTATCTGGCGGTCGATTTGCGCGTGGTGAACGCGGAGACCGGCGAGGTGGACTTCTCGCGCACCATCGAGGGCCGCAGCAGCGGTGGCGGCGTGGCCATCGGCCTGTCGCGGCACGGCTTCGGCGGCGCGCTCGCGCACGAGGAAAACACGCCGGCTGGCAAGGCGATCCGCGCCGCGCTGGTCGAGGCAAGCGACTATCTCGAGTGCGTGATGGTGCTGAAGAACGGCTGCGAGTCGGACTATCGCGCCAAGGAGCGCAGCCGCCGCGACAAGACCCGCAGCGCAATCAAGCTGGACTGAACAAGTCCCTGGTTGACGAAAAACGGCGGGGTGACCCGCCGTTTTTCTGGCGCTGGGCGCGGTTCATCTATTCGTGTCAGCCGTCATGTTCGCGCTGGCGCGGGCGACGCGGCTGCTGGTCTCGCGGCCGAGGTGGGCACTGAGCCAGAGCCCGGTTTCGATCAGGGCTGGCAGATCGACCCCGGTCGCGATGCCCATTCCGTGCAGCATGTAGATCACGTCTTCGCTCGCCACGTTGCCGGTCGCGCCTCGGGCGTAGGGGCAGCCGCCGGTGCCGGAAACCGCGCTGTCCACGACGGTGACACCCTCCTCGAGGCAGGCCAGGATATTGGCCAGTGCCTGGCCGCGCGTGTCGTGAAAGTGCACCGCCAGCGCGCGCATCGGAACTTCCGAGGCAACCGCACGCAGCATTGCGCGCGCCTTCGCCGGGGTGCCGATGCCGATCGTGTCGCCCAGCGAAATCTCGTAGCAGCCGAGCGCGTACAGACGCTCTGCCACGCGCGCCACGTCATGTACCGGCACTTCGCCCTGATAGGGACAGCCGAGTACCGTGGAAACGTAGCCGCGCACCTTGACTCGGTCGGCGCGCGCGTTCTCGAGCACCGGCACGAAGCGATCGATCGACTCGTCGATACTAGCGTTGATATTGTGCTGGTTGAAGGCCTCCGAGGCAGCCGTGAAGACCGCAATCTCCTCGACCCCCACCGCGCGCGCGCGCGCGTAGCCGCGCAGGTTCGGCACCAGCACCGGATAGGCGACGCCGGGCCGACGCTGGATGCCGGCGAAGACCTCCGCGGCGTCGGCCAGCTGCGGGACCCACTGTGGGCTGACGAAGCTGGTCGCCTCGATGGTCTGCAGCCCGGTCGCGGAGAGCCGGTCGATCAGTTCGATCTTGACGGCGCTCGGCACGATCGTCTTCTCGTTTTGCAAACCGTCGCGGGCGCCGACTTCGACCACGCGCACCCTGGCGGGTACGAGGCTCATTGCGCGAACTCCAACTCGATCAGCACCGCATCCGCCTCGACGAAGTCGCCGGCCGCGGCGTCCACGCGGGTTACCGTGCCGGCGCGCGGTGCCTTGAGGCTGAGCTCCATCTTCATCGCCTCCATCACCAGGAGCTCCTCGCCTTCGGCGACGCTCGCCCCGGGTTTCGTCTTGACCAGCACGACGCGCCCCGGCATCGGCGCCAGCAGGCGATTGTCGCCGCGGTCGGTGGATGCCTCCCAGGCGAAGGCCGGGGCGTGCTGGAACACGTGGCGGCGGCGTCCGTCGTGCACGCGGATGCGGTCGCGCGTGAGGTGCACCCGCCACTGGCGGGTGCTGCCGCCGCTGGCGAAGCCGAGCCGATCGAGCGCAAGCCAGGCGCCGCTCACCTCGCGCACCTCGCTGTCGTGCTGCAGGCGATAGCTGCCGCGGGCGCCCCAGGCCGAGGTCTCGATGCGACCATCGCGGCCGCTCAGGGCGACCACACGTCGGCCGTGGCGACCGGGCCGCCAGCCATCCGCGTCGGCCCAGGGCGAACCCGGCTCGGCGCTCGTCAGAGCGGCCTCGCGTGACGTTGCTTCTTCGTGCAGCAGGAAACCGGTGACGGCGGCAAAGAGCGCCTCCTGATCGTCGACCGCATCATCGTCGACGAACTCGTGCAGCTGGCGATCGAGATAACCGGTGTCGATGCGGCCCTCGACCACAGCCGGATGGCGCAGCAGCCGCTCGAGAAAGTCGACGTTTGACTTGGGGCCGACCACGTCGCTCGCCGCCAGCGCCTCGCGCATCTGCGCCAGGGCCTTCTCGCGGGTCTCATCCCAGACCACCAGCTTGGCGATCATCGGATCGTAGAAGATCGTCACCGTGTCGCCCTCGACCACTCCCGAATCGATGCGCAGGTGCGCCGATGGCGGCGGCAGACTCAGCACTTCCAGCTTGCCGGAGCCGGGCAGAAAGCCCTGTTTGGGATCCTCGGCGTATAGGCGCAGTTCGATCGCGTGGCCCTGCGGAGGGACGCCGGCAGCCAGCTCGGCGGGCAGGGCCTCGCCGGCCGCCACGCGCAGCTGCAGCTCGACCAGGTCGAGGCCGGTAACCAGTTCGGTGATCGGGTGCTCGACCTGCAGTCGGGTGTTGATCTCCATGAAGTGGAAATCCCCGTTGGCGCCGACGATGAACTCGACGGTGCCGGCGTTGACGTAGTCGAGCGCGCGGCCGGCGGCCACCGCGGCCGCGCCCATGCGCGCGCGGAGCTCCGGCGTCACGAACGGGGAGGGCGTTTCTTCCATCACCTTCTGGTAGCGACGCTGCGCCGAGCACTCGCGCTCGTTCAGGTGCACCACGCTGCCCTGGTGGTCGCCGAAGATCTGGAACTCGATGTGCCGCGGGTGCTCGACGTAGCGCTCGAGCAGCACGCGCTCGCGGCCGAACGCGTTTTTTGCCTCGCGCTGGCAGCTCTCCAGGCTGGCCGCGAAATCGGCCGCTGCGCGCACGATACGCATGCCCTTGCCGCCGCCGCCGTAGGCCGCCTTGATCATCAGCGGATAGCCGATGCGTTCCGCTTCGGTGGCGAGCCGCTGTGGATTTTGGTCCTCACCGGTATAGCCGGGCACGACCGGCACCCCGTGCGCGGCCATCAGATCCTTGGCGCCGGCCTTGGATCCCATGCGTCGCATCGACTCCGCCGACGGGCCGATGAACACGAGCCCTGCCTGAGTCACGGCGTCGGCGAAGTCCGGATTTTCCGACAGGAAGCCATAACCGGGATGGATGGCTTCGGCGCCGCTCGAAAGAGCCGCCTCGATCACCGCGTCGCCGCGCAGGTAGGAGTCGGCCGGACGCGGCCCGCCGAGCAGGAACGCCTGGTCGGCCTGACGCACGTGCTGGGCGCCGGCGTCGGCTTGCGAATAGACGGCGACGGTCTCGATGCCGAGCCGGCGGCAGGTGCGGATCACCCGGCAGGCGATCTCCCCTCGATTGGCGATCAGGATTCGTTTGAACATGGACTGCGTTCAGCGTCTCGATTTGGGGATGGAAGAGCGGCTAGCGGCGGACCCAATCGGGCGCGCGCTTGTCGAGGAAGGCGCCGATGCCGTGCTGGCCTTCCGTCGACACGCGCAGGCGGGCGATCAGCGCGGCGTTTTCCGCGTCGACTTCGATGGCGGTTTCCGCCGTCATGCCCGCGCGGCGCAGCGCCAGCCGCTTGGCCTCCGCCTGCGCCAGCGGGCCGCCCTTGGCGAGGAAATGCAGCAGGCGGTCCACGTTCGCATCGAGTTCCGCGGGCGGCACGCATTCGTGCAGGAGGCCGATGCGCGCCGCGACGGTCGCGTCGAAGACTTCGCCGCTGACGAACAGCCGTCGCGCCCAGCGCGCGCCCACGGCGGCGATCACGTAGGGCGAAATGACGGCCGGCACGAGACCCAGCTTGACTTCGCTGAGCGAGAACTTGGCGCCCTCGACGCCGATTGCGATGTCACAGCAGGCCACCAGCCCCACGCCACCACCGTAGGCCGAGCCATTGACCCGGGCAATGGTCGGCTTGGACAGGTAGTTGAGGCTGCGCATCAGCTCGGCGAGGCGGAGCGAATCCGCCAGGTTCCCCGCCTCGCTCGCCGCCGCCATGCCGCGCATCCAGTTGAGGTCAGCGCCGGCCGAGAACGAGGCGCCGGCGCCGCTCAGAACGAGCGCGCGCACGCGAGCGTCGTCGTCCAGCTCCAGCAACGCCGCGTGCAGCTCGGCGATCAGCGCGTCGTCGAAGGCATTGTGCACTTGCGGCCGCTGCAGCGTGACGCGCGCGACGCCGTCGGCGACGCTGGTGACGATCGACTTGCTCATGCGGCCCTGCCTTGCGAGATCAGTCCCGATGATAGCCGACCGTTCCTGCCGGCGGCGTTTGCGGCGTCTGTCTTGGGCGTGAAAAACCCCGCGGTCGCGGGGTTCGGGTGGCGCCTGAAGTTGTCGAGGTCGGATGGCGGAGCGGACGGGACTCGAACCCGCGACCTCCGGCGTGACAGGCCAGCATTCTAACCAGCTGAACTACCGCTCCGCGTTTTGACCTCTCGGCGTCTTGCGACGCCGCGACGGGCCGCGACCATAGCGGAACCCGATCGATAAACCAAGCCGGACCGTCCTGATCCGCAAGCGCTGTCTCCGGATTGGCGTCCCCAAGGGGATTCGAACCCCTGTTACTGCCGTGAAAGGGCAGTGTCCTTGGCCTCTAGACGATGGGGACGCTCGCAAAAACCCGTGCGGCCAGCCGACCGGACAGTGCCGTTTTGGTGGTGGAGCCAGGCGGGATCGAACCGCCGACCTCTACAATGCCATTGTAGCGCTCTCCCAGCTGAGCTATGGCCCCGGGAAGAGGCGCGAGAGGATAGTGAGCCGCCGACCGCACGTCAACTGGCGGTCGACAGTTTCCTGCTGCGTCCGAACAGACCGCCCAGTAACCCACCCTCGCCCGGCGTGTCCGTCGACTCCTGCGCGATGAAGTCGAGCGCGTGGTAGGCGTTGATGAAGTTGGCCACGTTGGCCGCGGTGGTGTTGCTGTCCTCGGCGATTTCGTCGACCGTGCCCGCGCCCTTCATCATCACCGTGGCGATGCGGAAGTGCTTGGGAAATTCCCGCTCGATCTGCGGCCAACGGTTCAGGCGGTAGCGGGCCGCCGGATGCAGGCCGTCGGCAAGACGACCGCCGCCGGCAATCAGATGGTTCAGCCAGTACAGGCGGGAAAACGGCTGCGACTGCAGGCCGTCGATCGCCCGGGCGAAGGCGGTCTCGTCGAGCGACTGCTGATCGCTCGGGGACAACGTGTGGGTGCACCAGCCGCCAATCATCTTGAGGCCGGCCTCGGCATACCAGCGGCGGGCACCACGGTCGATCAAGAGGGTGGGCAGGTGCCCTACCTGCAGGCGGATTCTGGCCGCGCCGTCGGTGCCCTCGAGGACCTGCACCAGGCCGTGCGGTTCCGGTGCTGGTGGTGCTTTGGCGGCGGCGACTGGCGGCGCCGGCTGCGCCGGGGGAATTTCCGCAGCTGCCGCCTGCGTCGGCGCATCCGGCGCGTCGCTCTTAGCGTCGTCGGCGGTGGCAGCGGCGTGCCCTTCGAGCAGCGCGCTCAGCCGGTTGAGCGCATTAGCGAGCTCGCGCGGATCGACCGGCTTGCCGATCAGGAAATCACCTGGGTGAGCATCGGGAGAATGTGTGCAGGTGATCACCCGTCGACCCTGAGTCTGCGCACGCAGCCAGTCCATGTGCCCGTACACCGAGTCGGGGTCGACCAACAGGACTTCGGCGTCGGCCTGGCCGGCGGACTGCCAGCGCGCGTCGAGCAAACCGGCGTGGATGCGCAGCAGAGTCTCGATGTGCTTGGCGACGCCATCCTCCGCACCCATGACGCACAGCGTGTGCAGTTTCTTGATGATCAAAGTCGTCCTCCGCGCTCCAACCACTCTCGGCAAGCAAAGAACGTGCCGCACGGGGATGTCGCGTCATCGCTGCATCGACGCAACGGCCGGCAGAGACAATCTGACACGGGTTGTCAGGCCTGGACCAGGGCGGCATCGACCTCGCCGCTGCGCTCGCGCTGCTGCAGCGCCCAAAGCCGGGCGTAGCGCCCGCTCGCCGCCAGCAGTTCCCTATGCGTGCCGCTTTCGACGATCCGGCCGCCGTCGAGGACGAGGATGCGGTCTGCGTCGACGATGGTCGACAGCCGGTGGGCGATTATCAGCGTCGTGCGGCCCCGCGCGATCGATGCAAGCTCGGTCTGGATGGCCTTCTCGGTGTGGCTGTCGAGCGCGCTGGTGGCCTCGTCGAAGACCAGGATCGAGGGCTGCTTGAGCAGGGTGCGCGCAATCGCCACGCGCTGCTTCTCGCCGCCCGAGAGCTTCAGGCCGCGCTCGCCCACGGCGCTGTCGTAGCCCCGCGGCAGCGCGGCAACGAAGTCGTGGATGTGCGCGGCGCGCGCGGCGGCGACGATGTCTTGCTGGGAGGCGCCCGGCCGACCGTAGGCGATGTTGTAGCGGATGGTTTCATTGAACAGCACGGTGTCCTGCGGGACGATGCCGATGGCCGCGCGCAGCGACTGCTGGGTGAGGTCGCGCAGGTCGATGCCGTCAATGGTGATGCGCCCGGCGCTGACGTCGTAGAAGCGGAACAGGAGCCGCGCCAGGGTCGATTTTCCGGCGCCCGTCGCGCCCACCACGGCGAGCGTATGGCCCGGTGGAATCGTGAAGTCGACGTCGCTGAGGATCGGGCGATCCGGGTCATAGCGGAAGTCGACGTGCTCGAAGCGCACCGCGCGTGGTCCTTCCGGCAGCGCCGTCGCGCCCGGCGCATCGGCGATCTCGCGCGGCTCGGCGAGCAGGGCGAACATGCGCTCGACGTTGATCAGCGCCTGCTTCACCTGTCGGTACACCGTGCCCAGATAGTTGAGCGGCGCCGAAAGCTGGATCAGGAAGGCGTTGACCAGCACGAAATCGCCAAGCGTCAGCTCGCCCGCGACCACGCCCGCCGCGGCCCGCCAGAGCAGGATCGTCAGCCCGCTGGCGACGATCGCGACCTGGCCGAAATTGAGCACGGACAGCGACTTCTGGCTGCGCACCTGGGCTTCTTCCAGCTTGACCAGGCTGCCGTCGTAGCGCGCCAGCTCGTGTGCCTCGTTGCCGAAGTATTTGACCGTCTCGTAGTTCAGCAGGGAGTCGACCGCGGTTTCGTTGGCCTCGGTGTCGGCGGCGTTGGCGGCGCGATACCAGCGCATGCGCCATTCGGTCACGCTGAAGGTGAAAACGACGTAGGCCGCGAGCGTGGCCAGGGTGATCGCGGTGAAGATCCAGTCGAAGCGCGCGATCAGGATCGAGCAGACCAGCACGATCTCGAGCAGGGTCGGCAGGATCGTGTAGATGGTCCAGTCCAGCAGATCCGAGGCGCCGCTCATGCCGCGCTCGACCTCCCGCGCCACGCCCCCGGTGCGCCGCTCGAGGTGAAAGCGCAGGCTGAGCGAATGCAGGTGCTCGAAGGCGCGCAGCGCGATGTCCCGCGAGCTCCGCGCCAGCACCCGCGCGAACACGATCTGGCGCAGCTCCTGGAACAGCGACGCCCCGATGCGCATGCCGCCGTAGGCCAGCAGCAGCGCCGCCGGTACCAGCAGCGGTCGCGGCTGCAGATCGAGCGCGTCGACCAGGTCCTTGAGCACCAGCGGCACGCCGACGTTGGCGAGCTTGGCCGCGACCAGGAACAGCAGGGCGACGCCCACGCGGCCGCGATAGCGCCACACGCCGGGCCACAGCCGGCGCAGCACCGTCCAGGTCGAAATGCTTGGCGCGGGACTCATCGGCAGGCGGTTTCATCCTGAAACGGGAGCAGCCCAAGGTGGGGACGCGCGGCCCGCACGGCAAGCCAGCGGGACGCCCGCGGGCTAAGATGGAGCGCCCCCAGCGGAGAATCTCCCATGCTGCCCCTGCTGATGCTTGCCGCGCTTGCCCTGGCCCCCGCCGCGACCCTCGCCGCCGAGCCGGCGCCCACGATCGAGCGCTTCACGACGCCGCCCGACGCGCGCGTCTTCATCGTCTCCCCGGCCGACGGCGCCAGCGTCGACGCGGAGTTCGACGTCGAGTTCGGCGTCGAAGGCATGGAAATCCGCCCCGCCGGCGACCTGACGCCCGGCAGCGGCCACCATCACCTCCTGATCGACGTCAGCGAGTTGCCGCCGCTCGACGCGCCGATCCCCGACGACGCGCAGCACCGCCACTTCGGCAAGGGACAAACCAGCACCCGCATCCAGCTCGCGCCCGGCACCCACACCCTCCAGCTCGACTTCGCCGACGGCCGCCACGTGCAGTTCGACCCGCCGCTGGTGTCGCCGCGGATTACGGTGCACGTGCGGGCCGAGCCCGACGTCGCCGAGTAGGCGTTTGGCGCAGGTTCGAACGCCTGCGTGACGGCGGAAGTGTGGCGGCCCAAGATTGGGCGCCGGATCGTGCTTCGAATCGTCGAAGTCGACTTCGCATGAGTTTTTCGGCCGACCCCCGATAGCTGAACCCGACCCCCGCTTTGAGCTCGTGGATGATCGTCGGCAACACGGCTGCGTCATCGTCACCCGCCTGCTGTCGATCGAGCCCGGCGAGGCCTGTTGCATGATCCCACCCTCGCCGCCGTCCTCGTCCGCCTCGTCCACAGCGCGGGCGTCCTCGAAGTCAGCGGCGATTCCCTGCCTCGCAGGAAGAGCCCGCAGGGGCCTGAGACGACAAACTTGGGATCGATCGGTAGACTTCAGCCGCCACGTTCGTTCGAGTGCGCGGCGGTAGCTTCACATCGTCCGGAACGGTGGTTTCACATGGGCGGAATATCCACGCGGCACCGTGCACACCACGATCTACCACAGGATGCCAGCGATGCTGCAACCGGGCGTACACATCGCGCCAGCGCAGCCGTGACGTCGCTGTTGCCAACCTGCCCGCGCGGCCAGATCAAGACCCGCGAGCGGGTGCGCGCGCTGGCCGAAGTCTACACGCATGCGCGCGAGGTCAACGCCATGCTGGACCTCATCCCGGACATGTTTCCGACCGGTTCCATCGCCGCCGTGGACAAGACTTTCCTGGAGCCGGCCTGCGGCTCCGGCAATTTCCTCGAAGCCATCCTGCGGCGCAAACTGGCCGGCATCCGTTTCGGCAAGGTGCGGCAGGCTGCGCGCTACGAACACTGGCTGCTGCGCGCACTGGCATCCATCTACGGCGTGGATATTGCGGCCGACAACGTGGCTGAATCGCGCCTGCGCCTGCTGGAAGTCACCCGCTCACACTACGCGAACGACGCCAACACGCTCAGCCCCAGCGAAGGGTTCGAGAGCGCTGCCCATGTAATCGTAGATGGCAACATCATCCACGCCGATTTTCTGGCCGACGCCACCAGTACCGAGGTCATTGAATACCAGCCGCTACGCGCCGGGATGTTCCTGCGCCACTGGTCGCTGCTGGATGATTCCGCGCAGGGCACACCCGATTTTTTCGATCCCGTGCCGCAGCCCAGGCGCGATGCCGTGCCGCTGCACTACAGCGAGCTGGCCGCGCACCCTGAGCCGACGCGCGCCGCGCCGCTCACGCCCTTGCGCAAGGGAACCTGATATGGCTATCACCTTGCCCCGCCGCCAGCACGTCCCCGACATCCTCGATTGCCTCGCGCAACTGTCCAACGACGAAGTGCCGACGCCGCCCAAACTTGCGCGCGCGATGCTGGACCTGCTGCCGGTGGAAGTCTGGAGCAACCCCGACTACAAGTGGCTGGATCCGAGCTGCAAGTCCGGCGCGATCCTGCGCGAAGTCGCCACGCGCCTACTGAAGGGCCTGGCCGATTGGGAACCCGACTGGGACAAGCGCCGCGAGCACATTTTCAGGCATATGCTGTTCGGCACCGCCGTCACCGAAATGACCGGCATCATCAGCCGCCGCAGCGTGTATTGCTCGCGCGATGCCAGTGGCCCGCACAGCGTGGTGCGCTTCGATACCGAGGCCGGCAACCTGCCGTTCATCGCGACCGAACATGCCTTCAAGAAAGGCCGCTGTACCGTCTGCGGCGCACCCGAAGGGCTGGAGCGTGGCGCCAGCCGCGAAAACTACGCCTACGCGTTCATCCACGGCAGCTATCCCACGCAGGAGATGCAGGACATGAAATTCGACGTGATCGTGGGTAATCCGCCGTATCAGATTGACAGTGAAGGCAACACGCGCACCAAACCGGTGTATCAACTGTTTGTCGAAAGGGCGATTGAAGCCAAGCCGCGCTACGTAGTGATGATCACGCCATCGCGCTGGTTCAGCGGCGGCCTTGGGCTGGACGAGTATCGCGACCGGATGATCACCGATCGACGCCTGCGCGAGCTCGTCGATAATCCGAAGATCTACGATTGCTTTCCCGGCGTGAAGATTCGGGGCGGAGTGTCCTATTTTTTATGGGACCGAAATTACAAAGGCGATTGCGATTTTTCTACTCGGGTGGGTGGAGTAATTCGGTCGACGATGCGGCGTGACTTGCGAGACGGTGACGGCGTGCTCATTCGAGACAACCACGCTGCAACGGTAATTGCGAAAGTCCGGAAATCAAAGTTCGATAGCATCGAGAGTAGATTTGGACCGCAGGTTCCATTCGGGCTACGTACCAACTACGCGGAAGCAAAACGCGCGGCATTTCGCGGTGGTGTGCCCGTCGTATTTGGAACCAAAGTGGGATATGTCCGCATTGACCAGTTGGAGAGGAACCATGCATGGGTGAATACTTGGAAGGTGCTCCTACCCATGGCGTCGAGCGGTGACACGCAGCTTGATGACGATGGGAACATAATAGACGTTGTACTTGGTGCACCCATTGCGTTGGCTCCCGGTTCAGCGTGTACCCAGACGTACTTCATTGCCGGCATGTTCGACGGCTGCGAAGAAACCAAAAACTACGCCTATTACCTCGGTACGAAGTTTGTCCGCTTTCTGGTACTGCAGCGCAAGACTACTCAGCACCTCACGCCTGACCGCTTCCGCTTCGTGCCCATGCTCGATATGACCTGTCGCTGGACCGACGAGGATCTCTACGAGAAATTCAAGCTCACGCAGGACGAGCGCGACTACATCGAAAAGTCCATCAAGCCGCGTTCGGTGAACCTGTCGCTGGATTCCCCGATTCCGGCCAGCCACCGGCCCGGCGGCAGCAAGTACCGCGCCGATTGAAAGGGGAATCGCGCATGGGGAAGCGCATCTACGCCTACACCGTGGTCGGCAAGAACGCCGCGCCGTGGCAGCGTCGCATCGGGCAAACCGTTGTCCACGGCGCCGGGCTGATCAAGGTCGGAGAAACCACCAAGCGCACCGCGCGCGAACGTATCAAGCAGCAGCTTGGTACCGCGTACCCCGGCCTTGCGGGCGTGGACATCCTGCTGGACGAACCGGCGCTGCGCGCGGACGGCAGCGCATTCAGCGACCACGACGTGCACGCCGCGCTGGTCGCGGCCGGCATCCAGCGCCCCGGCGGCGAATGGTTCGAGGCGACGCTGGATGAGGTGAAAGCCGCGATCGAGCAGGTGAAATCCGGCGCCGCGTTCAACCCCGACCGCACCGAAAGTTTTGCGATGCGCCCCGAGCAGCGCGCGGCGGTGGAGAGGACGGCGGCGTACTTTGGCGCGCACGCCGGCGACGGCCACGCGCCGAAGTTTCTGTGGAACGCCAAGATGCGTTTCGGCAAGACCTTTGCCGCCTACCAGCTCGCCAGGGCGCTGGGCTGGAAGAAGCTGCTGGTGCTGACCTACAAGCCCGCCGTTCAGGCCGCGTGGCGCGACGATCTGGCGCATCACGTGGACTTTGCCGGCTGGCGTTTCGTCGATCGTGACACGCCGCAGGCCGAGCGCGTGCATGCCGCCGATGCGGACGATCCACAGGTGTGGTTTGCCTCGCTCCAGGATCTGAACGGTCGCACCGAGACGGGCGAAATCAAGCGACACAACGAATCGGTCCACCTGATCGACTGGGACGCCATCGCCATCGACGAATACCACTTTGGCGCCTGGCGCGACTCCGCGCGTGAGCTGTACGACCCGACCGACAAGGCTGAAGCCGAGCAGGAAGAGCCGGACGAGCAGGTCACCGGCGACGATCTTGGCCTTGCAGCACGCCATTACCTGTACCTGTCCGGCACGCCGTTTCGCGCCATCACCCAGGGCGAATTCAGCGAGGACCAGATCTACAACTGGACGTACGTGGACGAGCAGGCCACCAAGGCCGGTTGGGCCGCGGCCGACGGCCCGAACCCGTATCTGGCCCTGCCGCGCATGGAAATGTACGCCTACCGCATCGGCGACAAGGCCGAGGCCATCGCGACCGATGGCGAGTTCGACGGGTTTTCGCTCAACGAGTATTTCAAGGCGCGCCACGCGCACAAGGACAAGAAGATCACCGAACCCGGCGCCTGCACGTTTGCCCAACCTGATCAGGTTTCGGAGTTTCTGGAGTTGCTGCGCGGCAAACTGGCCGACGACGTCAAATTGCAGGTGCAGGCAGCGGGCAAGAAGGCCCCGTTCCCGTACGAGTCGCCCGACTTCGCCGGAGCGGTGCGCAACGCCATTTGGTACCTGCCCGACGTGGCGTCGTGCTTTGCCATGCGTGACCTGCTGCAGAGCCATGTGTATTTTCGGCACTTCGAGATCGTGGTCGCGGCCGGCAGCGCTGCAGGGCAGGGTGTGGATGCGCTGCCGCCGGTCGAGGTCGCGATCGGCGAAGGTGAAAAGCCGGGACGCTCGGGGTCCATCACGCTGTCCTGCGGAAAGCTGCTGACCGGTGTGACCGTGCCCGAGTGGGGTGCGATCTTCATGCTGCGCTCGCTGAAATCGCCGGAGTCGTATTTCCAGGCCGCGTTCCGCGTGCAGTCGCCGTGGGCCGAACGCGACGCGGAAGGCCGCGTCACGGTGAAGAAACCTACCTGCTACGTGTTCGAGTTTGACCCCAACCGCGCGCTGTCGCTGGTGGCCGAGTACGGCATCCAGCTTGGCGGCAGCAGCGATACCAAGCCGCAGGATGTGCTGGGCCCGCTGATCAACTACCTGCCCATCTACGCCTTCGACAACGGCCGCATGCAGGCATTGGCGGTGGAAGACCTGCTGGACTGGGCCGCGGCCGGCATCGGTGCGACGGCACTGGCCGCGCGCTGGAACTCGCCGCTGCTGGTGGACGTCAATGCTGCCACGCTGGGCGCGGTGCTGGCGCAACCGGACTTGCTGGAGAAGCTTGAGCAGATCGAGGACTTCCGCGCGCTGGTCAACAACGCCGAGCAGGTCGTCACTTCCACCAACAAGCTCAAGAAGGCCAAGCGCGAACAAGGCGGCGAGCTCGATCCGGCGCAAAAGCGCGAGCAGTCGGAGACGGCCAGGCTGCGCAAGGAAATCCGCGAGAAGCTGCAGAAGTTCCTCGCCAAGATTCCAGTCTTTATGTACGCGACCGACTACCGCGAGGAAGCACTGAAAGACGTCATCCAATCACTGGACAGCGCGCTGTTCGAGCGCGTCACCGGCCTCACCGTTGCCGACTTCAAGCAACTGTCCGACCTGCACCTGTTCAACGCGCAGCACATGAACATGGCCATCTACCAGTTCAAGGCATTCGAGAATGCCAGTCTGCACTATGCCGACGAATACGCCCCCGAGCCGCGCGATGAACGGCTGGGCTTGTGGGATACCAGTGTGATCGGGCGCGTGGCGGATGATCCGGACGGCTGAGCTTGCGATCGTCGCGGTTCTGGTGCGAGTGACCTGGAGGGTATCACCAACGATTGGGAAGATTCTGCGGCTGCAGAACGTCGGGTTGTTGCAGAATGCCTGCGTCGGTCGAGCGGGTCTTCATGCCCGCGGCGGCGGGCACGCACTGCGTCGAGCGTGGCGAAGCAAAGTCCCTGGGCTCCCGCCTTCGCGGGAGCGACAGCGAAGGTTCGCTGGAGCAGCGACGACGCCTTGCGGGAGCGGCGATGAAGCTTCGCGGGAGCGACGATCGAGGCCCGCGGGAGCACGATGAGGATTCGCGGGAGCGACGATGAAGGATGGGCTCGCGGCGCGCTGCGCTATTCCACCGGCAGGTCGAACAGCAGCTGGCGCACGTGGCGGACGGGCGGGGAGCCGAAGGAGAGCACGGCGTCGTGATAGCGGCGCAGGTCGAATTCGGTGCCGGCGCGCTGCTGGGCTTCGCTGCGCAGGTCGAGGTGCTCCTGCCAGCCGACGAAATAGGTCGGCAGCTGGGCCGAGGTGAGCTGTGCGCGCACCCATTTGGCGGCGGCCTCGCGCTCTTCCTGGAAGGCCTGCACGGTCATCAGCTCCATGGCTGCGTCGCGGTTCATGCCGTCGACATGTACGGCCTGGTCGAGGATGGCGTTGGCGATGACGCGCAGGTTCCACTTGAGGTGGATTAGTTCGTAGAGGGGGTCGCGATCGAGGAAGCCCTGTTCGACCATTAGCTGTTCGGCGTAGACGGCCCAGCCTTCGATGAAGGGACCGGAGCCGAGCACCGCGCGCAGCACCGACGGATACTGGTTGGAGTGCCAAAGCTGCAGGTAGTGTCCGGGCATCGCTTCGTGCACGGTGAGTTCGGCGATCGAGCGGGTGTTGTATTCGCGCAGGAAGGAGTCGACCTGCGCCTGGCTCCAGTCGGCCGGAATCGGCGATACGGCATAGAAGGTCGCCAGGCCCTTGTCGAGCGGTCCCGGTGAGTCGCAGTAGGCGAGGGCGACGCCCTGCGCGAACTCCGGCATGGGGATGATCTCGACCGGCGCGTCGGGCATGCCGACCAGGCCGCGCTCGCGGACGAAGGCGGTGGCGCGGTCGAGCTCGGTGCGGGCGGTGGCGATCACCTGGTCGCGGGCGGGACGCTCGGCGTAGGCGAGGTCGAGCGCCGCCTGGATCGCGGCCTGCTGCTGGGCCGGGCTCGGCTGCTCGGGCAGCGGCGGTGCGCCGGCCCTGCCGGCGAGCACCTGGCGCGCGATCGCGTACATCTCGGCGCGGGTTTCGCTCAGCGCGGTTTCCGCGCGGCGGCGGATTTCCTCGCGGCTCAGCGGCGAGTCGAGGGCGAAGCCGAGCTTCTGGTCGTAAAGCTCGGCGCCGATGCGGAAATTGCCGGCGGCCTTCGGCACCAGCTCGTTCTCGAGCCAGCTTTGATTCTCGTCGACGGCCTTGCGCAGCGCGGCGACGGCGAGCTCGAGTCGCGCCTGGTCGGCGGCGGACAGCTCGCTCGCATAGGGCGTGATCTGCTCGTCGACGATCGCCAGCACGCCGCCGATCTGCCTGGCGGCCGTCTCGGCGTGGATCTTCGGCACCCGCGCGGGATCCAGATTCGCGCGCATCTGCGCATACAGCGCGGGCAGCTTCTCCATGCGCGCCACGGCCGAGCGCAGGCGCTCGGGGCGGGGCGCGAAGTCGCGCGCCATCAGCGAGTACAGGGCGCCGCCGGCGAGCTGGCTGTAGTCGAGCGGGTTCCAGGCCCAGCTCTGCAGGGTCTCGTCGCGCCAGAGGTCGCCGCGCAGCTGGTTGCGCAGGATCGCGTAGTCGACCTGGTTCTCGCGCGAGAGCGCTGCCGGGTCGATCCGCTCCAGCGCCTCGAGCGCGGTCCGGGTCACGGCGGCGGAGCGGGCGCGGCCGTCGGCGCTCAGGTCGTCGAGCTGGGCGTCGTGCTGGTGATCGCCGAACTGGGTCGCGCCGACCGGGCTTGCGGCCAGGCTGTCGCGCAGCCAGGCTTCGCTCAGCGCCGTGAACGCGGCGTCGGCGGATTGGGCGGATGCGGCGGCGCTGGCCGGGGCCGGGCGCTGCGGCTGACTGGCGCAGGCGCCGAGAACGAGGGTGAGGGCGAGAAGCCACGGCAGCCGAGGCATGCGGAATCTCCTGGACGGGAATCTGCGCGCAAGGATCGCACGGATTGGCGCGCGGCGTTGGCGGCGGGCGGCGCGGCGGCGCCTGCGCGGCGGTTAAACTAGGGCTTTCTTCCGATGCAGCCGCAGATGAGCGTTCGCACTCGTTTCGCCCCCAGCCCGACCGGCTATCTCCACATCGGCGGCGCGCGCACCGCGCTCTACTGCTGGCTCGAGGCGCGCCGTCGCGGCGGCGAGTTCATCCTGCGCATCGAGGACACCGATCGCGAGCGCTCGACCGACGCCGCCGTGCAGGCGATTCTCGACGGCATGCGCTGGCTCGGCCTGGCCCACGACGAGGGGCCCTACTACCAGACCCTGCGCATGGATCGCTACCGGCAGGTGGCCGAGGATTTGCTCAAGGCCGGCAAGGCCTATTACGCCTACGAGTCCAAGCAGGAAATCGAGACGATGCGCGCGCAGGCGCTGGCCGAGGGGCGCAAGCCGCGCTACGACGGTCGTGCGCGCGATCTCAAGCTGCCGTATCGGGAAGATCCGAACCGGGTGCTGCGCTTTCGCAACCCGGACGGCGGCACGGTGGGCTTCGACGACAAGGTCAAAGGCCGCATCGAATGGGCCAACGAGGAGCTCGACGACCTGGTGCTGATCCGTTCGGACGGCTTCCCGACCTACAACTTCGCGGTGGTGGTCGACGATCTCGACATGCGCATCAGCGAAGTCATTCGCGGCGACGACCACGTCAACAACACGCCGCGCCAGATCAACATCTACCGCGCGCTCGGCGCCCAGCCGCCGGAGTTCGCCCACCTGCCGATGATCCTCGGCCCGGACGGTCAGAAGCTCAGCAAGCGTCACGGCGCGGTCAGCGTCATGCAGTACCGCGACGACGGCTTCCTGCCGCACGCGCTGCTGAACTATCTGGTGCGGCTGGGCTGGTCGCACGGCGATCAGGAAACCTTCTCGCGCGAGCAGATGATCGAGCTGTTCGACGTGGCCGCGGTCAACCGCGCGGCGGCCCGCTTCGATCCGGCGAAGCTCGCCTGGCTCAACCAGCAGTACCTGAAGAGCGACGATCCGCAAAGCCTGCTGCCGCATTTCGAGTGGCAGCTGCGCGCGGCCGGCATCGATCCTGCCGATGGGCCAGCGCCGGTCGACGTGATCGTTGCGCTGCGCGAGCGGGTGCACACGCTGCGGGAAATGGCGGCGCAGGCGCGAGTCTGGTACCAGCCGCTCGAAGGCTATGACGAGAAGGCCGCCGCCAGGCACCTGGGTGCGGCGAGCGCGCGCGCGGCGCTCGAGGCCGTGCAGCGCGAGCTCGCCGCGCTGAGCGACTGGTCGCCGGCGGCCGTGCACGGCGCGGTGGAGGCAGCAGCCGGCGCGCTCGAGCTCGGCATGGGCAAGGTGGCGCAGCCGCTGCGGGTCGCGATCACCGGCAGCCAGGTTTCGCCGCCGATCGACCACACCGTGTTCCTCGCCGGGCGCGACGAGGCGCTGCGCCGGATCGAGGCCGCGATCGCGCGCTGTCCGGCTGAATCCTAGGCTCATGCGGCATGCTGCTCGGCGACTGCCATCGCGCGCTGCAGACGGCCGACCTGTCTGATCTGGACCGGCTGCAGGCGACGCTCGAGCTCTGCCAGCGAGCGGTACTCGATCCGCAGCTCTGGCTCTGGCTTGGCCTGTTCACCCTCGTCAGCGCGGTCGCAGGCGCGCTGCTCGGCCTCGTGCGCGGGCGCTGGCTGCTTGGGCTCGCGCTCGGCGTCGCGCTCGGCCCGCTCGGTTGGCTGGTGATTCTGTTGCTGCCCGCTGATTTCGTCGAGTGCCCGCGGTGCAGCTTTCGCAACTCGCCGCGACGGGACCGCTGCCGCCACTGCGGCGAGTCGCTCGCAGCGGGCGCCCCGCGCTCGGAGCGGGCCGAACGGCGTCGCCTCGACGGCGGGCGCGGCTGGTCCTGAGGCTGCAGGCTGCGTGCCGGTCGCCGGGCGCCTAGAATGGGTGCAGTCACGGCAGGCAGCTCCATGGTCGGCAGCAACCAGCACTCCGCACACCAGCACCGGCACCGCCACGACGCCGCGGCTTTCGTACAGGCGGTGAGCGCCGCCTGCGCCGAGCGCGGGCTGCGCCTGACGCCGCTGCGCTTGCGCGTGGCCGAGCTGATCGCCGCGCAGGAAAAGCCGGTCAAGGCCTATGATCTGCTCGATCAGCTGCGCTCCGAGCATGATGGTGCGGCGCCGCCGACGATCTATCGGGCGCTCGATTTCCTGCTCGAGAACCGCTTCATCCACAAGCTGGAGTCGATCAACGCCTTCGTTGGCTGCCACCACCCCGACGAGGAGCATCAGGTACCGTTCTTGATCTGCGACGTTTGCGCCAGCGCGACCGAACTCTGCGACGAACAGGTAGCCCGGCTGCTGATCGAGCAGGCCCGCGCGCGCGGTTTCCGCGCGCGCGCTCAGGTGCTCGAAGTGCACGGGGTCTGCGCCGCCTGCGCGACCCGGCGTGCGGCCTCCTGAGCGAGTACGCCGGCGTATGAATCCGCTGGGCGCCGCGGACGCTGCGTCGTCGAACCCATCCGCCGCCGAGCGCGCCGCAGCGCATCGGGAGTTTCTGTGGTTCCTGCTGATCGCCTTCCTGTTGCTGGCCGCCGGCATCGGTCTGCGCGATCCGTGGCCGTCCGACGAGCCCCGCTTTGCGCTGGTCGCGCGGCAAATGGTCGAGTCTGGCGACTGGTTGTTTCCGCACCGCGGCAGCGAGCTCTACTCGGACAAGCCGCCGCTTCTGTTCTGGCTGCAGGCGCTGAGTTTCGAGTTGCTGCGCAGCTGGCGCATCGCCTTCCTGCTTCCGTCGCTGCTCGCCGGCCTGCTGACGCTCGGCCTGGTGTGGGATCTGGGCCGGCGCCTGTGGAGCCCGCGAGTCGGCCTCTACGCGGCGGCGGCCCTGCTCTTGACCCTGCAGTTCACCTGGCAGTTCAAGCGCGCCCAGATCGACCCGTTGGTGACTTTGTGGATCACGCTCGCCAATTGGGGGCTCCTGATCCATCTGCTGCGCGGGCCGCGCTGGGGCGCCTACTGGCTGGGCTGCGCCGCGGCCGGCTTCGGTGTCATCAGCAAGGGCGTCGGCGTGCTCGCGCTCTTGATGCTGCTGCCGTATCTGCTGCTGCGCTGGCGTGGCTGGCCGGGTGTCTTGCGCACGCGCGGCGCGGCCTGGCGCTGGCTCGCCGGCGTCGGCTTCTTCCTCGCTCCGATCCTCGCCTGGCTGCTGCCGATGCTGTTCGTTGCCGCGGCCCGCGGCGGTCCCGAATACGCGGGCTACGTGCAGGACCTGTTGTTGCGCCAGACCGCCGGACGCTACGCTAGCTCCTGGGCGCACCAGCAGCCTTTCTGGTACTACCTGCCGACCATCCTGTTCGCCTGGCTGCCGCTGTCGCTGGCCTATCCGGGCCTGATCCCGCGCTGGCTGCGCGCCTGGCGCGCGCGCGACGCGCGGATCGCGCTGCCGCTTTGCTGGGTCGGCCTGCTGGTCGTCTTCTTCAGCATTCCGAGCGGCAAGCGCGAGGTCTACGTGCTGCCGGCGCTGCCGATGCTGGCGCTGGTGGCCGCGCCGTGGCTGGAGGAGCTGCTGCGCACGCGCTGGCTGCGCGCCGCCGCGCTCGCCTTCACCGCGGCCGCGGGCTTCCTGCTGCTGGGCGGGGGAGCGGCAGGCTACGCCGGGCGCCTCGGTGCGCGAATGGTCGAGCGCGGCCTGCCGGCGGCTGGCGCCGGCGAGTGGCTGGCGCTGCTCGCGCTGGGCGGCCTGCTGCTGCTTCTGGCGCTGGTTTTCCGGCTGCGCCGCGGCGCGCACGCGCTCTGCGCCGGACTGGCCGCGACCTGGCTGGTCTGGGGTCTGGCGCTCGCGCCGATGCTCAATGCGCAGAGCTCGGCCGCGTCGCTGATGCAGCGGGTCGGCCGGCTGATCGGTTCCGAAGCCGAGCTCGGTCTGGTCGCCTGGAAGGAGCAGAACCTGCTGATGGCCGACCGTCCGGCGCGCGACTTCGGCTTCGACGCGCCCTGGCCCGAGCAGTTCGCGGCCGCGGCGCGCTGGCTCGACGCGCAGCCAGGCAGGCGTTGGGTGTTCGCGCTGGATGAGGCGCTGGGCGATTGCGTGGAGCGCAGCCGCGCGCTCGCCCTCGGTCGCGTCAACCGCCGCGACTGGTGGCTGTTCCAGGCCGACGCCCTGGTGCCGAGCTGCGTGCCGAGGATCGATCCGAAAAGCGCTGCGGGCCTGGATTCCGGTATGTGAAGGAGCGGAGTGTGCTCGCTACACTGCGGTTTTCTGCAGCGACACGGGCAGCGCATGAGCGAAACCGTCGATTCCGACCTTCTCCAGGCCGTCCCCGCGATCGAGCCGCTGAGTCCGACCGAGGCGCGCATCCTGGGCTGTCTGGTCGAGAAGCAGGCGCTGACGCCGGACGTCTACCCGCTGACCGAAAACGCGATCGTTACCGCCAGCAACCAGAAGACCAGCCGCGATCCGGTCCTGCAGCTCGAGCCGGGCGAGGTGGCGCACGCCCTGCGGCGGATGGAAGAGCGCGGCCTGGTGCGCGTGGCGCCGTCCTCGCAGCGCGTGCGGCGCTATGAGCACCGCTTCGACGAGACCTACGGCACGACCTCGCGGCAGCGCGCGGTGCTCTGCCTGATGCTGCTGCGCGGACCGCAGACCCTGCCGGAACTCCTCTCGCGCAGCGAGCGGTTGTTCCGCTTTCCCTCGCTCGAGGACGTGCGCGACACGCTCGAGCGGCTGATGAATCGCGCGCCGGCGCTGGTCACGTGTTTGGGCCGCGCCGCCGGCCAACGCGAGGATCGCTACATGCATCTGCTCAGCGGCGCCGTCGATGCGGAAGCCTGGCAGTCCTCCGCCGCGACTGCGAGCGCGGCTGAACCGCGCAGCGGCCTCGCCGAGCGCGTGGAGCGCCTGGAAGCGGAGCTCGCCAGCCTGCGCGAAGAGCTGGACACGCTGCGCACGCGAGTCGAGGGCGGTTGATCCTTGCCGGCAAAGCCTGGGGCGATTCGTCGTGGCTGGAGGCGGTCTTCCCGCGACTTCGAGCGATGGGCCGGAAAGGCGCTGGGCTCCCGCCTGCGCGGGAGCGACGATGGTGGATCGCGGGAGCGACGATGGTGAATCGCGGGAGGGACGATGGTGAATCGCGGGCGCGACGGGGAAGATCGCAACCAGTCCGTCATGCCCGCGAAGGCGGGCATCCAGCGACTTCGAGCGATGGGCCGGAAAGGCGCTGAGCTCCCGTCTGCGCGGGCGCGACGATGGTGGATCGCGGGAACGATGGGGGAAGATCGCAACCAGTCCGTCATGCCCGCGAAGGCGGGCATCCAGTGACTTCGAGCCGTTGAAATCACGGTCGCGGTGGCGCTCGCTTTCGCGGGAGTGACAAAATGAAGATCGACGTGTTCACGTATTTCCCGTGTTTCCAATCCGTGCAGTGAGCTTGGGAGAAATTGGATGAAGCTCAAGCATCACCTGTTCCCGCTGCTGCTGGCGACCTGCGGCCTGCTGGCCGGCGGGTCGGTTGTCGCGGCGGAGGCCGCGCCGAAGTCGAGCTTCAGCGAAGCGACCCGCGCGGCCGAGCACCTGCCGGGTTTCTTCGACGTCTGGCGCGATGCGCAGCGGGGGCGCGTGCTGCTCGGCGTGCGCGAGCTGAACGAGCCTTTCCTGATGATCGTGTCGCTGCCCTGGAGTCTCGGTTCGAACGATATCGGCCTCGACCGCGGGCAGAGCGGCGAGGCGCAGCTGGTCGAGTTCCGCCGCGCCGGCGAGCGGCTGCTCCTGGTCGAGCTCAACACGAAGTTTCGCGCCGCGACCGAGAGTGCCGACGAAGCGCTCAGCGTGCGCCAGGCGTTTCCCGAATCCGTGCTCTGGTCGGGCAGGATCCTGGCCGAGCAGGGCGGCGCCGAGGGCCGGCTGCTGGTCGACTTCGGCGATTTCCTGACTTCCGACCGCCACGGCGTGGCGCGCCGCCTGGCCTTCACCCAGCAGGGCCGCTACGAGGTCGATGCCGCGCGCAGCGCCGTCTTGCCCGAAGACGCCAGGAGCTTCCCCGACAACACCGAGCTCGAGGCTTTGCTGACCTTCCAGGGGCCGGGCGAGGGGCGCCACGTGCGCGAGGTGGCGATGGACGCGCACAGCTTCAGCCTGCGCCAGCACCTGAGCCTGGTGCGCCTGCCGCCGCCGGGGTTTGCGCCGCGCCCCTATCACCCGGCGTCCGGCGGCCTCAGCGTGGGCTGGCTCGACTACGCGCAGCCGCTCGCGGCGAGCCTCGACCAGCGCGTGCAGCCGCGCTTCCGGCTGCAGCATCGCGATCCCGCGGCGCGCTCCGGCGAAGTGCTCAAGCCGATCGTCTTCTACGTCGACCGCGGCGCGCCTGAGCCGGTGCGCCGGGCCCTGCTCGAAGGCGCCAGCTGGTGGGCCGCGTCTTTCGCGAAGGCGGGCTTCGAGAACGCCTATCGAGTCGAGCTGCTGCCCGAAGGCGCCGATCCGATGGACGTGCGCTACAGCCTCATCACCTGGGCCCACCGGCGCACCCGCGGCTGGTCCTACGGTCAACCGATCGTCGATCCACGCACGGGCGAGATCATCAAGGGCGCCGTCACCCTGGGCTCGCAGCGCGTGCGCCAGGACATCCTGATTGCCGAAACCCTGCTCGCGCCTTATGACAAGCCGAACTCGGCTGAGCTGGCCGGCAAGGCCGAGCAGATGGCGCTCGCCCGCCTGCGCCAGCTCGCCGCTCACGAAGTCGGACACGCCCTTGGCTTCGCCCACAACTTTTCCGCCAGCCGCCACGGCAACGGCTCGGTCATGGATTACCCACATCCGTTGCTCAAGCTGGAGGCCGACGGCTCGGTGAGCCTCGGCGACGCCTACGGGGTCGGCACGGGCCCCTGGGACGACTTCATCGTCGCCCACGCCTACGGCGAGTTCGCTCCGGGCGGCGAGGCGGCGGCGCTGGCGCGCCTGCGCGCAGACATCGCCCGTGCCGGCTACGGCTATATCGCCGACCAGGATGCGCGCGCGCCGGGTGACGCCGAGCGCGATGGTTTGCTGTGGGATTTCGGCGCGGATCCGCTCGCGGCCTTCGACTCGCTGCTGCGGATACGGGCCGTGGCGCTCGCCAACTTTTCGCGCGGCGTGCTGCCGCCGGACCGCCAGGCCGGCGAGATCGAGGCGCGGCTGGTGCCGCTGTACCTGCTGCACCGCTACCAGTCGGAAGCGGTGGCGCGGCTGATCGGCGGCGTGAGCTATCGCTATGCGGAAGCGGGCGAGGGGCCGCTCGGTGCAGCGCCGGTCGAGGCCGCGACGCAGCGCGCTGCGATCGAGCGACTGGTCTCGACGCTTGGCGCCGAGCAGCTCGCGCTGCCGGCGAACGTGCTCGATTTGGTCACGCCGCCCGGCAACGAATATCGGCGCGGCCGCGAATACTTCGCCACCGGCATGGCGCCGCTGTTCGATCCGCTCGCCGCTGCTGAGGCGGCCGCGGCGCAGACCAGCGAGTTCCTGTTCGCACCGGAGCGCGTCAATCGCCTCGCCTGGCAGCACGCGCGCGATCCGGCGATGCCCGGCGTTGGCGAGCTGCTGGAGGCCACGTTTCGCGCCAGCTGGCAGCACCGGCCGCCGGGGCTACCGAGTGGCGCCGCGGCGGTGCAGGAGGCGGCTAATTGGGTCGTGCTGGAGTCCCTCCTGCACAGCCTGAACGGCGAGGTGCTGCATCCGCAGGTCGCCGCCAGGATGCGCCTTGCGCTCGCCGGCTGGGCTGGGCGCCTGCAGCGCGGCGCGGATTCACCGAGCCGCAGCGAGGCCGCCGGCCTGATCGAGCGCTTTCTGGCCGATCCAGCCGCGGTCAAGCTGCGCGCGCCGCCGACGATTCCGCCGGGCGCGCCGATCTAGAAGCCGCGCGCGCCGGGAAAGGCTCGAGCCTGCCGGCCGTGCTCGCGCCGGCGGATAGTCTCCGACTTCGAGCCGTTGAAATCAAAGTCGCTGGGCACCCGCCTGCGCGGGTGCGACGGGTGGGTGGGGTCGCTGCCGGGCTGAAGGAACCTCTGAACGGGCCGATGCATTCTCGGGGCTCCCGCGTACGCGGGAGCCCTTGGTCGCTGCGCGTTTCTTTCTCCAGCGCGTGCACCCCGCATCTCCGCGGCCTTGTTCTTCGTCGCTCCCGCGCGCGCACCTCGCATTCCCGTGAACCCTTTCTTCGTCGCTCCCGCGCAGGCGGGAGCCCAGCGCCTTTGCTTGCGTCTTTGCCAAGCGCCTCACGCAGTGCACCCTCGCGGAGCAGAGTCCGAGTCAGTCGATCATGCCCGCGAAGGCCCGCGTCCTTCGACTTCGAGCCTTTGAAATCAAAGTCGCTGGGCTCCCGCCTGCGCGGGTGCGACGGGCGGAGGACTGACGCCGGGGTCGATTTATGGCTGGTTCGCGCTGCTGTAGGCGTATGCGCGGTTTCGCTGCGGCGCGGCGGAGCTCATTTGAGCAGGGCGAAGCCGATCAACAGCATCACACCGACGATCAATGCCAGCAGCACCAGGCGCACGCGCGAGGATGCGCGCTCATAGCCGCGGGTGTCGCCGGCGCTGCGCGCGGCGGCGAGCTCGTCGGCAAAGCGGGTGGCGGGTTCGATGCCGGCTTCGCGCAGCAGGCGCCGGGCGAGGGTCTGGTCCTCGGCGCGCACGATCGAGACCTGCGGCCAGGACTCGCGTCCCGCGGGACGGGCGTAGCTGAAGCGTCGCCAGTCGGCGCCCTGATAGCCGCGGCGATTCTGCACCGAAGTCTCGATGCCGTTGGCGGCCATCAGCGCCACCACGCGCTCGACGTTCTCGATTCGCGGTGAGCTGTAGATCTGACGCATACGCTCATCCTAGCCAAAACGGGTTCAGCGATTCGGGCGCAGCCGGATCAGGCCTTCCTGGGAGGTGGATGCGACCAGCCGGCCGTCCTCGGCGTAGATCATGCCGCGCGCCAGCCCACGCCCGCCCTGCGCGCTCGGACTGTCGCAGGAGTAGAGCAGCCACTGGTCGACGCGAAGCGGCCGATGGAACCACAGCGCGTGATCGAGACTCACCACCTGCACGTGCTGCTGCAGGAAGGAAATGCCGTGCGGAAACATGGTGGTGCCGAGCAGATGGAAGTCCGAGGCGTAGGCGAGGAGGCTGCGGTGCAGCGCTGGCTGGTCGGGGATCGGCTCGCTCAGGCGGAACCAGACCTGCTGGAACGGCGGGCGCTTGGGCGGATTGAGCTCGTCGCGTGGATAGACGTGGCGGAACTCGAAGGGTCCGGAGCGGCCGAACCAGCGCTGCAGCTTGGGCGAGAGTTTGGCCATCTCCTCGGGCGGCAACGGCCGTGGCGGCTCGAGATCTGCCGGCATCGGCACGCTCGGCATCGGCAGCTGGTGCTCGACGCCGGGCTCGTCGATCTGGAACGAGGCGGAAAAATTGAAGATTGGCTGGCCATGCTGGATCGCGATCACCCGGCGCACCGAAAAGCTGCCGCCGTCGCGGGTGCGCTCGACGTTGAAGATGATCGGTTTCTCGATGTCGCCAGCGCGCAGGAAGTAGGCGTGCAGCGAGTGCGCGACGCGATCGTCCGCCACGGTCTGCTGCGCAGCCGACAGCGCCTGGCCGAGCACCTGCCCGCCGAACACCTGGCGCGTGCCGATGTCGCGGCTTTCGCCACGGAACAGGTTGTCCTCGAGTCGCTCGAGGCGCAGCAGGTTCAGCAGCTCGACGACGGCGGATGAGTTCATGGGGGTGCGCCTGGACCAAAGGCTCGGAGTATAGCCGTCGCCGCTGCCGGCCCGGCCGGCAGGCGGCTCAGCCGGCAGCGTGCCAGCACCGCCTCCCAGGGGAATCGCGGGCCGGGGTCCAGGCGCCGGCGCAGCAGGATCGAGGGGTCGTTGCTGGCCGGTTCCAGGCGCTGGTCGAGGTCGGCGTGGGCGGCGATCCAGCGCAGATCGGGCAGGCTCGCGCGCAGATGCTCGAGCAGCGCGAGCAGCGCGTCGATCTGGGCTTCCGGATAGGCTTCCTCGAAGCGCTGATGGCGGCTGTCGGCCCAGTGCGGAAAGCGCCCCAGGTTCACCAGTTCGATGCCAATCGAGCGCGCGTTCCAGCCGGCCACGTGGTGGGCGACGCGCAGCTCGTCGACGAAGCGCAGCGCGCGCCCGTCGCGGTCGATGTAGTAATGGCCGCTGTTGCCGGTCGCGCTCTGCGCGTGCTGGATGCGCTCGCCGTATTCGCGCGCCGTCGCCAGATCGGGCAGCTCGGTGCAGTGGATCACCACCAGATCGATGGCGCCGGGCGCGCGCGCCTCGAGCCGGCCCGCGTAGGGCAGGGGCCAATCTTCGATCTGGAGACCTTGCATGCTGACGGCGCCTTGGTCCGGTGCAGGCAAGGCTAGCAGCTGGGTGGACGCCGGCGGAGTGGCTATGCTGTCGGCGATTTTTGCGTGGGAAACACCATGAAGGGCACGGTCATCCTGTCTCACGGCCTGGAGAGCGGGCCGGCGGCGAGCAAGGTCAGCGCGCTGGCGGCGGTTGCCGAAGCACAGGGCTGGGCCAGCCGGCGCCCCGATTATCGTGAGATCGACCGTAGCCGCGATGCCGCGGCGGTCGAGGCGCGGGTCGCTGCCCTGCTGGCGCAGGTGCCGGCTGCCGAGACGGTGGTTCTTGCCGGCTCCAGCATGGGCGCCTACGTATCGGGCCTGGCTTCGCTGCGGCGCGCGCCGCGCGGGCTGTTCCTGATGGCGCTGCCGGTCGGCCTGCCCGGAATGCCGGTGCCGTTTGCCGCAGCGGAGGTGCCGACCGCGCTGGTCCACGGCTGGCGCGACGAGCTGTGCCCGCTGGCGCCGGTGATCGAGTTTGCGCGCGCGCGCCGCGCGCTCCTCCACGTGGTCGACGACGAGCACCGCCTCGCCGCCCACGTCGAGTTCTGCGCCGAACAGTTTGGCCGGTTCCTGGCCGGGCTCGCCTGAGCCCGCTGGTCGACGCCCGATGAACGCCGCCGCGCTGCAGTTTTTTGCCAGCTGCCCGAAGGGGCTCGAGCTGCTGCTGCGCGACGAACTGCGTAAGCTGGGCGCGGAGGACGCGCGCGAGGCGCTGGCCGGCGTGCATTTTGGCGGCGGCCTCGAGCTCGCGCTGCGCGCCTGCCTGTGGTCGCGCCTGGCAAGTCGGGTGCTGCTGCAGCTCGGCGAGTTCGATGCGGCCGACGCCGACGCGCTCTACGCCGGCGTGCAAGCGGTCGACTGGACGCGACACCTGGCCGCGCAGGGCAGCCTCGCGGTGGATGCGGCGGGCAGCAGCGGCGCGCTCCGGCACAGCGCGTACGCGGCGCTGCGGGTGAAGGACGCCATCGTCGATCAGCTGCGCGAGCGGCGCGGTTCACGACCCGATGTCGAGCCCCAGCGCCCCTCGCTGCGCGTCCACCTGCGCCTGCACAAGGGGCGCGCGACGCTGTCGCTCGATCTGTCCGGCGAACCGCTGCACCGGCGCGGCTGGCGCGTCGCCCAGAGCGAGGCGCCGCTGAAGGAAAACCTGGCCTGCGCGATCCTGCTGCGCGGCGGCTGGCCGGCCACGTTCGCCGCGGGGGGAAGCCTGTTCGACCCCATGTGCGGCGGCGGCACCCTGCTGATCGAAGGCGCCCTGATGGCGGCCGACGTGGCGCCCGGACTGCGCCGCGACTACTGGGGCTTCAGCGGCTGGCTGCAGCACGATCCGACGCGCTGGCAGGCGCTGCTCGAGGAAGCGCAGGCGCGCGCCGATGCCGGCCTGCGCACGCTGCCTGCGGCGTTCTTCGGCCGCGACCTCGATCCGGCCGCGCTGGCGATCGCGCGGCGCAACGCGCAGGCGGCGGGAGTGGCCGGCTTTCTGCAGCTGACCCGCGGTCCGGCGGATCGTCTGGAGCGCCCGGACGCGGGCGAGCGGCCGGGGCTGGTGGTCTGCAATCCGCCCTACGGCGAGCGCCTGGGCGAGCGCGAGGCGCTGGCGGAAACCTACGGGGCCTTCGGCCGCCGCCTGCGCGAGAAGCTCGGCGACTGGCGCGCCGCGATCATCGTCGGCGACGAGGCGCTCGGTCATGCGCTCGGCCTGCGCGCGGATCGGCGCTACGCGCTGTTCAACGGTGCGCTGGAATGTCGGCTGCTGCTGTTCGAGCCGCTGGCGAAGGCGCCGCGGCCACGGATCGAGCGGCCGCTGAGCGCCGACGCCGAGGCGGTCGCCAACCGCATCGTGAAGAATCAGCGCCACCTGCGCCGACGCCTCGAGCGCGAAGGCGTCTCCTGCTATCGGATCTACGACGCCGACCTGCCGACCCACGCCGCCGCGATCGACGTCTACACCGCGGTGGCCCGCGACGGTGAGTCCGCATCCGCGCAGCCGCAGGTCTGGCTGCACCTGCAGGAGTACGCGCCGCCGCCGAGCGTGCCGGCGGAGCGCGCGCGAGTGCGCCTGGGCGAGCTGGTGCAGGCGGCGATGCACGCCTTCGAGCTGCCGCGCGAGCGCGTCGCGATCAAGACCCGCCAGCGCGGCAAGGGCGGCGCGCGCTACGGGCGCATGGCCGAGCGCGGCGAGTTCCTGATCGTGGAGGAGGGCGGGCTGCGCCTGCGGGTGAACCTGTTCGACTACCTCGACACCGGCCTGTTTCTCGATCACCGGCCGCTGCGCGCGCGAATTCGCGAGCTCGCGCGCGGGCGCAGCTTCCTGAACCTGTTCTGCTACACGGCCAGCGCCAGCGTGTTCGCGGCCGCCGGCGGCGCCCGCTCGACCGCCAGCGTGGACCTCTCGGCGACCTACCTGGACTGGGCCACCCGCAACTTCGAAATCAACCGATTGGGTGGGCCGACGCATCTCCTGCAGCAGGCCGACGTCATGCAGTGGCTGCGCCACGACCGCAGTCGCTACGAGCTGATCTTCATCGACCCGCCGAGCTTCTCCAACTCGGCCCGCGCCGCCGATTTCGACGTGCAGCGCGATCACCTCGAGCTTCTGCAGCTTGCGGGCGAGCGGCTGGCGCCGGGCGGACTCATTCTGTTTTCCAACAACCTGCGGCGGTTCCGTCTGCACGCGGCGGTCGCCGAGAGTTTCGACCTTGTCGATATCGGCCGCGCGAGCGTCCCCTTCGACTTCGCGCGCAGCCCGCGAATTCACCACGCCTGGGAGCTGCGGCCGCGCAGCTGAGCCGAATCTGAAGCAAAGGTGACGCGCGGTGAAGCGCCGATCGACTTCAGTGCGGATTCAGCGCGGTGTCCACACCATCGGGTCGTCGCTACACGGGAGTCGACCATGCACAACGCGATTCGTTCGACGCTGATCGGCTTGATCGCAGCCGCGGCGCTGGTACTCGCGCCGACGGCGATCGCGCGCGGTCACGGCCATGGATATGGTCACGGCCACGGCCACAGCAGCGTGAGCATCGGTTTCGGGATCGGTCTGCCGGGCTTCAGCATCGGCTGGTCCGACTGCGGCGGACGCTGCGGCTGGTCGCTCGGCGTCGGCGGCTACTATCCGAGCTATGCCTGGGGCCCATCCTACGGGTATTACGCGCCAGCCTACTACAGCGCTCCGTATTACGACTATTACGGCGCGGGGTATCCGTATTACGGTTATCGCTACTACGGCGCGAGCGGATACCGGTCATACGGCCATGGGCATTACCGCTCAGGGTATTACGGCCCCGGCCGCGGCTACTATGGCTCGCGCGGCTCCGACTGGCGCGGTGACCGAGGCCATCGCGGCGAGCGCCCGCGCGGTCCGGGCGGTCACGGCTACTATGACTCGCGCGGCTCCGCGCCGGTTGGCGCCGGGCGCAGCGCGGTACAGCGTGCCGCCTACGGCGCGCCGCGTGGCGGTGGCTATTACCGCAGCCGCTGAGACGACGGCAGCACCTGCCTCGTCGCGCGCGGCAGCCGCTATGATGCCGCTTTCGGCGCGGCGACAGCGCATGAGCGATGCATCCCGATACGTTGGCACGCTGCGGGCGACTGCTGCGCCAACGCTGCTGTTCTTTCGCGAGTGGTTGCGTCACCCGCGCAGTACGGCCTCGCTTTCACCGTCCGGTCGGCAGCTGGCTGCGCAAATGGTTCAGCAACTGCCAGGTGATGCTCGACGCGTGGTCGAGCTGGGTGCCGGCACCGGTGTCTTCACGCGCGCCCTGCTCGATCACGGGGTTGCCGCCGATGAACTGCTGGTACTCGAGCTCAATGCCGAGCTGCACCGGTTTCTGGCGCAGCGCTTTCCGGGCCTCGGCATCGTGCACGGTGACGCGTGCGACTTGTCGCGCATCGTTGCCGACCGCAGCTTCGCCGGAGCCGGCGAGGTCGACGCGGTGGTCAGCGGGTTGGGGCTCTTGGCGATGCCGCGCGAATTGCAGCGAAGCATCTTGCAGGCGGCGTTCGCGGTGCTCGGCGCGGACCGCCCGCTGATCCAATTCACCTACGCGCCAATCAACCCGCTGCCGCAGGCGCTGCTGCAGGAACTCGGCCTGCGCGCGCGTCGCGCGGCGATTGCGTGGCGCAACGTGCCGCCGGCATCAGTCTACGTGTACACACGAAATCCTGCCGGATCCAGCAGTCCGCCGCAGCCGATCGGAGCGTCCGGTAACCCCCCGGGGGGTCCGCCGAGCTCCTGACGGAGCGATCGCAGCCCCGTCCACACGCGTCGATCATTTGGGCGCTCGAGTAGCCCATCACTCACGCAAGCTTGCCCACCTGCGGGGAAATCTCTGCTTCCGAGCGCGTCCGTATGCCCGCCTGCAAGCGCGGTCGGAGCTGCATGCGACGCGCGCGGGCTATAATCGCGCTCTTTAGTTCTGCTGTCGCGAGGGCACCGTGGCTGGACCATCGAACTCTGACTGGGTATCCCAGTGGCACGCGCTGACCCGCGCCTGGGCGGATGCATGGAAAGGCGTCGCGCAGGGCGGCGCATCTGCCGCGACCGCGACCGCAGCCGGCGAAAGTGGTTTCGAGCGCTGGGCGCGGGTGTTTGCGCCGAATCGCGAGCAAGGTGAGACGCTCGAGCGCACGATCGAGGCAGCGCGCCGCCAGGTCGCCTTCATGCAGTCGATGCTCGAGGGCCTGACACAGGCGCCCGGCACGACCTCCTGGAGTGATCTGTTGCAGCGGGTTCCGGGTGCGGCAAACGTGTTCGCGCATCCGCTCGCGGGGTCCTGGCAGGATCTCGCTGGAGAATCGCGCGATTGGCTTGCGCGCGCCATGGACGGCGTGAATCCGTTTGCGTCCGCGCAGCCCGGTCAGCGGGCACCCTTCGATCTGCCGGCCTTCGGGCCGCTGCGCGAGTATCAGGAGCGCGCGGCCGGAAAGATCAAGGCCTGGGGAGATTATCGCGAGCAGTTGGAGCGCTACAACCGCGCCATGCTCGAGGTTGCGCAGAAGAGTTTTACCCGCTTCGAAAGCAAGCTGGCCGAACGTGAACAGCCGGGCCGACAAATCGATTCTCTACGCGCCCTGTACGACCTCTGGGTCGACGCCGCCGAGGAGGCTTGGGCCGAAGCGGCGCTGTCGGCGGAGTTCGGCGCGATGTTCGGCGAGCTGAGCGACGCCCAAATGCGTGTTCGCGCCTCGATGCAAGATGACGTGGAGCGCATGGCGGCGGCGCTCGGAATGCCGACCCGCCACGAGGTCGACAGCTTGGGCCGGCGGCTGCAGGAGCTGCGTCGCGAGCTGCGCGCGGGCACCGGCGCGCCTGTCGCACGCGCTGGCGCCGCTGAGCTCGCGGGGCTGCGCGCCGAGATTGCCGAGCTACGGCGGAACTTCGCCGCCGCCGGGAAACCCGCCGCTACGCAGGCGAGTCGGACGGCGGCGAGCCGCGGACCGAGCTCCGCATCGACCCCGCGCAAGGTGGCGGCGACCAAGAAAGCCGCGACGAAATCGGTGCAAGTGAAGCCAGTGGCGAGCAGGCCCGGTGCCGCCGGCAGCTTCGCTTCGCGCATCCGCGAGCGCGCCGCGGGCTCGCTGGGCGCCGCGCGGAGTGGCACCGCCGGGAAGACGACCGAGGCTGGCAAGCGCGCTGCCAGCGCGAGCACCAGGAAGAGGAAATCGTGATGGGGCCGATCCGCATCGATCCAGCCAAGGCTTTCGAGGAAATCACCAGGACACAGCGCAAGCTGGCCGCCGCCTTGCAGACGCTGAGCGAGGTCGGCGACTTTGATTTCGGCGCGACCGAGAAGGAAGCGATCCATCGTGAGGACAAGCTGGTCGTCTACCGCTATCGCGGCGACCGGCCGCCGACCGCGAAGGTGCCGATCCTGATTTGCTATGCGCTGGTCAATCGCCCCTATATGGTCGATCTGCAGGCGGATCGCTCGCTGGTGCGGAACCTGCTCGCGCGCGGTGAGGATGTCTACCTGATCGACTGGGGTTATCCGGATGGCGCCGATCGCTGGTTGACGCTCGATGACTATATCAACGGCTACATCGATCGCTCGGTCGACGCCGTCGCCCGCCATGTCGGCGTGGCGCAGGTGAACCTGCTGGGAATTTGCCAGGGCGGCGCGTTTTCGTTGTGCTACGCGGCGACTCACCCGGGCAAGGTGAAGAATCTGGTCACCATGGTGACCCCGGTCGATTTTCGCACGCCGGAAAACATGCTCTCCAATTGGGTGCAGCAGCTCGACGTCGACCTGTTCGTCGACACGCTCGGCAACGTGCCGGCCGATTTGATGAACCAGTGCTACCTGATGCTGAAGCCGGTGCGGCTCAACCAGCAGAAGTACGTGGGGTTGGTCGACATCCTCGACGACAAGCTCGAGCTGGAGAATTTCCTGCGCATGGAAAAGTGGATCTTCGATTCGCCGGATCAGGCGGGCGAAGCCTTCCGCCAGTTCATCAAGGATTTCTATCAGGGCAACAAGTTGGTCAAGGGCGGCCTCAGGATCGGTCCGAACGAGGTGCGGCTCGCCAACATCACGATGCCGGTGCTGAACATCTTTGCCGAGCAGGATCACCTGGTGCCGCCCTCATCCTCGCGGGTGCTCGGCGAATACGTGGGAACGGATGACTACACCGCGATCGCGTTCCGCGGCGGCCACATCGGCATCTATGTATCCGGCCGCGCGCAGCGCGAAGTGCCGCCGGCGATCCACGACTGGCTGGCTGCGCGCAGCGCCTGAGACGCCGGCCGGCAAACCTGCAGCGGCCCGCAGCGCGCCTTGCGGCCCGCTGCCTGCGAGCAGAGCCATGAACGACGTCCTTCTCATCGCCTTTGGCGTCACGCTCACGCCGTGGAAGCTGATCGGCCTGATCGGCACCCTGCTGTTCACTGCGCGCTGGTTCGTGCAGCTCTACGCGACCCGGCGACACCGTGAGGTCACCATGCCGATGATGTTTTGGTACCTGTCGATCGTGGGCAGCGTAATGACGCTGTCCTACTTCATCTGGGGCAAGAACGACGCCGTCGGCATTCTGCAGAACGCCTTTCCGATGTTCGTCGCGGCCTACAATCTGTTCGTGCACTTCGGCGAGGCGAAGACCGCGCAAAACGGCGGCTGAGCGCTTCGCGCGCGTCATTGCCCGAGTGGCGAGGCCGCCGACGGGTTTCGGTTGGCGCAGCGCGGCGGGCCGTTGCCGGAACCCGCTAGGGAATGTCTGAACAAGCCCGTCATGCCCGCGAAGGCGGGCATCCAGGGACTTCGAGTCATTGAAACCAAAGGCGCTGGACTCCCGCCTTCGCGGGAGTGACGAGCGTGTCGGCTTGTTCAGATACTCCCTAGGATGCTGGGCCGGGCTTCGATGCGGCATCGCTGCGGGAGGCCAACCAGGTGGCGAAATGTTCCGCCGGCATGGGCCGGCCCAGGTGGTAGCCCTGGCCGTAGTCGCAGCCCATCGCGGTGAGTACTTGCTGAGTGCGCTCGTTTTCGATGCCTTCGGCAGTGGTCACGAGATCCAGGCTGTGCGCCAGTTGGACGATCGAATTGACCAGTCTCGCCGTGCGCGCATCGCTTTCGATGCGACCGATCAGCGACTTGTCGATCTTGATGTCGGTGATCGGGAAGCGACTCAGATAGGTGATCGAGCCGTGGCCGACGCCGAAATCATCGATCGCGATGCGCATTCCGTAGTCGCGCAGTCGAAACAGGGCGACGCCGATGGTTTCCAGATCGTCGGCCAGCGCCGTTTCGGTGACCTCGATGATCAGCGTGCTGGCGGCGATGTTCCAGATGCCGAGCGCGTCGATCAACTGCTCCACCGCACCGCTCCGCGCGAGCGCGCGCGGCGAAAGGTTGATGGAAGTGCGCAAGCGTTCGGCATCTGGCAGTGTGCCCAGTTGCTGCAGGGTCGCGTGAATGCTCCAGCGCGTCAGCGCGCCGATCAGGTTGTTCTGTTCGGCGAAAGGCACGAAGACATCCGAACTGATTTGCCCGAGCGTCGGGCTCGTCCAGCGCGCCAGCGATTCGATGCCGGCCACGGCGGGTTGCGTCAGGCGCCAGATCGGCTGGAAGTAGGTCTGCAGCTGATTGCCCGAGATGCAGTGGCTGAGCTCCTGATAGTCGACCTGCGGCCCGAGGCCAGATGCGTCATGAAACACCCAGGGGCGCCCTTCATGCAGCGCGGCCTCGAGCGCGAGCTGAGCGTTTTTCCACAGCGCCTCGTTGGCGTCGGCGTCCCGCGGATACATGGCCACGCCCATGGCAAGTCGAAGCTGCCAGAGCGGAATGTCCGCAGCCAGCGCATGAGGGCGCTCGAAAGTCGCCGAAAGCCGCGTCGCGGCGAGCAGCACGTGACCACGGTTGGAAAGTCCCGGAAGAACGACGAGGAAGGTCTCGTCGCCTGATTGCAGCACGATATCCCCGGGGCGCAGCGACGCGCTGATGAGCCCGGCAACCGCCGTTTCGGCCTCCTCCCCGCAGATGCTGCCAAAGCGGAGCGCCACGTGCTGCATGTCGCCTGCGCGCAGCGCGATCACGGCAAACCCGCGATCGCTGCCGCGGCAGGCATCCATTTGCTGCTGGATAGCCTGCTGGATCGCGGCACGATTCAGCATGAAAGTGGATCGAAGGTCATGAGCTGGCGAGAAAGCCCGCGGTATCGGTCGCGTACTCGCCGCTGGCTACCGCCCGCTTGATCTCGACGGGAGTCTTTCCGTTGCGCTGGCGCATGAGATCGAACACGCGATATTCGGCCAGTGGCTGCTTGTCCGGGGTGCTGATGACGAGCACGGTCGGGCGGAGCCGGCGGATGTGATTCTGTTCCATCACCACGGCCAATTCGCCGGAAGTCAGCTCGACCTGCGATCCCGTTGGATACACCCCGAGGCAGACCTGAAACTGCTCGACGAGCTCCGCTTGGAACAGGCGATCGCGCTCGTGGTAGATCTCCTGTAGCGCGCTGTGGCGCGCGACCGCTGCCCGAAACGGACGCGAGCGGGTCATCGCGTCGTAGGTATCGATGATGCCGAGCATGCGCCCCGCCATTGGTATTTCGTTGCCGGTGAGGCCGTAGGGGTAGCCGCTGCCGTCGTGGCGCTCGTGATGGGTGCCGACCACGTCCAGTACGTCCAGGTCCTGCACGCCACCGCCGGCGACGATTTCGAGACCGTGGGCAACGTGTTGGCGCACGATTTCGGTTTCCTCGGCGGTGAGCGGGCCAGGCTTGTCCAGCAGCGCCGCCGGTACGCGGGTCTTGCCCACGTCCATCAGCAGGCCACCGCTGGTCAGGCTCAGGATGGTTTCCTCCGGCAATCCCAGGTGGCAACCGAAGGCCGCGGCAAGCGCGCCGCAGCTGATTGCGTGGCCGTAAACGTAGTCATTGTGCTGCCGCATGCCTTCGAGAAAGAGAAACGCGTCGGCGCTGCGCAGCACGCTTGCGACCAGCGGACGCACGATTTCCTCGACATGCTCCACCGACAGCTCGCGGCCGCTCGCGACGTCGCTGTGGATACGTGCGAGCAGGCGCGAAGTCTTGCGCAGCACCGCGCGCGCGCGCGGCACCTCGTCGCGGACGCTGGTCTTGCGGGCGTAATCGGTAACGCGCTTGAAGCGCGCCGGATTCCGGTCGGCGGAATTGAGGGTCAGCAGCGGCTGGCGTCGGGTGGAGACCTCGTGGCGGCGATCGATCCAGACGTGTCGACATAGCTTGCGCAGGACGTCGATCTCCTGGTCCGAGCGCACCTCGAAGCCCTGCAGCGGGAACGGCGCCTGCTCCCAAGGGCGATCGAGCTGGCACACGAACATGCCGATCATGAGATCGTCCGTGTCGATCTGGATTTGTTCGAGTTCAGTGGCCATGTCCCTGCGCCATGGGCTCACACCTGAGATCGCATTCTAGGCGCATTCAGGGGCGCGGCAAACCCGCGCTTTATGAACGATTCCGCACGCGCGGAACGTTTGGCGTGCCCGGCGGCCGTCACAAATTCGCGTTTTCGGCCGCGAGGGGACTGCAGGACCGACCTTTGGTCTGGCTCCGTGAGACACTCAGGGTGCGCGTAGCGCCGCTGAAAACGCCGCCGGCACTCTGTGGGCGGTCAATCGGGATCGTAGTCGAGATTGGCCGACAGCCAGCGTTCGGCCTCGCTGAGCTTCCAGCCCTTGCGCCTTGCGTAGTCGACGACCTGGTCGCGGGTCAGCTTGCCGACCACGAAGTAGCGGCTGTCCGGGTGGCTGAAATACCAGCCTGAAACCGCTGCCGCGGGGTACATGGAAAACCCCTCGGTGAGCTCGATTCCGGCGTTGGCGGTGGCGTCGAGCAGGCGGAACAGGGTGGCCTTCTCGGTATGGTCTGGGCAGGCCGGGTAGCCTGGGGCGGGGCGAATTCCGCGGTACTGCTCGGCGATCAGCGCTTCGTTGTCCAGATCCTCGTCTGCCGCATAGCCCCAGAGCTCCCGGCGCACATGGCGGTGCATGTATTCGGCCAGCGCTTCGGCGAGGCGGTCGGCGAGGGCCTTCAGGATGATCGCCGAGTAGTCGTCGTTGGCAGCTTTGAAACGCTCCAGATGCTCCTCGATGCCGGTGCCGGCGGTGACCGCGAAACCGCCGATCCAGTCTTCGACGCCGCTTTGCGCCGGCGCGATCAGGTCGGCCAGACACAGATTCGGGCGTTCGGGCGGCTTGTCCGCCTGCTGGCGCAGGTGATGCAGGACCACGGTCTCGCCGTCGGCCTCGATCTCGACGTCGTCGCCGACGCGCCGCGCCGGCCAGAAGCCGACCACACCGCTCGCGCGCAGCCATTTTTCCTCGATGATGCGCCGGAGGATGATCTGGGCGTCGGCGAAGAGTTCGCTCGCCTGCGCGCCGACCACCGGGTCGGAGAGATTTTCCGGGTAGTGACCGTGCAGCTCCCAGGCCTGGAAGAAGGGAGTCCAGTCGATGACCGGCACGAGTTCACCGAGCGGGATGTCCTTGAACACCGTGATCCCCGGATGACGCGGGGTTGGCGGGCGATAGTCCGACCAGTCGCGCACCGCAGCGTTGGCGCGCGCTGCTTCGAGCGATACCAGGCGCCGTCCGGCTGGAGTGCGGTTGCGGTAGCGCGCGCGCACGTCCTCGTACTCGCTGCGTATACGCGCGAGGAAGTCGTCGACCAGTTCCTTGCTGACCAGCGACTGGGCGACGCCAACCGCTCGCGAGGCGTCCTTCACCCAGACACAGGCCGATGGATAATTCGGCGCGATCTTCAGCGCGGTATGCGCGCGCGAGGTGGTCGCGCCGCCGATCAAGAGCGGGATATGGAAAGCGCGCCGCTGCATTTCGCTGGCGACGTGGGCCATTTCCTCGAGCGACGGCGTGATCAATCCGGACACGCCGATCATGTCGGCCTGCTCGGTGATCGCGGCGTCGAGAAGCTTCTGCGCCGGCACCATCACGCCGAGATCGACCACTTCGAAGTTGTTGCAGGCGAGCACCACGCCGACGATGTTCTTGCCGATGTCGTGCACGT
>CAZORA010000019.1:42422-43873 GCA_964582225.1 uncultured Dokdonella sp. | reverse complement strand
CGGATCGCCTCGCGATCCATGCCGCGGCCGTCGTCGCTGATGCGCAGCACGACTTCCGTCGCTTCGCGACTCACCTGAATCGCCACCTGCCCTTCCGCCGGCTTGCCGGCAGCCAGCCGATCCGCCGGAGATTCGATGCCGTGGGCGAGCGCGTTGCGCAGCATGTGCTCGAACGGCGCTTTCATGCGCTCGAGCAGGTTGCGATCCATTTCGCCGTGCGCGCCATCGACGCGCAGGTCCACTCGCTTGCCGAGCTCCTGAGCGGCCTGACGAAGCGTGCGCCGCAGCGTGGGAACCAGCGAATCGAAGGGCACCATGCGCGTGCGCATGAGGCCCTCCTGCAAGTCGGAACTGACCCGCGACTGCTGCAGCAGCAGAGTCTCGGACTGGCGGGTGTGGTCGTCGAGCAGCCCCTGCAGTGACACCAGGTCGGACACCGATTCGCTCAACGCTCGCGAGAGCTGCTGCAGCTGCGAGAAGCGGTCGAGCTCCAGCGGATCGAACGCACCATCGAGCGTATCGAGTTGCTCTCGCTGATAGCGCGCGATGATCTGCGCTTCGGTTTCGATCTCGAGCTTGCGCAGCTGTTCGCGCAGGCGGGTGACCGTCTGCTCGAGTTCGACCAGGTTGAAGCGGAAAGTCGAAATCTGCTGCTCGAGGCGCGAGCGATAGATCGACACCTCACCCGCGTAGTTGACCAGCGAATCGAGCAGGTCCGAACGCACGCGGACCATCTCCTGCTGCACATGCGGCGCTTCTTCGCGATCCATCGCGGTGAGACGGCGCGGCGGCAGCACCTTCGGCGGTGGGGTGGCTGCGGCCTCCGCCCCCGCTGCATCCGCTTGGGCAACCGGCGCTCCCTCGGCGTGCGGACTCTCCGCCACCGATATCGGAGACGCGGGCGCAACCAACGGCTCTCCGCTGACCAGTCGCTCGAATCGCGCAATGGCATTGCGCGGCGAGGAGATTGCCTGCCGCTGTGAAACGCGCTGCACGAGATCATGCAGCCGATCGAAACCGCGCTCGAGTGAATCGAGCACGCCGCGATCGAACTGGATCGTGCCATCGGCCAGTCCTTCGACCAGCGACTCCATCGAATGACTCAAGTCGCCGATGGGTGTCAGGGCCGCCATGCGCGCACCGCCCTTGATCGTATGCAGGTCGCGCTGCAGCTCGACGATCAGCGGGTGCTCACCGGGCATCACGTGCAGACGCGCCAGGATCGAATCGGAATGGTCCAGGATGTCCGAGGCTTCCTCGCCGAAAATCTCGAGCAGCTCTTCGTCCACATCCGGCAGGACCAGCGGGCCGTCCGGCTGCGGATCATCGGCCAGGGGCGGCGGCAGAACAACGCTCGAAGCCGAAGCTGCGATCGATTCAGCCGCGACGGGCTCTGCGGCCACGGGCTCTGCGGCCACGGGCTCTGCGGCCACGGGCTCTGCGGCCACGGG
>CAZORA010000019.1:0-42322 GCA_964582225.1 uncultured Dokdonella sp. | reverse complement strand
CTCTTCGGCCACGGGCTCTGCGGCCACGGGCTCTGCGGCCACGGGCTCTGCGGCCGTGGAATCTCCGCCGTCTTCGCGAGCAGCCAGGTCCAGCTGCTGTGCGGCGAGTTCGAACTCCGCGATCCATGCGGCCTCCGCCTCCGCGTCCACGGAGTCGAAAGGCTGTTGCGCAGCGCTGGGCGGAGCCGGCGATTCGGGAGGCATCTCTGCGGCTGTCTCGTCGACCGCCGCTCCGTCGAACTCATCTTCCGTCGGCAGCGGCTCGGCCCCGCTCCCCCACAACTGGCGCGGGTCGCTCTCTGGCAGGCTGTCGCGAAGCTCCTTCATGGTAGCCGCGAGCGCGGAGGAGTTCGGGAAGACGGCGCTGTTTTCGCTCAGCGCAGTCATTACGGCTCGGGTCAGCTCGACGGTGCCACGCAGCGCGTCGAGCCCGGCCGGCGGCGGCGCAAGATGCGCACTGCGCAGACGTTTGACGTAGTTCTCAAGCGGCGCCAGCACGCTGCTCAGAGTCGGAATGTCGACCATCGCGATCGCGCCGTTCAACGTATGCGCAGCGCGCAGCAGCGGTTCGCTGGCGGTCAGCGGCTCCGAGGCGCACTGCGCCAGGTATTCCTCGACCGTCGCCAGGTGCGCGGCGACCTCGCTCTGCAGGATGTCGAACAGAATCGGGTCGACGTTGGGCAGCGGCCCTGGAACAATGGCGGTATCGGCTTTGACCGCCGCTTCTTCCGCGAGGTCCGCCGCGCGGGTTTCTGCTTCGGCCTCGACTCGCGGCATGTTCACGACCGACGTCGGAACGTGGGGATGCACCTTGCGGCGCGCCTTGCGTCTAGCCGGAACCGGCTGCTCGGCCAGCCACGCTTCTTCGCCCGCTGCGAGCCGATCCGCCACCTCGCCCATGCCTTCCAGATCGACGCGGGCGACGGCTTCACCACGCAGCGCGCGAAGAAACAGCGGCACCGTACCGACGGCGCGTTCGACCAACGCGACCACCGCAGGGCTTGGTTCGATCGTGCGATCCAGCACGCGATTGAGCAGATTTTCGATTTTCCAACTGAACTCACCGAGAGCCAGTGCGCCGACCAGGCGCCCCGAACCTTTCAGGGTATGAAACGCCCGACGCAGCGGCGTCAGTACCTGGAGATCATCGAGCTTCTCCAGCCAGCGGGGCAGCTGGGTCTGCATCTGCTCGAGTTCTTCCGCTACCTCTTCGACAAAGACCTCCCGAATGTCGTCGTCGATCTCTTCTCCGGCAACCCCGCTGAAGCCCTCGAGCAGCTCCTCCTGGCCAACGACGTCGGATTCTTCCTCTTCCTCGACCTCGATCCACTCCTCCTCGGCAGAGATCGCGGAAGCCTCGCTCGAATCGGCGGAAAGCTGCAGACCGGTGAGCTCCTGCGCGCGCTCGGGGACCAGCGGCACTTCGGCCACGACGAGATCGGACAGATCGCGACCGGCGAGCATCTGCACGTCCGGCAGCGGTTCGGGGGGCGCCTGTGGCTCCGCAACGCTTTCCGCGCGCGACGGCGTGGCGGGCTCGGCCGCCGCCATGGCGGGGCCTCTCGCGGGCGCATGTGCCGCGGGTGCACCCGCGGCCGCGGGCTGCGACGCCGCCGCCAACGCGGCCATTTCCTGCTCGGGAAGCGGCGGTAGCGGCCAGTAACCAAGCGTCTCCAGGCTCTCGCGAGCGACATCGAGAATGCGGTTGCGATTGCGACGTTGCTCGCGCGAAGCCTCCAGGTAGTACTCGATGGCGGCAAGGGTGTCGGCCAGCTTGTCCATCTGCGCAGCCGACGGCACGCGCCGATGCATCAGCAGCTCGACCTGCACGAAACGGATGGCGGCTGCCATCAGTTCGGCGGGTTCCTGCAGCGCGAGCATGCGCATCGCACCTGCGATTTCCTCGAGCAGCCGGGGAATCTGCTCGACGCGAGCGTGATCCCAGGGCGCCTCGATGAAGGCGATCACGTCGCTCTTCGCCTGCTCGAGGTTGACCGCGGCCTCGCGCATGAGCACGTCCAGGATGCGGCGAACCTCGGCCTGGGGCAATTCGAGCTCGTCGTGCCGCGCTGACTCCGCACCGCCCTCCTCGGCACCCAGCCGATCGATGTGATCGTCCAGGGAAGCCTCGACGTAGAGCAGCGCGCCGGCGACGTCGAGCAGCTCGCTCTCGTCCACCGCCCGCTCTCCGCGCACCATCTGCATGACCACGTCGCGCTGTTCGCTGACCACGCGACGAGGCACCCCGAGACCCAGCATGCCGAGCGTATCGCCAACCCGGTCCAGGGTTTCCACCTGCGCCTCGAGGTCACTGGTATCGCTCGGTTTGGTGCGCAGATACAGATCGAGCGCATCCTTGACGCGCAGCAGGTCTTCCTTGATCGCGGCGGACACCGTGCCAAGCAGGTTCCGGTTGCGCCCAGCCATCGAGCCTTCGGCGTGCTGCATCTCCGCCTGCGTCGGCAGCAGCGTGTCGAGCTGATAGACGCGCCGCACTTCGGCGCAGCGCGGGCCATCCGGAAGCTCGCCGTCATCGCCCGAATGGGCCACGTAATACAGCAGATTCTTGGTCAGCTCACGTGGTGGAGTGGTCGCATAGCCGATTTCGCCGTCGCGCGCGAAGCGGTGGATCTCACGGTCGACGCGGGCGAACAGCAGCTTCACCGCCACGCTCGCCTCCAGGCCACCGTTTTCCACCGCCTCGATGACTGCAGCCGCGATCCACCACAACCGTCGGGCTTCGGCGCCGCTGGAAATCCGCCGCAGGCGATCCAGCACGTCCATCAGCCGGCGCAGGTGCTCGGCCGAGCCCTCATCGCGGATCCACTTGAGCAGCGCGGCCTGGAATCCAAGCCGCAGGCGCAGCGCTTGCGCGCGCAGCTCGCTCGGGGGCAGGGGCTCGACGCGGCCGGCAGCGGCGTCGGGCAACGCGGCGGCGAGATTCGGCGCGAACAGCGCCGATTCGCTGAGCAGGTTCTCGCCGCGGCAGGCGCGCAGATCGTTCAGCAGCGGCAGCAGGACCAGCGGAATGTCGCGATGGCCCGACTGCAGGCGCTCGAGATAATCCGGCAGCTGCATCATGCCGCGCATCAGCACGGAGTAGCTCTCGTCACGCTGCCGGACGCTGCCGTCCAGCAGACCCTCGGCGAGCCGCTCCATGTTTTCCGCGACCATCGCCGCGCCGTACAGCTCCACCATGCGCAGGCTGCCCTGCACCTGATGCAGATCTGCCACGCAGGAACGCATCGGCTCGAGATCCGCCGGATTCTCGACGTATGCCTCCAGGTTCTGGCGAGCCTGCGCCATCGTTGCGTCAAGCGCCTGCTTGACCCAGCTCAGCGCGGTGAACTCGCCGTCCTCGTGCAGTTTCATGCAGCTACTCCCGACGCGAGGCGTCATGCACGGCCGCGTATGTCGCGTTCGCGGCCGAAAGAGTCGTGATGGGCGCAGGAAAGCTCATCGCGGTCAGCTCATCCCGGCAGCTTGAAGTCCGCTACCGAACGGCGCAGGTCTGACGCCAGCTGCGCCAGGTTGCCGATCGATTCGGCGGTCTGGCTGGCACCCAGCGAGGTCTGCGAAGTGATTTCCTGAATCACGTTCATGGTGGCCGAAATATTGGTCGCGGCGGCCGACTGCTGACGCGCCGAAGTCGAGATACCCTGAATCAATCCGGCCAGGTTGTTCGACACGGTTTCGATCTCACCCAGGGCTTGACCGGCGTCTTCGGCGAGCCGCGCACCGGTGACGACTTCCGAGGTGGTCTGCTCCATCGAGCTGACCGCCTCGTTGGTGTCGGACTGAATCGTCTGCACTAGGGTCTCGATTCGCTTGGTCGCGCCGGAAGCACGCTCGGCCAGTCGTTGCACCTCGTCCGCAACCACCGCAAAGCCGCGGCCGGCCTCGCCGGCGGAAGATGCCTGGATTGCCGCGTTGAGCGCCAGGATATTGGTCTGCTCGGCGATGTCGGTGATCAGCTCGACGATCGAGCCAATCTCCTGCGAGGATTCGCCGAGACGCTTGATTCGCTTCGAGGTTTCCTGGATCTGATCGCGGATCGAGTCCATGCCGGCAATCGTCTGGCGCACCACCTGGGCGCCATTGGCGGCAATCTGCACCGAGCGTTGGGCGACCTCGGCGCTGTCGATCGAGCTCTTCGACACGCCGTCGATCGACTTGGCCATGTCGTTGATCGCTGCCGATGCGGAAGTGATCTGATGCGCCTGATGCTGCGCCGCTTCCGCAAGCTGCATGGCGGTGGCCTGGGTTTCCTGGGCTGCAGCGGATACTTGCACCGCGGTCTCGTTGATGGTGGTCACCAGGCTGCGCAGCGCCTCGACGGCGAAATTGACCGAGTCCGCGATGGCCCCGGTAATGTCTTCGGTAACCGTCGCCTTCACCGTCAGGTCGCCTTCGGCGAGCGAGCCCATCTCATCCAGCAGCCGCAGGATGGCCTCCTGGTTGCGCTGGTTGAGCTCGGCAGTGCGCTGATAGCGCCGCTGCTGATCACGAATCAGGTTGACGCCGAGAAAGAGCAACAGGAGCAGCGCGCCCGCGGCTGCGGCGGCGCCCCAGATGGGGTTCGGGAACATGCGCTTGCTCGGCGCCTCGTCGATCCGATTGGCGACGATGCCGGCACGCAGCAGCACGCCCTGACTGTCGGTGAAGCTGGCATCGGCCGCATCTTTCGAGTCCTGCAGGCTCTGCGCGGCATCGGCGATCACCCGCACGGGTTCGCTGACCGTGCCCCACAGCGCGGCGACGTCTTGCACGATGTCGCGCGCGTTGGCGTTGTCCAGCGCCTTGACGTTCAGCTCCGGAGCGCCGTCGATCAGGCCGGTCAGCACTCGCTGGTAGAGGCTCGCGTCGCGCTCGAGACCGGCGGCGGAGGCCAGTGTGTCTTCGGCACCAGAGAGGATCTTGCCGACGCGGCCGCCCATGCGGTCCGCGATCTGCAGCTGTCGCGAGGTGAGGTAGATCTGCGAGGCCGCCGCGTTGCGGTCGGTGAGGATATTGACCACCTCGGTCATGCGCGCATTCAGAGCGGACAGCTTGTCGCTGAACTCCTTCGCGCTGGCGTGCGCGTTGAGCACCAGATCGCGGTTGTCGACGATCTTGCGGGCGTCGCCCTGCAGCTGCCCCCAGCTCGCGGTCAGCGCTTGCAGATCACTGCTCACCCCGGACGCGCTGGCATAGCCCGGCATGCCGGTTTTCGGGTCGCCGCTGTTCAGGTTGCGCACGTTGAGGTCGATGACCCCCCGCGTGCTGTCCAGCTCCTGGAACGCCAGCTCGTTGCCCGCAGCAGCCTCCGCGGCGTACTTGGCGAGCTGCTGCGAGAGAACCTGGATCTGGGTGGTGCTGGCCACCGCCATGCGGTCGTCGCGGTTGTTGAGGTACAGCAAGACGAAGTCGACGATCGCAAAAACAAACAGCAAACCGAGCAGCACGAACAACACCGTGTTCGCGCTGCCGCCCCGTTCCCGCCCAAGCGCACCTGCTGTAGTACTCACGCTTCACCCCCGATTGCCAAGGTTTGCCGCTGCACGGCGACTTTTAGGAATCCAGCCGACCTCATGCCGCGGCCTGCTGAAACTGCGCGCTGCGGACCAGCGCGGCCATGCTGAAAAGACCGAACTGCACCCCATCGAGGCGCACGTTCTCGCCGACGAAGCGACTGTAGTCTCCCTCGACCTCGCCGACGCTGGCCGCCAGCACCTCGGCTCCGAAGCTGCGCTGACCGAGCACCTCGTCGACCAGCAGCCCGACGCTGCCGCCGAGCTGGCGCACGAGGAGCACGCGCGTCGCTTCGCCGATCTGACTGCGCAGACCGCTGACGAACCCCTGCAGGTCGATGATCGGGACGAGATTGCCGCGCACGTTGGCGATCCCGAGCAGCCAGCTGCGCGCGCCGGGAACGACGGTCATCGACGGCAGCGTGAGGATTTCTCCGACTTCCTCGATGCTGCTCGCGAAACGGCGCCCGGCGATGCGGAAACCGATTCCACGCCAGAGGCCTGGGGTTTCGATCTGCTCGGGCGCGCCAGCGGAATGGGCGAGGCTGCGCTGCTCATACCCCACCAGCACCTCGTAAGGCGACAATACCGCTGCGGAGCGCCCGCTCATGCCGCGTTCCTCACGTTGCGCTTCCGCTCCGGCAAGCGCCCCGGCGCTCGATGTCTTCTTGCTGCATGCATCATCCCGTCCCCTTGATGTTCAGCGCCCCCGATCCGTCACCCGCGCATCAGCCGCTCACGTGTCGGCGAATGGCACCCAGGAGTTCATCGCGGGTGAACGGCTTGGTCAGATATTGCTCCGACCCCACGATGCGCCCGCGAGCCTTGTCGAACAGACCGTCCTTCGACGACAGCATGATCACCGGTGTCGATCTGAAGAGCTGGTTGTTCTTGATCAGCGCGCAGGTCTGATAGCCGTCCAGACGCGGCATCATGATGTCGACGAAGATGATCTGCGGCTGCTGGTCGGAGATTTTCGCCAACGCCTCGAAGCCATCCGTCGCGGTGACGACGTCGCAACCTTCTTTGCGCAGCAGGGTCTCGGCCGTGCGGCGGATGGTCTTCGAATCGTCGATGACCATGACCTTGATACCGCTCAGGGATACGTCTTTTGTGTCGTCCACCTGGTTTCCCCCACCCCACTCAGTGATACCGCTGCAGTACGGCGCGGTCCGCGAACGAAGCATGCAATCCCCGTGCCGCAACGCGCCAAATCGGGACCAGGACCGCTGCGCCCTGCCTGCGTCGCCGAATGTTCTTATCCAACACGTTTAGGATACTGTCAAGTTCTTCTCGCAAGTGCACGATTCGTCACATCTTTGACACGGGGGCCCGTTCCCGCCGGCTGGCCGAGTGTAATATGCAAGGCGTGGCGCCGATACCGAGCGGGGCGAATCTGACGCCGCGCGGCGACGCCCGGCGTGACGCGATCAGGCACGTAGCGTCAGGATCGCTGCGCGCACGCAGCGCAGGCAGCCGAAGATCGAGATGAGCAAAACCCTCGCCGTCCTGATGGATCCGATCGCAACGATCCATCCGCACAAGGACACCACGCTGGCGATGCTGCTCGAAGCGCAGCGGCGCGGCTACCGGTTGCTCTACGCGACCCAGGGCGATCTGGCGCTGCGCGAGGGCGTCGCCTTCGGCCGCCTCGCGCCGCTGGCCGTGCGCGACGATCCGGAGAATTGGTTCACCTTGAGCGCGCCCGCGTGGCAGGAACTTGGCGTGGTGGACGTCATTCTCGCGCGCAAGGATCCGCCGGTCGACGAGCAGTTTCTCTACGACACGCTGGTGCTCGAGCAGGCCCAACGTGGCGGCGCGCTGGTCGTCAACGATCCGCGCGCGCTGCGCGACGCCAACGAGAAACTGTTCGCGCTGCAGTTTCCGCAGTGCTGCGCGCCCACCCTGGTTGCGCGCGATCTGGGCGAACTTCGCCGCTTCAGCGCCGACTGCGGGCAGGTCGTGCTGAAGCCTCTCGATGGCATGGGCGGGCGCAGCGTGTTTCGCTCCCATGCCGATGACCCCAACCTCAACGTGATCCTGGAAACCCTCACTGACGGCGGCCGTCATCTGACAATCGCACAGAAGTACATTCCGGAAATCCGCGACGGCGACAAGCGCATCCTGGTCATCGACGGCGAACCGGTACCTTTCGCCCTCGCCCGCATGCCCCAGGGCAGCGATTTTCGCGGCAACCTTGCCGCTGGCGGCAAGGGCGTGGGTGTGCCGCTGTCCGCGCGCGATCGCTGGATCGCCGCCGAGGTGGCGCCCGAATTGCGCCGGCGTGGACTGCGCTTCGTCGGGCTCGACGTGATCGGCGACTGGCTGACTGAAATCAACGTCACCTCACCCACCTGCGCCCGCGAGCTCGACGCCCAGTTCGGCATCAACATCGCGGGCATGTTGTTCGACCGGCTCGAAGCCGAGCCGTGAGCGCGCGCGGGGCACCCGACGGCAGTGGATCGCGCGGCCTCGAGCGCCTGGGCGTCACGCTCGCATTTTCGCTTTTGGCACACGCCGTGCTCGCGTTCGGCATCGGCTTCGACTTCGAAGAACCCGCGCCGCGACTGCCGTCGCTCGACGTCATCCTGCTGCAGTCAGCCAACACGGAAACACCCGAGCGCGCCGACTTTCTCGCTCAGACCAGCAACAGCGGCGGCGGCGAACACACTGAAGCCCATCGCCCGTCGGCGCCGGTGTCGGGCGCGCTGGCCGACGCATCGGCCGGCCTCGCCCCGTTGCCGATCGAAGCCAGCTCGCCGGCTCCGTCTGCTGCCAGCGCGCCGCAGAAGCTGACCAGCGCGCGTGCCGACTTCAGCGTCCAGCGAGATGAACCGACCGCGCGTCCGGCAGAGCTCGATCAAGCTGCAACCAGCGATCTGGAGCGACGCAAGATGGAAATGGCACGCCTCGCCCAGGAGCTTCGCCGCGAGAGCGACCGTTATGCCAAACGGCCGAAGAAGAAATACGTTTCGGCCAACACGCGCGAATATGAATTCGCCGCCTATATGCGCGCCTGGGTCGCGCGGATCGAGCGCATCGGCAACCTCAACTATCCCGACGAAGCACGCCGCCGTCAGCTGCACGGTCAGCTGGTGCTGACGGTCGGCCTCGCGCGGAACGGCCAGGTGCTGAGCGTCGACGTGATCCAGTCCAGCGGACACAAGGTGCTCGACGACGCGGCGATACGCATCGTTCGCCTGGCGGAGCCGTTTCCCGCCCTGCCCGCCTCCCGCGAGCAGGTCGACGAGCTCTACATTTCGCGCACTTGGCAGTTCCTGCCGGGCGATATCCTGCGCAACCGCTGAACGGAAGCGCTTGCCGCGACGATAGCCACCCGCAGCGCAGCTACAATGCCCACATGGCCGATGCTGCTTCGCTCAACAACCAGCTCCTGATTGCGATGCCCGGGCTGCGCGACCCGAACTTCTCGCGCGCGGTGGCGCTCGTCTGCCAGCACGGGGAGGACGGCGCCATGGGCATCCTGATCAACCGTCTGTCCGAGTATTCGCTCGGCGAGGTGCTGGCGCAGATGAACATGCACACCGAGCTCACCGACGTGCTTGATGCGCCGGTGTTGATCGGCGGGCCGGTGCAGCCCGAGCGCGGCTTCGTGCTGCACACCGGGCCTGCAAGCTGGGAATCCTCGTTCCGCGTCGCCGAGGACATCAACCTCACCACCTCGCGCGACATCCTGCTGGCGATCGCCGCCGGCAGCGGCCCGCGGCATGCGCTGGTCGCGCTCGGCTACGCCGGCTGGGGCGCCGGTCAGCTCGAGCAGGAGCTGACCGACAATCACTGGCTGACCGCGCCGGTCGCCGATCGCGTGCTGTTCGAGACGCCGCTCGACGAGCGCTGGCGCGCCGCGGCGGGCCTGGTCGGGGTCGATCTCCTGCAGCTCGCGAGCTATGCCGGACACGCCTGATTCGCCGGCCGTCTCACGCGCCGCCGTGGTGCTCGGCTTCGACTACGGCCAGCGCACCATCGGGGTTGCCGTCGGGCAGCGCATGACCGCCGACGCGCGCCCCTTGACCACGATCGCGAGCGGCGATTGGGCGCGACTGGACGCGCTGTTCGCCGAGTGGCAGCCGGCCTGCGCGGTGATCGGCTTGCCGCTGACGCTGGACGGCGAAGAGCAGAGCATGAGCCGCGCCGTACGGAACTTCGCCCGCGCCCTCGAACGGCGCTACCGGCGCAGCGTGCACTTGGTCGACGAGCGCTTCAGCTCGCGCGAGGCGGCGCACCGCTTCGCCGCGCTGCGTGCGCGCGGGATCGCTCGCCGGCGCGACGCAAACGCCATCGATGCACAGGCTGCAGCGGTGATCCTCGACTCCTGGCTGAGCGCCGGTGACTGAATCATCCATCGACCGCGGGTGCCGCCGAAAGTCGCCGACCGCGCTGCGCCATTTGCTGAGCCTCACCGAGCTCACGCCGGCACAGATCATCGCGCTGCTCGACCGCGCCGCGACGCTGCGCGAACAAGCGCGCGACGGCCCGCTGCCGCCGCTGCTGCGCGAGCGCACGGTGGCGATGCTGTTCTTCGAGCCCTCGACGCGCACCCGCATCAGCTTCGAGCTCGCCGCGCGTCGCCTTGGCGCGCTGGTGGTGAACTTCGACATCGCCAGCTCGTCCACCTGCAAAGGCGAAACCCTCGAAGACACGTTGGCGACGCTGGAAGCGATGCAGGCCGACGCGTTCGTCGTGCGCCACCGGCAAAACGGCACTCCGGCGCACCTCGCGGCGCGCGCGCGACACGCAGCGATCCTCAACGCGGGCGACGGCAACCACGCCCATCCGACTCAGGGGCTGCTCGACCTGCTCACGATCCGTGACCACAAGGGTGACCTCGAAGGACTCAAGGTGGTGATCTGCGGCGACGTGCGGCACTCGCGGGTAGCGCGCTCGGACGTCGCCGGCCTGCGCGCGCTTGGCGCCGACGAGATCCGCCTGTGCGGCCCCGCCAGCCTGCTGCCGGACGCCGACGAGTTTCCAGGCTGCCGACTCGACCGCGACTTCGATCACGCTGTCGCGGGCGCCGACGTGCTCATCATGCTGCGCCTGCAGAAAGAGCGCATGGAAAGCCTCGCCGAGGTTGGCGAAGGCGACTATTTCGCGCGCTACGGCCTGGACCGACGGCGCCTCGCGCTGGCACGCCCGGACGCGATCGTGATGCATCCGGGGCCACTCAACCGCGGCGTCGAGATTGCCGACGAGATTGCTGACGGGCCACAGTCGGTCGTTCTGCAGCAGGTGGCCAACGGCATCTTCGTGCGCATGGCGGCGCTGCTCAGCCTGCTCGAGTGCTGAGCGGCAGACGTCGACGCACCCGACGCCGCCTCCAAATCAGGACGTTTCCTGCAGCATGACCCCGTCCATGTTCTGGGTCAGGCTGCTTACGTCGCCGCCCTGGGCGAGCTTGATCTTCAGACGCACCTCGTTGGCCGAGTCGGCGTGGCGCAGCGCGTCCTCGTAGGTGATCTCACCCGCCTGATAGAGCTCGAACAGACTCTGGTCGAAGGTCTTCATGCCGAGATTGACCGACTCCTTCATCACGTCCTTGAGCTTGTGCACCTCGCCCTGCCGGATGTAGTCCTGCACCAGCGGCGTGCCGAGCAGCACTTCCATCGCCACCCGCCGCGCCTTCCCGTCCGGAGTCGGAATCAGCTGCTGGGCGACCACGCCCTTGAGGTTCAGCGACAGGTCCATGAACAGCTGTTCGTGACGGTCGGCGGCAAAGAAGTGGATGATGCGGTCCATCGCCTGGTTGGCGTTGTTGGCGTGCAGGGTGCACAGGCACAGATGGCCGGTCTCGGAAAAGTTGATCGCGTATTCCATGGTCTCGCGAGTGCGGACCTCGCCGATCATGATCACGTCGGGCGCCTGACGCAGCGTGTTTTTCAGCGCATTTTCCCAGCTGTCGGTGTCGATGCCGAGCTCGCGCTGGGTGATGATGCAGCTCTCATGCTTGTGCACGTATTCGATCGGGTCCTCGATGGTGATGATGTGCCCGGTCGAGTTCTGGTTGCGATAGCCGACCATCGCGGCCAGCGAGGTCGACTTGCCGGTACCGGTGGCGCCGACGAAGATGATGATGCCGCGCTTGGTCATCGCCAGCTGCTTGATGATCGACGGCAAACCCAGCTCCTCGATCGACGGGATGCGGGTCTCGATGCGGCGCAGCACCATGCCGACGCAGTTGCGCTGATAGAAGCACGACACGCGAAAGCGCCCGACTCCGGTCACGCTGATCGCGAACTGGCACTCGTGGGTCTTCTCGAACTCCTCGCGCTGCGAGGGCGTCATCACGTTCAGCACCATGTCGCGCGATTGCTGTGGCGTCAGTGCCTCCTGGGTGATCGGGCCGATGCGGCCGTTCACCTTCATCGACGGCGCGACGCCCGCGGTGATGAACAGATCCGATGCCTTCTTGTGCGACATCAGCTTCAGATACGAGGTGAAATCGACGCTACCCATGACATTTCTCCGCGCGGACCTCTGGCGCCCCACGCGCTGCGCGTGAATGCGACCGTTCGTACCACCGCATCTTACACCGATGGGCACCGCCCACTCGCTTGGGTCCACGCTGACCGCCCAGGCGTGTCGAAATGCGCCCGCGGTGACCTCCAGCACCGAAACTACGCGTGACGCCGGAAGTACACCACTGCCGCCACCGCACACAGCAGCGGCGGCAGCAGGTTGGCGAGCGCCGGGGGCACGTCGTAGACGCTGCCGAAGCTGACCGTCGCCCGCTGCAGGAAGTGGAAACCGAGCGCCACCAGGATGCCGATGAACAGGCGCTTGGACAGTCCACCGCTGCGCAGCGCGCCGAAGGCGAAGGGCAGCGCGCAGAGAGTCAGCACGATGATGTTCACGGGCTGCAGCAGCCGCGCCCAGACGGCGCGGCGATAGATCTCGGCATCCTGCTGGTTGCGCTCCAACCAGCCGATGTTGCGGCGCAGGTCGCGAACGCTCATGTAGCGCGGTTGGACGATACCGGAAGCGAGCAGCTGGGGGTCGAGACTCGATTTCCAGCGCATGCTCGGCTGCTCGGTACTGACCGCGTCGTGCGCGCCGAACTCGGTGCTGCGCACGTCGCGCAAGAGCCACTCACCCTGCTGCTGGTGCGCCTCACGCGCCAACAGCAGCGCGGCCAGACGCCCGTCGGCGTCGAAGCGGAACACGCGTACGTCGGCCAGCTCCACCTCTCCCCCTGCGCTGGCCCGTGCCCGCCGCGCGCCGATCACGCTGTCGCCGTCGCGCGCCCACAGGGTGCCGCCGCGGGCCAGCGCGACTTCGCTCGACTTCGCCGCCAGCATCAGCGCCTGGGCGCGGCGCTCGCCCCATGGCGCCAGGCTTTCGCCAAGCAGCACCACCAACAGGGTGAGCGCGACGAGGCAGAGTCCGACCGAGGCGCAGATGCGCAGCTTCGACATCCCGGCAGCGCGCAGGGCGGTCAGCTCGGCGCTGTTGGCGAGGGCTCCAAGGCCGAGCAGGCTGCCGACCAGGGCGGCGTAGATGAACATGTCGTAGAGCCGGCGCGGCACCGTTAGCAGCACATAGATCACCGCGCTGGTCAGGCTGTAGTGACCCGCACCGACCGCGTTCAGCTCGCTTACGAAAATGCGCAGAGCGTCGAGACTGACCAGCACCAGCCAGGTCAGCCCGATCGCACCCAGCACCGACAGCCCGACGAGGCGATCGACCCGCTTGATCAGGAGCCCGCGCATCAGGGCGCCCTGGCGCTGCGTGGCGCCGGCAGGTGCTGCCAGCGCCACAGCAGCCAGAGGCCGAGGCCGAGCACCGGCAGGTAAACCCACCACAGGCCGAAGCCAGGCGCCAGCCGGCCCTGAGCGATCCAGGTGCGACCGAGCAGCAGCGCGTCGTAGTAGACCAGCCAGGCGAGCAGCGCCAGCAGCAACCGCGCGTGGCGCGGCTCGCGCGGATTGGAGCGCGACAGCGGCAGCGCCAACAGCACCAGCAGGAGGGCCGACAGCGGCGCCGCCAGGCGCCAGTGGAGCTCCGCCCGCAGCGCGGGATCGTCGCGCGCCGCGATCAGTTCGCGGGTGGTCACCGCGCGCTTGCGCGCCGATTCGCTGGCGTCCTCGGGGCTGTCCGGCAGCTTGATGTCGTTGCGGGCGAAACGCATCAGGCGAAAATCATCCTTGCCGAGCTCACCTTCGACCCGGAAGCCGTCCTCGAGCGCGATATAGCGGCCGACGCCGTCGGCATCGTGGTACAGGGAACCGTGCGTCGCGGTGATCACGTCGATGCGGGTGGTCGTTTCGTCCGCGTCCTGGCGCTCGGTTTCGATGAACATGCGGGCGAAGCGCGTGCCATCGGCCGACATCTCGCCCACGTGCACCACCCCGCTGCGCCCCGGCAGCTCGACGAAGCGGCCGGGCTCGAGGCCGGCCACGAACAGCGAGCGGCTGGCCTCCTGGCGCAGCCGCTGCTCCTGACGCTCGGCAGCGGGCGCCAGCCACAAGGAAAGCAGCGCGAGCACGAACATCAATACCAGCACGAACAGCGCCAGCGGGCGCAACAGGCCGCGCACGCCCAGCCCGGATGCGAGCAGCACCGCCATTTCACTCTCGCGCCAGAGCCGGCCATAGGCGATCAGCACGCCGAGCAGGGCCGCCAGCGGCAGCAGGATGGTGAGCGCGCCGACGGCACGCAGCCCAATCAAGGTGAACAGCAGATCCGCCGGGATGACCCCGCGCGCAACCTTGGCCAGCAAGTCCGCCAGCGAGCCGCCTACCAGGACCAGCAGCAGCACGGCGGTGGCGGCCGCAAAGCCGCTCAGCACCTCACGCAGCAAATAGCGATCGACGATCTTGGGACGAAGCGTGCTCGACATGGCGTGAGGCGGCGATTGGCTTAGAATGGCTGGCTTCACGCGCGGGGCATCGGTGGTTGGATCCGCGCGGCGGCGCGGCGCAGGCGCACCGCTGACCGCGCTGCAGCACGTCGAGCCGCGGGCGCCCACAGTGTACCCGCTGTGACGTCCTCGCCGGCGCCCGCGGACACCGACCCGATTCTCCATGCAGCAGGATTTCTTCATGACGCTCAGTTTCTCGATCACCGGTGACGCTCCGGAAACCATCGCCACGCCCTGTCTGGTCGTCGGCCTGTATCAGGACGCGGCCCTGAGCCCAGCGGCTGCACGCGTGGACCAGCACGCCGGCGGCGCGATCGCGCGCTTGGCCGCGCGCGGCGATGCCAGCGGCAAGCCGGGCAGCAGCAGCCTGTTGTTCGATCTCGACGGCGTCGCCGCCGAGCGGGTGCTGCTGATCGGCCTGGGCGAGCAGGGCAAGTTCGGCCCGGCGGCCTTCCAGCGCGCGGCGGACGAGGCCGCGCGCGCCCTGGCCAAGCTGCCGATCGAGGCGGCGGTGTCGTTTCTGACCGAGCTCGAGGTGGCCGGGCGTGACGCCGCCTGGAAGCTGCGCGCCGCGGCGCTGGCGGCCGACCGGCGCGCCTATCGCTACACCGCGACCTTCCAGCCGAAGGTGAAGGCGGAACCCGCGCGCGTTCAACGCATCGGCTTTGCTGCGCCCGCCGGCAACCCGGCGATCGAGCGCGCGCTCGAGGAAGCGCGGGCGATCGCGCAGGGAGTGCATTTCGCGCGCGAGCTGGCCAACCTGCCGCCCAATCTCTGCACTCCCGCCTGGATCGCCGCCAAGGCGCAGGAAATCGCCGACGCGCACGCCGGCGTCAGCCTCGAGGTGCTCGAACGCGAGGCCATGACCCGACTCGGCATGGGCGCCCTGCTCGGCGTCGCCCAGGGTTCGGCCAACCCGCCGCGCCTGATCGTGCTGCAGTGGCGCGGTGGTGGCGAAGCCAAACCCATTGCCCTGGTCGGCAAGGGCGTCACCTTCGACAGCGGCGGTCTGTCGCTCAAGCCCGGTCCGAGCATGCCGGAGATGAAGTTCGACATGTGCGGCGCTGCCGGCGTGCTGGGCGCCTTTCTGGCCGCGGTCGAACTCGAGCTGCCGCTGAATCTCGTCTGCGTGGTGCCGGCGGTCGAGAACATGCCGGACGGCGCTGCCTACCGCCCGAGCGACATCCTGACCAGCCTGTCCGGCCTCACCGTCGAGGTGCTGAACACCGACGCCGAGGGTCGGCTGATTCTCTGCGACGCGCTCACCTACGCTGCGCAAACCTTCGACCCCGAGCTCATCATCGACGCCGCGACCCTGACCGGCGCCTGCGTGGTCGCGCTGGGCAAGCATGCCTCGGGCCTGATGAGCGCCGACGAAGAGCTCGCCGCCCAGCTCCTCGCTGCCGGCGAGCGCGCGCACGACCGCGTCTGGCGCCTGCCGCTGTGGGACGACTACCAAGGCGAGCTCGACTCCGCCTTTGCCGACGTCGCCAACATCGGCGGCAAGTACGCTGGTGCGATCACCGCCGGCTGCTTCCTGTCGCGCTTCGTCAAGGGCCACCGCTGGGCCCATCTGGACGTCGCCGGCACCGCCTGGGACGAGGGCCGCAAGGGCCTCGCCACCGGCCGGCCGGTGCCACTTTTGACCCAGTTCCTGATCGATCGCAGCGCCTGAGCATGCCCGCCGACGAGACGACCCGGCGCCGCAAGTCGCAGGCGATCGCCGCCATCTTCGGCATCAACCTCGTGTTCGGCATGCTGCTGGTCACGCTGTACCCGGATCTCGCCGATCCGGGCGGCGCGCAGCGGGCGCTGGAAGCGCTGCGCGGCAGCTGGTTCAATCTGTGCTACGAAGTTGCAATCCTGGTCGCCTGCTTTCTCTGGCTTGGTCTCGACTCGCGCGAACTCGGCATCCGCCGACCCTGGTGGTTGAACCTCGGCGTGGTGCTGTTGACCTCGATCTTCGTCGCCTACTATCTCTACAAGACGCGCCGCCCGGGGCAGCGCGGCGCCGCGCTGTTCGCCCTGCTCGGGGTGCTGTTCGCGAGCCTGCTGGCGATGCTCGCCGGCATGTTTTTCGCCCTCGCCTTCCAGGGCGGCGGCACGCCTCCGCCCAGCGGGCTGTAGCGGCCGTGGCGCGCGCCGATTTCTACCTGATCGCCAAGCCGCGCTTTCGCGAGGATCCCCTGCGCCTGGTTGCCGAGCTGGCCAGGCGGGCCTTCGCCAGCGGGCAGCCGAGCCTGATCCTGGCGCGCTCCGCGGCGCAGGCGGAAACGCTCGACGAACTGCTCTGGAGCCTCGACGATGACGCCTTCCTGCCGCACCAGATCGCCGGCGACGACGATGACGCGATTACGCCGATCCTGATCGTACCGCCGGGGCTGACGACGCCCGATCGGCCGCTGGTCATCAACCTGCGCGAGACCTGCGCACCCGGCCTCTTCGAGCGGGTGCTGGAAGTGGTGCCGGCCGAGGAAGCCGAGCGCGCCGGCTCGCGCGAGCGCTGGCGCAGCTACAAACAGGCCGGCTTCGAGCTGCACAAGCACGACATGTAGAGACGCGGTCGCCGACGCGGCGGCTAAGATGTCGGGTTTTCTCAATCAGACCGCCGCTCGCACGGCGCGGAAAGTGAGCGATGGACAAGAACTACGAACCCGGCCGCATCGAGTCGAAGTGGTACGCCGAGTGGGAGGCGCAGGGGCTGTTCGCTCCGGCCGGCGCGGGCGAGCCTTACTGCATCCTGCTGCCGCCGCCGAACGTCACCGGCACCCTGCACATGGGCCACGCCTTCCAGCAGACCGTGATGGACGCGCTGATCCGCCTGCAGCGCATGCGCGGACGCCGCGCGCTGTGGCAGGGCGGCACCGACCACGCCGGCATCGCCACCCAGAAGATCGTCGAGAACCAGCTCGCCGCCGAGGGCCGCACGCGCCACGATCTGGGGCGCGAAGCCTTCGTCGAGCGGGTCTGGCGCTGGAAGGAGGAATCCGGTTCCACCATCACCCGCCAGATGCGCCGCCTGGGGGCGTCGCTGGACTGGTCGCGCGAGCGCTTCACCATGGACGTCGGGCTCTCCGCCGCGGTGCGGCGGGTGTTCGTGCAGTGGTACCGCGACGGCCTGATCTACCGCGGCAAGCGGCTGGTGCACTGGGACCCGGTGCTGATGACCGCGGTCTCCGACCTCGAAGTCAACAGCGTGGAGAAGGACGGCTTCCTGTGGTCGATCCGCTATCCGGCGAGCGACGGCGGCGAGGGCCTGGTGGTCGCGACCACGCGCCCGGAGACCATGCTGGGCGACGTTGCCGTGGCGGTGCACCCGGACGACGAGCGCTACGTGGCGATGATTGGCAAGAGCCTGCGCCTGCCGCTCAGCGGACGCGAGATTCCGATCATCGCGGACGCCTACGTCGAACGCGAATTCGGCACCGGCTGCGTCAAGATCACGCCCGCGCATGATTTCAACGACTGGCAGATCGGCGCCCGCCACGGCCTCGACCCGATCGTGGTGCTGAACCTCGACGCCACGGTGAACGAGCAGGCACCGGAAAAATATCGCGGCCTCGACCGCTACGCCGCGCGCAAGGCGGTGCTGGCCGACCTGGAAGCCGCCGGGCTGCTGGTCGAAACCCGCCCGCACAAGCTGCAGGTGCCGATCAGCCAGCGCTCCGAGGCGGTGATCGAGCCAATGCTGACCGACCAGTGGTTCGTCGACCTCAGCCGCGACGAGCTGCCCGACGGCCGCCCGGGTGGGCGCCGCGCGATCACCCTGCCGGCGCTCGCGGCGGTGAGCGAGGGCGAGATCCGCTTCGTGCCGGAGAACTGGGCGACGACCTACCGGCAGTGGCTGGAGAACATCCAGGACTGGTGCATCAGCCGCCAGCTCTGGTGGGGCCACCAGATCCCGGCCTGGTACGACGGGGCCGGCAGCGTCTTCGTCGGCGAGGACGAAGCCGACGCCCGCGCCCACGCCGCGCACGCCCCGGTCGGCGCGCTGCGTCAGGACGAGGACGTGCTCGACACCTGGTTCAGCTCGGCGCTGTGGCCGTTCTCGACCCTCGGCTGGCCAGGCGACACGCCCGAGCGCGCCGCGGAGTGGTCCAGCTTCCAGGCCTTCCTGCCGAGCGAGGTGCTGGTCACTGGCTTCGACATCATCTTCTTCTGGGTTGCCCGGATGGTGATGACGACCCGCTATTTCACCGGCCGAGTGCCCTTCCGCGAGGTCTACATCAACGCCATCGTGCGCGACGCCGAAGGCCACAAGATGTCGAAATCCAAGGGCAACACGATCGACCCGCTGGACGTGATCGACGGCATCGAGCTCGAGGCGCTGGTCAGGAAATCCACCGCCGCGCTGCTGATCCCGCAGGTGCGCGACAAGGTGGAAAAGCGCATTCGCCGCGACTACCCCAAGGGCATCACCGCGGTCGGCGCCGACGCCCTGCGCTTCACCTTCGCCGCGCTCGCGACCTACGGGCGCACCATCAACTTCGACCTCAAGCGCGCCGACGGCTACCGCAACTTCTGCACCAAGCTGTGGAATGCCACCCGCTTCGTGCTGCTGAACACCGAAGGCGTCGCGCCCGCGCTCGACGCCGGCGCGAGGCCGGCCAGCGAGGCCGAACGCTGGATTCTGACCCGGCTCGGCCAGACCCTCGCCGCGGTCGACGAGAGCTTCCGCATCTATCGCTTCGATCTGGTCGCTCAGGCGCTCTACGAATTCGTCTGGAACGACTATTGCGACTGGTTCCTGGAACTCGCCAAGCCCGCGCTCGCGAGCGAAGACGCCGCCGTCGCCACCTCGGTGCGACACACGCTGCTGAGCGTGCTCGAAGCCAGCCTGCGCGCGCTGCACCCGATCATGCCCTTCATCACCGAAGAGCTGTGGCACGAGGTCGCGCCCCGGCTGGGCATCGAGGGCTCGAGCATCTCGCTTTGCGCCTGGCCCGCAGCCGACGAGTTCGCCCACGATGCCGAAGCCAGCGCGGCGGTCGAGTGGCTCAAGGGCCTGCTCGGGCAGATTCGCCGCATCCGCAGCGAGATGAACGTGGCGCCGGGCCGTGCAATCCGCCTGCTCTACGCCGGCGGCGGCGCTGCGGACCGCGCGCTGCACCAGCGCTTCGCGGCCTCGATCGCCTTTCTCGCGCGCGCCGATGAGCAAGCCTGGCTCGCCGCTGGCGAACCGGAGCCCGCGGCCGCGGCGGCGATCCTCGGCGAGCTGCGGGTGCTGATTCCGCTGGCCGGCCTGATCGATCTCGAAGCGGAACAGACGCGCCTCGAGCGCGAGATCGCGCGCATCGAGACCGAGCTCGAGAAATCGGCCGGCAAGCTCGCGCGCTTCGGCGAGCGCACGCCGGCAGCGGTGATCGAACAGGAAAGGCAGCGCCAGGCAGACTTCGAGCGGACCCTGCAGGGCCTGCGCGAGCAGCGCTCCCGGCTCGGCTGAGCGGCCGTCGCGGCCTCAGGGCGGCAGCAGCTCCAAGGCCATCACCAGCGCGTCCTCGCGGCCGCGCCGCGCCGGGTAGTAGCCGGGACGGCGGCCGATCTCGTTGAAGCCCATCGACTCGTAGAGCGCGATCGCGTGCGGATTGGACGGGCGCACCTCGAGGAATACCCGCTCGCTGCGGCGCCAGCGCGCCAGCCGCAGGAGCTGTTCGACCAGGCGCCGGCCGTAGCCCTGGCCGCGCTCGGCCGCGGCGACGCAAACATTCAGGATGTGAGCCTCCCCGGCCGCCGCGCTCAGCATGCCGTAGCCGAGCAGGACTTCGCCCTGGAGCAGCAGCGTGCCCTCGTAGCCGGCGCGCAAGCAGTCGAGAAAGATGCCACGGCTCCAGGGAAACTCGTAGGCAGCATGCTCGATCGCGAGCACCGCGTCGACGTCGCTCGGCAGCATGCGTCGAAAGCGCGGAGTTTCTGGCTTGAGGTTGGCAACCACGCTCGATCGCTCCGCAACCTGCAGCACCGGTGGTTCAGCCGCGCTGCCGCTCGCGCAGCAGGCGGCGCAGCTCGCTCCACAGCGCGCGCCGGGCCTGCGCATCAGCGCGCAGCGTAGCCGGCGGCGGCGCCGCGATCCAGTGGAGTTGGGCCTGACGCGCCACGCTGATGCCGGCGCCGAGCCGGCGCACGGCCTGCTCGCCGAACGCGATCACCACGCGCACCTCCGCCGGCAGCTCCGTCAGCGTCGCGACGTCGACAGGTCGGCATTCGATGCCGGCAAAGGCGAGGCTGCGCGCAAGGTCCTGCACCAGCGCTGCCGGCAGCGAATCACCGGCGAGGAGCGCGACCCAACGCGCGACTTCGGGTGCGTCGACCGACGCAACGGCGCGCGCCACGCCGGCCGCACGACGCCGGCGATACAGCGCAAAGCCCATCTCGGCGAGCCGCTCGCGGCGCGCCTCAGCGCGCATCCGGGCTCTCCTCCAGCCGCTCCAGATCGGCGCGGAAACGAACGAAGATCGCGTCCGTCGCCGCGCCGAAGGCCAGCACCGTCGCGTCCATGTCGCTCCCTGCGGCCGCCCTCCGTTCGCGGTAGCTTCGATCCAGCAGCGGCTGGCCATCCGACCCGTCGACCCGCAGCTGCAGCGCGACCACCGCCTGCTGTCCGCCCTGCGGGTCCGGCACGCGGTCGAAGCGCAGGATCGTGCCCTGGATGCGCAGCGCCGCGTGTCCGCGCGGCAGCTCGGCCGAAACCAGCGGCGCCAGCGCGGCCGCGCGAAGCTCGCTGATCAGGCGCCAACGCAGCATCGAGCCGGGCGCATCGGCCCACAGCCGATAGTGGTAGCGGCGCAGCTCGCGAGCATCCGGCCGCAGGGCGTAAACGATCGGTGGGTCGGCGTAGAGATCGGAAGCATCGAATTCGTCGACCACCAGGATCTGCGCCAGGCTACGTCCAGCCGGCTGCAGCGCCGGCACCGGCGGCAGTCGGTAGTAGCTGTAGTCGGGCAAGGACGGCACGCTGCCGCAGCCGGTGAGCGCAAGCGCGGCGAGCAGGACGACCAGCGAGCCGAGCCGGCGTCCGCTGGCGCGTGGCGCGATGCAGGCGACGGAGGCGGGCCTCATCGCGATTCTCCTTCCGCCGGGTCCGCCTGCGGGGCGCGGATCAGGCGGGTCGGGTTCTGCCGCACCTCGCGGCTGAACTCGTTCAGGTTGCGGCTCGATGATTCGAGATTGCGCAGGATGCTTTCGCTCTTGCGCGACATCTCGTCCAGCACGGCCGCCAAATCCTGCACCGAGCGACGAATGTCGTCGCGGTTGTCCTCGGCGATGCCGCCAGCTTCAGCCAGGACGCGATCGAGCGCGGCCCGCGTCCCGCGCAGCTCGCCGACCAGAGCGCGGGTGTCGTCGAGCGTCGCCGTGAGCGTCGCCCGGTTGTTCTCGCCCAGTACTTCGTCGAGGCCCTGCGCGGCGCGCTTCAGGCGCGTCAGAAGCTCGCGTGTGTCGTCGAGGATCGGCGGTGCGTTGGCGTCCAGCAGGCTGCCGATGCGGTCGATGTGGCGCGACAGCGATTCGACCAGGGGCACCAGCTGATTGCGGGTCAGCTCGCCGATGCCGCCGGCGAGGTCGTTCATCACCGCGAACACGTTGCCGCCGTCCACGCCCTCGAGCTCGCCGCCGGGCTTGAGCAGGCTACGGCTGTGACCCTCGCGGATGTCGATCGAGACGTCGGCGAGGATGCCGCTCGACTGCAGGCGCGCCACGCTGTCCTCGGGAATCGGCCAGTCGCGACGGATCGCGAGCGTCACCCGATAGCGGGTGCCCTCGGCGTCGTGAATCGGGGTCAGCGCGTCCACCGCGCCGACGCGAAAACCCTGGTACAGCACCGGTGCTCCCTGACGCAGGCCGGTGACGCTGGCATAGCTGGTGAAATAGCGGCTGCTGGCCACGCTGCGTCCGCTGATCAGATAGAGCGCCACCAGCAGCAGCAGTCCAGCCGCCGTCACCATCGCGCCCACCAGCACATAGTTGATCTGATCCCGCCTCAAGGTTCCTCCCCGGGCGCAAGCCCGCGCAACAGGGTATCAGGCCTGCTCCTCGGTCAGGCGGCGCAGGTAGGCTTCGGCGTCCACCGGCTCCTCGCGGGGGCGGCGATTGAGCAGATCCTGGATGCGCTCGTCGGGCGAGGCCCGCACCTGCGCCACGCTGCCGGTCAGCAGGATACGCCCGGCGTTGAGCACGGTGATGCTGTCGGCGATCTTGAACGCGCTCTCGAGCTCATGGGTGACCACCACGATGGTCATCCGCAGCGCGTCGCGCAGACGCAGGATCAGCTCGTCGAGCTCGGCCGAGGTGACCGGGTCGAGACCCGCCGAAGGTTCGTCGAAAAACAATAGCCGCGGGTCCATCACCAGCGCGCGAGCGAGCGCCGCGCGCTTGACCATACCGCCGGAGAGCTGGGCCGGCATCAGATCCTGGAAGCCGCCGAGATTGACGATCTCGAGCTTCAGGCGGCTCATGATGCGGATGGTGGTCTCATCGAGCCGGGTGTGCTCGCGCAGCGGTAGCGCCACGTTCTCGCCGACCGTGAGCGAGGTGAGGAGCGCACCACCCTGGAAGGAAACCCCGATTTGCTTGTGCACCTCGAGGAGCTCGCGCTCGCTGGCCCGCCCCAGATCGACACCGAACAGCCGCACCCGTCCCCGGCGCGGCCGCTGCAGCCCGATCAGATGGCGAAACAGCGTGCTCTTGCCGGAGCCGGAACTGCCCATCACCACCCGGATCTCGCCGGCACGCACGCTGAAGTCGACCCCATACAGCACCTGACGCCGGCCATACCAAGCGTCCAGCCCCTCCACCTCGATCAGTGGCGTGCCGTCGTTCATCGATTGATGAAGAAGGAAAAGATCATGTCGACCACGATGATCCAGCAGATCGACAGCACCACCGCGCGGGTAGTGGCACGACCGACGCCCTCGGCGCCGCCACTGACCGCAAAACCGGTGCTCACTCCGATCAGGGTAATCAGAAAACCGAACACGAGGCTCTTGGCGAGCCCCTGGCCGATATCGCCAGGATCGAGCAGATCCAGGGTCTGCAGCAGGAAGGCTGTCGGCGTGAGGTCCAGCGCCGGCGCGCTGTAGAGAGCCGCGCCGAGGAGCGCGCTGGCGCTGGCGAAGATCGTCAGCCCCGGCAGCATCAGCAGCATGGCAAGCAGCGCCGGCGCCACCAGATAGCGCACCGGCTCGATCCCGATCGCCTGCAGCGCATCGATCTCCTGCGACACCCGCATCGAGCCGATCCGCGCGGCCAGCGCCGAACCGGAGCGCCCGGCCACCAGGATCGCGGTGATCAGCGCGCCGAACTCGCGGGTCACCGACTTGGCCACCGCGACCACCACCTGCGATTCGGCACCGAAGGGCCGCAGCGAAGCGATGAACTGGATGCCGAGCATCAGGCCGATGGTGAAGCCGAGCAGGACCACGATGGGCAGCGCGTCGACGCCGATTCGGCGCATCTGCTGCACCACTGCGGCTGGCCGCAACGGCTGCCCCACGCGCCAGCCTAGAGCGCTGTAGCGCAGCGCCTCGAGCAGGAGGATGGCGGCGCGACCGACGCCATCGAGCGCGCCCAGGGTGCTGCGGCCAAGGTCCGCGAGGGCGTTCACTGCCGGCGCGCCAGCGCCTCGCAACCGGACACGAGCTCGAATACCCGGTCCAGGCGCGCGAGTTCGAGCACGGCCTTGACCTGGTCGCTCACCGCGACCAGGGCAAAGCGGCCGCCGCGCGCGCGGGCACCCTGCAAGCCCTCGACCAAGGCGGCGATGCCCGAGGAGTCAATGTAGCTGACTGCCGACAGATCAACGCCGACGGTCGGCGCCTGCTGCAGTGCGGCGAGCACCGCCGCGCGCACCTCTTGCGACCAGGACAGGTCAACCTCGCCGGTCAGCCGCAGCAGTACCCCACCGTCGAAAGACTCGCTCGTTACCGCGTTGGCGCCAGGATTCATGCTGATTTCTCTTCGGGTCCGATGTGCTTGCGCAGAATCAGAAGGTTGCCGTGACCGCCGGCACGCGGCTCGATGTGCCAGGCATCGGCCACTGCGTCGATCAGGGCGAGACCGAGACCGCCGGGCCGACATTCGCCGAGCGGGCGCGGCTGCAGGCCGGCAGCATCGGCACAGGGCGCATCGTCGCGCAGCTCGAAGCGCAGCTCGTCACCCTCCCGCAGCAGGCGCAACTCGATGTCCCCGCTGGCCTCGGACCCGTAGCCGTGGCGAATGATGTTGGCGCAGGCTTCATCGACCGCCAGCACCAGGCGCTCACGCAGGCGCGGCGCAACCTGCTGCGCATCGAGCACTGCGCGCACCGCCGCGCGCAACTCGCCGAGCGTCGCCGGCACGGCCGCGATCCGCTGCGCCAGCAGCAGGGCGGGAGCGTCACGGACTGGTGCTTCGATCAGCAGAAGGGTCGTGTCGTCGACGAAGTGCAGCCGTCGCAGCTCGGCCAGGAGCGCCCGCAGGCGCGGCTCCGGCGCCACGCCGGCGTGCCGCTCGATCAGCCGGCGCAGGCCTTCGCTGCCGATCGGCCGACCGTCGGCGTCGCGCACGTCGGTAGCGCCGTCGGAAAACACATACAGGCTGCCGCCGTCGAGCGTCAGTTCGGTTTCCTCGAAGGCGGCGTCGGCGACGATCCCCAGCGGCGGGCCGCCGGAGCGGAACTCACGATGCTCATTGCGGTGCACGTAGAGCGGCGGCGGAAAGCCGGCACCGGCGAAGCGCAGCCGTCTGGCCGCGCGGTCGCTGTAGCCGACCAGGGCGCAGACGAAGCGACCTTCCTGGGTGCTCTCGCAGAGTTCGGCATTGGCGCGCGCCAACCAGTCGGCGGGCGCCACGCCCTCCTTGCCGATCCAGCGCAGGAGGCTCGCCGCACGCACCATCAGCAGGGCCGCATCCATGCCCTTGCCGGAGACGTCGCCGACGACGAAGCCCAGGCGACCGTCGTCGAGATCGAAATAGTCGTAGAAGTCGCCCGAAATCTCGTGTGCGGGACGATTGACCGCACGGATCGGGAAGGCGCCGCGCCGCCGCCGCGGCAGCAGCGAGCGCTGCAGCCGCCGGGCAAGAATGAATTCACGCTTCAGGCGCTGTTGCTCGAGCAGATCGGCGGCCAGCCGCGCACTGTTGATGGCGAGCGCCGCCGGCGCCGCGATCAGCGCCAGAAGCTCGGCGTCTTCCCGGCTGAAGGGCCGGCCGTCGCGGCGGTTGATCACCTCCAGCGCGCCAATCGGTCCGCCTGCGGTCGCCAGCGGCGCGCTGACCAGACTGCGCGTGACGAAGCCCGTGGCTTCGTCGACCGCGCGCCAGACCCGCGCGTCACGGGTCGCGTCGGCGACGACCTGGACCGCGTTCTCCGCCACCGTGCGCCCGACGACGCCGACGCCGACCGGCACCCGGGTGCCGCACATCTTTACCGGACCAGCGCAGATGCTGCACTCGAGGGTCGGCTCGCGCGCCGCCGGGTCGAGCAGAAACAGCGAAGCCGCCTCCACCCGCATGAACTCGACCACCCGATGCACGGTCTCGGACAGCGTGCGCTCCAGGTCGAGCGAGACCGCCAGCGCCCGCGACAGTTCGGCCAGAAAGCCCAGGGTCGCGAGCTCCGGTCGCGCCTCGACGCCAGCCTCCGCAGCAGGCGACGACGTCACGGCGGATCCCTGCCGACGCTGCGAGAGGCTCGCTCGTCGCGCACGCGGCGCAGCCCACGCAGGGTCAGGATCGGCCCGGACAGCAAGTACAGGGCCGTAGCCATGAACAGCACTCGTGGCGGATCCATCGCCAGAGCAACCAGCACCAGCATCGCCGCTGGAATCCACACGAAGGGCACTCGATCCGAGCGCGGCCAGGCCTTGAAGCTGAAGTAGCGCAGCCGGCTGATCATCAGCAGACCGGCCAGTACCGCGACCACCGGGGTCACGAAATCCACGTCGCCGACATGCAGGCCGAACAGGCCGCCGTCCTCGATCGACCACACGAAGGACATGCACAGCGCCGCCGCGGCCGGGCTGGCCAGGCCCTGGAAGTAGCGCTTGTCGACCACGCCCACCTGGGTATTGAAGCGCGCCAGACGCAAGGCGGCGCAGGCAGCGTAGATGAAGGCGGCCATCCAGCCGAGCTTGCCCCAGCCCGAGCCGTAGGCCTTGAGCGCGGACAGCGACCAGGTGTAGAGCACCAGGGCCGGTGCCAGGCCGAAACTGATCAGGTCGGAGAGCGAGTCGTACTGCACGCCGAACTCGCTTTGGGTGTGGGTGAGACGCGCCACGCGGCCGTCAAGACCGTCCAAGATCGCCGCTACGAATACCGCCACGGCGGCATCCACGTAGCGTCCCCCGATGGCCGCAACGATTGCGTAGAAGCCGGCGAACAGAGCCCCGGTGGTAAACAGGTTGGGCAGCAGATAGATTCCGCGCGGCGGCTTGCGAACGGTGGCTGACTTCTCTTCCACGGCTGGCGGATTCCGGGCGCCGGTACGGACCGCCAGTGTAGCGTGCCGGTCGCAAGCATCACTCACTGCGGCACTTCGCCCGAGCGCGGCGAATCGCCGATCGCTTGTATCCGGCGCCGACTGGTGCTATCCAGTCAGCGACCCGTGCAGCGCCAGCGTCGGCGCGACCCGCAATCGAGACCCTGAAGATGAAAGCAGGCTGGCTGTTGTGCGCAATTCTGAGCCCGGCGCTGGCCTTTGCCGCGGCCGACATGTACTCCTGGACCGACGCCAACGGCGTCAAGCACTTCTCCGACTCCCCGCCGCCGGCGAGCGTGCGCAACGCGCAGAAGATCTCGGTGCATGGCGGCGTCACCGCCAGCGCAGAAAAGCCCACCGACGCCGACGCCAACGTCGCCGCGACTGGCAGCGGTCCGGGGATGGCCGCTGCGGCGGGCTATTCGCCGGAAGCGATCCAGCGCAACTGCGAGGCGGCACGCCGCAACCGCGCCGCGGCGCAGGCGCACCAGAACGATCTGCGCCAGGCAGGACCGGAAGCGGATGCACAGGCGATCGCCGCAGACCAGAAGGAAATCGACAAGGCCGAGCAGCAGATTCAGCTGTTCTGCGGCAAGCCTTGAGTGTCGCCCGGTCACGGGTTCTGCCAGCAGAAGCCTTCGACCGGCGTGATCAGGCCTCGCGCAGCGCCACCGTGACCGGCACGCGGGCCGCGCGCAGCGCCGGAAAAAGGCCGCCGACGAAGCCGATCGCGAGCGCCCATTTGAGCCCGCTCCAGAGGAGTTCCGGCGTCACCTGGAACTGAAAAACCAGCTGACTGAAACTGGCGCCAAGGGTCGAGGCCGTGTAGTCGTTGAACAGCAGCCACACGATTCCGCCGCCGAGAGCGCCGCCGGCGAACGCCAGCAACAGGGTCTCGAGCAGCACCGAGACCACTACCGGCAGGCCGCGAAAGCCGATCGCGCGCAGGGTGGCGATCTCCCGCGAGCGCGCGGCGATCGCCGCGTACATCGTATTGAGCGCACCGAACACCGCGCCGATCGCCATGATCAGGCTGATCGTGCGGCCGATCACGCGAATCAGCGTAGAAATCCCTTCCGACTGCCGCGAGAAGAAGTCGCGCGTGGTGTCGACATCCACCTTGAGCCGCGGGTCGGAGCCGAGTGCGGCTTTGAAGGTGTCGAAGGCTTCGGCGCTGCTCAGCTCAACGACCACCGATTGCGCGCTGCTGCCGCGCCGGTAGGCGGAAGCGACGGCCTTGATGTCGCCCCAGAGCTCCGACTCATGGGCGTCGTCCGACGCAAACACGCCGACCACCTTCCAGTCCTGGCCGGATATCCGCAGCTCCCGGCCAAGCTCCAGGTCGGTAAAGGCGCCCTGCGCGGCGCGCCCCACCACCAACTCGCGCAGGCCCGGACGGAAACGGCGCCCGGCGACGACGCGCAGGTTCGACCACACCGTCCAGGCTTCGTCGCCAACGCCGCGCAGCGCGACGTTGGCGTCGCTGCCCGGATCGCCCTTCTTCGCCAGGTTGGCGATCACCACCAGCTCGGCCGAGGCGAGCGGCCGACCGGCGGCGTCGCGGGCGACGCCCGGCGCCTGTTCGATCACGTCGATCTCGTCGCGGCTCAGCACCGAATTCGGTTCACCGCCGGCGCCACCCCGGAGGACGATCGCGGTTCCGTCACTGCCGGTCTGGCGCAAGGTGGCGCTCAGCCCCTCGCTCATCGCGAGCAGCGCGACCAGCACTCCGACCACGCCGGCGATGCCGACCACGATCACCGCCGTCGCGCCGACTCGCGCGCCGAGCGTGGAGATACCCACGCGGGTGATCGCGAGACTGCGCCGGCCGGCTCGACTCAGAACCAGCCAAGCGGCCGCGAGTGCGGCGAGTGCGAGAATCACGAACCACGGCAGCGCGATCCACAGCGCAAGCGCAGCGACCACACCGAGGCCCAATCCGAGACGTGCAAGCAGGCGTCTCATGCGCTGCGTCCAGCCAGCGCGTCGACCACCCGCAGGCGCATCGCGCGCAGTGCCGGCGGCGCACCGACCGTCACGCCGATCAACAGCATCAGCGCGAGGCTTTCACTCCAGTCGCGCACGCCGAGCGACGGCAACTGGATCATGCCGCCACTCGCCCGATCCAGCACCGGCACCAGCGCGCTCGCCAGCAGCATCCCGGTAATGCCGCCCAGGCTGAGCAGCAGCACCGCCTCCGCCAGCACCAGGCCAAGCACGCTGCCGCGGGTGAAACCGAGGGTCTTCAGCACGGCGAGCTCGGGAATGCGCTCGCGCATCGCCTGGGACATGGTGTTGCCGGTCAACAGCACCAGGGTGAAGAACACCGCGGCCATGATCGCGCTCACGATCAGGCCGATGTTGCCGATCTGCTTGGCGAAGGAAGCGTTGAAGGCGTTGGCGGTCTGACTCTTGGTCTCGTGCGGCGAGTTGGCGGAGAGCGCATCGATCGCCTGCGCCACCGAATCCGCCTGTGCCGGGTCACTCAGCTTGACCACGTACCAGCCGACTTCGTGCTGTGCGTACTGATTGCCCTCGTCGAAATAGGTCCAGCGCAAGAAGAACATCTGGTCGGCGCCGCTCGGCGCATCGGGCGCCACGTCATAGATGCCGACGATGGTGAAGGGCCAGCTCATGTCGCCGTCCTTGCGCGGAAAGATCTGCGAAATCAGCGGCACCTGCTGGCCGAGCCGCCAGCCGTAGCGCGCGGCCAGCGCCCGGCCGACCAGGGCGCCGTCGCGGGTCGCATCAAAGGCACGCAGCTGCTCGGCTGTGAGCCGCAGATCGGGGCTGTTCGCCAGGTAGTCGTGGTCGACGGCGAAACTGAGCACGAAGTTCTTCGGGTCCTGGTAAACGCCACCGAACCAGTTCTGGTGGCCTACGGCCTCGACTCCGGGGATCCCGGCGATGCGCGACTTCAAGCTCAACGGCAGGCCGGTCATGATGGAGAACCGTGAGGTGACGATCAGCCGCTCGGTGCCGGCCAGGCTGTCGCTGCCGCTTTCGAAGGCGACCCGCACTGCGTTCAGCAGACCGAACAGCAGGAACGCGGCAACGATCGAGATCAGGGTGAACACGGTTCGCGTCTTGCGCCGCAGCAGCGCCGCGAGGACGAGTGGGAAGAAGCGAATCATCGCGGCGCTGCTGCGGCGGAGTTGCGCGCTGGGCTGGTCGCGGTATCGGCAAGCACGCCTGCCGCCTCCGCGGCGTCGGCCAGGGTTCCCTTGTCCAACTGCAGGATCCGCCGGGCGTGCTCGGCTGCGCGCGGGTCGTGGGTGACCATGACGATGGTCTTGCCGTGGTCCGCATTGAGTGCGCGCAAAAGCTCCAGTACATCCTCGGCCGACTGCCGATCGAGATCTCCGGTCGGCTCGTCGCAGACCAGAAAGCGCGGATCGGAAACGATGGCGCGAGCAATCGCGACGCGCTGCTGCTGACCGCCGGAGAGTTCACCGGGTCGGTGCCTGGCGCGCTCGGCAAGACCGACCAGCTGCAGGGCGATGCCTGCGCGCCGGCGCCGCTCGACGGCCGACAAACGAGTGAGCAGCAGCGGCAGCTCGACGTTCTTCTGCGCCGACAGCATCGGCAGCAGGTTGTAGAACTGGAACACGAAGCCGACGTTGGCCGCGCGCCAGCTGGCCAAGGCGCCTTCACCCAGGCGATCGATCCGCTGTCCGCCGATCACGATGCTGCCCGTAGTGGGTGAATCGAGGCCGCCAATCAGGTTGAGCAAGGTCGTCTTGCCCGAGCCGGACGGCCCCATCAGCGCCAGAAACTCACCCTCGGCGATATCCAGATCGACGTGGTGCAGCACCTCGATCTTTTGCCTGCCGCGCCGATACACCTTGCTCAGGCCGCGGATTTCCATCAGCGTCGTCACGGGTTCAGTCTCACTCGGGCGCCGTCCTCGAGATTTTTCGGCACGCTGCGAACGACCCGCGTGCCGGGCTCGAGGCCGGCGACCTCGCGCTGTCCGGCGGCGGCTTCCGCAGCGCTGACCGGCCGCGCCAGGGCGCGACCGTCGGCGACCACGAAGACCACCTCGCGTCCATCGCGGCTGACCACCGCGGTGGCCGGCACCAGCACGCCGCGCGGCTGTAGAGCTTGCTCCGCGGCCGCGGTGCCGGCCTCGAGGAAGGACACTCGAACGCCCATGTCGGGCACGATGCGTGCGTCCCGGCGATCCAGCGCCACGCGCACCTTGACCGTCGCCTTGCTGCGATCGGCGGTCGGGATGATGGCAATCACATGGCCCGGAATCTTCCAGTCCGCGTAGGCGTCGAGCACCGCCTCGGTGGGCTGTCCGGCCGACACCCGATGAATGTAGGCTTCATTGACGTCGACCTCTATCTCCAGCGAATCCATGTCGACGATGGTGCCGATACCGGTGCGAGTGAAGCCGCCTCCTGCGGACAGCGGCGACACGATCTCGCCGACCTGGGCCGCCTTGGCAATCACTACCCCGGCAAAAGGCGCGCGCACCGTGCAGTAGTCGACCTGCACCTGAGCGCCGCTGACTACCGCCTCGGCCACCCCGACCTGACGGCGCTGGGTCTCGGCCTGAGCGGCCTGCGTCGCGACCCGGGTGCGCGCCAGCTCGACCGACTGTGCGGAGACCAGCTTGCGAACCGCCAAATCCTCGGCTCGCACCAGATCGCGCCGGCTTTGCGCAAGTTCGGCCTGAAACTGCGCGAGCTGCGCGCGCGTCGCGGCCAGCGCCGCCTGCGCCTGGCGCAGTGCGGCCTGCTGCGCCGTGTCCTCCAGATGCGCCAGCACCTGGCCGGCCTCGACGTGCTCGCCCTCCTCGATCAGCACGTCGACCAGGGTGCCGGTGATCTGCGCCGAGACCGTCGCTTCGCGCCGCGCAACCACGTAGCCGGTCGCGTCCAGCACCGCGCCGCGCGGACTGTCGGTCGGCACCGCCAGCGCGCTGATCAGCTCCACCGAAACCGCGCCGCGAGTGACGAACCAGGCGCCTGCGGCAAGCAGACCGAGCGCGATCAGCGCGCCGCCGAGCCAGCGCCACCAGCGGCGCGATGCACGCGGAGGCGCAGCATCGCGATCGATCCTGAGCTCGCGCAAGAGATCGGCCTGGTCCATTCCTTCGCGTCTCCACGGCGCGCCTTGCGGCAAACGCGGCGCAGTGTGCGGGAGCAAACGTCACGCAACAAGACCCGCAAGTCAGGCTCGCAGCGTGAGATCCGTCATGCAGCAAGCGTCGCGCCGGCGCTGCTATCCTGCGCGCCCGTCCGTTCGCCGCCGCGACCGATGCTCTACGTCGTTCCCGCTCCCGCCGTTCCCAGCCTGCCGGTCGTCGGCAGCGCGGCGCGTTTTCCGGTGCATCGGATCTACTGCATCGGCCGCAACTACGCCGAGCACGCCCGCGAGATGGGCGCAGAGGCGCCGCGAACGCAGCCGATGTTCTTCCTGAAGCCGGCCGATGCGGTGGTGGCCGACGGCGCCGACGTGCCCTATCCCGCGGCGACTGGAGAGCTGCATCACGAGGTCGAGCTGGTGGTGGCGCTGGCGCGCGGCGGGCGCGACATCCCGGCCGAGGCAGCGCTCGCCTGCGTATTCGGCTACGGGGTCGGGCTCGACCTCACCCGCCGCGACCTGCAGGCTGCGGCCAAGGCCAAGGGGCATCCCTGGGACGCCGCCAAGGGCTTCGAATACTCCGCGCCGGTGTCGGCGCTGCGCCCGGCGGTGGATGTGACGCCGCGCGCCGGGCGGATCTGGCTCGAAGTCAACGGTACGCTGCGCCAGCAGGCCGATCTCGGCGACATGATCTTTCCGGTCGCAGCGATCATCGCCGAGCTGTCGAAGCTCTGGACCCTGGCTCCCGGCGACCTGATCTTCAGCGGCACGCCGGCCGGGGTCGGCGCGCTGGCGCGAGGCGACCGCTGTCGGGCCGGCGTCGAGGGCGTCGGCGAGTTGCAGTGTGCGATCGTCTGATGACCCGTGCGGTGGAAAATCGTGACGTAAATGTCCCGCCGGGCGGCGATGACGTAGAGTGCAGGCTCGCCTTTCCCGCAACCAGCGCAAGGAGGTTTCCGTGAGCTTCTTCTCCGAATTCAAGACCTTCGCCATGAAGGGCAACGTGGTCGACATGGCCACCGGCATCGTGATCGGCGCGGCCTTCGGCAAGATCGTTTCGAGTCTGGTCGACGGCATCATCATGCCGCCGATCGGCCTGCTGATCGGCGGCATCGACTTCTCCTCGATCAAGACCGTGATCAAGGCTGCCGGTGCCGACGGCAAGGGCGAAGTGGCGATTCTCTGGGGCAGTTTCATCAATACCATCATCACTTTCGTCATCATCGCCTTCGCCATCTTCCTGGTAATCAAAGCCATGAATCGGGTGATGCAGAAGCAGGCGGAGGCGCCGGCCGCGCCGCCGGCCGAAGTAGCGCTGCTGACCGAGATCCGCGACCTGCTGAAGCAAAACAAGTAGAACCGCGGCGACTCGACATCGCGCGTGACCTTTGGCCCAAAGCGCGGCGGTGTCTGCGGCGCATAATCGGGCGGTTTCCGACCCGAGTTCTCCGCATGCGCCGCGCCCTGCCGTACGTGTTTCTGCTGCTTACCTCCCCGCTGGCGCTCGGCGCCGGCCAGCCGACCCGGTTCGACCCGGCGGACCTGAAGATCGCCGCGGAGCTGCGCGATCTTGCGCTGCAGGACGACACCGCCTGGAAGTTCACCGAAGACCTGACCACCCAGATCGGCCCGCGCCTGGCCGGCAGCGAAGCCGATCTGAAAGCTCGCGAGTGGACCATCGCGCGCTTTCACGCGCTCGGCTTCGACCGGGTCTGGACCGAGCCGGTCCGGTTTCCCAAGTGGGAGCGGCGCGGCGAACGCGGGCGCATCACCGCGCCCTATCCCCAGCCGCTGGTGCTGACCGCGCTCGGCCACTCGCCCGGCACCGCGGCGGGCGGCCTGGACGCGGAAGTCGTCGGCTTCGCCAGCCTCGACGAGCTCGAGGCGGCCGATCCCGCGCGGCTCGCCGGCAAGATCGCCTACGTCGGCGCACGCATGCAGGCGACGCAGAGTGGACGCGACTACGGCATCGGCTCGGCGGTGCGCACCCGCGGACCATCCATCGCCTCGGGCAAGGGTGCGGTCGGCTTCCTGCTGCGTTCGGCCGGCACCGACCGCGAGCGCCTGCCGCACACCGGAGTCACCCACTTCGACGACGGCGTGACGCCGATTCCGGCCGCGGCGCTGTCCGCCCCAGACGCCGACCAGATGGAGCGAATTCTTGCCAGCGGCAAGCCGCTGCGCGTCCATCTCGAGCTCGACTGCGGTTTCGACGGAGAATACGAGGGCGCCAACGTGATCGGCGAGCTGACCGGCAGCCGGCGCCCGAACGAATACTTCCTCATGGGCGGTCACCTCGACTCCTGGGATCTCGGCACCGGCGCGATCGACGACGCGGCCGGCGTGGCGATCGCCGCCGCCGCCACGCACCTCATCTCGCGGCGCGCCAGCCGACCCGCGCGAAGCATCCGCGTGATCGCCTTCGCCAACGAGGAGTCCGGGCTCTACGGCGGGCGCGCCTACGCCGAGGCACACCGCAAGGACATCGGCAAGGCCGTGCTCGGCGGCGAATCCGACCTGGGCGCCGACCGCATCTACCGCATGACTGCGAGCGTCAAGCCCGAGGCACGCGCGGCGCTGGCGCAGATGGCGGTGCTGCTGCAGCCGCTCGGCATCGAATACGACCCGGATGCGCCCGGCTCTGGCGGCTCGGACTTGTCCGCGGTGCACGCCGTCGGCATGGCCGGGCTTTCGCTGCACCAGGACGCGAGCCGCTATTTCGACTGGCACCACAGCGCCAACGACACCCTCGACAAGATCGACCCCGCGCAGCTGCGCCAGAACGTCGCCGCCTACGCGGTGGTCGCCTGGCTCGCGGCGCAGGCGCAGGGCGATTTCGGCTCGGCGCCGAACGCCTTTGCCCGCCAGCGCAAGGACTGAAACCGCCAGGCGCGCGGCCGCGCGCGCCGAATGCGCGCGCTCAATGCCGCCACTTGATGCCGATGAAGGCGCCGCGGCCGTCGCCCGGAAGGAACGCGGCCTGATCCGGCCGCGCCTGGTCGACCACCAGGGTCGAGGCGGCGTAACGGCGGTCGAAGAGATTGGTGATTTCCGCGAACAGAGCCAGGTTCTCGCGAAGCTGATAGCGGCTGCGCAGATCGAAGGTGGCCCAGGGGTCCGCCCAGACGGTGTTCATGTTGTCCACCGGGGTGCGCTCGGGAACCCAGCGGGCGACCGCCTGCAGCGACCAACGCGCGCTGAGGTCGTGATCGAGCGAGGCGCTGAGCAGCTGACGCGGGGCGCCGGCGAGGCGATTGTTCCCGCGCAGCGGATCGCCGTCGAAGTGGAAGTCCTGCCAAACCCAGGCGAGACGCAGGCGCGTGTCCTCGCCGAGCGCGCCGTGGGCGCCGAATTCAAGCCCGGAATGGACCGTACGGTGCGCGTTGACCGCGCCGAGCGAAGTGCCGCTTTCGTCGCGCAGGCTGAGCAGCTCGTTGCGTACCCGGGAGTGATAGAGGACCACATCGAGGCCGAAACTCCGGTAGTCGGCGCGCCAGCCGATTTCGGCGGTGGTCGCCTTCTGCGCCTTGAGCGCTGGCGTGCGGAAGGCGTCGGCCGGCAGGCCTGGATTGGGCGGTTGCGGCCGCCCGGCGCTGGAATAGGGCGTGCCGTTGATCGTCGCCAGCAGGTCGTCGTGGGTGGGCGGCTCGAAGCTGCGGCTGAGGGCGAGAAACAGGCGGTTGCTCTCATCGGCCTGGAAGCTCAGCGCCAGGCTGGGGCTCCAGCCGCGATAGCTGCGCTGGTAGCTGGTGTCGATCGCGGGCACGGCGCCGCCCGGCAGCTGCTGGGCGGGGTTGGCGGGACTGTAGGCGATGGTCGGCCGGGTGGCGGCCGCGTAGCGATCCGCGTTGCGGCGACCGGCGTCGGAATAATCGAGCGCGGGTGCCAGGGTCCAGCGGTCGGCCAAGGGGACGTTGAAGCCGCCATGCAGGGCCAGGGTGTCGGCGCTCAGGCGATTGCGGCCAAACAGTGCACCGCGGCTGCCGGCGGCGTTCAGATAGTAGTCGCGATCGGCGCTGCCGCTGGTGTACTGCGCAGTGGCCTCGAAGAGCGGCAGCACGGCGTCGGCGCCGCCGAGCCAGGCGTAACGCAGTACGCCGGTCGCGTCGCCGCCGCGCGTGACGCGCTCACCAGCGGCAATCGGAAAGCGGAAGGCGTCATCGGTGTGGGTGTAGCCAAGCACCAGATCCAGCAGATGGACGCCGGTTTCCAGGCTGCTGCGCGAGCCCACCAGCCAGCTCTTGGCGCCGCGTCGCGGGCGATCGTGCAGCACGTCGGGGCCGGGATTGATCATGCCTTCCGGCGTCGGCGTCGGGCCCGCATGCACGCGCCGCGGATCGGCCTGCAGCTGAGCCTTGGTGAGCGGTCCGCTGACGTCGAAATCGAGGTCGGTCCAGGCGGCGAACAGGCGCGTCTTCACTCGATCGGACAGCTGCCAGGAAACGTTCCCGTTGAAGGCGTCGCGCCTGGATTCGTTGTAGTCGCGGAAACCGTCACGCTGGTCGCGGCCGATTTCCAGCATACCGTCGAACGCCGACCCGTTGAGCCCGAGACGTGCGCTGGCGCCGAGCTGGCCGAAGGAACCACCCTTCAGCTGGCCGGCCAGACCTGGATCATCGCGTCCGTTCGGCGACACCAGGTTCATGGCGCCGCCAAGTACCGTGGCGCCCAGACGATTGGCCATGTAGCCGCGATAGATCTCGATCGAGCTGGCCTGACCGGGATTGGCGAGACCTACGATGTAGGAACCATCGGCGCGGTTCAGCGGCAGGCCATCCTGCAGCACCAGGATGCCGCGTTCGACCGGATTCTGCTGCAATCCGGAACCGCGAATCTGGATGCGTGGCTGATCGTTGCCGCCGAAGAAACTCTGCACCACGACGCCCGGCACGGTCTCGAGCGCACGCGCAACGGTCAGGTTGGCGCTGTCGGGCATCTCCACTTCGGTTACGCGCGCGACGCCGCCCGGCAACACGTCGAAGCGGCGCTGCACTTCGCCCTTGGCCTCGGCGTCGACCACCACGGTATTGAGCAGGGTCGTGCCGGGTGCGGCCGACTGCGCCAGCAGCTTGCCGCAGCTGCAACACAGCATGAGGCCCACGGCTCCGGCATACAGGCCGCGAACGCTCGCGGTGGAGGAGGCGGGACGGGCGGTCGAAATGCGCTGTTGCGACATCGGTTCAGTCTCTGCGACGACAAAAGGAAGGCGTAGAACTGTAAACGAGAATGATTCGCAAAGGCAATACGGGTCAACGAGCGCTATACTCGCCTCCGTTCGCGACTCCCGGCGCCCTCCAGCGCGTCGCCTCCCTCCTGGAAATCTCTCATGTCCGCTGCGCACCTTCCCCTTCGGTATTCCCGCCGCGAAGTCTTGCTGGGTCTCGGTGCTGCCTTCGGCCTGCCCCTGCTGGCGCGCCTGTCGCCCACCGCGCGTGCAGCCGGGGACACCGCGCTGGTGCTCTACGGGCCGCCCGCCGGGCCGTCGATCCTGCTCGCCGAGGCGGTGCGCACGGCGCGCCCGGACTCGGCGACCGGCAAGCTCGATTTCAAGGTCTGGCGCAGCCCCGATGAAATGCGCGCCGGCCTCACCTCCGGCGCGATGGCCGCAGTGGTGCTGCCGACCCAGGTGGCCGCCAACCTGTATAACCGCGGCATGAAGATTCGCCTGCTCAACGTGCTTACCGAAGGCCTTCTGTACGTCATCTCGACCGATCCCACGATCGACGGCTTCCCGGCGCTCAAGGGACGCAAGTTCGCGGTGCCGTTCCGCAACGACATGCCCGATCTGGTGGTGGCGCGCTTGCTTCGGTACTACAAGATGGAGCCCGGCAGGGATCTCGAGATCCAGACCACCGGTTCGCCGATCGAGGCCATGCAGATGCTCCTCATGGGACGCGTCGACGCCGCCCTGGTGGCCGAACCGGCCGCCACCGCAGCGACCGTGCGTGGCCGCACGATGGGCAAATCGGTGTACCGCGCGATCGACGTGCAGGCGGCCTGGGCCGAGGCCACCGGGCGCAGCCCGGTGCTGCCGCAGGCGGGCCTGGCGCTGAGCGACGCGCTGCGCAGTGCGCACCCGGAACTCGCCGCCGCGCTGCAGGCGGCGCTGGCCGCCGCAGTCGTCAAGGTCAACGCCGAGCCGCAGGCGGCCGCCGCGGCCGCCGCGCCCCTGCTCGACTTCCCGGCGCCGGTGCTGGCGGCGTCGATTCCGAACTCGAAGCTGGTGGCCACCCCGGCACGGACGGCACGCGGCGACATCGAGGCCATGCTCACCACCCTGGCCGAAGCCGATCCCGCGATCATCGGCGGACGTCTGCCGGACGACGGCTTCTATCTCTGAGCGCAGCATGCACGCGCTGCTGGATCGCCTGGCTCGCGGTGGGCGCTTCCTCTGGTCGGGCTGGGCCGGGCTTGCCGCGCTGTGCCTGTTCGCGGCGCTGTGGCAGCTCGGCCACGAGGCCTACGGCGATTTCGTACTGCCCTCCCCGGCCGTCACCCTGGCCACGGTCGCGGAGCTTCTGAGCCGACGCGAAACCTGGGAGTTGACCCGGCTGACCGTGGGCCGCGCGCTCGAAGGCTTCGCCGCGGCGACCCTGATCGGCGGACTGGCCGGCCTGCTCGCCGGCTACTCGGCGGCGACGCTGCGCCTCGCGCGGCCCTTCATCACCCTCCTGCTTGGAGTGCCGCCGATCGCCTGGATCGTGCTGGCGATGATCTGGTTCGGCGCCAGCGACGCCACGGTCGCCTTCACCATCCTGGTGGCCGCCTCGCCGCTGGTCTTCATGGGCGTCGCCGAAGGCATCCTGTCCCGCGACCGCGGCCTCGACGCGATGGCGCGTGCGTTCGGCGCCGGGGCCTGGAAGCGCCTGCGCAGCCTGTCCCTGCGCCACGTCGCGGCACACCTGTTTCCAGCCCTGGTGCTGACCCTCGGCACCGCCTTCAAGGTGGCGGTGATGGCCGAATTGCTGGCCAACGTGGGCGGCATCGGCGGCGAGCTGGCGCGCAGCCGCGCGAACCTCGACGTGGCCGCGGCGCTGGCCTGGATCCTGATTTCCGTCGCGGCCCTGATCGCCATCGAGTACGGCGTCGTGCACCCGGTGCGCAGCGAGTTCGAGCGCTGGCGGTCTGCGGCGGAGCCCTGGGGCATCAAGCGGTGAGCGCGCTCGCGCTGCAGCGGGTCGGCCACTCCTACTTCGGGCGTCGCGTACTCGAGCAGGTCGACCTGCAGGTCGAGCGCGGCGAGATTGTTGCCCTGGTCGGACCTTCCGGCTGCGGCAAGTCGACTTTGGTGCACATCGCTGCAGGCATCTTCGAGCCTTCGCGCGGAAGCGTGCGGCGCGACTACGCGCGCCACGCCATGGTGTTCCAGGAGCCGCGCCTGCTGCCCTGGGCAAACGCCCGCGACAACATCGCCTATCCACTGCGAATCGCCGGCGTCGGCCACAGCGAGCGGCGCGCGCGCGCCGAGGCGGCAGCGGCGCGGGTGGCCTTCGACGCCGCCGACCTCGACAAGTATCCGGTCGAGCTCTCTGGCGGCATGCGCCAGCGGGTGGCCATTGCCCGCGCGCTCGCCGTGGAACCCGACTTCGTCTACTTCGACGAGCCCTTCACCGCACTCGACGTGGCGCTCAAGCGGCGCATGCAGGATCTGGTGGTGGAAGCGGCGGCGGCCGCGCATTTCGCGGCTCTCTTCGTCACCCACGACCTGATGGAGGCGGCGCGGATCGCCCATCGCGTGCTGGTGCTCGACGCGGCCGGAGCCGGCATTAGCGGCGCGCGGCAGCTGGCTGGCGCGCCGGGTGAACGCGACGAGCGCGCGGTGTTCGATACGGTGCAGCAGTTTTTGCTGGAGGATCCCCTGTTTCGCCACGTGCACGACGTCGACGAGCGGCGCAGGCCGTGAGCGCGCCAACGCCCACCCCGTCCGACCTGCCGCTGTCGCGGGTGCTGAGCGACGAAGGCCTGCGCCTGTTCTTCCCGCTGGGCGCGATCTACGCCGCGCTCTGGCCGCTGCAGTGGGTGCTGGCTTTCGCCCTCGACCTGCCCTTCGTGCGCGGCACGCCGCCGTCCTTCTGGCACGCGCGGGAAATGATCTACGGCGCCTGGGGCGCGGCCCTGCTCGGCTTCATCACCACCGCGGTGCCGGAGTGGACCGACACCCGCCGACCGCGGGCGCGCACGCTGTTCACGCTGGCCGGCCTCTGGCTCGGCGGTCGTGCGGTCGGCTTCTTCGGCGCCGATCCGCTCGGCTGGCTCGGCGCGCTCTGCGATTTCGCCTGGCTCACCGCGCTCGGCTTCTGGGTCGCGCGCATTTCCTGGCGCAAGCGCAGCACCCGCCTGCTCGGCTTCTGCGCCGGAATCGGCGCGCTGGCCGTCGCTGCACCCTGGATTCAGTACGCCTTCGCAGCACCCGACCTGGCCCTGGCGCAGCGCCTGCTGCACGCGGTCGGCTTCGCCTTCCTCGGCCTGCTCGGACTCGCGCTGGGGCGCATCGGCGTTGCGGTCAACAACCTGATCCTCGATCCGGGCCGGACCAGCTCGCCCTATCGCCCGCACCCCGGTCGCCTGAATCTCGCCTCGGGGCTGATGGTGCTGGTGGTCGCCGGCGAGCTCGCCGGCCTTTCGCCGGCGGTACGCGGCTACCTGCTGCTGGCCGCCGGCGCCGCCTTCGTGGACCGCGCCGGCGAATCCTTCATCGGCCGCGAGAGTTTCCGCGCCGAGGTTCTGGTGCTTGCCGGAGCGAGCCTGCTGGCCGGCGGCGGCCTGATCCTGCTCGGCCTGGCGCGCCTCGGCCTGCCGCTCGCACCGGCCGCGGGTCTGCACCTGGCGCTGATGGGCGGCCTCGGTCTTGGCGTGATGGCGGTGTATTCGATCGCCGGCCTCCTGCATACCGGACAGGATCTAGTCTTTCCGCGCGGCGCCAAGCTCGCCGCCGCGCTGCTGCTGCTGGCGGTGGCGGCTCGCCTGCTGCCCGCGCTCGGCTGGTTTCCGCCCCTGCCGGGCAGCCCCTACGCCCCTGCCGCCCTGCTCTGGGCCGCCGCCTTCCTGGTCTGGCTGCGCAGCTACTGGCCGCTCTTGTCTGGCGCCTGGACCCTCGCCGCGCGCGCGGATCCGGCCGCCGCGGATCCAGGCTGAGCGCGTCTTCGCGAGCGCCGCGCGGGGCCGGCCGGGCCTGCCGGCCCCGCTACGAGCCTTGTGGCCAAGAGCGCGCACCGCGGGTTCGGACAGGCGCCTCGCGCGCCAGCAGGTGCACGGCGAGCGGCTCGCCGGCGGCGTCGCGCAGCACGGAGAGGCGCGTTTCCCGATGCGCGAAACCGACCTTTTCCAGCACCCGCAGCGAGGCCCCGCCGTCGGCGTAGACGCTGGCCAGCAGGCAGTCGAGCTCGAACGAGGCCAGCGCAGCAGGCGCGAAAGCAGCCAGCACCGCGCTCATGATGCCGCACCCGTGCAGAGGCGCGGCGAGCCAGAAGCCCAGCTCGAGCGCGCGCCCGCAACAAGCGGCCGCGCCCTGCTGCAGGTTCAGGCCGCCAACCGCGGCGGCGTCGATTTCGATCGCCAGGCTGCGCTCGCCGGCGGCGACGGCGCCGGCCAGCCAAGCGGCCAGCGCGCGGCGAGGACAGGGATAGGGAATGCGGAAATCGCGCAGGTGGATCTCGCCGGCACTCGCCCGCAGGGCGCCCAGATCTTCACCCCGCCAGGGTCGCAGTACGGCGGCGCACCCGGCGACGCGCAGCGGCAGGGGCAAGCGCGGGCTCATCGCCCGATGCTAGCAGCCGCGCAGGAGCGGCGAACCAAAATCGGAGCCCGCCAGCGAAGGACACGGGATGAGGCGTCGCTTGCCCTCGGTATCGGCGGGTGCTTCACTGCCCCAGCGCCCTCGGCGCACTGCCCGGTCCAGCGAGCAACCCGGTGAGCGAGCTTCCCGAAGTCATCGAGGCGGACATCACCCGCCTCGCGGTCGACGCGATCGTCAACGCCGCCAACGAGACCCTGCTCGGCGGCGGCGGCGTCGACGGCGCGATCCACCGCGCCGCCGGGCCGAAGCTGCTGGCCGCCTGCCGCGCGCTGCCCGCGGTGAGGCCAGGCCTGCGCTGCCCAACCGGAGAGGCCCGCATCACGCCGGGATTCGCGCTGCCGGCGCGCTTCGTGATCCACACGGTGGGGCCGGTGTGGCAGGGCGGCGGCGCAGGCGAGGCAAGACTGCTGGCCGCCTGCTATCGCTCGTCGCTGGCGCTGGCCGCGCAGTACGGGCTTGCCAGCGTGGCGTTTCCGGCGATCAGCTGCGGCGTGTACGGCTATCCGCCGCGGCTTGCGCTGCCGATCGCGCTGCGGGAGACCGCCGGCTGGCTGGCCGGGGCGCCCGCGAGCGGCCGCAGGCTCGTCTTCTGC
>CAZORA010000018.1:0-44472 GCA_964582225.1 uncultured Dokdonella sp. | reverse complement strand
CGCGCGCATGCGCTCCAGTGTGGCGTTGACGAAGGCCGGGAAGCCGAAGATCCGCACCGGCAGACCCTGCTCGGCATAGTCCTGCAGCGTGCGGATCGCGCCGTAGACGTCGAACTCGTGGCCGCCCGCGCCGGTCGCGCGCAGCGCATAGCGGAGCTCTTGCGCCGGAGCGAAACGGGTCAGCGAGTTCGAGGTCCAGCTGGTGCCGACCTTCCAATTGTCGAGCGGCTCGTAGTTGAACAGCAGGTAGTTGACCAGCGCGTCCTGGATCCAGCCGTAGTGGCGGTAGATCTTCTCCACCATCTGCTGGCCGGCGCCGATCGACCAGGCGTCGAAGAACATCTGCGACTTCTGTCCGGTGGTGCCCGATGAGGTCAGGTGCAGAGCGATCTGCGCCGGCGCGATCGATGTGATCTCGTGGGTCTTGAAGAAATTGGCGTGGATCGGCGGCAGCGCCGCGCAGTCGGCGATCGAATCGACGCGTCTTCCGGCCGGTCCCAGCCGTTCCAGCAGGCGCGCATAGAACGCGTTGTGCGCGGCGTGCCAATCGAGGATTTCGTTCATCGCCGCGACGAAATGCCGATCCGCTTCCGCACCGTGGGCGTAGGGCGCAGGCAGGTCAACGAGTGCCTGCACTGCGGCGAGTCGGCGCGAATCCGGTACCGCTGGCGCAGCACCGTCGAGTGAGGCGTTCATGGATTCCCCTTGCTGCGATTGACGCGTGGGCCCGACGTGGCGGTGACCGGCCTGGTCCGTAGCGTAACGCGAGCGGCTCGGCTCGGCATCCTTCACGGAAATTTGCCGATCGGGCGTGCCTGCTTGAAACCGTGAGCCGCTATCATTCGCGCCCGGCCGCCGGCCGCCACGTCAGTCTCTACGGACGCGGTTGCCGGCGGCGCGCTGCCGACGGAGATCTCGATGCCCCCGCGTGACGGCCACCGCAGTTTGCTGACCCGACGCATGACGCTCATGCTGCTTGCCGTCGGCCTGCTGCTGGCGCTGCTGGTCGCTTGGAACCTGATTGGCCGAGCGATGATGCGCAAGGCGGCAGAAAATATGCCGCTGGCCGCGCAGACGGTGAGCAGCGCGGTCGTCGGCTACGCCGAGTGGCAGCCCACGTTGCGCGCGGTCGGCAGCCTGCGCGCGCATCGCGGCGCCGAGCTGGCTTTCGACGTGTCCGGCGTGGTGACAAAAATCCACGTGGCTTCGGGCGATCTGGTCGAAAGTGGTGACCTGCTGGTCGAGCTGCGCAGCGCTGACGACGCCGCTCTGCTTCGCCAGGCAGAGGCCGCCGCCGCGTTGTCGCGTCTGACTCTGGAGCGCATGCGCCGCCAGCTCGCGAGCAAGACCGTGAGCCAGGCGAGCTACGACACTGCGCTCACCGACGATCAGGCCAAGCGCGCGAGCGTCGAGTACGCCCGCGTGCTGTTGGCCAAGAAGCAGCTGCGCGCGCCCTTTCCCGGTCGGATCGGCATCGTCAGCTTGAGCCCGGGCGCTTGGGTGGGCGCTGGCAGCGGCGTGCTGAGTCTGCAGGAGCTCAATCCCCTGTATGTCGACTTCAATGTGCCGCAGCGGCGTCTCGCCGAGCTCCAGGTCGGTCAGCGCATCGAGCTTGGAAGCGACGCCTGGCCGGGGCGCAGCTTCGAGGCGCGGTTGACCGCGATCGCGCCCAAGATCGACGGCGATACGCGCAACGCGCGGCTGGAGGCGCTCGCGCCAAACGGCGAAGGCTCGCTGCTGCCCGGTATGTTCGTTGCGCTGCGCATCGACGTCGGCACGGTTGAACGCCGGCTGACCCTGCCGCAGACCGCGATCACCTTCAACCCGTATGGCGAAACCGTGTTCCTGGTGAAGCCAGCCGCGGCAGCGGGTGAGAAGCCGACGGCACAGCAGGCCTTCGTCACCACCGGCGCGACGCGCGGCGATCAGATCGCGATCCTCGGCGGCATCGAGGAGGGCGACGAAGTGGTGACCAGCGGTCAGCTCAAGCTCAAGAACGGCACGCCGTTGATCATCGACAACACGCATCTGCCGGCGGACGATCCGGCTCCACGGCCACAGGAGCGCTGAGATGCGGGAACGGCCCGGAGCGCATCGCGGCGGAGCGACGGGGTGAGATTCACCGACCTGTTCATCCACAAGCCGGTGCTGGCGATCGTCGCCAGCCTGCTGATTCTCGTGCTTGGCCTGCGTTCGGTCAGCGACCTGACGATTCGTCAGTACCCGCGCACCGAGAATGCGGTGGTGACGGTCACCACGACGTGGTTCGGCGCCGATGCAGAGACCATGGCGGGCTTCATCACCCAGCCGATGGAGGCGGCGATCGCGCAGGCGCAGGGCATCGATTATCTGTCTTCGTCGAGCCTGACCGGGGTGTCGATCGTCACCGCGACGCTCAAGCTCAACTACGATTCGAACCGTGCCCTGACCGAAATCCAGACTCGCATCAGCGCGGTCACCAACCAGCTGCCGGCGCAGGCCCAGCAGCCGGTGATCACGGTGCAGGTCGGCGAAACCACGGCCTCGATGTACATCGGTTTCGCCAGCGAGGTGCTGGCGTCCAACGACATCACTGACTATGTGATCCGCATGGTCAAGCCCAAGCTCGACGCCATCGACGGCGTGCAGAGCGCGGAGCTGCTGGGCGGACGCCTGTTCGCGCTGCGCGCCTGGCTCGATCCGGTGCGGATGGCCGCCCACGGCGTCACCGCGAGCGACGTCTACGGTGCGCTGGCCGCCAACAACTACGTGGCGGCGATCGGCGCGACCAAGGGCCAGGCGGTCAGTGTGGCGCTGACCGCCGACACCGACCTGCACGGCGTGGAGGAGTTTCGCCAGCTGGTGGTGTGGCGCAAGGGCGATGCGCTGGTGCGTCTGGACGACGTTTCCGACGTCGTGCTGGGCGCCGAGAACTACGATTCGACGGTGGCCTTCGACGGCAAACAGTCCGTCTTCATCGGTGTGCAGACTTCACCCGACGCCAACGTGCTGGACGTCGCCCAGCGCGTGCGCGAGTCCTTCCCGGAAATTCAGGCGCAGCTGCCGAGCGGGCTTTCCGGGCAGATCGTCTACGACGCCACCGACTACATCAATACCTCGATCGGCGAGGTGGTGAAGACCCTGGTCGAGGCACTGATCATCGTCACCCTGGTGATCTTCCTGTTTCTTGGCAGCTTCCGCGCGGTGATGATTCCGGTCATCGCGATGCCGTTGTCGCTGATCGGCGCTTTCTTCGTCATGCTGGCGCTCGGCTACACGATCAACCTGATCACCCTGCTGGCGCTGGTGCTGGCGATTGGCCTGGTAGTCGACGACGCGATCATCGTGGTCGAGAACATCGACCGCCACATCAAGGAGGAGGGCCGGACGCCCTTCGATGCGGCGCTGGTGGCCGCTCGCGAGCTGGTTGGGCCGATCGTCGCGATGACGATCGTGCTGGTCGCGGTGTACGTGCCGATCGGTTTCCAGGGAGGTCTGACCGGTACCCTGTTCACCGAGTTCGCGTTCACCCTGGCCGGCGCGGTCACGGTTTCCGCGGTGATCGCGCTGCTGCTCTCGCCGATGCTCGGCTCGCGGATGCTGAAGAGCGAGCATGGCTCGAACCGCTTCGTCGGGTTGATCGACCGCGTTTTTGGTCGCGTCCACGCCGGTTATGAGCGGCGCCTGGCGAGCACGCTCGAGACCTCGTCGGTGCCAGTGGTGATGGGCCTGCTGCTGCTCGGCGGCACCGTGTTCCTGTTCAGTTATTCGGCTACCGCGCTGGCGCCGGAGGAGGACCAGGGCATCGTTGCCGGCATGGGCATGGCGGCGCCCAACGCCTCGCCGCTGCAGGTGGCCGGCTATCTGGCACAGATGAACGAGCTGGCGAAACAAGTTCCGGAAGTAGTCCAGACCTTCCAGTTCACCGGCTTTTCGGGGCCCAATTCGATCTTCACCGGCGCGCAGCTGGTGCCCTGGTCCGAGCGCTCGCGCAACGCCAATGAAATCCAGCAGGATCTGCAGCAGCGCTGGAGCGGGATCGCCGGGCTCAATGCCGTGGCCTTCCAGTTCCCGCCGCTGCCGGGCGCCCAGGGCATGCCGGTCGAGGTGGTGATGTCGACCACCGAACCCTTCGAGAACCTCTACGAGGTGTCGCGGACGGTGCTTGATCGCCTGCAAAAAAGCGGTCGCTTCTTCTTCGTCGACAGCAATCTGAAGATCGACAAGCCGCAGGCCACGGTCGAGGTCGACCGCGATCTGATCGCGGCGCTGGGTCTGAACCAGCAGGATGTGGGCGCAGCGCTGGGTGCCGCGCTGGGCGGCGGCTACGTCAACTATTTCTCGATCGCCGGGCGTTCCTACAAGGTGATCCCGCAGGTGCTGCAGGTCGATCGCCTGAATCCGGACCAGGTGCTCGACTACTACCTGCGCACGCCGAGCGGCCAGGTGATCCAGGCGGCGACCGTGGCCGATCTGCGCAGCGAGGTGGTGCCGCAGGCCCTGACCCGCTTCCAGCAGCTCAACGCGGTGACCTTCCAGGGCGTTCCGGCGGTGGCGCAGGGCGACGCGATCGCGCTGGTGCGCGATGCGATCCGTGAGCTTGCGCCAGCCAGCTACAGCATCGACTACGCTGGTCAGGCGCGTCAGTACGTGAATGAATCCGGCGGGTTCCTGCTGACCCTGCTGTTCGCGATCATCGTCGTCTATCTGGCGCTGGCAGCGCAATTCAACTCGCTGCGCGATCCGGTCGTGATCCTGGTCTCGGTGCCGATGGCGCTCTTTGGTGCGCTGGTTTTCATCAATCTGCTGCCCGGCGTGGTCGGCATGAAGCTCCTCTCGACGCGCTGGTCGACCTCACTCAATATCTACACTCAGGTCGGCCTGGTGACCCTGATGGGGCTGATTTCCAAGCACGGTATCCTGATCGTCCAGTTCGCCAACGAGCTGCAGCGGGCAGGCAGGAGCAAGCTCGACGCCATCATCGTGGCATCCGGGATCCGCCTGCGGCCGATCCTGATGACCACGGCGGCGATGGTGCTCGGTGTGATGCCGCTGGTATTCGCCTCCGGTGCAGGCGCTGCCGGTCGCTTCAACATGGGGCTGGTCATCACCAGCGGACTCACCATCGGCACCCTGTTCACCTTGTTCGTGGTGCCGGCCTTTTACATGCTGCTGGCAGCCGATCACCACGCCGAGCGCGTGGCGCAGTCCAGCTGAGCGGCGCGATCGGACCGTTGGCCTGCCCGGCTTGCTCGCGTGCTGCTTGGCCTGCCGCTGGACCGGCTGCAAACTCGCCGGGATGGCTCATACTGCGCAAGCCAATGAAGCGACGAGTACGGATCCATTCAGGTGGCAAGCCGCGGCTAATGAAGGTTGCGTCGCGCGAGGCGAGAGTGCAGTGAGGGCCGCTGACCTGCTCGGCCCTGGTGGACCTTTCGCCCGCCAGTCCGAGCGCTTTGCGCCGCGCGCCGAGCAGCAGGCGATGGCGAATGCGGTGGAGGCGGCCATTGCCCGCGGTGAGACCCTGGTCGTGGAAGCGGGTACCGGCACCGGCAAGACCTTTGCCTACCTGGTGCCCGTGCTTGCCTGCGGACGGCGAGCGATCGTCTCCACCGGCACCAAGGCGCTGCAGGATCAGCTCTATCAGCGCGACCTGCCGCGTGTGCGCGAAGCGCTCGGCGTGCGGCTGACGGCGGCGTTGCTGAAGGGTCGGGCCAACTATCTCTGCCTGCATCGCCTGCAGCAGGCCGAGCACGAAGGGCACTTCGCCAGCCGCGAGGAAGTCGCGCAGCTCGCCCGCATCAGCGCCTGGGCCAAACGCAGCGCCACGGGCGATCGCGCCGAGCTCGCCGAAGTGCCGGAGGACTCGCCGCTGTGGCCGCGGGTGACTTCGACCGTCGACAACTGTCTCGGTGTCGCTTGCCCGATGTATGAGCAATGCTTCGTGGTCAAGGCGCGGCGAGCAGCGCAGGAGGCGGATCTGGTGGTGGTCAACCATCACCTGCTGTTCGCCGATCTGGCCCTGCGCCAGGAAGGCTTCAGCGAGCTGCTGCCGGCCGCGCAGGTGCTGGTGCTGGACGAGGCGCACCAGGTTCCCGAGCGCGCCGCGCGATTCTTCTCGCGCAGTCAGTCGTCGCGCCAGCTGAACGAGCTGGCGCGTGATGCGCTGGCCGAATGTGCGGGGCTCGCCGGCGCCTTGGCTCTGATCGAGCCGCTGGCGCAGGCCCTGCTGCTGGCAGTCAAACGCCTGCGGCTCGTGCTGGACCCGTATCCGCCGCGCGGCCCGCTGGCAAAACTTGCGCGTGATCCGAAAGTGCAGGTCGCCCGCGAGCACCTGCTGGCGATGGTGATCGAGCTCGAGGCCGGCGCGCTGGCGCAGGCGGAGCGCAGCGCCGGGCTCGACAGCGTCGCCAGGCGCGCCGCCACGCAGCGCGAGCGGCTGGAGGAGCTCGCACGCGCTGCGGAGGCCGAGGTCGTCCACTGGTATGAGCTCGGCGCGCACGGTTTTGCCTTTCACGCGACGCCGCTGGACCTGTCGAGCCCGCTGCGCAGCCTGCGCAAGGAGAGCGGTGCCGCCTGGATTCTCACCTCGGCGACCCTGAGCGTTGGCGGCAGCTTCGCACATTTCAGCGAGCAGCTCGGGATCGATGATGCAGTCGAGCTGCGTCTCGACAGCCCCTTCGACTATGCGCAACAGGCGCTGGCCTACCTGCCGCCGAACCTGCCCGACCCTGGCAATCCCGACTACGGCCGCTGCGTGATCGAGATTCTGCTGCCGGTGCTCGAGGCCTCCCAGGGCCGTGCCTTCCTGTTGTTTACGTCGCATCGCGCCCTGCGCGAGGCTGCCGAGCTGCTCGCCGGGCGTTTGCCCTGGCCGCTGTTCGTGCAGGGCGAAGCGCCACGTCATCGTCTGCTCGAGGCGTTCCGCGAGTCCGGCAACGGGGTGCTGCTCGGCGCCGCGAGCTTCTGGCAGGGGATCGACGTGGTCGGCTCAGCGCTCAGCGTGGTAGCGATCGACAAACTGCCCTTCGAGGCGCCGGACGACCCCGTACTCGCGGCGCGGCTCGCCGCGCTGCGGGCTGCGGGGCGCTCTCCCTTCATCGAATGGCAGCTGCCCAACGCGGTGATCGCCCTGAAGCAGGGCGCCGGGCGGCTGATTCGCGACGTCAGCGATCGCGGCGTGCTGGTGCTCTGCGATCCGCGAATCACGTCGCGCGGCTATGGCCGAACCTTCCTTTCGAGCCTGCCCGCGCTGCCGATCACACGAGACCCAGCCGACGTAGCGGCGCTTTTCGCCGGTACTCGAGGGAGTGTGTAAAGGCCCGTTCCATACCGCACCGTATTGCGGCACCCCGTCTTTCCTGCGCCTGGCGACCGTGCTATAAGACGGACTGCAGACCTGCAGGGGCGGTGTGCCCGTTCTGTGATTTTCAATCTGTCGTGGCCGTCGTCACGGCAGTTCGCTTTCGATCAGCACGTATCGAGTTTCCGGAGATCTATCCATGGGGAATCCCCTTCGCATCAAGACGCTTGTTTCCGCCGTCAGTCTGGCCATGGTCGGCATGGTTTTCCAGCCGACCGGCGATGCGCTGGCCGCCGCTGCGCCGAAGACCGCCGCGGCACATGCCGAAGGCGTGCAGAGCTATTTCATCAACTTCGGTGAGGCCGGCCTGGTAAACTATCGCGGCGGTGTGCAGGGCTTTGCACCCACGGCTCCGTCAGCGGCGCACACGCGCAAGCTGGACGTGCACTCGCCGGCTGCGGTCGCCTATGCGAACTACCTGCAGGCAGCGCGAATCGGCTACATCAACGCGATCCAGTCGGCCCTGGGGCACCAGATTCCGGTAACCCACCAGTACGCGGTCACCCATAACGGCATCGCCGCCAACCTGAGCGCCTCCGAGGCGGCAGCGGTCGCGCGCGTGCCGGGCGTGGCGTCGGTCAAACTGGCCGGCTTCGAGCGGATCGTCACCTATCGCGGGCCCAAGTTCATCGGCGCCGGGAGCATCTGGGACGGCAGCGCAACGCCCGACGGCATCGGCACGCTGGGCGAGGGCACGGTCATTGCCGTCCCCGACAGCGGCGCCAATTCCACGCACCCCTCGTTCGCCAATGATCCGGCCTGTGGCTTTAGTCCGAGCAACCCGAAGCTGCTGTCCGCCGTGGACTGCAGCGCGACCGATGGCATGGGGTACTGCGCCGGCACGAATCCGGAAGCCAACCCCGGCAACGGGCACGGCGTCCACACGGCGAGCACCGCGGGCGGCAACACGCTCGACAACACCGCTTCGCCGGCGCCGAACCTGCCGGACGGCGTGACCATGTCGGGCGTCGCACCCTGCGCCCAGATCCGCAGCTACAAGGTCTGTCCGGCTGACACCTGCCCGGGTGCGGACATCGCCGCTGGTCTCAACAGCGCCATTGCCGATGGTGCGGATGCGCTCAACTTCTCGATCTCGGGCGGCACCAGCCCGTGGAACGACAACGACCGCACCTTCCTCGATGCGGTGTACGCAGATATCTTTGTCGCGGCTGCCGCCGGCAATACGCGCGAAGGGGATACCACGCCGGTCGGCAAGGTGAATCATCGCGGCCCCTGGCTGATGACCGTGGCGGCCTCCACGCACGATCAGGCGCTGGGTCCGACCATGTCGGTGGTCGGACCGGGTACGCCGCCGCCGGAAGTCGAGGCGATTCCGCTGAACCCCGGCAGCTCCACACCGGTCTCGGCTACCCCGACCTGGAGCGGCAAGCCGGTCAAGTCCTACCCGAGCAACATCGAAGGCTGCACGGCCTCGGGCGGCATTGCCGCCGGCACCTTCACGGGTTCGATCGCGGTGATTCGCCGCGGCACCTGCACCTTCGTCGAGAAGATCACCAACGCCTACAATGCCGGCGCCGAGATGGTGGTGATCGGCAACAACCAGCCCGGCTCGATCAACATGAATACGGACGGCGCGCCGAGCGTCCCCGCCTACAGCATCAACAGCGTGGACACCGGTGATGCCCTGCTCGACTTCCTCGCCGACAATCCGGCCGATGCCACCGCCGATGTTTCTGCGCTCGGCGAGGCCGCCATTCAGGGGGACGTGCTGGCGGACTTCAGCTACCGCGGCCCGACCCCTGGTGCGCTGGTCAACGTCACCAAGCCGGACATCGCAGCGCCTGGCGTCGACATCTACGCTGCGGTGACCGCTTCGGAAGGCAATTACAACTACTACAGCGGCACCTCGATGGCCACCCCGCACGTGGCCGGTGCCGCGGCGCTGGTGCGCGCGGTACAGCCGGGCTGGAGCGTGACCGAGGTCAAGTCGGCCATGCAGAGTACGGCGAAGAATCCCGGTTTCGAGGAAGACGCGAGCACGCCGTGGCACGTCGATGACGTTGGCAACGGCCGCGTCGAGTTGACCAGGGCGGCGCTCGCCGGCTTCACTCTCGACGAAACCAAGGCCAACTACATCGCGGCCAATCCGTCCGGTGGCAGCCTGGACGTGCGTCAGCTCAACCTGCCCTCGCTGCGCAACATGACCTGCGACGAGAGCTGCACGTTCACTCGCCGTTTGACCAACAAGCTGAGCACGCAGGCGACCTGGAACACCTCGTTCCAGTCCTCGGTGGGCAGCCTCGGCGGCAGCGTCAGCCCCTCGACGATCACGATCGCTCCGGGCGCGACCCAGGAAATCGAAATCACGGTCTGGCCGCAGGGCGGCGTGGGGGTCATGAACTACGGCTACCTGACCTTCAGTGAGGCCAACGGCCAGTCTCCGGATCAGTTCTTCACGATCGCAGTCAAGGGCAATCCACCGCCTGTGGTTGACCTGATCTTCGCCGACGGCTTCGACGCCGGCGGTGGCGGCACCGTCGACTTCTACGACAACTTCGACAGCTATGCGGCTGGCAGCAACGTCGCCGGGCAGGGTGGCTGGAAGGGCTGGGGCAACGACGATGCCGCCGGCGCCACCGTCGACGATTCGAACAGCGGCAGGACCGCGCCGAATTCGATTCGCGTCGAGGCCGCCAGCGACTTGATCCACGAGTTTTCCTATAACAGCGGTGTGTGGACGATCTCCGCCCAGCAGTTCATCCCGTCGAGCTTCTCGGGGCAGACGTACTACATCTTCGAGAACGTCTACAGCGATACGGACATCAGCGTCGTCAGCTGGTCGACCCAGATCCAGTTCGACAGCGCCACCGGCATGCTCAGCAACGAGAGCGGCGGGGCCAACCCGTTCAGCGCGCCCTTCGTGACCGACCGCTGGGTGGAGCTCAAGCTGGTCGTGGATCTCGACACCGACCTGCAGACGTTCTACTACGACGGGGTACAGATGTTCTCGGGCTCCTGGACCCAGCAGTATCCGGATCAGAGCGTTCCCGGCATTCTGGCGATCGGTTCGATTGATCTGTTCGCCAATGGCGCGAGCCCGATCTGGTACGACGACATCCAGATCACCGGCAGTCCGTGACTTTGCGGCGCTGCGGTTCCGTCTGACGGAACCGCAGTCGCAGCCGGTACTTTTCGGGCGGCGCCTTCGGGCGCCGCCTCGCTGTGCGCTCCGTTGGACGTTGGCGCGGCCGCCGACGCGGAGTCGGGGCGGCTGACGTTGACAGGGACCAAGTCCTGCTCTAGCTTGCATTTCCCCTGCGGTCAAGCAGCGAACAAGGTGACGGGCGGGCAACCGCTGGTCGAGCGTGCGACATGGACACCCGAGGCTGCACCGACTGATCGCGACCGCGCAGCGGTGCTCGTCATGACGGGGCGCTGCGGCGCCCATTTTGTTGCCTGCGCACCGAGAGCAGCCCTCCGAGGTCACCACCAGCATGCCCATCATCACTCTTCCCGACGGTAGCCAGCGAGCGTTCGATCATCCCGTTACGGTGCAGGAGGTCGCCGCCGGCATCGGCCCAGGTCTCGCCAAGGCGGCGCTCGCCGCGCGCGTGGACGGGCGGCTGGTCGATACCAGTCGCAGGGTCGAGCAGGACGCGCGGCTCGAGATCATCACCAGCAAGAGCCCGGAGGCGCTCGAGATCGTTCGCCACTCGACCGCCCACCTGCTGGCGCAGGCCGTGCAGCGGTTGTTCCCGGGCGCTCAGGTAACGATCGGCCCGGTGATCGAAAACGGCTTCTACTACGACTTTGCCTACGCGCGACCCTTCACGCTCGAGGATCTGCCGGCGATCGAGGACGAGATGAAGCGCCTCGCTCATGAAGATCAGCCGCTGCAGCGCACGGTCATGAGCCGCGACGCTGCGGTCGCTTATTTCCGTGACAAGGGTGAGACCTACAAGGCAGAGATCATTGCGGCGATTCCAGCCGGCGAGGAGCTCTCGCTCTACACCCAGGGCGAATTCACCGACCTCTGCCGCGGACCGCACGTGCCCAACACCAATCGCCTCGGCAGCTTCAAGCTGCTCAAGGTGGCCGGTGCCTACTGGCGTGGCGATTCGGCGAACGAGATGCTCTCGCGTATCTATGGCACGGCCTGGCTCAACGACAAGGATCTTGCGGCCTACCTGCATCAGATCGCCGAAGCCGAGAAGCGCGATCACCGCCGCATCGCGCGGCAGATGGACCTGTTTCACATGCAGGAAGAAGCGCCGGGACTGGTTTTCTGGCACCCCCGTGGCTGGGCGATCTGGCAGGTGGTCGAGCGCTACATGCGCCAGGTCTATCAGGATTCCGGCTATCAGGAAGTGCGCTGTCCGCAGATTCTCGACAAGTCGCTGTGGGAGAAGACCGGCCACTGGCAGAACTATCGCGAGAACATGTTCACCACTTCCTCGGAGAACCGCGACTACGCGCTGAAGCCGATGAACTGCCCCGGCCATGTGTTGCTCTACAACCACGGTCTGCACAGCTATCGCGAGCTGCCGATCCGCTATGGCGAGTTCGGTTCTTGCACCCGCAACGAGCCGTCCGGCGCGCTCCATGGGCTGATGCGCGTGCGCGGCTTCGTGCAGGACGACGGCCACATCTTCTGCACCGAAGAGCAGATCGAGTCGGAAGTCGTCGCCTTCCATCGCCAGGCGATGAAGGTCTACGCGCACTTCGGCTTCGAGGACATCGCCCTCAAGATTGCGCTGCGCCCGGATTCGCGGATCGGCGCCGACGAGGTCTGGGACAGGGCCGAAGCTGCGCTCCGCGCCGCGCTCACCTCCTGCGGGGTGGCCTGGGAGGAGCTGCCCGGTGAAGGCGCCTTCTACGGCCCGAAGATCGAATATCACATGCGTGACTCGATTGGCCGCGCCTGGCAGATGGGTACCATGCAGGTCGATTTCTCGATGCCGGGGCGCCTCGGCGCCGAGTATGTCGGTGAAGATTCGGCGCGCCACACGCCGGTGATGCTGCATCGCGCCATCGTGGGGTCGATGGAGCGCTTCATCGGGGTGCTGATCGAACATCACGCCGGTGCCTTCCCTGCTTGGCTCGCGCCGCTGCAGGTGGTGGTGCTGAACATCACCGATGCCCAGGCGGACTATGCGGCGGGCGTCGCGCGAAGCCTTGTGGATCAGGGATTCCGCGCGGAGTCGGATTTGCGCAACGAAAAGATCGGCTATAAAATCCGCGAACATACGTTGGCTAAAGTGCCGTTTCTTCTCGTCGTGGGCGACCGGGAGCGAGAAACCGGCGCCGTGGCCGTGCGAACCCGTTCCGGCGAAGACCTGGGCTCGATGCCCATGATGGCCTTTGTCGAGCGGCTCGAAGCCGCTTGCGCGCAGGCCTGACCGCGCGCGCGGGTTTACTTTTGCTGGAGGATCGACGTATCGCCACTGACAACAAGACCAACCGCCGGAATCACGACATTCGTGTTCCACGGGTGCGCGTCATCGGCGCCGATGGGGAGCAGGTAGGCATCCTGGGCCGCGACGAAGCGCTGGCGATGGCCGAGGAAGTCGGCCTGGACCTGGTGGAAATCCAGCCCAACGCCGATCCACCCGTGTGCCGCGTCATGGATTTCGGCAAGTTTCGCTTCGAGACACAGAAAAAGGCGCAGGCCGCCAAGAAGAAGCAGAAGCAGGTCGAGATCAAGGAAGTCAAGTTCCGCCCGACCACCGATGTTGGCGACTACGGCATCAAGATGCGCAACCTGCGCCGCTTCCTCGAAGAGGGCGACAAGGTGAAGATCACCATTCGCTTTCGCGGCCGCGAGATGGCCCACCAGGAGCTGGGTCGCGCGATGGTCGATCGGATTGCTGCCGACGTCGCCGAGGAAGCGGTGGTCGAGCAGTATCCGCGCATGGAAGGGCGCCTGATGGTGATGATGATCGCGCCGAAGAAGAAAATCTGAGCGTGACGGCGGGCGCGGTGCCCGCGTGGCGCTCGATCGCAGGAAACGATCCGCACGCGCGGATCGAAAACAACCGGAACGAGCAGGATGGAAAGTGCGGGCTGCCCGCCGCTCGGACCCGTAACGAAGACAACCCAAGGAGATCGGGCCATGCCCAAGATGAAGACCAACCGGGCCGCCGCCAAGCGGTTCCGCAAGACCGCTTCCGGCAAGTTCAAGTGCGGTCACGCGTTCAAGAGTCACATCCTCACCAAGAAGGCGACCAAGCGCAAGCGGGGTCTGCGCGCCACCAACCACGTGCGCAAGGAAGACGCGGGCCGCGTCGCCCGCATGCTGCCCTATATCTGAGGAGGAACGCGAAATGGCACGAGTCAAGCGCGGCGTCATCGCCCGACGCCGTCACAAGAAGATCCTCGGCAAGGCCAAGGGCTACTACAACGCTCGCCGCAAGGTGTTTCGGGTCGCCAAGCAAGCGGTCACCAAGGCGCACCAGTATGCCTACATCGGCCGCAAGCAGAAGAAGCGCAATTTCCGCGCGCTGTGGATCGTCCGCATCAACGCCGCCGCGCGTCAGTTCGGGCTGTCCTACAGTCGCATGATGAACGGCCTCGGCAAGGCCGGCATCAGCCTCGATCGCAAGGTGTTGGCGGATATCGCCGTGCACGACATCGAGGCGTTCGGCAAGCTGGCGGAACAGGCCAAAGCCAGCCTGGCGGCGTAGCGATCCCCGCATCTGCGCGCGCCGTTTCGTGCGGCGCGCATCGCCGAGATGAGGGAATCCGTCGCTGCGGGGAGAAGGCCCGGCCTTCTCCCCGCTTCGTTTTGGAGCTGTCGGCGCGCGGCGCTCTCGCCCCTTCCGTGCGCCGGCTACCGGCATCCCCGGCGCGGCCGAGCTCGCGCCAGGCTGCCGCCGGGGCCAGCAATCCAGGAGCCTGTCGGCCTTATGAAGAATCCGCTGCAAACCCGTCGGCGCGGTCCATCCTTGTGCCGCTTCCTGGCCGATGGAAGCGCTTCCGGCCGACCACCGGGCGAGAATCTGCTCTCGCCCCAGAAGGGCCTCGCATTCGCTTCGGCAAGCCCCGCGGGTGATCGCTCATGAGCGCGATCGATCAGGCGCTGGTGGACATCGAGGCCGCGGATTCCATCGACCGCCTCGAGGCGCTGCGGGTGTCCCTGCTGGGCCGCGGTGGCTCGATCACCGCAATGCTGAAGGAGCTCGGCCGTCTGCCGCCCGAGCTGCGCGCTGCCCGCGGAGCCGAGGTCAATCGCGCTCGTGATCGCATCGACGCGGCCATCGCCGAGCGCAAGGGCGCCCTCGAAGCCCAGGCGCTGAGCCGTCGGCTCGCTGCCGGGCGCGTCGACGTCACCCTGCCCGGACGAGACGGCGCACGCGGCAGCCTGCATCCGTTGAGCCGCACTCTCGAGCGCATCGCTGCGATCTTCGCCCGCCTCGGCTACGACGTTGCTGACGGCCCCGAGATCGAAGATGACTGGCACAACTTCGCGGCGCTCAATTTCCCGCCCGACCATCCGGCGCGAACCATGCACGACACCTTCTGGTTCGCCGACGGTCGCCTGCTGCGCACCCACACCTCGCCGGTGCAGATCCGCGCCGCCCACGGCCGGCCGCCACCGATCCGGATCATCGCGCCCGGCAAGGTCTATCGCAGCGATTCCGATCAGACCCACTCGCCGATGTTCCACCAGGTGGAGGGGCTGCTGGTCGACGAGACCTCGAGCATGGCCGATCTGAAGGGCACGCTGCGCGAGTTCCTGCGCTCCTTCTTCGATCGCGACTTCGAGATGATGTTCAAACCCACCTTCTTTCCTTTCGTCGAGCCCGGTGCCGACGTGGTGATTCGCTGGGACCTGCCCGACGGCAGCTCGCGCTGGCTCGAGGTGCTGGGCTGCGGCATGGTGCATCCGGCCGTGCTGCGCAACTGCGGCATCGATCCCGAGCGCTACACCGGCTTCGCCTTCGGCATGGGCGTGGAGCGCCTCGCCATGTTGCGCTACGGCGTGACCGATCTGCGCGCCTTCTTCGAAAACGACGTGCGCTTCCTGCGCCAATTTGCCTGAGGCGGCGCAAGCCGGTGCCGCGGCGGCGAGCCGCGCACCGGAGCCCGCTGCCTGCCGATCCGGAATTCCGCAATGAAACTCTCCGAAAACTGGCTGCGTTCCCGCCTCTCGCTCGACCACGTCGAGCACGCCGCACTGCGCGAACGCCTGGACATGATCGGCCATGAGGTCGAGGCCGTGGAGGTCCTCGGCGAGGGCCTGCAGGGCGTGGTCGTCGCCGAGATCCTCGCTTGCGCCAGACACCCACAGGCGGATCGCCTGCAAGTGTGCGAGGTCGACGCCGGCGGCGAGCACCTGCAGATCGTCTGCGGTGCACCCAACGCCCGCGCCGGGCTCAAGGCGCCGCTGGCGACGCTTGGCGCCCGGCTCGGCGAGCTCGTGATCCGGGCGGCGAAGCTGCGCGGCGTGGAGTCCTTCGGCATGCTCTGCTCGGCCCGGGAGCTTGGCCTCGAGGCCGACGCGTCGGGGCTCCTGGAGCTGCCCGCCGACGCGCCCGTGGGCACGCCGCTGGCCGCGTACCTCGGGCTGCCGGACCGCGTGCTCGATCTCGGCCTGACGCCGAATCGCGGCGATTGCCTGTCGCTCGAGGGCGCGGCCGCCGACTTGGCCGCCGCCTTCGCTGTGCCCTTCGAGCCGCTGTCGGTCGCGCCCGTCGCCCCGAGCAGCGAGCGCCGGATCGAGGTGAGGCTCGAGGCGCCCGCCGATTGCCCGCGCTACTGCGGCCGCTACATCCTGGACGTGGATGCGGGGCGGCCGTCGCCGCTGTGGATGCGCGAGCGTCTGCGCCGCGCCGGTCTGCGTCCGCACAGCCTGCTGGTCGACGTCACCAACTACGTCATGCTCGAGCTCGGTCAGCCCCTGCACGCCTTCGACGCCGAGCGCTTGCAGGGACCGATCGGCGTGCGCCGCGCCCGCGTCGGCGAGCGCCTGCGCCTGCTCGACGAGCGCGAAGTGGCGCTCGGTCCGGAGTTTCTGCTGATCACCGACGCCGACCGACCGATCGCGCTGGCCGGCCTCATGGGTGGCTGGGATTCGCGCATCGACGACGCCAGCCGCAGCGTGTTTCTGGAGGCGGCGTATTTCGCGCCTGCGGCGCTGGCCGGCCGCGCGCGGCAGCTGGGCATGGCCACCGACGCCGCGCACCGCTTCGAGCGTGGTGTCGATCCCGAGCTGCCGCGCCGCGCCCTGGAGCGTGCCGCAGGGCTGATCCTCCAGATTGGCGGCGGCAAGGCCGGACCCATCGTCGAGGCTCTCAGTGCCGAACATTTGCCTGTGCGCGCACCGGTGGCGTTGCGCCGCGCGCGAATCTCCCGCGTGCTCGGCATCACGATCGGGGATGCCGAAGTGGAGCGCATTCTGAGGGCGCTCGACATGCGCGTCGAAGCGTCCGCCGAGGGCTGGCGCGCGACGCCGCCCAGCCGGCGCTTCGACGTCGCCATCGAGGAGGACCTGATCGAGGAGATCGCGCGCATCCATGGCTATCAGCGCATTCCCGATCGCGCGCCATCCGGTCAGCTGATCGGTCCGGTGCTGCGCGAGGATCGCGTGGAAACCCGGCGCCTGCGCGACCAGCTCGCTGCGCGCGGCTATTTCGAGGCGCTGACCTATGCCTTCGTCTCGCGCGCCGAACTCGAGGCCTGGCGCGTTGGCGACTGCGCGCTCGCGCTGAGCAATCCGCTGTCGGTCGACATGGCGGTCATGCGCACCAGCCTGCTGCCCGGGCTGGCCGCAGCGCTCCTCCGCAATCGCAGTCGCCAGCAGGAACGAGTGCGCCTGTTCGAGCTGGGTCGGGTCTATCTCGAAGGGGAGGGCGTCGATGCTGGCGGTAGAAGGCCGGTGCGCGAGATTCGCCGCCTGGCCGGGATCGCCTGCGGGCCGGCGCGGGCGGAGCAGTGGGGCGAAGCCGCGCGCGGCATCGACTTCTTCGACCTCAAGGGCGACATCGAGTCCCTGCTGGCCTTGACCGGAACCCCAGTGGAGTTCGAGTTCGTGGCCGCCACGGGCGCCTGGCTGCACCCCGGACAGTGCGCCGAAATTCGCCGCGGCGGGCAGATCGTCGGCATCGCCGGCGCGGTACACCCGGAGATCACCCGCAAGCTCGGTCTGGACGGGGACCTGTTCGCCTTCGAGTTCGATCTCGATCCGCTCTGCGCGCGTAGGGTGCCGCTGGCGGCACCGCTTTCACGCTTCCCTTCGGTGCGCCGCGATCTGTCGATCGAGTTGCCGATCGAGGTAAGTTTCGCGGTCGTGGAGCGCGCCGTGCGCGAGGCCGTGGGCCCGCTGTTGGTGGACCTCGTGCTGTTTGATCGCTATATGGGCGAAAAGCTGGCGCCAGGCAGAAAAAGTTATGCCATTGGCTTGATTTTGCAGGACGCTTCGCGCACCCTAGAAGATAGCGACGCGGAGCGCGCAACGGCGCTCGCAGTGACGGCACTTGAGACCGTTTGCAACGCGCGGCTAAGGGGATAGGATGGCACTCACCAAGGCGGAGATGTCCGAACGACTGTTCGTCGATGTCGGACTCAACAAGCGCGAGGCCAAGGAGTTCGTCGACGCGTTCTTCGAGGTCGTGCGTGACGCGCTGGCACAAGGGGAGCAAGTCAAGCTGTCGGGGTTCGGCAACTTTGACCTGCGTGACAAGAATGAACGTCCCGGACGCAACCCGAAGACGGGCGTCGAGATCCCGATCTCGGCCCGCCGCGTGGTAACGTTCCGTCCGGGGCAGAAGTTGAGGGTCCGGGTCGAAGCCTATGCTGGATCAGGGCAGTAACAGCGAACTAGCGGCAATTCCGGCGAAGCGCTACTTCACGATCGGTGAGGTCAGTGAGCTGTGCGGGGTGAAGCCGCATGTGCTGCGCTACTGGGAGCAGGAGTTCTCGACCCTGAAGCCGGTCAAACGCCGCGGCAACCGGCGCTACTACCAGCGCCACGACGTGCTGATGATCCGCCAGATCCGCTCACTGCTGTACGAACAGGGCTTCACCATCACCGGTGCCCGACAGCGCCTCGAAGGCACCCAGGCGCGCATGGAAGCGAGCATTTCCAACCAGATTGTGCGCCAGGTGCGCATGGAGCTCGAAGAAGTGCTGCAGATCCTGCGGCGCTGAGCGGCACACGTCTGCTACACTTCGCGGCCCTCCTGCGGAGGGTCTGCAGATTCTCGGGGCGTAGCGCAGCCTGGTAGCGCACCAGTCTGGGGGACTGGTGGTCGTCGGTTCAAATCCGGCCGCCCCGACCATTTCACCATTCCGGGACATCCCAGAAAGGCCTAAGGAATGTCTGGAGAAGCCCGTCATGCCCGCGAAGGCGGGCATCCAGCGACTTCAAGCCCTTGAAGTCAAAGGCACTGGACTCCCGCCTTCGCGGGAGTGACGAGCAAACGCCGACGAGTTCAGATACTCCCTAAGGAATGTCTGGACAAGCCCGTCATGCCCGCGAAGGCGGGTATCCAGCGACTCCAAGCCCTTGAAGTCAAAGGCACTGGACTCCCGCCTTCGCGGGAGTGACGAGCGTGTCGACTTGTTCGGATACCCCCTAAGAAACCGCGCAGTTACGCGATTTTTTGTTGCCTGATTGTCCGGAGTGTACGGGGGGCGTCTTGGGGCATGACAGGGCTGAAGCGCCCCGATGCTCCCAGCGAGGAAGCCGCCATGCCCCTGTCCGATGTTGCGATCGGCAATGCCGAGCCGGCGACAAGCCACACGTCTGTCGTTGGAAGAGGCTATGACTTTCAATCCACTTACAGCTCGTGCGATGCTGTGGGTTTCGACCCAAGGGAATCGATCCACATGAGCGCGCGCCGCGGCCTCTATCCGGAAATTGAGCCCTTCGAGCAGGGCTTCCTGCAGGCGAGCGAGTTGCACCGGCTGTGGTACGAGCAGTGCGGAAATCCCGACGGAGAGCCGGTGGTCGTGCTGCACGGCGGCCCCGGTGGCGGCTGCAACGCGAAAATGCGACGCTTCCACGATCCTCGGCACTACCGCATCGTGCTGTTCGATCAGCGCGGCTGTGGTCGTTCGACGCCGCACGCCGAGCTTCGCGACAACACCACCTGGCACCTGGTCGCCGATATCGAGCGCCTGCGCGAGCATCTGGGGATCGATCGCTGGCAGGTCTTTGGCGGCTCCTGGGGCTCGACGCTCGCGCTCGCCTACGCGGAAACCCATCCGGAACGAGTGAGCGCCTTGGTTCTGCGCGGAATCTTCCTGTTGCGCCGTTGGGAGCTCGAGTGGTTCTATCAAGCCGGTTGCGACGCGCTCTATCCGGACGCTTGGGAGCACTACCTGGCGGCGATTCCGCAGGTCGAGCACGGCGATCTGATGAGCGCCTATCAGCGGCGGCTGGTCAGCGACGATCCCGCCGTGCGCCTGGCCGCCGCTCGCGCCTGGTCGGTCTGGGAAGGCTCGACCAGCTTCCTGCTCGACAATCCCGAGTACGTGGCGAGCAGCGCCGGGGACGAGTTCGCGCTAGCTTTTGCGCGAATCGAGAACCACTATTTCGTCCACGGCGGATTCTTCGACTGCGACGGACAGCTGTTAAGGGATGCACATCGCTTGCAGGGGATTCCGGGAGTGATCGTGCAAGGACGCCACGATGTGGTATGTCCGATGCGCAGCGCCTGGGATCTGCATCGGGCCTGGCCCGAGGCGGAGTTCCGCATCGTCGCCGACGCCGGTCATTCGGCCTTCGAGGTCGGCAACACGCACGAGCTGATCGAGGCGACCGACCGCTTCCGCACGCTTTCCTGAGCGCGTCCGCGGATATCCGGCGGGCGGAAATGAAGAAGCCGCGGCGCGATGCATCGCAGCTTCTTGATTTCCTGACCTGATCGGTCCGGCCCGGCCCGATGGCGGAGCCGGGTGCCGGCAGCGGAAGCTTTGCCTCAGGCGGCTGCGCGCGTCGTCGTGCCGCTGCGTCGCGGCCCCTCGACCAGCGCCCGGCGCACGCCCTCGACCAGCAGCTCGACTTCGGCCGAGCTGACCGCGAAGTGCGGCGTGAAGCGCAGCGAACTGGCGCCGCCGTGGATCACTCCGTAGCCGTGCTCGCGCATCCACTCCTCGGTGCTGTCCGCTCCGAAGCACTGGAACTCCGGCGAGAGTTCGCAGGAGAACAGGAGCCCCGTGCCCTGTACCTTGGTGATGTAGCCCGGCAGCTCGTTCTTGAGTGTCGTTAGCCGCGCGACGAACTCGCGGCCGCGCTGGCGGATGTTCTCGCGCAGCTCCGGCGTCAGCGAGTGGATCACCGCACAGGCGACGTCGAGCGCGCGCGGATTGGCGGTCATGGTGTTGCCATAGGTGCCGCGTCGGTAGATGCCAGCAGCGTGCTCGCCGAGCGCCAGTACGGAAAGCGGGTACTGGCCGGCATTGAGCGCTTTGGAGTAGGCCTCGATGTCGGGTGGATCGAGTTTCTCGAAGCCCGGATAGTCGACGATCGAGAGCAGCCCGTGCGCGCGCAGGCCAGCCTGGATCGAGTCGACCACCAAGAGGCCGCCGTGGGCGCGGGTCAGCTCGCGCGCGGCGAGGTAGAACTCCGGCGTCAGCGCGCGGCCGGGATCGCCTTCACCCATCACCGGTTCGAGCAGCACCGCCTCAATGAACCAGCCCCTTGCTTCCGCCTCGGCGAAAGCGTGACGCAGCTGGCCGACGTCGTAAGGCTCCACAACCAGCACGCTGTCTTCACCGCGGAAGCTCGCGAGCGCATCTTCATATGCCTTGCGGGTCGAGTTGGAGTACCTCGCGGGGCCTTCCGTGCGTCCGTGGAAGGCGCCTTTGACGGCAATCCGCTTGACTACCCGCCCGGCGTGCGAGGCGCCGGGATCGGTCTGCTGCTTGGCGTTGGTGTCGACAATTCGCAGCGCCAGTGAGACCGACTCGGAGCCCGAGTTGAGGCACATGAAGCGCGCGAACGGGCAGCCGTTCGCGCGGCGACGGCCGATCTCGCCGCGGATCGCCGCGCCGAAGCGCAGCTGTGAGAGGCTCGGCGTCATCACGTTGGCCATCACCTGAGGTTGGCTCATCGCCGCGAGCACCCCGTCCGGCGCGTGGCCCAGACCGAGCATGCCGTAACCGCCGGCGTCGTACACCACCGCGCCCTTGAGCGTAACCAGCCACGGGCCGCGGGCTGCCAGCGCCACATAGGGGTTGATTCCGTGCTGCGGATAGAAGTTGGTGAAGTCCGCCTGCGCGCGCTCGATCTGCTCTTCTTCGTCCAGGCGCAGGAAGTCGCCAAGCTCTTGGCGCAGCGCGAGGTGAGCGGCGTAGGCCTCCTCGATCGCCTGTCCCAGCGCCGGTCCGCAATCGAGAAAGCGGGTGATGACGTCATCGCTCAGGCCGGTCGTGCGCAGGGCGCCACCGAACTCGCGCATTTCCTTCAATTTCATCAATATCGGCTGCATTTGCCAATCCTCCGGAAAACCTGCTGACGCCCGCCTCGCGAGAGGCAGGATAGGCGTCGTGGGTCTTGATATGACAGGAAAAAGATGGTGTTCATTCTAGCACAGCGCCCGCTTCGAGCCTTGCCGTCCGAGCGGCTGGTGGACTCGAAAGACCCTGTTTCGGCCCTCGGGCCGTATGATGCGCGGCTGCCCCGCGTCGCAATGCCATTTTCGTGAACAAGAGCGACTTCCATTTCGACCTGCCGCGCGCACTGATTGCCCAGGAACCACTCACCGAACGCTCGGCGAGCCGCCTGCTGCTCGCCGACGCCGCCGCCGAGCGGCTAGAAGACCGGCACTTTGCCGAGTTGCCCGGCCTGCTGCGAGCTGGCGATCTGCTGATCTTCAACGACACCCGCGTGCTGCCGGCGCGGCTTCACGGGCGCAAGGAGACCGGTGCGGCGGTCGAGATCCTGCTCGAGCATGCGACCGGGGCGCACGAGGCACTCGCCCAGCTCGGCGTGAATCGCAAGCCGGCGCCCGGTGCGCGGATCCTGCTCGAGGACGGCAGCGTGGTAACGGTACTGGGGCGCGAGGGTGAATTCTTCCACCTGCGATTTCCCTCCACGGAGCCGCTGGAGGAACTTCTGCGGCGGCTCGGGCGCATGCCGCTGCCGCCCTATATCGAACGTCCCGCTGCCGCAGTGGACGCCGAGCGCTATCAAACCGTGTACGCGCGCGAACCAGGCGCGGTGGCGGCACCGACCGCCGGGCTGCACTTCGACCGCCTGCTGCTGGCGGCCCTGGCCGGGCGGGGCGTGGAGACCGGCTTCATCACCCTCCACGTCGGCGCCGGAACGTTCCAGCCGCTGCGCGGCGAGCGGGTGGAGGATCACGTCATGCACCGGGAGTGGCTGCAGGTCGGCGCCGCGCTGGTGGGGCAGATTGAGCGCGCGCGTGCGCGCGGTGGTCGCGTAATCGCGGTTGGCACCACGGTGGTGCGCGCGCTCGAGACCTGTCTGGTCGATGGGAAACTCGCCGCGTTTGCCGGCGAAACCAGAATCTTCATCTATCCCGGATATCGGATTACCAGCGTCGACGCTCTGATCACCAATTTCCACCTGCCGGAATCGAGTTTGTTGATGCTCGTCGCGGCTTTCGCTGGCCGCGATTTCGTGCTCAGGGCCTATCGCCACGCGGTGGCCGAGCGTTATCGCTTCTTCTCCTACGGTGACGCCATGCTGCTGTGGCCACCGCGCGGAGTCGTCTGAGTCTTTATTGGCCGAGCGGCTGCCGCTACCGTAGCGGCCATTCTCGAACTTCGGAACGCAGGCAATGAAGGCTTGGACGGTGTGGACGGTCGCGGCGCTAGCCGCCGGCATGGGGCTCCTGATCGGCGCGGTACTCGGCGCCTGGCTTTTCTTCAAGGTCTACGGCGGCGCCGACCAGCAGATCGTGTCGCACTTTGCCGATGAGGCGACGGTCATCGAGCTTGCTGCCCGCGACGGGCTGAACGCCGCGGACAGCGAGCTGGTGCGAAACTTCCTGCCACGCCTGCAGCAGCGCACCGCCAATCTGGCTTTCATCTCCGCCGGCAGCCTCGGGGAGCCTTATCCGCAGCTCATGCGCGATCACCTGCAGCGGCTGACGAAAAATCCCCTGGTCGCGGCCGATACCGGACCCTGGGCCGAGGTTGCCCGCGAGTCGCGCGAGTGCATCTTGCTGATGCCGCCCGAGCGTAACGACTGGATGTCCTGCCGGCGCGTAGTCAAGAAGCTGTGGCCGAAAGCGCCACCCGGCAGCCCGCTGCCGGTGCCCGTGGACGCGGACTGAGGCCGCATGCGCTTCGAGCGGATCGCGAGCGACGGCGCCGCCCGTCGCGGGCGCCTCGTATTTGCGCGTGGTGCCGTCGAGACCCCAGCCTTCATGCCCGTGGGCACCTATGGCACGGTCAAGGCCATGCTGCCGCGGGATCTGTTGGAATCCGGCACCGAGATCATTCTCGGCAACACCTTCCATTTGTTCCTGCGCCCCGGTCTCGAGGTGATTGGCGATTTCGGCGGCCTGCACCGCTTGATCGGCTGGCAAGGGCCGATCCTGACCGATTCCGGCGGCTTCCAGGTGTTCAGCCTGGCCGCCCGCCGCAAGCTGAGCGAAGAAGGCGTGCGCTTCGCCTCGCCGGTGGACGGCGCGAGCGTCTTTCTATCGCCAGAGGAGTCGATGCGCATCCAGCGCGCGCTGGATTCCGACGTCGCGATGATCTTCGACGAGTGCACGCCCTACCAGATCGACGGTAGGCCAGTAGACGCAGAGCTGGCGCGGCGCTCGATGGAGCTTTCCCTGCGCTGGGCTGCGCGCTCGCGCCTGGCCTTCGACGCGCTCGAAAACCCCAATGCGCTGTTCGGCATCGTGCAGGGCGGAGTGTTCCCCGAGCTGCGCCGGCGCTCCATCGAAGGCCTGCTCGCGATCGGTTTCGATGGCTACGCGCTCGGCGGCCTTGCGGTCGGCGAGCCGGAAGCCGAGCGCAACGCGACGCTCGATTGCACCGTGCCGCTCTTGCCGGCGGATCGTCCACGCTATCTGATGGGAGTGGGACGCCCCGAGGACATCGTCGCCGCGGTCTGCCGCGGCATCGATCTGTTCGACTGCGTGATGCCGACCCGCAACGCCCGCAACGCGCATCTGTTCACGCGCCAGGGAGTGCTGCGCTTGCGCAATGCCCGTTTTGCTCATGACCCCCGACCGCCCGATGCGGGCTGCGCCTGCTACACCTGCCGCTCGGGTTTCAGCCGCGCCTATCTGCGCCACCTCGACCGCTGCGGTGAAATGCTCGGGCCGATGCTGGCCACCATCCACAACCTGCATTACTACCAGGATCTGATGCGCGAGCTGCGCGTCGCGATCGGCGCCGGCAATCTGGACGAGTTCGTCGCTGGCTTTTACGCCGCCAATGAGCTTTCGGGCAGGGAACCCGGACCATGACGGAAGTGGGGACCGGGTCGCGCCTTCCCCCGCTCCTGCGCCGTGAGGCTTTTGCGGGAGGGCAGAGAGGCTCGATCCGGGCGATGAGCGCGCCGCCGCCGGGCGTGGGTACCGTCCTGCCGGGCCGCATGCGCGATCGGCTCGCGCGTGCGATAATCGCCGATCCTTTGCGCTCGTCGCACGTCGCGGCGAGCGCCTGAATCTTTCGGAGTGTGCATGGATTTCTTCATCCGCAACGCCTACGCGCAGGCGGCCCCGGGAGCGGCCGAGCCCAACGCGCTGGTCTCGTTTCTGCCGTTGATCATCCTGTTTGGCGTCTTCTATTTCCTGCTGATCCGCCCGCAGATGAAGCGCAACAAGGAGCAGCGCGCGATGCTTGGGGCGCTCGGCAAGGGCGATGAGGTGCTGACCAACGGCGGGATTCTCGGCCGCATCGAGGATCTCGGCGAGCAGTTCGTGGTGATCCAGATTGCCGACAACGTGTCGGTCAAGCTGCAGAAGCAGGCGATCTCCGCCGTGCTGCCCAAGGGCACGCTGAAGTCCGCGTGACTTGAACCAAATGAGATGCCGGTCCGTGCAGGGTCGGTCTGAACTGGTGTACCGGATTCCAAGATGAACGAATTTCCCCGCTGGAAATACGCGCTGGTCGTCGTGGTGCTGCTGTTCGGCGTGCTCTACGGCATCCCCAACCTTTACGTGCAGCAGCCCGCCGTGCAGATCAGCGCCAACCGCGGCGCGACGATCGACGAAGCGCTGCGCGAGCAGACGCAGGGGGCGCTGGAGAAGGCCCGGATTCCCTTCGAGAGTATCGAACTCGGCGCGAACCACCTGCTTGTGCGGCTGCCGATTGGCGACACCGAAGAGCAGGCGCGAGCGCAGGAACTCCTCAAGGAGGACCTGGGCGAGCGCTACATCGTGGCCCTGAACCTGGCTTCCACGGTTCCCGCTTGGATGCGTGCGATCGGCGGGCGGGAAATGCCCAAGGGCCTCGATCTGCAGGGTGGCGTGCACTTCCTGATGCAGGTCGATGACAAGGACGTGATGGACAAGCAGCTGCAGCGCTACAGCGACGATATCCGCAGCTCGCTGCGCGACAAGAATATCCGCTACCAGTCGGTCGGCCGCGGCCCGCAGGGCATCGTGGTCGAACTGCGCAGCGCGGCCGATCGCGATGCGGCGCGCGACACCATCGAAATCAAGGTCCCCGACGTCAGCGTCAGCAACGGTAGCCAGGTGGGCGACCTGTACACCCTGATCGCGAGCGTCAAGCCGGAAAAAATCGCGGAGATCGCGCAGAACACGATCCAGCAGAACGTAGCCACTCTCGGCAATCGCATCAATGCCCTCGGCGTGGCCGAACCGCTGATCCAGCGCCAGGGCGACACCCGCATCGCGGTCGAACTGCCGGGCGTACAGGACACCGCCGAGGCGAAGAAGATTCTCGGTGCGACCGCCACTCTCGAATATCACGCGGTCGATGAGAACGCCAACCCGCTCGACGCCCAGCGCAGTGGCCAGGTGCCGGCTGACGACCGCCTCTACTTCCGCCGCGAGACCGGCCCGGACGGCAAGCCGATTCCGGTGCTGCTGAAGAAGAAAGTCATCGTCAGCGGCGACGAGATGGTGGACGCTTCGAGCGGGCCGGATCCGCAATCCGGCACGCCTTCGGTTTCGGTGACGCTGAACGCCACCGGCGGGCGCAAGATGCTGGACTTCACCTCGCAAAGCGTCGGTAAGCCGATGGCGGTGGTCTATATCGAGCGCACGCCTGAAGTGAAGATGGTCGACGGCAAGGAAGTGCGCAGCGCGAAGATCACCGAGGAGGTGATCAGCGTAGCCACCATCCGCGGCGTCTTTTCCAACCGCTTCCAGACCACCGGTCTGGACAGCATGAAAGAGGCTTCCGACCTCGCGTTGATGCTTCGCTCCGGCTCGCTGGCGGCACCGGTCGACATCGTCGAGGAACGCGTAATCGGCCCGAGTCTCGGCAAGGACAACATCGAAAAGGGCATAACGGCCGTGGTGTCCGGCTTCGTCGCGGTGTTGATCTTCATGATCCTTTACTATCGCTGGTTCGGCGTGGTGGCCGACATCGCGTTGTTCTTCAACCTGGTGCTGCTGCTGTCGATCATGTCGGCGGTCGGAGTCACCCTGACCATGCCCGGCATCGCCGGTATCGTGCTGACTCTCGGTATGGCGGTCGACGCCAACGTGCTGATTTGCGAGCGTATCCGCGAGGAGCTGCGCGTGGGCTCCACGCCGCTGGCATCGATCCGTGCCGGCTACGAAAAGGCCTGGGCGACGATTCTCGACTCCAACCTGACCACCCTGCTGGCGGGCATCGCCCTGCTCACCATGGGCTCGGGCGCTATTCGCGGCTTCGGCGTCACTCTGTCGATCGGCATCCTGACTTCGATGTTCACTTCGGTGACGGTGACCCACGCGATCACCCACCTCATCTACAGCCGCAGCAAGCCGAAGCGTCTGTCCATCGGCATTAAGGTGCCGCAGGTCGGCGCGGCCTGAGCCGCCAGCAGGAGCCGTCATGGAATTCTTCAACCCCAACAGCAATTTCGACTTCCTCGGCGCGCGCAGGATCAGTGTCGGCATTTCGGTCGTGCTCATGCTGCTGTCGGTCGCGGCGCTCGGCGTGCGCGGCCTCAACTACGCGCTCGACTTCACCGGCGGTGTGCTGATCGAGGCCAAGTACGAGCAGCCGGTGGCGATCGATCAGGTGCGCTCCGCGCTCGACGCCGGCGGCTTTCACAACGCTCAGGTGCAAAGCCTCGGCGGCACCCGCGACGTGTCGATCCGCCTGCAGCCGGAGGCCGATCAGAAAAACGCCGACGAGATCGCCGGCGACGTGATGCGCGCGCTGCAGACCGCGCGGCCCGACGCCAGTTTGAGCCGCCACGATTTCGTCGGCCCGCAGGTGGGGCAGGACTTGAAGAACGACGGCATCGTCGCCGCCGTGTTCGTGATGATCGGCATCATGATCTACATTGCGGTGCGCTTCGAGAAACGCTTCGCCTACTCGGCAATTCTGAGCGAATTCCACGACGTCGTGCTGACGGTGGGCTTCATCGCCGCCACCGGCATCGAGTTCGACCTTACCGTGCTGGCCGCGATCCTCGCCATCATCGGCTATTCGATCAACGACAAGGTGGTGGTCTTCGACCGCGCCCGCGAGCTGTTCCGGCTGACCCGTAAGGGCACGCCGCTGGAAGTGCTCAACCGCTCTATCAACCAGACCCTCTCGCGCACCATCATGACCTCGTTTACCACCGCCCTCACGATGTTCGTGCTGTGGTGGCTCGGCGGGCCCGCAGTGCACAACTTCGCCAGCGTGATGCTCTTTGGCGTGGTGGTCGGTACCCTGTCCTCGATCTTCTTCGCCAACCCGCTGCTCTACTGGCTCGGTGTATCGAAGGCCGACCTGATGCCAGTCACCAAGGATGACCCGGAGCTCGCGCGCCGCCCGTAGCGGGCAATTGAACGGTCGACCCTGGCTCCTCGACACTCCCGTCGAGGCAAGCGACCGACGCCCTTGCTTTCGTTGGAGCCGGATCACGACCCGTTGATTCACGCGCAAACCTGCGGCGGGATGGTCGCCGCGGTGACGCGGATGGCGGGCGGCGATCGATCCGCGCCTGGCAAAGACTTACAAAGGCTTGGCCACCATCAGCCAGAAGATCGCGATCACGCTGATCAGTGCCGGCCACCCGAGCCAGAACCACCAGCGCATCACCCGGGCATAAGCCGCTGGCAGCGCGGTGCCACTGGCGACAGCCTGCCGCGCAAGGTTCCGGGCTCGCCACTGTAACCACACCACCGGCAGCCAGCACAACCCCATCACGGCAAACAGCAACAAGGCCGTGGCGATCCAGAGCGTACTCAGGGGCAAATTCAACATCTGGCCAAGCCAGAGTCCACTGCCAAGTTGCACCAGCACGGCTGGTGCCGTGATGATCGCATCGGCGAGCACCACCACGCGCGCCGTGGCGGCGATCGTGCGTGGATCACGCGAGCGGTGCGCCATCCACAGGAAGAACGCGATCGCCAGCCCGGCCCCCAGCAACAAGGTGGACGACAGAATGTGGAACCATTTGAGCGTCAGGTAGCCCATCTAGCGACGATCCACCAGGACCCACAGCATCGCCAAGGTCGGGAGGAGAGTGAGATTCTTGATCAGTCCGCCCAATGGGTCCATGAATGCCGTTGGCATGGCTGAGCCGATGCACAGGAGATAGGCCAAGGTCATCCCCAACATGGCCAGGATCACCGGGCGCGGCCGGCGTGTCAGCGCCAGCGCCAGGCCCAGGATCAAATCCAGTCCGGCACTCAAGCGAGCCAGCAACACCGGCGCAAGGCCGGCTGGCAAAGTGTCGCCCGCCAGGATTTCGAGCTCACGGGCTGGCGTGACCAAGCCTACCCAGGCCGACGCCAGCCACAGGATCACCACCGCCCATTTCAGGCAGGGCACCAGAAAGTAGAGCTGCGCGGCCCAGCGGTCCTGCATCTGACTGGGCGTGTCGGCCAGCACTTCATCCAGAGTGCGCAGCTCGATGCCGAAGGTATCCCGCACCCGCTGCCAGGCTGTTTCACCAGTGCGATTGCCGCGTAACAGCATGTTCCAGATGGTGCGATTGATCGGTCCGCGGCCGAGCAACTCTCCCAACCCCACTTGCGCCCGCACCCACGGCAGGGGCACCCGCCAGACCGCCGTCCCTGGGATGTCGAGCCAACGCCGCCAACGACTCTGGTAGGCGGCCAGCGAGATCGGCTGCGCGCAACCCAGCTCGAAGACACCACGCGCCGAGCTGGCGCAGGCGGCACTCACTACATCGGCGAGATCCCGCGCGGCCAGCGGCTGAAAACTCCAGTGCCCGTCACCGGGCAAGAGCTGTCGCCACGGAAACGCGGCCAACGCGCGCAGCAAGGAGCTGCCGCCGTAGGAACCGCACTCGGAATACACCACCGAAGGACGCAGCACGACGGCGTTCAGCGGCATCGCAAGCAGCTGTTCGTCGAAGCGGTGCTTGGACGCGATGAAGTCGCCGTCGGCCGAATCACCGAGAGCCGAGAGCTGGACGAAGCGAATATCGCGCACAACACAAGCCTGCGCCAGCGCCAGCGGTGCGCGCATGTGCACATCGGCGAATCGCTGGCAGCCTTCCTCGCGCAGGATACCGGCTGCATTGACCACGACCGAAATCCCATCCAGGGCTGCCGCCCAATCCGTTGCGTGCAACATGCGAGTGATGTCGCCTGTCACCTCATCCGCATTCAGCTGGCGTCCTCTCGCACGTGCCAGAACCCGCACGCGCCAGCCATGCCGACGCAGACTGGCGGCGATGAAGCCACCAACAAAGCCGCGGCCGCCAACGACCAGGACACTTCGGTTCTCAGAACTCACGACCGGCACGCAAGACGGGTCCGCCGCGCTCGCACCGGGCAGCGCTGCGCAATGCGTCGAATTGACTGGATTCCCCGCTCGTCCTGCAGTTCGGCGATGGGCCGCGCCACGGCCAGCAGCTCCTCACTCACCTGGAACACCTCGTCAGGGTTGGTGCGAACGACCCTCGGTCATCGTTCGATGACGGCCCGGTCGTTCTCTTGCCATGCTGGCAGCGGAAAGTGAACCTGATTCCATCGAATCTCTGCCGCGCAGCCACCGTGCTCGCGGTCGGAAAGCGTACCTGTGGCGCAGGCGGGGCGTTCGTTCAGGCGATGCCTTCGGCTTTCAGCGCGCGCTGCACGCCGGAATCGGCGAGCATGCGCTGTTTGAACGCGGCGAGGTGCTCGAGGCCTTGCATGTCCAGCTTGAGCGCGTCCGCCCAGCGCAACATGACGAACAGGTAGGGGTCGGCGATCGAGCGCGGGCCGGCGATGTAGTCGCGGCCTTCGAGCTGCGCATTCGTCCGCTCGAACAGCGTGCGCAATTGCTTGCGCGCATGCTGCTGGGTCTTGGCGATGGCCGTGGCGTCTTCGAGATAGGCTGTGGAGCCGAACAGCGGGCGAAAGCTCGGATGCACGTCGGCGTTGAAGAAGGCCAGCCAGCGCATGACTTCCGCGTGGCTTTTCGCCGAACCGTCGCCGGTCAGGCCGGCGTTCGGATGGGTTTGCATCAGGTAATCGAGGATCGCGACGTTTTGCGTCAGCGCCCAGCCGTCATGCTCGAGCACTGGCACCGAACCGGCGGGGTTCAGTTTGCGATATTCGGGCTGGGCCCGATCTTCCTGCTCGACGCGCTTGAGCTCGAAGGGCGTGCCGAGCCACTCCAGCACGATGTGGTCGCCCAGTGAACAGGCACCTGGAAAGTAGTACAGCTTCATGGTTCGCTCCTTGAGTTTTCGACTTGAGCGGCGCGACTGTCGGGCCACGCGCGAAATGCAAGTGGGGGCTATTTTCGCGATTTCAGCCGCGCCACCAGCGCCTGCAGAACCGCTTGCGTTTCCGCCGCGAACCAGTGATCGAGGAAGTCCTCGATCGGCAGTCGCTCCAAATCGGCGAAGGCCGTGTACAGGTCGGCGCGCGCCAGGCGGCGGGTGGCCGCCACCGCGTGCGCCGGTAGCGCCAGCAGGCCCTCGAGCCAGGCTTGCGCACTGGCAACAGTTGCTTCCGGCTCGGTGAGCTCGTCGACCATGCCGAGTGCGAGCGCCGCCTGCGGATCGAGCATTGTGCCCGTCACCAGCAGGCGTTCCGCCTGGCGCGGCCCGATCAGGCGCCGCAGCGCGAGCTGGAGACATTCGGGGACCAGCAACCCCACCTGGGTCTCGTTGAGCCCGATCCGATAGTCGCCGCGCGCCATCACCCGGTAGTCGCAGAGAATCGTCAGTACCGCGCCGCCGGCCGGGCTGTGCCCCCCAATGGCGGCAGCGATTGGAATCGGCGAGCGCGCCAGCGTCGCGCAGAGCGCGAAGAAGTCGCGCCAGAAAGCGCCGAATGCATCGCGGTCGAGCGTGAGCAGCTCAGGCACGTCGAGGCCGGCGGAGAAGATGCCCGGCTGGCCCGACAGCAGTACCGCGTCGGCGCCCTCGGCCGGTGCCGCCTGCAGCGTTTCCCGCAGCTTGCGCACCAGCGCTGGGTTCAGCGCGTTGACGGGCGGACGTGCGAGGCGTACTTCGTGAATGCGGTCGTGGCGCAGTAGTTCGAGCATCGTCGGGCTCAGAGGTTATGGGGCAGGGCGGTCATTCGTCCGCGGCGGTCCAACGGTAGCGCAGCGCATAGTCGAGCGTTGCCGAGCCGTCAGCCGGAACCTCGAGCGTGAACTCGAGTGTGTCAGCCGTTTGTCGGCTCGGTTTGAGGCTCGAGGACCGCAGACTCCAGCTGCGCCACTGGCTCGGATGCTCGCGGATGGTGACCGTGCGAGCGCGCTCGCCGGCGTTGCGCACGCTGATTCGCCAACTTGAATCGAGCTGCCGTGCGGCCCGGTCGACGGCAAAGCCGGTGCGCTCGCGGGCGCCGGAGAGATCGAAGGCGCGGCCCAGGCTCAGGTCAACCTCACTTCCCTTGGACGTGTCGCCAAGGTGGCTCTCGCCAAGCAGCTCCAGCGCACCGCTGCGCCCGAGGGTCAGCGTGCGAAAAACGCCAGCCGGCAGGCTGCTCGGCGCCGTGAAGCGCAGTCGGCTGTCGATCGGTTGACTGCGCGCGTCCGAGTCGTTGGGCGTCAAAATGGGTTTGGGCGGGAGCCACGCGCTGCCGAATTCCAACAGCAGCAGGCGCCGGCAGTCGAGCGCCTGCTCCGAATACAGCGGTACCTGGGTGACGCTTGCATCGGGCAGCTCGAGGTTGCCGCCGACCGCGTAGCTGCGATAGTCGCCCAGCGTCGACTCCTCGGGCGGCGCCTCGGGGGCGCTTGCCGCGGCCATCGCCATCTTCAGCATCGGTCGCGGGCTGCCGCCGGCGGTGAAATTCGGCGCGCCCGCGATCAGCTGCAGGCCCGCGCCGGAATAGTCTCGTCCGCTGCGATTGGCGATCGTCGCCAGCGCCCGCAGGCGCATGCGGCAGCCCTTGTTCTCGTCGATCTCGGCCGTGTACGTGGCGCGCCAGCCGAGACCGGCGCTCAGGTAGGTGAGGCGAGCGATTCCGGAACCGGCCTTGCCGTCGACCGCGAGCTGCACGCTGCTGCCGCTTGCGCCGGCGCCTTCGGGGAAGCTCAGACGATCGAAGTCGCGCACGAAGATCATTTGCCCTCGATCGTCGCGCACGCTGAGTCCGCTGGAGTCGACGGCCACCAGGCTGCCTTCCGCCTGAACGGTGCCGCCGCGCTCAATCCGCACCCGTTGGCCCCGGTGCGCCGCCAGCATGCCACCGTCGCCGGGCGCCAACACCCGCTGCGCCAGCACGCGTCCGGCGTCACCAAGCTCGACCAGGATCGCCTCGCTCTCGACCAGGCTCGGCAGTCCGTCAAGGATCACGGTCTGGCGCCCGCCGGCTAGCTGCACGTTGCGCTGCTCGTGGATCACGGCCTTGCCATCGTTGAGCGGTGTCGTCCCCGGTGCGTACAGCTCACGGCTGTCGCTGCGGTAGATCGTCAGTTCGGGCGGGGCTGCGGCTGCAGTCAGGGTCGTCATCGCGAGCATCACGAGCGCCAGGCGCATGGTGGTCCATCTCCGGCGAAAGCAGGAGGTATCATAGCCGCCCGATCGGAGGGATATCATGCGCTACCCAATTTGCGCGCTGCGCTGGCTGGGCTGCACCGCGCTGATCTTTGTTAGCGCCGCGCAGGCTGCCGGCACCCTGCTGCTGACCGACGCCTGGATTCGCGAGCCGCCGCCGGGTGCCGAGATGCTGGCGGGCTACGTGACGCTCGCCAACGACGGCGACCAGCCGCTCACCGTTCTCACCGCGCAGAGCAACGCGTTTCGCATGGCCTCGCTGCACGAGACCGTGATGGAGAGGGGTGTGGCGAAGATGCGCGAGCTGTCGCGGTTGGTGATCGAGCCCGGCGAGAGCCTGCGCTTCGCGCCTGGCGGCAAGCACCTGATGTTCATGCATCCGCGCCGCCCGATCGCTGTCGGCGATCGGGTGGAAGTGAATTTCCTGCTCGCCGACGGGACCCGCGCCAAGGCCCTGTTCGACGTGTTGGCGGCGGACGTCGGTAGTTCCGGTCAATGACCCTCGATCACCCGCACTGAGTCGGCAGCGGGGATGAGCGCGGCGGAGGGGCGGATTGACGAGCTGCTCGCGATCATGGCGCGCCTGCGCGACCGCGAGCGCGGTTGCCCGTGGGATCTCGAGCAGGACTTCGCCAGCATCGCCTCCTACACGATCGAGGAGGCCTACGAGGTCGTCGACGCCATCGACCGGCGCGACTTCATCGACCTCTGCGACGAGCTCGGCGATCTGTTGCTGCAGGTCGTGTTCCACGCGCGAATGGCCGAAGAGCAGCAGCACTTTGCTTTCGCCGATGTGGTTGAGGCGATCTGCGACAAGCTCGTGCGGCGCCACCCGCACGTGTTCGGCGAGCTGCACTTCGATTCGATCGAGACCCAGAAGGCCGACTGGGAGGAGCGCAAGACCGCCGAGCGTGCCGCGCGCGGCCAGGCCGACCCGAGCGCGCTGGCCGGTGTCGCCCGCGGCCTGCCGGAGTGGCAGCGCGCGATCAAACTGCTGCGTAAAGCGGCGGCGGTCGGCTTCGAGTGGCCGGATGCCGGCTCGATCTTGAGCAAGCTCCGTGAGGAGGTCGACGAGGTCGAAGCCGAGCTCGAAGCCGGTGCCGATGCCGAGCGCATGCGGGACGAAATCGGCGACGTGCTGTTTGTCGCCGTCAATCTGGCGCGTCACGCCAAGGTCGATGTGTCCCGCGCCCTGCGTCAGGCCAACGCCAAGTTCGAGCGCCGTTTCCGCGCCATGGAAACCATCGCCGCCGCCGACGGGATTCCCCTCGCCGAACGGTCGCTGGCGGAACAGGAGGCGCTCTGGCGCCGCGCCAAGCGCGATTCTGGCTGAAGGCTCAATCGCGAAAGATCAGGAACGCCGCCGCCACCAGCAGCGCGAAGCCGGCCAGGTGGTTCCACTTCAGCGTCGCGCCCAGGTAGAACACCGAGAACACGGCGAAAACGAGCAGGGTGATGATCTCCTGCATGGCCTTGAGCTGCGCTGGCTCGTAGACCGCGTAGCCGATCCGGTTGGCCGGCACCTGCAGGCAGTATTCGAAAAAGGCGATGCCCCAGCTCACCAGCACCACCGCCCACAGCGGGCGGCTGGCGAAGCGCAGATGGCCGTACCAGGCAAAGGTCATGAAGACGTTCGAGCCGACCAGCAGCAGAATCGGCAGCAGATGCTTGTAGTACATCGGGGTGGGGTCCGCGGGAAGCCGCGTGCATCCTGAGCCCGCCGCGAGCCTCGCGCAACAGCGTCATCGGTGCGGGCGAGACCTTCCATTTCTTCGTCGCCCTCGCGAACTCTTCCATCGTCGGCCCGCGCATCCTTCCCTCGTTGCTTCCGCGAACTTCACCTTCGTCTCGACGTTGCAGGGATTCGTCCAGGGAATGTCGAAACATGCCGTCAGGCCCGCGAAGGCGGACAACCAGCGACTTCAAGTCCTTGGAAACAACGGCACTGGGCTCCCGCCTTCGCGGGGGTGACGAGCAAATATCGACTGGTTCAGATCCCCGTTCGCCGCTTTTGTCATCGATGTTTTCGCGCGGCAGATCGGCGGCTGGGAGACTTCCAGCCGGGCGCGAACCGATTGCGTGCTCGATGCGCGGGAGCAGGCGCTGTGGGCGCGAAAGCCGACCCAAGGTAGGCTGATCCATCATTCCGACCGCGGGTCGCAGCACGTGTCGATCCGCTACACCGAGAGCACAGCCTAGGCCGGCATCAATCCGCTCGCCGGCGGCGTCGACGATTCTTGCGACAATGCCATGCCCGAAACGCTCAACGACCTGCGCAGGGCCGAGATCCTCTATCGCCGTTCCTGGCGGACTCTACAGGACGTCGAACCACGCCGGAGGGGGTGGGCTGGCTGAACCACAGCGCCCGCTGGGGCCGACTGGCAACACCATTCCCCGCGGAAGCCGAAGCGGACTACTATCAGCAAACCCGAGAGCTCGCCCTGGCGACGTGCCTTACCCCAATGAGTTTCCGGGATTCCCGGGCGGGTCACTGATCAGATTTTGGGATGATGCTGATGAGAATCCTGAGTTCGCTTTTCTTGCTGCTGTTGATCAGCGCGTTTGCTCCAGGTTGCTCGACGACGGCGTCACGCGCAACCGTAGGCGCGCAGGCGGCGGCGACGTCGCAAGCGAAGGCCGACGGGCATGAAATTTCAACCTTGAGCCCGGAAGCACAGCAAATCCTACGCGAGGCGGGTATCGAGCCATCTTCGATCCGCTGCAATAGTCTCGTGATTTGGGATCATCGCCTCGATGAATATGCGCGAGCAATCAGCGAAAAGATTGCGCGAGCGTGGCATCCCGCACCATTGAAACACGAAGTAACCCAAGAGCAATTAGAGCGAGGTGCTGATATTGCTCTCGGATATTTGGTGCGTTCATCCTATGATCAATTGAAACCGGAAAATGTTGGCGTGATGGTGCTTCGTGATCGTCGCTATCACGATGCCGAAGGACATGAAAAGCCGCTTTTGATTTTCCGCTCAGGGATAACCATCGATTCCGCAAATGAGGATTCCTGCCTGCGCAGCTTGATCGCGCAAGGGCATGTCAAGCATGTGATCAATTTGTACGGCGGCGATTATCCTTTCGAAGATTTGATTGCGACGGAGAGCAAGGTTGCGAAAGATCTTGGTGCGACATATTTCGACGGCGGTAATAGCCCAACGTGGCGCCGCATGGTCAAAAAAAAGGAAGATTACGAAAGAAATCGCAAGCGGGCTGAGCTGGCTGTCGCTGAACTCATCAACACGCAGATCCTTCGTCCACACGGAAAAGAACCGGAAGGAAACATTTATTTCCACTGTGGTGGCGGGATGCATCGTACCGGGATGGTTTACGGGATTATTCAGCGCTGCATGAATGGCGCCTCGACGCAAGCGATTGAAGAGGTCAACAAGCGCCACACCGCGTATCGTTCTCCGGAAGATCAAGGAGGGTTTGAGCCGGTCAATCTGCGATTTATTGAGGATTTCGACTGCGGATTACTGAAGCCTTTGTAAGGACTCGGTGCTTTTTTGCTGATGGCGTACTGTTGATTTGAGTGTCTCATGAGACGTTTACAAGACGCGGAACAGAAATCCCGGAGCTGAAATGAGCAAACGTGGTGTCTACGTGGCCCTGACGGTGGTCCAGCTCATTTGCTGGGCGGCGATGATCTGGCCGGGAGCCCTGCTCGCGAATCGGATCGAACCGTTTATCCTCGGCCTGCCGTTCATGTTCTTCTGGTACGTCTTCTGGGTCGCGGTAATGCTGCTCGGGCTGGTGCTGCTGTACCTCGTCGAATACGCCGACGAGGCCGGTCATGCCTAATTGGCTCATCGTCACCGGGATCACCGTGGTCTACCTGCTGGTCACGCTGTGGATCGGCGTCCAGGCGCGCAATCACAACAGAGCGTCGTCGCTGGAGGATTACGTCACCGGCGGTCGCAGCCTGGGCTTGGTTCTGATGTTCTTCATCATGGGCGCGGAGATCTTTTCCGCGTTCGCTTTCCTGGGCGGGCCCGGCTGGGCTTACAGTCGCGGATCTCCGGCTCTGTATATTCTGGCCTACACCGCGCTCATGGCGAGCATTGGCTGGCTGTTGGCGCCACGGGTCAGGCAGATCGCGAGCCGTCTCGGGCACCTGACGCAGGCCGACCTGCTGGCTGGGCGCTTCAACAGCAAGGGCCTCGCGACCTTGATCGGGATCGTCAGCATCCTGGGGATGATTCCGTACCTGACGATCCAGGTTGCCGGCACCGGGTTAATGTTCAAGGCCGCGACCGACGGCCGCGTGCCGTTTTGGCTGGGCGCATTGCTGGCCACCGCGATTGTCATGCTCTATGTCTACACGAGTGGCTTGCGCGGCATCGGCTGGACCAATCTCTTTCAGGGCATCCTGATGGTCGGGATCGCCTGGGTGCTGGGTTTCGTCGTGACCCATGAAATGTACGGCGGTATCGGTCCGATGTTCCACAAAATTGCCGCCGAGGCGCCACAGTTTCTGACGATCCCAGGCGGTGGCCAGCCATACGGATGGGCGGCGTTCTCGACCGCCATTCTGATCAGCGCACTGGGCGCCTGGATGTGGCCGCATCTATTCATGCGCTTTTATTCAGCCGACAGTGCGCGCACCTTGAAGAAGAGCTTGATGCTGTATCCGATCTTCGTCTACGTGATGATCCCGATTTTGATCATCGGCTTCGCGGGTATCCTTGCCTACAAGGACGCCCCTTTGAAGAATGCGGACAGCGTGCTGCTGGACATCGTGGTCCACGCTGCGCACCTGTCACCGTGGCTCGTCGGACTGATGCTGTCTGGCGCCCTCGCCGCGGCGATGTCCACTGGCGCGAACATCGCCCACAGCGCCGCGACCGTTGCGGCACGTGACGTTGCCGCCAAGCTCTGGCCGGGAATGAACGACGCGCAGGTCTTGCGCACAACCCGCGCGCTGGTCCTGGTCATCGGTGCGCTGAGCTACGCGCTGGCGCTCGTCAATCCGAGTTCGCTGGTGACGACGCTGCTGGTTGCCTACGGAGCGATCGTGCAGCTCCTGCCGTTGACCCTGGCGGCGCTATTCTGGACGCGCGCAACGCGCGCGGGGGCGTTTGCCGGACTCATCAGCGGAACTGTGCTCACCATCTTTTTCGATTTCGTCTGGAAATCCCCGCTGGGGCTCAATCCGGGCATCTGGGGCTTGATCCTCAACATCGTTGTGCTGGTGGTCGTCAGTCTCGCGACCCCGGCGATGAATCAGGAGCACGTGAGGCAGTACCGCAGTTCCGAAGTCGGCGAAGGCTAGGGAATGCCTGATCAAGCCCGTCATGCCCGCGAAGGCGGGCATCCAGCGACTTCAAGCCATTGAAATCAAAGACACTGGACTCCCGCCTTCGCGGGAGTGACGAACGTGTCGGCTTGTTCAGATACTCCCTAGGCGCGGCGAGCATGGGCGGCATCGGCGTGGGGGAGTTTGCACGCCGCCTGGTCGCGTGCGGTTTAGTTTGGCGCAGTGGTGCGAAACGGGTCATGACGGCTCGGCGCCGTGCGCGACGCCTTGAAGCAGTCCGTCGAAATAGCCGAGTGTTGCGGACCGCGCCATCCGTGGCGCGGCATACGCGACTCCCTCAAGGGTTGTCAAAGCCGTCGGTGAACAGGATATCGCCATGCGGAATCACGGCATAGTTTGGGTAGTAGTCGTACGAGAGGTAGCCCGTCGGCTTGACCGTGCGTGAGTCGAAGATATTCCAAGCCAGTTTCGCGCGTGGCAGGTCGGTATCTGACAGGATCGCGTAGCCGATCTGTTCAAAGGCCGGGAAGCCTTGGGCGCTTGCTGCATTGAAATCCATCTCCCCCTCCTGCCACGGCCTGCCGACCAACCGCGACTTCTCGGCCAGCCACTCTGGTGAATTGCAGCTCAGGCCACTGAGTGTCGGAAATTGCGTCGCATACACAGTTTCGAAATCGGGCAGCCAATCGTGGTTGGCATCTTGCACCTGGAGCGAATAGAGCGAGGCCTCCAGCCAGCAAAAACCATGGTGGGGGTCATCCACCCAGCCCGTCATCGTACTGATCTCGAATACACCGAGCCAATCACGAAAGCGCGCGGCGTCGGCAAAGCCCAGGTTGGCGGCGTGGCCGGCAGCCCAAGTCAAATAGGAATGCTGCCACGGCGGCATGGCCACGGCAGTGACTCCGTTATTGGCGTAGGCCATGTGATTGGTGACATGCAATGGGCTGGCGTCCGGATTGTCGGTGTAGTTATCGTTGAAGTTGGCGATTGCGTTGTCAGCGACGCTGTTGAGCTCGGCTTTCAACGGATAATCATCCGGCAGCAGCCACGCGGCATTGACGATTTGGCGCAGAACCCACGCCTTGGCGCGATCGTTCGGGACACCCGGATCGATGTAACCCTGCGTGTAATTTCTGGTGAACGGGCTTGACCATATATCGTTGTACGAGGCGCTGTAGGCGAGCTCGGACAAGTAAAAGTAGTCGCCTGTCACCATGTAAGGCACGTAGGACATGGCCGGCTGATGCGCGACCTCCCACCCTTTTGGGTTGCCGGTCTTGTAATCGCCCCATGTCGTGCAGTCGCTGACGATCGCGTTGTCGGTGCAGGTCGGCAACAAGTCCCTGAGGAAGTTTTGCTGCTGCTGCGACGGCGGACCGTACGCAATCTGCGAAGTGCTGCGGTAATAGCCGATCGACACGTACGGGTGATCCTGGATGCTGACCGGCCACCCCGTGGCCTGATCGAGATAGTGGACACTGTAGCTGCCGAGCGCATCGGTGTTGGCCAACATGTAACGCCAGGCTCGTGCATCGGGTTTGACGAGGTACATCGCGGTCCAGCGCGGCAACGGGCCAATCGCATCCTGCCAACCGCCGCTGCCCATCCTCAATGTCTGGTCGCAATCGTCAAGCGGGTCACAGGACTGGCGTAGACTGGCCAGCAGGCTTTCAGGCGGATTCAAGGTCATATAGCGCGGAACCGCCTTGGTCGTCTGGATGTAGCGCGTGTCTTGACGCACGTAAACTTCGGGCTCGACGTCGTTCCACCACAACACCTTGTGCCAGCGAGTGAAGGCGTACTGCGTCAACTCCGCGCTGTTGAACTGGGCCGTGCCGGAGGTCAGAACCGCCGTGTACTGCGGTTGAACCTGTGGAGCCGCCACGGATTGCGCGTCGTAGGCTGCCGCGTTCTCGACGATGATGTCGGTACGCACGGACCCGATGTCGCCGTTGGCCCCGGCATAAGCGCGCACCTCGAAATACACCTGCAGGTGCGGATACGACACGCCTGAACCCGACTTCGGCAAGCCATGCACCACCCATGTCGTCATCAGCGGCCCGGACAGCCAGATGTTGCAACCCGGATTCCACTGCGCACAGGTTCCGTTCTGAGCTGGGGCCTCGAGCAGAGCACGCGCGTTGGTGGAATATGTGGTGCCGCCTACATTGAAAACCGCCTCAGCGTCGTACGGGGTCGCCAAGAGCTGCTCCAGGCTCACCGCCGGTGGCGTGCTTTCCGGAGGAGATACCACCGAAAGCTGCAACGGGATACTGCCGTTGACGGGCAAGGATGACACGCTGGTGGTCAGAACGGCATGCCGCAGACTGCCGTCCGGATTGCGCGCTTTGACATCGACCTGAAGCGGCACGGCCTGACCACTGACGATGGCGCTGATCGTCTTGCCCGCGGGTACATCACCATTGCGGAACACCTGTCCGAACGTGAACGGGACGTTGACCTGTGCCTGGGTCGACTCACTGGTAATCGTGTGCTGTACGACCTGCGTCGCTTCGGCCACGACGGCGCTGCCGAGCAGGACGGCCCCGGCAATGAGGGTGCGAAGCCCAGTGCGGCGCCGGTTCAACCGCGACGAGTGAAGGTGCGATGTGGCTGCGTTCATGATCATGTCTCCCTTTTTTGCAAGTGAAGTCGATTGGCCGTGCGGCTCGAGTCCATCGAGTCTGGGGCGCGCCACCGCGAATCCTTCGCCTGCGCCAGATACAGGCCGGTGTCGAGCCCGTCGGCAGGCTTGCGCAGCCCGGTTGCGGTGAGATGGGCCAGCGCTGGCACGAAGCTGGAGTCCGACCGTTCGTCAGGCCACAGGCAGGCGTTGGCGGCTGACCCGGCAGCCGTGCCGCGGCGAACCGACAGGCAAGCGGCCGTCCAGCAGCGCGCCCGCGCGGACACCGTGTCGACGTAAGCGGACGTGAACTCGAAGCGATCGCGAAAGAGGGGACCGGAAAGGTGGGTCGCGGCGACCCGTCCAGAGGCCACGGCGGACAGCGCCCTGGTTGTGACACGTGCAGAGGATGCGCGCGTACTACGACGAAAAGATGACATCGACACGATCGATTTGCCCCACCCCTAGTGGCCGTCGGGCGCGACTCTAAGCGGCTCAGAGCGCCCCGATTGCGCCGCGCTTGGTCAGACACGGCGAATGGCGGGCATGGCAAACGATCTGGCGCGTTTGGCAAGCTCACAGACCCACGCAGCATTGGGTCGTGGCGCGCGCGATCCACGTCAACGGAACGCCGGGCAAGTCGCGCAGTCTTCAAGATCCTTGCCTGCGTGTAGGTCACTGCGCACTGCGGAAGGCTTCGCTGGATGTCGTTCGACGCAGCACGTCAAAGAACCGCGCGCGGACAAGCATCGCCCGACCGTAGAGCGTTGCTGGCGACAGGCGGCGCCAGGAAAGCCATCGAGTCGCGCTGTTCGGCTCGCTCGGCCAAGCCGGCCTCGTCTTCGCCGCAAAGCACGAAGGCAGCGTTTGCGAACGCCATGGCGGTTGCGCTACTTGTTCCGGCTTGCCTTAAGCTGGCGCTGCTGTGGTTTGGTGCGCTGACACGGTGCGATGGCGAATTACGTTCGACGCTTGACGGCTTCCAAGTTCTGGAAGGTATTGGTGCCGGATCTGGGGCTCAGTCTCAAAAGCGTGCTGAAGGTCGCGGGTCTTCCGGTGACCTTGTTCGACAACTCGCACGCCACCCTGACGCTCGAGGAGTACTTCCGGCTGTGGGATACGTTGGCTGCCCTGTCAGGGGACGATGAGCTGCCGCTCAGGGTCGGCGCCGTGCTCTCGGCCGAAGGCTTCGATCCGCCGATTTTGTCCACGCTGTGCAGCCCTGACCTCAACACAGCCATGCGCCGCCTGCAGCAGTATTGGCAGGTGCTGCAGCCGCGGGTCATGACGGTGGACATCGGCCGCACGCGAACCCGCGCCACGTTGGAGTGGCAAGGTCAAACGATGCCGGTGCCGTGGATCCCGGCCATGTCGGAGCTGGTCATCTTCACGAAACTGGTGCGCTGGGGCACGCGCGTCGAGGTGCGGCCAATCAGCGTCGGGGTCCCCACACTGCCGGCGAACCTGGAACCCTACGAGCGTTTCTTCGGATGCAAGCCATGCCAGGCGCGTGATTACACGATCGCGTTTTCCGCCCATGACGCGCTGCGGCCGTTCGTGACGCGTGACGATGCGATGTGGCGGTTTCTGGAGGCGGCGTTCAAGGATCGCCAGCTCAGTCTTGCGATGGGCAGCGACTATGCGCGACGTGTGCGGAGCGTTTTGCGGGAGACTCTGGCTGTCGGCGATGCGAGCATCGATGGGGTCGCGCGCCGGTTGCACGTCAGCCGCCGTTCCCTGCAACGATCGCTGCAACAGGAAGGCGCAAGTTACCGCTCGGTCCTGCAGCAGGTGCGATACGATCTCGCGCGGCACCACCTGGCCCATTCATCAGCATCGATCGCACGCATCGCCACGCTTTTGGGCTTCCGTGACAGCGACACGTTTGGTCGTTGGTTTGCCCAATCCGCCGGAGCCACGGCATCCGAGTGGCGGGCAAGGCAGGCCAGGCGAAGTCCTGTCGCCGGCTGCCCTACCACAACCGATTCTTGAAGCGAAGTGAGCTGAACCGCCGCGGGTTTTGAGGAGTCACGGGATCATGGCCAGGGCTGCGCACCATCGCCGCCAGCCTGGAAGCCATCGCGGAACAGCACGTTCAGGGTATCGACGCTGCGCGTGATGCCGCCGGCGCCATGGCTCACCGTCACTGCGGCGTTGACCATGCCCTCATCCTCGCTCGCCACGGTGGCCACAAGGGCATAGGTGGCGACCGCACCGGCCGGCAACGCGATGAACTCGTTGATGGCGCCGCTGCCAGCGGCGCTGCAACCCGCACCGTTGCTGCCTGCGCAAGTCCAGGCAGCGCTGGCGGGATTGACCTCGCCGGGCAGGGGAAAGGAGACCTGGACCATCTGCAGGTCGGCGGCGCCCAGGTTGGCCACCTCGATCGTCCAGCTGATTTCCTGGCCGATGCGCACCGCGATGCGGTCGGCGGCGATGTCCACCACCGGCCCGTCGCGCACCAGGCGCATGCCGTTGGCATCGGTGCGCCAAACGCCAAAGGAGCCGCCGGCATCAGTTCCGGCGTCATCCGCTCCGGTGGCAGATGGTTGATTTGATGCATCGGTGGTGGTCCTCTCGGTCAAACTCACATGCTGTGTAGTGTCCGGATGGACTGCCGCCGACACCATGAGGGAGTTTCGGAGTCGTGCGAACCGATGCGGGTTGCTGCGAAAAGCGGGTCCCTGTCAGTTCGACAAATGACGGGTGAGGATGGTCTTCATCAACGAATTGCTGGGCTGGGTGCTGGCGATCATGTCCCGGATCTGCTCGTTGATCTGCGGGGCTGGAACACCTGCGTTCCCTGCCGCCTGCGTGACTGCCGAATAAGCATCGAGCACATCAGCGCCGGTGATTTCGTAGCCGTATCCAAGAAAGATCCAGCGCAACGCGGCCAAGCCGGCTGCGAGCGCGAATGCCGGCTGCTTCTTGGCGTAGTCACGGGCAGCGCGTGTCAGCGTGCGCGGATCGGTCGGGCTGCGCGTGGCCAATTCGATCGCCACATCAAACAGGCCCGCATCCTTGGCAGCAGCAAACCATTTGCCCTCGGCGCCGGGTGTACTGGACACCAGGTCACGCAGAATTTCGTCCGGCTGCTTGTGGGGATACTTCTTGGCGATGGCACGAAACGTCGCCAGGTTCGTTGTGCTCTGATTTGCCTCGATGGCATAGCTTCGGTAGGCCTCGTCGAGCAAACCGGAGGACAACAGGATCTCTTCGCAGGCCTGGGCAATCTGCCAGCCAGGATCATTGAGACC
>CAZORA010000017.1:0-46234 GCA_964582225.1 uncultured Dokdonella sp. | reverse complement strand
GCCGAGCAGGTGGAAAAGTCGGGCTTCATCTTCATCGGTCCGAGCCCCGAAGTGATCCAGCTGATGGGCGACAAGGTCGAGGCGATCAAGGCCATGAAGGCCGCGGGTGTTCCCTGCGTGCCGGGCTCGGGCGCACCGCTCGGCGAGGACATCGTGGTCAACACCCGGATCGCCCGCGAGATCGGCTATCCGGTGATCATCAAGGCCGCGGGCGGCGGTGGCGGCCGCGGCATGCGCGTGGTCAACACCGAAGCGCACCTCTCCAACGCCATCGTCCTGACCCGCAGCGAAGCCAAGGCGGCCTTCGGCAACGATCAGGTCTACATGGAGAAGTACCTGGAGAACCCGCGCCACGTCGAGATCCAGGTGCTGGCCGACGGTCAGGGCGGCGCCGTGCATTTCGGCGAGCGCGACTGCTCAATGCAGCGGCGCCACCAGAAAGTCGTCGAAGAGGCGCCCGCACCGGGGATCACTGCGGAGCAGCGCGCCGAGATCGGCCGGGTGTGTGTCGAGGCCTGTCTGCGCATCGGCTACCGCGGCGCCGGCACCTTCGAGTTTCTCTACGAGAACGACCGCTTCTACTTCATCGAGATGAACACCCGCATCCAGGTGGAGCACCCGGTGACCGAAATGATTACCGGCGCCGACCTGGTGCGCGAGCAACTGCTGATCGCGGGCGGCGAAAAGCTGCGCCTGCGGCAGCAGGACATCCACTTCGACGGTCACGCGATCGAGTGCCGGATCAATGCCGAAGACCCGGATACCTTCATGCCGAGTCCCGGCACGATCCGCCGCTTCGAGGCGCCCGGCGGTCCCGGCGTGCGCGTGGACACGCACATCTACGATGGCTATGCGATCCCGCCCAACTACGATTCGATGATCGGCAAGCTGATCGTGCATGGCCGCGATCGCGCCACCGCGCTCGCGCGCATGCGCATCGCGCTTTCGGAGATGGTGGTCGAGGGCATCCGCACCAACCTGCCACTGCAGCAGCGCATTCTTGCCGACGGCGGCTTTCGCGCCGGCGGCCAGAACATCCACTACCTGGAACGGCGCATGGCGGAAATGCGCGAGAAGGCGTAGCGCCTTGCGCCCGAGCGAGGGAGAGCCGCAGACGGCCACGAGCGGCTGGCTCGAACTCGTGCTGCACGTGCGCGGCGGCGAACAGGAGCAGGTCGAAGCGGCGCTGGAAGATGCCGGCGCGCTCAGCCTCAGCCTGCAGGACGCCGACGCGGGGACGCCCGACGAGCGCGCGATCTTCGAGCCGGGCGCCGGCGAAACTCCGCTGTGGCGCGAGATCACCCTGTCGGCGCTGTTCGATCCCGCGATCGATCGGCTCGGCCTGGTCGCGGTACTGAGCGAGCTGCTGCCGGATATCGCGCCCGAGCAGATGGAGTTCCGCGCGCTCGCCGACCGCGACTGGGTCCGCGCCTGGATGGACCGCTTTCAGCCGATGCGTTTCGGGCGCCGACTGTGGGTCTATCCCTGGAACATCGAACCGCCGACCGACGATCGGGACGCGGTCGTGGTGCGCCTGGATCCGGGACTCGCCTTCGGCACCGGCACGCACCCGACCACGGCGCTTTGCCTGGAATGGCTGGACTCGCTCGAGCTCCACGACATGACCGTGGTGGACTATGGCTGCGGCTCGGGCATCCTCGCCATCGCCGCTCTCAAGCTTGGCGCCGGCGCGGCGATCGCGATCGACAACGACCCGCAGGCGCTGACATCGAGCCGCAGCAACGCCGAACGCAACGATGTCGCGGAGCGCCTGCGCCTGCGCCATCCCGACGAGCTTGTGCCGCTGCGGGCGGACGCGCTGGTTGCGAATATTCTGGCCGGTCCGCTGGAAGATCTCGCGCCGCGCTTCGGCGAACTCCTGAAACCCGGTGCGCCGATCGCACTGTCGGGCATTCTCGCCGGCCAGGAGCCCGCGTTGCTCGAGCGCTACGCCGAGGACTTCCGGGAACTCGTGGTCGCCGAACGTGAGGGTTGGCTCCGCATCAGTGGCTGCCGCCGCTGAAGCGCGCCGCGCGCGACGCCGCATCGACGCGGTTCGCAGGCTGCGGTTCGCAGGCTGGACATCGTCGCCATGGCGAACGAAGATTCGACCGATATGCTGCAGCGGATCGGCCATCGACTGGCACAGTATCTGTCGGAACCGCGCGTCACCGTGCATCTCAGCACGAGTCGCGCCGGGCTCCTGCTGCGCACGCTGCGCAAGGGTGACGTGCTGTTGGTCGAAGGCACCAGCCACTTCGCGGTAGCGATCCGCTACATCACGCAATCGACCTGGTCCCACTCGGCGCTGTGCGTATCCGCCGCCGGCGATGGCCCCGACGACGCGCCACCGATGCTGATCGAAGCGGACGTGAACGAGGGCGTGCATCTGCTCGCTGCCAATCACTACGCGCACCAGCACACCCGGATCTGCCGCCCGATCGGGCTCACGGCGGAGGAACTCGACCAAGTAGTAGCCAGCGCCACGGCGCGGCTCGGCGAGCACTACGACACGCGCAACGTGCTCGATCTGGCGCGCTATCTGATCCACACCCCGCCGGTCCCGGAGCGCTACCGCAGGCGGCTGCTCGCCTTCGGTAGCGGCGAGCCGACCCGCGCCATCTGCTCCTCGCTGATCGCCGCCGCCTTCGAGTCCGTGCGCTACCCGATCCTGCCCGAGATCGAGCAGATTCGCGCCAACGACGACGACGCCGAGGAGCACGTGCGCGAAATCCTGCACATCCGCGATTCGCGCCTGTTCACTCCACGCGATTTCGACGTCTCACCCTATTTCCGCATCGTCAAACCCACCCTCGAGGACGGCTTCGACCCGCACGCCCTGCACTGGGCGCACCCGCACGCGCCCGGCATCGGCGCCAGCGCCTCCCCTGCGGCCGCCACCCCGCCCGCCAGGCGCGTACTGGAGCCGTCGGGCCCATGAAGAACCGCCTGCCAGGCGACCCGCGGCGCGCTTCCTTCCGCTGCCCTGCGCCAGCCACAGCCGGGTTCGACCGACTGAGCGCGCGCAAGCCTTCCTCGCACCCGCGGGTGTTCGCCCCGGGCTGCATCGGCCGGATCGGCGCCTGATCGCATGTACAGCCAGTGCCCGCAGTGTCTGACGGTGTTCGAGATCGACCTCGACGCACTCGCGGCGCGCCGCGGGAGCGTCCGCTGCGGCCACTGCAGCGCCATCTTCAACGCTCTCGACAACGTGCAACAGGCGCTGCCAGCGCTACCTTTCGAGCGGCTTCAGGCCCATGAGGATCTCGATCCACCCCGGCTGCAGCGGGCGGTCTATCGGCCGCAGCCGCCACGCTCCGCGGCGACACCGACCGCCCGCGAAGACGCGGCACGCACGGGAGCGCCGGCGTTCATCCCCAGGCGCAGCCAGAAGTCGGCAGCCGGGGCCGTCGGCTTCTGGCGCAGCGCGAGCGTGCTGCTCCTGCTCGCGCTTTTTGCCCAGGTCGCCTGGGCCGAACGCGCCAGCTGGATCGATCGCGCAGCAGTCCGGAACTGGCTCGAGCCGCTCTGCGCCGAGCTGCGCTGCCGGCTCCCGCTGCGTCACGACCAGGCCAGCCTGCGCCTGGTGTCCCGCGACATCCGCCCGCATCCCTCGGTGGCGGGGGCGCTGCTGATTTCGGCCACCCTGCGCAACGAAGCGCCATTCGCGCAGGCGTTCCCTACCCTGAAGGTCACCCTCTCCAACCTCGACGAGCAGCGCATCGCCATGCGCCGCTTCGCGCCGCGCGAGTATCTTGGCGCGACATGGAGCCCACAGGAGGGTATCGCGGCCGGCGCCAGCGTCGCCCTCGCCTTCGAAGTAGTCGATCCCGGCCGCAACGCGGTGGCCTTCGAATTCGATTTCGAGTAAATCCCTTGCCGCGGCGCCAGCGACCGCGATCCCGCCCAGCCGACCGACGCACGTCGAGTAACTATCTCGCACTTACCACGGTCGGCGCGGAGCGCTAGACTTGGCTGCGCTGTCGCCACGCGGAATTGGGGCTCGTGGCGACGCCGCTGCATCGAGGGGAACCGTTGGTCCGGAAAGTCACCACCACGCCGCGCAGCGTCGACGGCGTCGAGAACGTCGCGTTACGGCCGCCGCTGGACGAGTGCGTCAGTCGCGCGGTGCGTCGCTATCTGGCCGACGTCGAGTCGGCGCCGGCCGAGCCGCTGCACGCGCTGCTGCTGCGCGAAGTGGAAGCACCGCTGCTGCGCGAGGTGCTGGCCTGGTACGAGGGCAACCAGAGTCGCGCAGCGCAGGCGCTCGGCATCAATCGCGCCACCCTGCGCAAGAAGCTGCAGCAATACGGCCTTGGCGGCTGATCCGACGCAGTCCGCGCCGCTATAATTGCGGCTTTCGCAGCGTAGTCGCCAGGCATCATGTTCGATGACTCTCCCGTTCCGGCACGACGAGCCCTGCTCAGCGTGTTCGACAAGACCGGCCTGGTCGATCTCGCGCGCGGTCTCGACGCGCTCGGCGTCGGCCTGATTTCGACCGGCGGCACCGCCAGCGTGCTGCGCGACGCGGGGCTCGCGGTCACCGACGTCGATACCCTCACCGGTTTCCCGGAGATCATGGACGGGCGCGTAAAGACCCTGCATCCGATCATTCACGGTGGCCTGCTCGGGCGACGCGGGGTCGACGATGACGTCATGAGCCGGCATCACATCGCCGGCATCGATTTGCTGGTAGTCAATCTGTATCCCTTCGAACGCATCAGCAACGCCACGGAGGCGAGCTTCGACGAGGCGATCGAGAACATCGACATCGGCGGTCCGGCGATGCTGCGCGCGGCGGCCAAGAACCATGCGCGGGTCACCGCAATCGTCGATCCTGCCGATTACGCCGATGCACTCGAGGCGCTGGCCCAGGGCGGCACCCGCCTGGAGATGCGGCGGCGGCTCGCTGCCAAGGCCTTCGCCCACACCGCGCGCTACGACGGCGTGATCGCCAACTGGCTCGGCGCGCGCATCGACTCCACGCGCCCCGAGCCCTTCCCGCCCAGTCTGCGACTCGCCTTCGAGCGGCGGCAGATCCTGCGCTACGGCGAAAATCCGCACCAGAGCGGCGCCCTGTACGTGGAGGATCCGGCACTGCCCGGAGTGGTCGCCAACGCCTTGGTGTTGGCCGGCAGGGAGCTTTCCAGCAACAACCTGAGTGATGCCGACGCCGCGCTAGAATGCGTCAAGGCCTTCCGCAAGACGCCTGCTTGCGTGATCGTCAAGCACGCCAACCCTTGCGGTGTCGCGCTCGGCGTCGACCTGCGCGAAGCCTGGGAGCGCGCCTGGGCCTGCGATCCAAGTTCGGCCTTCGGCGGCATCATCGCCTTCAACCACCACGTGGATGCGCCGACCGTCGAGGCCATCCTCGAACGCCAGTTCGTCGAGGTCATCGTAGCCCCCTCGTTCGACGAAGCCGCCGTGCGCGCCGCGGCGGTCAAACCCAAGGTGCGCCTGCTCGCGACCGGCGCATGGAACGAAACGCCGGCGCCGGCCTTCGACTACAAGCGCATCACCGGCGGCCTGCTGATGCAGGACACCGATCGCGACACCCTCATGCTGTCGGACCTGAAGGTGGTATCCAGGCGCGTTCCCGACGCCGCCGAGCTGCACGACCTGCTGTTCGCCTGGCACGTCGCGATGTACGTGAAATCCAACGCCATCGTATTCGCCCGCGACGGCCGCACCATCGGCATCGGCGCGGGACAGATGAGCCGGGTGACCAGCGCCAGGATCGCTGGCATCAAGGCGGAGGAAGCCGGCCTCATCGTCGCCGGCAGCGTGATGGCTTCGGATGCCTTCTTCCCGTTTCGCGACAGCATCGACGCCGCGGCGACGGCCGGCATCCGCGCCGTGATCCAACCGGGTGGCTCGATGCGCGACGAGGAAACGATCGCCGCCGCCGACGAGCACGACATGGCGATGGTGTTCACCGGAGTGCGACACTTCCGCCACTGAGCCGTGATTGGCGACGCCGCGTACGGTTGCTGCCGCACTGCCGCCCGATGGCGGCCGTCATCTCCGAGCGTGACACCGACCTTGCCGATCCCGCACCCACAATCCGGAGGCCCGCCATGAAAATCCTCGTCATCGGCTCCGGCGGTCGGGAGCACGCGCTGGCCTGGAAACTCAAGCAGTCGCCCCGGGTCGGCGAGGTGATCGTCGCTCCCGGCAACGCCGGTACCGCCCGCGAGCCGGGCGTGCGCAACGCGGCGGTGGCCGCGCACGACGTCGCCGGCCTGCTCGGGCTGGCGCGGAAGGAAGACATCGATCTCACCGTGGTCGGACCGGAAGTAGCGCTTGCCGCCGGCGTGGTCGATCGCTTTCGCGAGGCCGGGCTGCGCTGCTTCGGTGCGAGTCGCACCGCAGCCCAGCTCGAAAGCTCCAAGGCGTTCGCCAAGGATTTCCTCGCCCGCCACCGCATTCCGACCGCGCGCTACCGGGTCTTCGACCAGCTCGCGCCAGCGCTTGCCCACGTGCGCCAACAGGGTGCGCCGATCGTGATCAAGGCGGACGGACTCGCTGCCGGCAAGGGCGTGGTGGTCGCGCTCACGCTGGCAGACGCCGAGCAGACCCTGCACGATATGTTGGGCGCGCACTCCTTCGGTGCGGCCTCGGCGCGAGTCGTGATCGAGGAATGTCTGCGCGGCGAGGAGGCGAGCTACATCGTCATGAGCGACGGCCACAGCGTGCTGCCGCTCGCCACCAGCCAGGACCACAAGCGGCGCGACGAGGGCGACCTCGGCCCCAACACCGGCGGCATGGGTGCCTACTCACCCGCCCCGGTGGTCACGCCCGCGATCGAGCAGCGCATCCTCGAGGAAATCATCCGCCCGACGGTCGCCGGCATGGCCGCCGAGGGCGCGCCCTTCATCGGCTTTCTCTACGCCGGACTCATGATCGATGCCGACGGCACGCCCAGGGTGATCGAGTTCAACGTCCGCTTCGGCGATCCGGAGGCGCAGCCCATCCTGCTGCGCCTGCGCTCGGATCTGCTCGAACTGGTCGAGGACGCGCTGGACGGTCGCCTGGCCATGCGCACGGCGAGCTGGGATCCGCGCCCCGCGCTCGGCGTGATCCTGGCCTCGGGCGGCTATCCCGGCAGGGTAAAGACGGGTTTCGCCGTCGAGGGGCTGGCCGAAGCCGAGGCGCTAGCCGACGTCAAGGTGTTCCATGCCGGCACCACGCTCGACGACTCCGATCGGGTGGTGACCGCGGGCGGGCGCGTGCTGACCGTGTGTGCGCTCGGCAAGGATCTCGCCGCGGCACGCGAGCGCGCCTACGCGACGGTCGCCAGGATCCACTTCGACGGCGCCTTCCACCGCCGCGACATCGCCCACCTCGCGCTGCACCGCGAGGCGTCTGGAACATAGAGATCCGTCGGGCGCGTAGCCCCGACCCGAGCGCCGGCGGGCAGCAAGCGATTCAGCGTCCCGGGGTCTGGCTCGCAACCCGCGCCGGCCGATAGACCTCCGAGCTTGGCGGCCAAGGTCGATCCGGCTGCCTGTGCGCGCGAAACAGCGCGAGGAATTCGCGATAGGGCGGCAGCGCCGCTTCGCCGCCGCTGCGCAGAACGCCGAACATCGCGCCCTCCTGGGTGGCGACGGCCTCGTCCCACTTGCCGTTGGCGGCGAGCGCCAGCGCATAGGCCTCGGCAACGGTCGGTGAATCGCCAAGGCCCTGGTAAAGCTTGCCGGCGTAGTCGAGCGCCATGCGCTTCTCGGCCGCGTCGCTCAGCGCACAGGTGCTGGCGAGGCGGACGAAGAGCTGCAGGAGGTATGCGTTCTTCGCGTCTTTCGCCAGCGCGCCGTTGACCGCCTTGAGGGCATCCGCGCAACGTCCCGCCGCGGCCTCGAGCGCGACCCGCCGGGTCCAGGCGGCCGGATTGGCCGGTTCAGTCGTGATGACCGCGCGGTACTGCTCCAGCGCCGCGTCGTTGCGGCCGCGCCGCAGCAGCACCTCGGCCAGGGCGAGACGCGGGCTGGTTGCGGCAGGATCGAGCCGAATCGCTTCGCCATAGGCCCGTTCGGCTGCAATCAGGTCGCCGCGCTCTTCCAGCACTGCGCCCTGGGCCAGGTGCGCCAGCGGGTTTTTCGGGTCGGCGCCAACCGCCGCGTCGGCGCGCGTGCGGGCAGGATCGAGGCGCCCCGCGGCGAGTTCGAGCCGCGCATAGATCGCGAGCAGCGTCGCGTCTTTCGGCGTACGCCCGAGCGCACCGTCGAGCGCGGCACGGCCGGCGGCGAAGTCGCCGCTGGCAAGCGCGGCCATCGCAGTCCGCATGGCCTGCTGCTGTGGATCGACAGCGGCTGCGGTGGCAGCCACCGGCAGCAGGCGACTGGCAACCGGATCGGCCAGTATCGGCGCAGCCTCGCCTGCCTTGGCCTTGGCTTCGGCGGCCTCACGGGCGTTGCCGTTGGCCGCGTAGGCGGTCGACAGCTGCGCGTAGAGGCGGGTCGCCTCGGGCTGCAGGCGCAGCGCATCGTTCAACTCGCGGATTGCGTCGGCGTAGCGGCGTTGACGCAGCGCGATATCGCCGAGCATGGCGTAGGGCACCGCCTGATCGCGGTTTTTCGCCGTGTAGGCCTCGAGCAGGCGCCGCGCGCCGTCCAGGTCGCCGGCGCCGAGCTTGCGATCGGCTAGCGCGGTGCGCAGCGGCAGATACCGGTCGCTGATCGCGAAGGCGCGCTCGAACTGGCGGGTCGCCTCGGCTTGATCGCCCGTGGAGAGCGCGAGCACCCCGCGCGCATAGCCCCAGCGGGTATCCTGCGGTGCGATCACGATCGCGTCATCCAGCGCCACGATCGCTGCAGCGGTGAAGCCGGCGCGCGCATACGCGCTGCCAAGCATGCCGTAGTTCTCGGCGAGCGCCTCGCCAGTCAGGATGTCGCGGGTCTTGTCGAAATCGCTGCGCGTCTGGCGCAGTTCCGCTGCGGTTTCGGCGGGCACGCTCGACAGATCGGGCAGCGGCACTGGCTTGAGCGTAGCTTGAGCGACGGCGAGCGGCACGGCGCAAGTCAGCGCCAGCTGGAACAGGAAACGGAGCGTCATCGGCGCAGAGCGGTTGTCCGGGAAGCGCGCAGTGTAGCGGCTCGCGCCGGCGCAGACGGTTCGTCGCCTCCGCTCCTTCATGCGCGCGACAGACTCCGGGCGCCGGCAGAAGGCGACGCTGCGCACTCGGCGCGGAAGCGGTTTTTGCTACATTTCTCAGTTTCCACGACGGCGAAGACGATGTCCGACTCGAACCAGTTCGACCTACTCCGCGGGCGTCGCTTCGCGCCATTCTTCGCCACGCAGGCGCTGGGCGCCTTCAATGACAACGCTTTTCGCCAAGCCCTGGTCGTGCTGGTGGGTTTTCACCTGGGATTCGGCGACAGCGACGTCGGCTTCTATTCGAACCTCGCGCCGGCCGTTTTCATCCTGCCCTTCTTCCTGTTTTCGGCCAGCGCCGGCCAGCTCGCCGAGCGCACCGAAAAAGCGCGCCTGATCCGCTTCATCAAGTTGTTCGAAATCGCCGCGATGGCGCTGGCCGCCTGGGCCTTCCAGATCGGCAGCGTGGGGCTGATGTTCGGCGTGCTGTTTCTGATGGGCCTGCACTCGACCTTCTTCGGACCGGTCAAGTACTCGATCTTGCCGCAGGTGCTGGAGCCACACGAACTGGTCGGCGGCAACGGCCTGGTGGAGATGGGCACGTCCCTGTCGATCCTGTTCGGCATGATGGCCGGCGGCGCGCTGATGGCCCTGCCGGATCACGGCCCGCAGGCGGCTTCGGCGCTGCTCATCGGCATCGCCGTGCTCGGCTATCTGACGAGCCGTGTCATTCCGACGGCGCCGGCGACCGCGCCCGATCTGCGCTTCAACTGGAACCCGCTGAGCGAAAGCATCGCGGTGCTGCGCCTGGTCGTGCGCGATCGCATCGTGCTGAACGGCGTGCTTGGCATCTCCTGGTTCTGGTTCTTCGGCGGCGTGTTCACCGCCCAGCTGCCCAACTACACGCGGATCTATCTGGGCGGGGCGGACACCGTGGCGATCCTGATCCTGGCCCTGTTCTCGATCGGCGTCGGCCTCGGCTCGATGCTCTGCGAGCGCATGTCCGGGCGGCGCATCGAGATCGGCCTGGTGCCCTTCGGCGCGATCGGTCTCAGCCTGTTCGGCATCGACCTCTATTTCGCCCGGCCGCTGCCGGTGGATACCCACAGCCTGAGCGCGCTGGCCTTCCTCGCCGCCCCCGGAAGCTGGCGCATCGCGCTCGATCTCACCCTGCTCGGCCTGTTTGCCGGCTTCTACATCGTGCCGCTGTTCGCGCTGGTGCAAAACCACGCCGAGCGCGACCAGCTCTCACGCATCGTTGCCGGCAACAACATCATCAACGCACTGTTCCTGGTGGCGGCGGCGGGCTTCGGCATCGGCCTGTCGGCCGCCGGCTTCACGGTGCCGCAGATCTTCCTCGGCGTGGCCCTGATCAACGTGCTGGTCGCCGCCTACATCTTCAGCCGGGTGCCGGAATTCCTGATGCGTTTCCTATGCTGGCTGCTGATCAGCCTGCTCTACCGGATCCGCAGCAGCGGCCTCGAGCACGTTCCGCAACGCGGGCCGGCGATCCTGGTGTGCAACCACGTGAGCTTCGTCGACGCGCTGATCCTGGCCGGCGTGGTGCGTCGCCCGCTGCGCTTCGTCATGTACTACCGGATCTTCAATATTCCCGGCCTGCGCTTCATCTTCCGCACGGCGAAGGCCATTCCGATCGCCGGACGCAGCGAGAACCCCGAGCTGCTCGAGCGCGCCTTCACCGAAATCGGCGAGGCGCTCGCGAACCGCGAGCTGGTCTGTCTCTTCCCCGAGGGCGGCATTAGTCGCGACGGCGAGATCGCGCCGTTTCGCAGCGGCATCGAGCAGATTCTCGCCGAGCACCCGGTGCCGGTGGTGCCGGTGGCTTTGCGCGGGCTCTGGGGCTCGGTCTTCAGCCGGCGCGACAGCATGCTCGGCCGAGCGCGACTGCCGCGCCGCTTGCGCGCGCGGATCGAAGTCGCGGTTGGCGCAGCGCTCGATCCCGCCGAAGCGAGCGCGGCCCTGCTGGAGGCGCGGGTGCGCGAACTGCGCGGCGCGCTCCCCTGAGCGGATGCTTCAGTGGGCGAGACCGCTGATCCCGGCGAGCGCGATCAAGGCGAGCCAGACCAGCAGTACACGGCGCAGCACGGTGCGCGCATCGGCGAGTTCGTGCAGCGGGTCGCTCACCTCGGCGACATAGCCGTCGCCGGCCTCGACGTCGGCGTCGACGCTGGCGCGTGCGACCGCGGCGACGAAGCCGAGATCGAGCGTGAAAAAGCCGCGCCCGTGCGCGCGATGGTAGCCACGCCAACTGTCGAGCACAGCGTCGAACTCTGAAACCAAGGCCAAGCTGAGCACCATCAGGTGCGCCGGCGCCCAGTCGAGGACGCGTGCGCAGCGCTCGAGCCAGGCGCGGGAAGCGGAGGCGATGCCTGCGCCGATCGCCGCGTGCCGCGCGAGCAGCTGCACCACCCGATAGCCGAGCGCGCCGGCCGGGCCGAGCAGCACGAACCAGAACAGCACCCCGAACCAGCGCGACAGCGCCGAGCCGAAGCTCGCTTCGACCAGCGGCGCGGCTGCCAGCGGCAGCGGCTCCGACGCGAGGTCTGGGCACAGAGCCTGCGCGGCGGCAAGGCGCCGCTCGCCGTCCGGCGCATCGAGTACCTCCTGGATGTCGACATCGAGATCCCGCGGCCCCCACGCGTAGTAAAGCACCGCGGTGGCGAAGGCGAATGCCGGCAGGCCGAGCAGGGTGTGGCGAAGCGCAAGCTGGACCAGGCCGCAGAGCAGAAAGATCAGCAGCGGCAGCAGCAGGATGCGCCAGGCCTCATGCGGTTCATGCTCCTCCTCGCCGGGCCAGTGACGGAGCACCGCGCGCAGCCACAAGAACTCACGCAGGCGGCGCAGGTCTGGCAGCGCGTAGGCGGTGCCGAGTGCGATCAGCAGGGCGAGCAGGGTCAGCGCCATGAAGCCTCGATCCCGGGAGAAAGGCCGATGCGCCGCATTCTACATGTCGCGGTGGATCGGCCCGGCGAGCTCGGCCAGTTCGAGCCCCGAGTGCTCGCGCAGCCAATCGGCAATCAAACGATGCGCGACCGACAGCGGAGGCGGCACGCCGAGACTGCCGCTGCGCACTCCCTCGACCAGCTCGTCGACGCCGAACCAGCGCGCGTCCGCCAGCTCCGGACCGATGCGCAGAGCCGGATCGAGCGCCTCGGCACGAAATCCGAGCATCAGCGAGGACGGGAACGGCCAGGGCTGCGAGGAGTGATAGCGACAGGCGCCCACGCGCACGCCGGCCTCCTCGTACACTTCGCGGCGCACCGCATCCTCGATCGATTCGCCGGGCTCGACGAAGCCGGCCAGCGCCGAATAGCGGCCGGGATCCCAGCTCGGTTGGCGACCCAACAGGCAGCGCTCGCGCCAGCCGACGATCACGATCATCGCCGGATCGACGCGCGGGAAGTGTTCGAGCCCGCAGGCGGGGTTGCTGCACTGCCCACGGTGGCCGAAGGCAACCAGCTCGAGCGGCGCGCCGCAAGCGCCGCAGAAGCGCGTGCGCGCCTGCCAGAAAGCGAGCGCGCGGGCGTAGGCGAAGACGCCGGCCTCGAAGCCGGAGAGGGCCGCACCGGCGGCACGCAGGTCCATCCAGGCGACGCCCGGCAGTTGCGCTGCGCGCGTCGCCTGCGCAGCGTCGGCGCCCAGCGAGAACAGCGGACCCTGGCCATCGTCGCCGAGATACGTGGCTTCCAGCGCGAGCCCGAGCGCGGTCGCTTCCTCGCGGCTCAGCCAGCGCAGGCGCGGCGGCGCGGCGGCGACCAGCACGCGACGACTGCCAGGCCGGCCGGCATCCAACAGCAGAAAACGCGCCCGCTGATCGGCGCGCTTGGCGGCACCGAAACCGGCGTCCTCGCGCCGCTCCGCGTTGCGCTCGAGCGCGAGGCCGGCGAAGGTGTTGACGTGTTCAGGCATGCCCGCGCATCCGGGCCGCGCGGCCGGCGCCGCTCAAACGGTGAACGAGGCGCCGCAGCCGCAGGAGCCCGTGGCGTTCGGATTGCGAATCACGAACTTCGCGCCGGCGAGCGATTCCGCGTAGTCGATCTCGGCGCCGCCCAGATATTCGAGGCTGAGCGGGTCGACCAGCAGGGTGGCCTGGTCGCGCTCCACGGCGACATCATCGGCCGCACGTTCCGCATCGAGGCTGAAATCGTACTGGAAGCCGGAGCAGCCGCCGCCGCTGACCGCCACGCGTAGCTTCAGCCGCGGATTGCCTTCGGCGGCCGCCAGCTCGCGCACTTTCCGTGCGGCAGCGGCGGTCAGCGCCACTCGGGGCGCGCTGGTCGTGGAGACGAGCGGGGGGATTGCATTCATGCGCGCATGATCCCGAGCCGGCGTCGGCTTTTCAAGCCTCGGCCGGGATCGGCTCGCCTTCTGCATCGCGCACCACCTCCGGCGCCGGCAGCTGTCGCAACGGCTCCGCGCGGTGCAGCATGCGGCCGTTCACCTGCGCCCCGGCCGCCATTTCCAGCACCTTGTAGTGCACGTTGCCCTCGACCCGCGCGTTGGCCGCGAGCTCGAGCCGCTCGCCGATGAACACGTCGCCCTGCACATAACCGTTGAGCACCGCGTTGGAGACGCGTACCTCGCCGGCGATGCGGCCCTTTTCGCTCAGCATGAGCACCGCGTCGGCGCCCTCGGCGCTGATCGCACCCTCGACCACCCCGTCGAGGTGCAGTCCGCCAGAAAAATTCACGTCGCCGCGAATGACCGTGCCCTCGGCGATCAGGGTGTTGATGGCCGCCACGGCGGCCGCGGAGCGGCGCTTGTCACTTCGAAACATCTGCAGCCTCCTCGAGCTTGGCTGCCTCGCGCCAGGAAAACTCCTGCTCCGCTTGGCCGCCCTCGCCATCGGCCCGCACGATGACGCGATTCGGCGCGAAATCGCCGGGGAGCATGATGGTACCGCCGACCTGCTGAAAATACTTGAAGGAATAGTCGATTCCGGACCGGTCCTGATTGGCGCCGAGCTGCGGCCAGTCGAGGGTGGTCAGCGCGCCGTTGCGGATGCCTTCGACGCTCAAGGTCAGGCGCCCGCGGATTTCCTGACCGCGGCGGAAATTCTGGCTGAGCATGACGCTGAAGTTCCAGGCATGCGAGTTGGCGACCGGCGACAGCGCGAACGCGTGCAGCGCGAGCCCCTCGCGCTTGCTGCCGCCGACCAGACGCGAGTAGAAGGCGAGATCCGCGCGCAGGCCCTCGAGCTCCTCGTCGCGCTCGCGCAGGGTCTGCTGCACCTCGGCCAGCGCGGTGCGGGCGATCTGCTCCGAGCGTTCGAGAGTTGCGATGCGGCGCTTGAGCGTATCCCGCTCCGCCTGGATACTTGCCTGCCGCAGGGTGTCGTGGGCAGGGTGGATCGTCGCTCGCAGGACGAGCGTCAAGCCCGCGGCGGCGAGAAGCGAGAGCAGCCAAGCGAGCGCGAACAACAGAACCCGCTGCCGTTTGCGCAAAGGGTCATGCGACTGGATGATCAGGCGTGGCGAGCGCGGCATGCGGCACTCCGCGGACCCGAAGGCTCGCATGGAAAAGTCTGAACCAGCATCGTCATCCGCACGAAGGCGAAGAACCACCGCCGCCAGTCATCGCAGAGCATGACACCGGGTTTCGCCTGCGCGGGAACGACAAGAAAGCGCCGAGTCGTTCGGCGCGGTCCTTATAGTCGCCGCGGCGAACCGCGGTCAAGCGGCCCGCTCAGGGCGATGCGAAGTTCGCCGGCCTATACTCGCGGCTTCCATTTTGCCAAACGTCGCGCGATGCTCTGGCTCAAGGCCTTCCACATCATCTTCGTGGTCACCTGGTTCGCCGGGCTGTTCTACCTGCCGCGACTTTTCATCTACCACACCGAGGCCGGCGAACCGCTGGTGCGCGAACGGCTGAAAGTGATGGAGCGGCGGCTGCTCGCGATCACCCACATCGGCGGCGTGCTTGCGGTCGGCTTCGGTCTCGCCACGCTCGGCGCCTTCGCCCACGGCAACGCGGCCTACCTGCTGCAGGGCTGGCTGATCGCCAAGCTGGTGCTGGTCTGCGTGCTGATCGGCTACCACGGGCTGCTGGTCCACATGAGCCGCGAGTTCGCCCGCGACGTCTGCCGGCACAGCAGCCGCTGGCTGCGCGTCTTCAACGAGATCCCCAGCCTGCTGCTGATCGCGATCGTGCTGCTGGTGGTGATCAAGCCCTGACGCGGGTCGACCGCGCGCGCCGGCCGAGTTCGAACGGCGTCGCTCAGCTGTCGACCTTGGTCTGCAGATACGGCACTTCACCCAGCTGCTCGGCGAGACCGAGCTGGGTCTCCAGCCAGTCGATGTGCTCTTCTTCCTCGCGCAGGATGTCGGCCAGGAGCTCGCGGCTCACGTAGTCGCCGAGGCGCTCGCAATCGGCAATCGCGGCGCGAAACTCCGGCGCCGCCTGCTGCTCCAGACGCAAATCGCAGGCCAAGGTTTCCATCGGCGTCTCGCCGATCATCAGCTTGCCGAGATCCTGCAGGTTCGGCAGACCGTCCAGAAACAGGATGCGCTCGATCAGGCGATCGGCGTGGTGCATCTCCTCGATCGATTCCTTGCGCGCCTGCTCGGCGAGCTGCTCGTAGCCCCAGTTCTTCAGCATGCGGTAATGCACAAAGTACTGATTGATCGAGGTGAGCTCGTTGCGCAGCGCCCGGTTGAGGTGCTCGATGATCGTGGCATCGCCTTTCATCGGGGGAGTCTCCTGATTCGACACGACAGAACCGCGCGCACGCAAGCGCGCGGTCGGACGCTGACTATAACGCGCCGCAGACGGTGCGGCAGGGCTCAGGCCGCCGCGGCGAGCGCCAGCGGCGGCAGCACGGCCTTGGCGGCCGCCTCGTCGAAGATCTCGTGGGCCAGCCCGGTGCAGCTGCCGCAGCAGCTGGCGCATCCGGTCTCTTCCGCCAGAACCTCGAAGGAAGCTCCGCTTGCCGCGGCGGCGCGGATGGTGCGGTCGGACACCGCGTTGCAGATGCAGACGTACATGCGACTCGCCCCGGACTGAACGAGCGACATTTCAGCGCAAACGCGAATGAGTGTCAACAACACTCGTATTTCAGGCCGATGGCGCCTCGTCCAACCAGCGCTGCGTGCGCAGCGACACCCGGCAACTGTCTTCCGCAAAGGTAACCAGATGCCGCAAGGCCTGCTCGTAGACGCGCCGCTTGAAGCTCACCACGTGGACCGGCGGATACCAGAAATCGACCCAGCGCCAAAGATCGAACTCCGGCTGCTCGTGGGCGTCCAGGCGCACGGCGGATTCATCGCCCAGCAGACGCAGCAGAAACCAGACCTGCTTCTGGCCGATGCACAACGGATGGGAATGCCGTCGGATCAGGCGCGAAGGCAGCCGGTAGCGCAGCCAGCCCGGCGTCGCGCCCAGCAGCTCCACGTGTTCGGGACGCAGGCCGGTTTCCTCTTCCAGCTCGCGATACATCGCCTCGCGCGGCGTCTCGTCGCTGCGCATCCCGCCCTGCGGAAACTGCCAGCCGTCGCGCGCCACGCGCCGCGCCCAGAACACCCTGCCGCTATCGTTCAATACGATGATGCCGACGTTCGGCCGGAAGCCATCGGGATCGATCATGGCCTGATCAGTAGCTCAACTGCCCCGATTCTTCCACAGCGCCAGCGCAGGCGGCAAGGCGCTGCGACGGGGAAGCTCAGGATTTTCCCGCGGTTTTCCTTGACACACAGCCCGCGACGCATAGAATCTGCGCCCCCGCACCGCGATCGCGCTGCGGCACCCCCGCAAGCAGCCGCGCGGCGCGTGCGACCGCTACAATCAAGTTTCTGGCTATGTAGCTCAGCCGGTTAGAGCACGGCACTCATAATGCCGGGGTCGGTGGTTCGAGTCCACCCATAGCCACCAGAATCTCGCCGCACATCAATCACTTGTAACCACCCTGCCCGCCTACGATGCGGGCTTTTTGTGCCCGGCTGGAAGTCCCAAGGTCTCTTTCAACCGCGGCTTGCGCGGTCGGCACGGGGGCATGCAAGGTGCTCGTGCCCGGTGCGTGTCCGGTTCCGTGCCTGCTCCATGCGGGCGTCCAGAGCGGAATGACCCCGGTATACCTCGACCGACCGCTCAAAGATCCATTCTCTTCTGCACGCGATCGCGTTACGTGAGAGCAGCGGTAGTGACGGACTGCGGCGCAACGTCGTGGCTGGCGGCACATCTGGCGGCGACCGCGAGATAACGCCGCGCATCGGCGGCGGAGCATCCTTGTTGGCTAGCGAGAGTTGGCCGATGCGTCTTCGGGTTGATCGGGAACGTGCTCGACAAGGTCCTCGATGCGGCACCCGAAGTAACTGCACAGCTTCGCGTCACGTCGCTGCTGGCCGAGGCGGAGCAACACGAAAGGAATGCCTGAAGGCGTGGCCCGGAAATGACGCGAACGGGCTTCCCCATCGATTCCATGCGATAAAGTCGCCTCCTTGCATGATGCATCAGGGGGAGCTCATGGAATCGACTGCTTCGGCGCGTGCAGTTTCGACATCGGCCGCGCAGCCTGCCATTGGCCCGCGTGATCTGGTGGCGGGCCTCGGCAGCGCACCTCGCGATCTGCTGGCGGCCTGCCTGGCGCTGTTCGAGGACAGCACCCTCCGGAGGAGGCTGACCCATCTGCTGGAAAGCTGGACCACCAAGGTGATGCCGCGGGACGAAGACGCCGCCGACGTGGGCCAAGCCGCCGACTTGCTGCGCAGCACCATCGACACGATCCGCGACAGCCAGGTGTCCGACGATGCCCTGCGAGTGCGCTTGTGGATCTACCTGCGCTCGGCGTTTGGCCTGCCGCCACGCACCTTCGGCACGCTGCGCTCGGCCGCTACCTCGGCCGATGACCTGGTCGCCACCGCATTGCATGGCCTGCAGCACGGTCTCGTGTCCAAGCAGTGGGAATCGCTCAAACGCCGCACCGGCGTGGGGACGCCGGTCGAGGTTCCCGACAGCTTCGATGCGCTGGCCCGAAAGACGCTCGAGGAGCTGGCGGCGAAGGTGATGGCCGGAACGGATGCCGCGTCGAAGGCGGCGTGCGATCAGGTCCTGGCCGAACTGCGCGAGCGTGTGAAAGGACTGAACGCCGACGATCAACAAGTCCTGATGAACGCCATCGGCGTCGACCAGCTCAACGACGAGGCGTTGCTCAAGATCCTGATGACCGGAGGCGGTCTCGCCGCCTTGAATGTCGGCGTCGGCATGGCCGGGTTCGCGGCTTACATCCTGGCAGCCAAGGCCTCCGCGTTCATCCCGCTGGTCTCCGGCCCGGCGCTGGTTTCCCTGCTGGCGGTGCTCTCCAATCCGGTCACGCTGGTGCTGGCGACGCTCGGCGTGGGTTGGCTCGCCACGACGTCGGCCGAGACGCAGATCCAGCGCGCCGTGTCGTTGCGCGTGATGTCGCTGCTGGCGCTGCACGGCTTGTCATCCGGCGAGGGCGGCCTGCGCATCGCGGCGCGGTCATTCCATGCGCTGCCGCAAATGCGCCCGACAGGCGGGCTGGATGAAGCGCACTTGCGACCCTATCAGCACGACTGGGCGGTCATTGCACCGGCCCACCGCCAGCAGGAGCCGCTAGATGAGGGCGTCGCGCAGCTGATGGACCGCTGTCCGCACGGCGAGCGCAGCCAGAGTCGCTGGGGGCGCCTGCTCGAAGCCGACCCGGACGCGGCCGCCGACACCGCGATTCTCGCCTCGCTGACGCTGGGCGAGCTGGTCTACAACATCCATCGGCTCGATCCGAACGTGCTGCAGGCGGCCGATTTCTCGCGTGTGGAGGATCTGGCTGATCCGATCGAGTTTGCCGGCTTCGCGCATCGCATCGCCGAGATGGGTGCGGCCAGCCAGCTTGGCGCATTCAGCAATCTGAAGGGCTACGTCGCCGAACAACTGGTCGCCGCGCAGTTGATCGAGCAAGGTCACCTCGTCGAGTTCCCCGTCACCTCGAACCAGGCCGGCTGGGATCTGAGCGTCGACGGCGTGAAGTTCCAGGTGAAGAACGCCTCGGACCTGTCGCTGCTGCATCGACATTTCGACATGGGGTACGACTACCCGGTCATCGCCAACTCCGAAGTGGCGGACATGCTGGCGCAGCATGGGTCGGACTCGTTGCCGGACTGGGCCGAGCAGGTCCACTTCGTCGAGGGGTACAGCCGTTCGGCCGTCGAGCATGTGACGCACCAGACGCTGGATGCCGGCGACGACCTGCTGCATCCGGACGTGCCGGTGTTCACCGTCATGCTGGTTGGACTGCGACACCTGCAGCGCTTCAACAGCGGCGAACTGTCTGCGACCCAGGCGGTGCAGGAGGTTCTGGTCGACGGCAGCGTGCGCGCCGGCCTGGCGGTCGTGGGCAATTACGCGGGGGTCACCATCGGCTTGTTGGTATTCGGCCCCGCTGGCGCCCTGGTACTGGGCTCGGCGCTCCCCGTGCTGAGCCGCTGGCACGCCACCTCGGTCAGGAAGGGACTCGACGCACTGGTGCGGAGCGACAGCCACATGGCATGGGACCGCGACTGCCGCGAGGTTTTGGGGGCGCTGATCGCCGTGCTGGAGAGCAAGCTGCAGGAAAAGGCCGCGCGCATGAAGCAGCGCGTGCTCGATTCATCCGACGGAGTGGTCGGGCATTATCTACGCTGGCGTTTCGATGATGAACTCAGGTTTCTTCGGGAAGCTTGGTGTCGCTTGAAGGTGATCGGCGCCGATGCCTCGGTCCCGATGGAGGAAGCAGGCCCGCAACTCCTGACCTGGCTAAGCATCAGCACGCTGCACCCGGTGGTGTACCAGGCGCCGCTTCGGCAGTGGTCGGCGATCATGTCGAAGCGACCTGCGCTGGGTGAGCGGGTCGTCGAAACTGCGGCGGATGTGGGTAAGAAGGCCGTCGATACCGGAAAGGAAATGTTCGGCAGGGTCATGGGCTGGCTCAGCGAGCGCCAGGGCAGGAGACAGGGCAGGAGAGAAGAGTGAAGTGAGGCCGACTGGCGGCGAAGCGGTACGCGGGTAGCATGTGCTATGTGTGACAAGCAACAGGGGGCGGCAATGGCCTGGGAAAACGAGGATGTCGAAAGACCATTCATTGCTCAGCTGCAGGCGCTGGGCTGGACGCATATCCCGGGCAGCCTCGATGATCCGGGCGTTACCAGCCGCGCGAGCTTTGCCGAGGTCATCCAGGAGCACGTGCTGCGCGAGCACCTGCGTGCACTGAACCCCGGCCCGGATGGAACTCCCTGGCTGGATGATGCGCGCCTGTCCGAAGCGGTGGCGGCCATCACCCGGCTCGGCACGCACAAGCTATTGGAGGCCAACCAGAAGGCCACCGAGCTGTTGATCAAGGGTCTGACCGTCGAGGGTCTGCCCGGCTGGGACGGCGGACGCGGCCAGACGATCCGCTTCATCGACTGGGAGACGCCGGCCAACAACCGCTTCACGGTGGTCAACCAGTACCGCGTCGATTGTCCGCCCGGCTTCAACTGCGCCAAGGCCTTTATCGTGCCGGATCTGGTGCTGCTGGTGAACGGCGTCCCGCTGGTGGTGGTGGAGTGCAAGAGCCCGGCGATCCCCGAGCCGCTGGCTGAGGCGGTCGACCAGTTGCGCCGCTACGGCAACCAGCGCAAGGCAGCGTTCGAGGTGGACGAGAACGAGGGCAACGAGGCGCTGTTTGCGACCAACCAGTTGCTGATCGCCAGCAGCTTCGACGAGGCGCGCGTCGGCAGCGTCGGCGCGGCCTTCGAGCACTCTGCACAGTGGAAGACGGTGGTCGGCCCGGATGGTCGCGGGTCCGAGATCGACGTTGCGCGGGCCTTGGGCAAGCCGGCCTTGTCGGAACAGGAACGCCTGATTGCCGGCCTGTTGAAGCCCGATCACCTGCTCGACGTGGTGCGGCACTTCCTGCTGTTCCTGCAGCCGGGCGTCCAGACCATCAAGTCGGTCTGCCGCTACCAGGGTCGGTGGTTCGAGTCCACCCATAGCCACCAGAATTCAAGCACTTGGCTTCATTGAGCCCGCCCACGAAGGCGGGCTTTTTCGTGCTCGGCCATCCGGCTCCTGCGGCGGACAGCTGCTCGATATCGGCAAGATTCGGCGCCACGCAGGTGGCATGATCCTCAACCGCGTTGCGAAGGATGGATTGGCGACTGGGAATGTAGAATGGTCGGCGGCCGCCGCGGGTGTCGAGGTCGACAGCGCCGGCGCACGGCAGCGTGGACGAGGTTCTTCAGGGGTCCAGCGGTGGACGAAACGGCGAAGCGGCGATCGAATTTGAGAGCGCAGGTGCTGGGCGGCCTCCTTGCATTGGCGGCCTGTGGTCTGGCCGCACCTGCCGCCGCGGCGATTCCGGCGAGCGAGCGGCAGGTGCTGCTGGATTTGTATGCCGGCACCAACGGCGAGGGGTGGACGCAGAACGCCGGCTGGGGCGGCCCTGAAGGGGGCGAGTGCGCCTGGTATGGAGTCGGCTGCGACGAGGCGGGCGAACACGTCACCAGCCTGACGCTCGCCGCGAATCATCTCGTTGGCCAGCTACCGGCGAGCTTGAACGGGCTCGGCAATCTGGAATCTCTCGACGTCGGCTCCAACCAGCTGGACGGGGAAATCCCGTCGCTGCAGGGCCTGGCGCACCTGGCGCAGTTTCGCGCTGGCTACAACCAGCTGAGCGGCGCAATCCCGCCGCTGCAGGGACTCGTCAACCTCCAGTACTTCTCCGTGAGCTCCAACCAGCTGAGCGGCGCGATCCCGTCGCTGCAGGGGCTGACCCATCTCACGTCCTTCTTCGTCGGCTTCAACCAGCTGAGCGGGGAAATCCCGCCACTTCTGGGGCTGACGAACCTCGATGCCTTTTCCGCCGGTTTCAACCAGCTGAGCGGCGCGATTCCATCACTGCAGGGCCTGAGCAATCTCAGGTCGTTCGTCGCCAGCTTCAACCGGCTGAACGGCACGATTCCATCACTGCAGGGCCTGAGCAATCTCAGGTCGTTCGTCGCCAGCTTCAACCGGCTGAACGGCACGATTCCACCGCTGCAGGAGCTGACCAATCTGGTCTCGTTCGCCGTCGGCTCCAACCGCCTGCACGGCGAGATTCCACCGCTGCAGGGGCTGACCAGGCTGCAGTCGTTCTCGGCCTTCGACAACCAACTGAGCGGGCAGATCCCGTCGCTGCAGGGGCTGGTGGCCCTGCAGTCCATCACGCTCAGCTTCAATCAGCTGAGCGGCGCGATCCCCTCGCTGCAGGGTTTGCCAAGCCTGCTGACGTTCCTCGTCGACTCCAACCAGCTCAGCGGCGCGATCCCCTCGCTCGCAGAGCAGACAAACCTTTCGCGCTTCGACGTTTCCTGGAACCAGCTGAGCGGCGAGGTTCCGCAGGTCCCGCAATCGGCGAACCTGACTTCGTGGATCGAGACCGGCGAACTGACGGAGCGCTCTGCGCTCTGCCCCAACGCCCTGACCCGCACGGAGAATTCCGGTTGGGATACCGCGACCGGGGAGACGCCCTGGTATCAGACCTGCGTCGCGCCGGGCGCGCAGGTCGATTTGAACCAGCGCGGTCTGGCCGGCTCCTGGGCGTTCACCGCAGCGGACGCGCAGGGCTTCGTGCTCGACGTGTTTCCCGACATGATCGAACCGGGCACGGCGCTGCTCTTCGCCAGCTGGTTCACCTACGACACCGCCGGCGCGCAGCGCTGGTACACGCTCGAAGGACACGCGGATCGCGCGGACCAGGGCGCCGCGCTCGACGTCTACGGCTACCGCGGCGGCTCCTTCGACAGCAAACAGCCGGTCGAACGGGTGCAGGTCGGCAGCGCGCGCCTGCTGGCGAGCGACTGCACGTACGCAAGCATCGCTTATCGCTTCGATGACGGCAGGAGCGGCACGATTCCCCTCACGCGGCTCCTGACCAACGCCGGCTGTGCGTCGACAGGCGACAGCGGAGCGGGCGGCCGCCAGCTCCTCTCCGGGGCCTGGGCCGACGTCGCGTCGAACACGAACCAGGGCTTCCTGTTCGACGTGGACCCGATACTGAACGTGTTCTTTGCGGCCTGGTACACCTTCCTGCCGGAGAGCCCCGCGGACGCAGGCTTCGACGGCCAGCACTGGTACACCCTGAACGCAGTGCCGGCCACGGCCGAGTTCCACTCGATCGAGGACATCGGCATCTACGACTCGAACGGCGGGCACTTCCTGCAGCACATCGTGCCGCCGTCGTCCCCCGAGCAGGTGGGCAGCGCCAGCATCCACTTCCACGGCTGCGCCAGCGCCACGCTCGAATACCAGTTCGTCAGCGGTCCCAACGCCGGACGCGTGGGCACGCTGAATCTCCGCTATCTGGGTGCCCCACACAGCGACTGCGGGCTGTAGGAGACGCGCGGGCCGCAGCGCCAGGGCGAAGCTCGCGGGCGCCGGCTCGAGTCGCGCTCCGCGCAGGTCGGGCGGAAAGCCGATTCCTGCAGCCTCGACCGCGTCACGCTGAAGTGGCGCCGGTCAACGTTGAACCGTGCGCCCTGGACCTGAACGCCCCACGCACCCGCCACGCCGCGAGCGGCGCCCACAGGAGAGCGGCGCGCGGCAAGGCGGCGGCCGACGCCGGGCGTCGCTCACGCACTCACCCATCGAAGCCGTCGGCAAACAGGGGCGGCTCATCGATCGCCGCGAGACTCATGCGGTGCAGATAGCACTCGAGATTGGTGTAGCCGGGCGTGCCGGTGCAGGCCAGGGACAGCCCGGTACCGTTGCGGTCGGCGGAGTCGTTGGGATTCAGGCCATTGGCCAGCTCGAATGCATCGGGCATGCCGTCGCCGTCGGAGTCGGCAGGCGGAAGGGGCGGCTGTCCCGGGTCGAAATCCAGATCGAAGTCGTCGTTGGCCAGCGGCGTGCCCCAGTCGACGGCAGGCGGCAGGCCGGCGCGCGCGGAATCACGCCAGCGGCGATCGAGCGGGTCCAGCGGCTGCGCGCCAGCGACGCCGGCGACCTGATTCACCAGTTGCGCTGCGTCCAGGTAGGTCAGCGGCGGAAACGGATGTCGGCTGGCTCGGCGCTGGGCGACGCCGAGATCGGCGTTTGGACCTTCGCTGGCAAAATCGTTGCAGCAGTAGAACAGTTGATAATCGCTCCAGGCCGGATACAGCGAGAGCCGGTTGTCGTTGACGTAGAGCTCATTGTCGGCCACGCCGAGCAGGTCGAACAGGAACATCCCGTAGGGGTAGCTCGCGCGCGCGACGAAGCGGTTGCCGACCGCGTTGATGCGCACGCGATAAGGACCGGCGGCCGGATCCTGATCGACGTCGCGGTTGTACCAGACCAGGAAACCCGGATCGACATAGAGGTTGTTGGCCAGCTCCAGACGCAGCGGCGTGTTCTGGCAGCTGGCGATGAGGCCGGGGTCGCCATCGTAGTTGCTCGCCTCGCAGGTGATTTCCGGCATGCGCCCGCCGACGCGATACCAAAGGTTGCGGATCAGGGCGATGCGGTCCTGCGGATGATCGGGGTGCGAGTAGTTCATCAGCACACCGCCGCGATCGGCATGCCCGCCAACCGTTTCACCGAGGGCGGAATTCTGCACGGTCAGGTCCGAAGCCCAGCTGATCTGCAGCACTTCGTCGGTCGCGTGGGCGAGCGAGACATGATCGAAGATCGCGCGCTGGATGCCATCCAGGCGCAGAGCGTCATCGAGGCGTTCACCGCCCGGAGGTAGCGGCAGGTTCCAGGCGGGTCGGCTGCGCAGGTGGCGCACGATGACGTTGTCGCACTCGTTTTGCTCGTAATGGCCATCGCAGATCAGGCCGCGCACGATGATGCCGCCCGGCGAGGTCTGGCCGGCGATCGTGACGTCGCCATGCACGATGTTGGCGATGCCGTGGATCACGCCGCTGACTCGAAACACGATGGTGCGCGGCCCGGACTGGCGCAGGGCGTGGTTGAGCGAACCGGGAATCGCGCCGCCGGGATCGGGATCGAGCGTGGTCACGCGGTAGACCGCGCCGCCGCGTCCGCCCGTGGCGATCGCACCGAAACCCTCGGCACCGGGAAAGGCCGGCAGACTCTGCGCAGCGACCGTCCCGACCCAGCCGAACCACAGCATCCACAGAAACCACGACGCGCTTCGCATGCGCGCACCCATGCAGCCTGGATCCCGGCGGGGAGATTACGCCGTTTCAGGGCAGCGGGCATGCTGCGCTGCACGACTCGGGCCGCTTCGGGCGAAATGCCGAGGGTGCGCCCTGGATCGCCGCGTCGGCGCGGGCGCGGGCCGGGATCACTGTCAGCGCGCGGCGCCTACAATGCAGTCATGACGAGCAGGGCCGAACCGGATTTCGCCGCGCTGGCGGCGGACATCAAGCGCTGGGCGGTGGAGCTCGGTTTCGACAGGGCGGGGATCGCCGATCTCGATCTGGCCGAGGACGTCGCGCGCCTGGACGACTGGCTGGCGGCGGGGCGGCACGGGCGGCTCGACTACATGCAGAGCCGACGCGACCTGCGCGCGCATCCGGAAGTGCTGCAGCCGGGCGCGCTGCGGGCGATCTCGGTGCGCATGAACTACACGCCGGAGGGGATCGCCGAGCCCTGGGCCAAGCTCGAGGACGGCGAGAAGGCCTATCTGGCGCGCTTCTCGATGGGTCGCGACTACCACAAGCTGATGCGCCGGCGGCTGCAGAAGCTCGCCGACCGCATCGCGCAGGCGATCGGCAGCTTCGGCTATCGGGTCTTCTGCGACTCGGCGCCGGTGCTGGAGAAGCCGCTGGCGCGCAAGGCCGGGCTCGGCTGGGTCGGCAAGCACACGCTGATTCTGTCGCGCGACGCCGGCTCCTGGTTCCTGCTCGGCGAAATCCTGACCGATCTGCCGCTGCCGGTCGATGCGCCGGTGCCGGACTACTGCGGCAGCTGCCGGCGCTGCATCGACGTCTGCCCGACCCAGGCGATCATCGGACCCTATCAGCTGGACGCGCGGCGCTGCATTTCCTATCTGACGATCGAGCAGAAGGGCTCGATTCCGGAAGCGCTGCGCCGCCCGATGGGCAACCGCGTGTTCGGCTGCGACGACTGCCAGCTGGTCTGCCCCTGGAACAAGTTCGCGAAGCTCGGCAAGGAGCCGGACTTCCTGCCTCGCCACGGCCTCGACGGCGCACGCCTGGTGGAGATCTTCGCCTGGAGCGAGGAGGAATTCCTGCGCTACACCGAAGGCATGGCGGTGCGCCGCGCGGGCTACGAGGGCTGGCTGCGCAACGTCGCGGTGGGCCTGGGCAACGCGCCGCCCTCGCCGGCGGTGCGCGAAGCCCTGCGGGCGCGGGCCGATCACCCGTCCGCGCTGGTGCGCGAGCACGTGGCCTGGGCGCTGGCCGAGCAGGAGCGCAAGGCGTGCGCGCTGGCGCGGCACGAGGAGGGCGCGCGAACCAAGCGCCACTGGCGCGACGAAGCGCTGCGCAAGACGCACCGGCCGCCGCCGGCGGACTGAAGTCGGCCCGCACCGAGCCCGCTCAGCCCGCGCCCTGCTCCTCGTTCGTCGCCGCTGCGGTCAGCTTCTCGCGCAGGCCGCCGGCGCGCTGCACGTCCCTGGCGAGGGCCGCCTCGATCGAAGCGCGGGCGCCGACCAGCTCCAGGCTGCGGCGCGCGCGCGAGAGCCCGGTGTAGAGAAGCTGGCGGCTCAGGATCCGGCTCTCCGCCTCGGGCGGCAGCAGCACGGCGACCCGCTCGTATTCCGAACCCTGACTCTTGTGCACGGTGAGAGCGAGCGCCGACTCGTACGGCGGCAGACCCTGCGGCGCGAAAGCGCGCGGCGAACCGTCGCCGAGCGGCTCGAACCAGACCTGCAGGCGGCCCTCGGCGTCGGCGAGGCAGAGGCCGACGTCGCCGTTGCGCAGGCCGCTGCGGTAGTCGTTGCGGGTGATGAGCACGGCGCGCCCGGCGTACCAGTGCGCGCCGCGGCGGACCTGCCAGCGGCGGCGCAGCTCGGCCTCGAGCGCGGCGCCGGCGGCGAGCGCGCCCCACTCGCCCTCGCGGCGGGCGCAGAGCAGCTGGCGGCGCAGCAGGGCGCGGAAGGCGGCCGCTACCAGCGGCGCGGCGGCGGATGGATCGACCTCGCCCCCCGCGCCGAGCGGCAGCGCGACGCGCAGGTCGGGCTCGGCGGCGATGGCCGCGGCGTGCTCGAGCAGGAAGCGCTGCAGCGCCGGCAGCGCGGCGATCTCCCGCAGGGCGGCCGACGTCCCGGCCGCCTGCACCGCCGCCTGGAACGCGGCGAGATCGCCCTTGCGCACCGCCTCGTTGATCTCCACCAGCTCGCGCTCGGCGCGGAAGCTGTGGCGCAGGCGGATCAGATCGCCCCGAGGCGTCGCCTCGAAGGCCGCGACCAGATCGCTCAGCACCGAGCCGGTGCCGACCGAATCGAGCTGATCGGCGTCGCCAACCAGGATCAGCGTGGCCGCGAGCGGCACCGCGTCGAGCAGCGCGCGCAGCATCGGCAGGTCGAGCATCGAGGCCTCGTCGATCACCACCACGTCGGCGGCGAGCGGATGCGCGGCGCCGTGGCGGAAGCGGTTGCGCCAGGGCTCGTAGCCGAGCAGACGGTGCACCGTCAGCGCCTCGCCCTCGGGGATGGCGTCGAGCCGCGCCAGCCACTCAGGGGGCAGCGGCCGGCCCTGCGCCGCGCGCAGCGCCGCCTTGCCGACGCGCAGCGCCTGGGCGAGGCGCTGGCCGGCCTTGCCGGTCGGCGCGGCCAGGCGCAGCTCGAGCGCGCGTCCGGCTTGCCGCTGCAGCATCAGCAGCATGCGCAGCACGGTGGTGGTCTTGCCGGTGCCGGGGCCGCCGGTGAGGACGAACAGGCGCTTGCCGCAGACGCCGGCCACCGCCGCGCGCTGCCTGGCGACCGTGCTCTCGGGGTCGTCGGCAAAGAGCAGCGCGAGGTCGGCCGCCAAGGTCGCCGCCGGCGGCGCGGGCTCCGCCGCGGCGCGGCGCGCGGCCACGGCGGCAGCGATCGCGCACTCGTGGGCGTGGTTGCGCCAGAGGTAGAAGCGCGCGTCGGCGTCGAGCACGAAGGGGCGCAGGCCGTCGGCGGCGCGCGTCGCGACCAGCGGGCTCGCGCGCAGCGCTTCGATCTGGGCCGCGCTGAGGGCAGGCGCGCCGCGGCGCGGCGCGTCGAGGCGCAGCGCCGCGTCGCCGTGGCTCTCGACGAAACCGGCCCAGGCGGCGGTGGCGGCGAGCAGCTCGCTGCCGCCGCGACGCAGCACCCAGCGGTGCAGCATGCGCTCGAGCGGACGCCACTCCTCCGGCAGGCCCGCTTCACCGGCGCGGCTGAAGTCCCAGCGGCTCACGGGTCGAGCTCCAGGGCACCGGCCAGAGCCGCGTCGACCCGGTCGAGCAGGGCGCCGTCGAAGCGGTGGCGCCAGATGCCGGCCGCGGGAGCCCGCGCGTCGATCCCGGTGGCGCGCACGAACAGATAGAGCGCTTCGCCAAGCTGCTCGTCGCGCGCATAGCGCGGCAGGCGCGCGCGCAGATAGCGCTCGACCGCCAGCGTGTAGAGCAGCGCCTGGAAGGGATAGTGATGCTGCTCCATCGCGGCCTGGAGCGAGTCTGCGCAGTAGGCGGAGAGCGGCGCCGCGCGGCCGATGCGGTTCGACTTCCAGTCGAGCACGTGGAAGCGCCCGGCGTGCTCGAAGACCAGGTCGATCTTGCCGCTCATCATGCCGCGCAGGGGCTCGAAGCCGGTCTCCGGCACCAGCTCCGGCGCGGCCTCGCGCAGGCGCGCCATCGAAACCCCGTCGAGCACGAACTGGTAGCCCATCTCGGCGCGCTGGGCCTGCGCCGGAAGCCGGTCCAGGTGCAGGCCCGGCAGCACTTCGGCGTCGAGCACGCCCTGCAGGCGCCGCGCCAGCCGCGCCGCCAGCTCGCGCCGCCAGTCGCCACGCGCGGCGCGCGGCGCCTCCAGATGGGCCTCGTCGATGCAGCGCTCGATCAGCTCCAGCTGCCGCTCGAGCGGCTGGCCGAGCCGGCGCCGCTCCAGCACGGCGTGAATCGCGTTGCCGAACTTCGTTCCGGCGTAGTCGTCGAGCAGGGCGATCTCGGGATGCGCCCGCTCGCTCGCGGCGGGCGGCGGCGCGGAGTCATCCGGCAGCGGCGCGCGCTCGTCGTCGGCGGCGCCCTCGTCGCTCTCCGCCGCCGCCCTGCCGCGGCTCAGCGAAGAGAAGCTGTAGCGCTGGGCGCGCTCGACGGGCGCCGGCTCGGGGCGCGGCGCGCGCGCCGCCGCGTCGGCCGCGGACTGCGGCTGCCAGCGCTGGTCCTCCCAGCTCCAGGCGCCCGGCTGCCAGTCGACGCGGGTGAATTTGGGCTTTTTGTTGGTGTGCAGCAGGCGATCCAGCATGGCGTCGAGCGGCGCCCGCGCGGGATCGCCGGCCGGCGACTTGGCGCCCTTCTGCTTCGGTCGGCCCGGCGGCAGCGCGTAGACGTGGCAGGCGTGGCGGGCGCGGGTCAGGGCGACGTAGAGCAGGCGGAAGCGCTCATCCTGATCCTCGCGTTCATGCTGTGCGTAGGCTTCGCGATCGAGGCGCAGCGCGCGCCCGCCCGTGGCCGCATCGTGCAGCACCGGCGCGGACGCGCTCCTGCCGCTGGCCGCGTTCGCCCACAGCAGCGGCAGCAGCACCACGTCGAACTCCAGGCCCTTGGCCGCGTGCAGGGTCATCAGCGTCACCCGCCGCGCGTCGGACTCGATGCGCAGCTGCTGCTCGTCGGCGGCCTCCTCGCCGGCGTCGCCCTGCCCCGCCAGCCAGCCGAGCAGCTGCTCGCGGCCGGGCAGACTCAGCGCGGCGGCCTGCAGCAGCTCGGCCAGGTGGCGCAGGTCGGTCAGCGCGCGCTCGGCGTCGGCGCGGACCAGCAGGCGCGGCGTGGCCTCGCCGATCCAGCGCTGCACCAGGGCCAGCACGCCGCGGCTGCGCCAGAGGGCGTCGTAGTCGTGGAAGGTCTCGAGCCGGCGCCGCCATGGTTCGGGCTTCTCCGCCAGCGCGGCGAGTTCGGCGAGGCTCAGGCCGCCGAGAAAACTGCCCAGCGCGGCGCGGATCGTGCCTTCGTCGCGCGGATTGAGCGCGGCGTAGAGCATCAGCCGCAGCTCGCGCACCCAAGGCGTGGCGAAGACGCTGGCGCGAGCCGACAGCACGCAGGGCACGCCGCGCTCGACCAGCAGCGCGCGCAGCTCGTGCAGGTCCTGGTTGCGCGGCAGCAGCACCGCGAGATTGCCCGGCTCGAGCGGCGCATCGCCCAGCCGGTGGCCGCCGGATAGCAGCGCCACGATGTGCCGCGCGCAGGCGTCGAGGGCGGCCGCGCGGCGCTCGTCGGCGGCTTCCGGCGGCTGCTCCCAGTAGTGGATCGCGAGCGGCTTGCGGCAGGGCCTGCCGTCGATCGTGTACAGATCCTGCCGCTCGGGAGCCGACTCGACCGCCGCGTAGGCGATGGCCGCGCGGCCAGCGGTGGAAAAGGACTCGCCGACCGTCGCGTACCACTCGTTCAGCGCCGCGACCAGGGTCGGCGAGGAGCGATGATTGACGTCGAGGGACAGCCGCTCGTCGGCGCTCTTGCCGGCGGCGACGAAGACGTCGATGTCGCCGCCGCGGAAGCGGTAGATCGCCTGCTTGGCGTCGCCGATCATCATCAGGCGCCCGCGCGGCGCGCCGCCGGGGTCGCGGTAGATCCGGTCGAGGATGCCGTACTGCAGGCCGTCGGTGTCCTGGAACTCGTCGACCAAGGCCACGGGCCAGGCGCGCCACAGCCGCTCGGCGAGCTCGCCGCCAGGGCTGGCGAGCGCCGCGGCGACGCTCTCCAGCAGGCCGTCGAAGCTCTGCTGGCCGCTCGCTGCAAGGCGTCGGGCGGCGATTTCGCGCAGCTGCGCGGCGGTGTCGTGCAGCGCCTGCGCCAGCGCCGCGGTCTCCCGCCGCTCGAGGGCCTCGGCCGCCTCGGCGGCGAACTCGAGCACCTCCGCGGTTTGCGGGTCCGCGATCGTCTCGGGCTTCAGGTGTTTTTCCAGCGGCTCGTCGAGCGTCGCGCGTAGCTTGGGGAGATCGAGCTCGGCGCTGGCGTCGTCGATCCGCTCGAGCAGCGCCTGCAGGCCGCTGCGCAGCTTCGAGCTGGAGCGCCGGAAGCTCGCGCCTTCGAGCCAGGATCGAATGCGCCGGGTCCGCGTCTTGCCCAGCGCTTTGGCGCTGCGCCCGACCTCCGGCACCGCGACGTGCACGCCCGGCGCGAGGGCGAGAGCGAGATACCCGTTCAGGCGGGCGCGGCCCAGCCGCCACAGCAGCTCGTCGGCGGGATCGAGGCTCCCTCCCTGGCCGAGCCGACGCCAGAGATCGTCGAGCAGCTCCTCGCGCAGCGCCGCGCCGTCGACCAGCTCGGCGGCCTCGAAGCTGCCGCCGCAGTCGAAGGGGAAGTCGGCGAGGATGCGCCGGCAGAGGCCGTGCAGGGTGCCGATCGGCGCCAGGTCGAGCTCGGCCAGGGCGAGGCGCAGACGATCGGCGTCGACCGTCCGCAGCGCCGGTTCCGCCCAGCGGCCGTGCAGCCAGACGAGGCCGGGGTCGGCGTCCGCGGGCGGCACGTCGGCGGTCGTGGCCGCCTCGCGCAGCGCCTGCTCGACGCGCGCGCGGATGCGCTCGCGCAGCTCCGCCGCGGCGGCCTCGGTGAAGGTGCTGACCACGATCTGCCGCGGTGACCATTCGCGCTCGAGCAGCAGGCGCAGATACAGCACGCCGATGGTCCAGGTCTTGCCGGTGCCGGCGCTGGCGCCGATCAGGCTGCGCCCGCCGGGCTCGAGGCTCAGCTCGCACCAGTCGGCGGCCTGCCGCTGCGTGGCGACGGGCACGCTCATGCCGATGCTTCCTTGAGCGGCGGCGTCTCGATCAGCGCGGCCAGGTAGGCGGCGTTCTGGTACAGCAGCGCGAAATCTCCTGCATCCTGGAAGTCGCGCTCGCCGGCAAGCAGCGCCGCGTAGCCGGGCGCGTAGTCGCGCTCGCCGACGCCGTAGCCTCCGGTCCAGGCCGCGACCGCCTGCTCCATGCTCTCGAGCGCGGCCCAGGAAGTCTTGGGGAAGTACCACTGCGGGCGCTGCTGCGCGGCGCGCCAGAAGCCGACCAGTCCGGCGACGCGGCGCTCGAGCTCGGCCCGCGCCCTGGCTCCCTGCGCGCCGCCTTCCCTGATGCGTGCATCCCAGGCCGCGAGCTGCGGCGTCCAGTCGTCGGGATGCCTGGCGTCCGGCGCCACCAGCAGCGCGGCGCGCACCGCGATCTGCGGTCCGCTGGCCAGGCGCAGCGCAGCCCAGCGCAGGAACAGATCGATGCGGGCCTTGAAGTCGAGCCGGTCGAAACGCTTGCCCGGGTGCACGGCCAGCAGCCAGCGCGCACCTGCCTGCTCGCGGACTTCGCGCAGCTCGCCGCGCAGCCGCGCGCGGTCGAGCTGGAGATCGATGGCGACGGGAAGGCCGGGCGCCAGCGGCTCGCGGAACAGCGCGCGCGCCGGATGTCCGGCATCGCCCGCGGCCGCCAGCAGGCTCGCGAGCCGCTCGCGCTCGTCGCGCCAGGCCTCCTCGCCGGCGCGGCCGGGCGGCAGCAGGCCGCCGCAGCGCAGCCACTCGGGCGGCTCGAGAGGAAGCTCGCGCTCGCCCTCGGCCTTGCCCAGGAGCTCGAGGAAGACGCGCCTGGCGACCTGGTCGATCGGCTCCATGCGCGCCTCGAGCGGCTCGGATTCGCGCAGCTGGCCGTCGCCGAGCGCGTCGAGGTGCAGGCCGATCCGCTGCAGCAGCTGCTGCGCCGGGTCGCGGTAGTAGGCGAGCACCTCGGAGAGCTCCAGCGGCTGCTCCGCGGGTTCCAGCGCAGCGATCAGCTTCTTTGCCGCCGTGGGCGCCGCCTCGGCAAAGGGGCGCGGCGACTCGGGCCGGCGCGCGTGCATGGCGGCGAAATCGGCGCGATGGGAGAACAGCGCCGCGTCGCGCCCGTCGAAATAGCGCGCGTCGAAGGGCTGCAGCGGATGGCGCACCCACCAGGGTCGGCGGCGCAGCCAGCGGGCGTCTTCGCTTTCGCCGCCGGCGGGCTCGCCGTCCGCAGCACCGTCGAGGGCCTCCATCAGCTCGGCCAGCGGCGCCGCCGGATTGCGCAGCTTGCCGTCGTGCACGCCCTGGCCGAGGTAGCTCAGGTGCAGACGCCAGCGCGCGGACATCAGGCTTTCCAGAAACAGATAGCGATCGTCGCTGCGCACCTCGCGATCGCCCATGCGCGGGTGCTCGAGCATCAGGTCGAGGCCGCCGTCGCGCAGGGCGCGCGGGAACTCGCCGTCGTTCAGGCCCAGCACGGCGATCACTTCGAAGGGGATCGCGCGCTGCGGCACCATGCCGCAGAAGGTGATGCCGCCGGCGATGAAGGCCTGCCCGTCGGGCGCGGCGTCGAGGCGCGCGGCAAGCACCGCGCGCACCACGGAAAACTCGAGCTCGGGATCGAGGCCGCTGGCGGCGGGCTCGCTGCGCAGGGCGTCGATCATCTCCTGCAGCGCATCGTGCGCCGCGCGCTGGGCGTCATCGCGATAGTCGATCGCGAACAGCGCGCCGACGCGGGCCTCGAACCAGGCCGCCCAGTCGCTGGCGCGGCGCGCCGCGGCGGCGCCCCGGATCAGCTCGTGGAGCTCGCCGAGCAGCTGGTCCAGCGCGCCGAGCAGACGCGCCTGCGGCCCTTCGGCGCCGCCGAGCGGCGCGATGCGCAGGATTTCGCCTTCACCCAGCGGCAGACACAGCGGCGCGGCGGCGTCCCCGGCGCCGACCAGATAGCCCGCGAGCATGCGCTCGCTGGCCCAGGCCATGGTGTGCTCGGCGATCGGCGGCACCCCGAAGCGCTCGCGCTGCGCGCCATCGAGCGCCCAGCCGGCGCGGCTTTCCTCGAGCCAGCGCTTGAGCTGGTCGAGCTCGTCCGCGTCGATGCCGAGGCGGCGCATCACCGGCGTCAGGGCGAGGAAATCGGCCAGCTCGGCCGCGCTCAGTCGCGCCGCGGGCAGCGCCAGCAGGCGGCGGAAGGCCTCGAAGAGCGGATGCGCGCTGGCGCGCGCCGCGTCCACCAGGCGCCAGGGCAGCGGACCACGCTCGCCGGGCGCGCCGAACACCGCCGGTAGCAGCGGCTGGTAGGCGTCGACCCGGGCCAGCATGACGAGGATCTGCTCGGGCCTCAGCTCCGGCCGCGCGGCGCGCGCCTCGAGCAGGGCGTCGCGCAGCACTTCGAGCTCGCGCAGGCGGGTGTGGCAGGCGTGCACCCGCAGCGAGGCGTCCTCGCGCAGGCCCGCGGCGCGCCCGATGAGCAGGGCGAAATCCTCGCGGCGGATGCTTTCCTGGAGAGCCTGCAGGCGGCTGCGTGGAGCGGCGTCGCCGCGGTCTTCCCAGTGGCGCAGGTCGGCGCGCGCGCCGAGTTCGTCGAGGGCCAGCATGAAGTGCTGGCCCAAGCGGCCCCAGGCGCCGAGCAGGGGATGGTCCTGGCGCAGGAACAGGCCTTCGGTCGCGGCGGCGGCGGGCCGCTCGCGCAGCGCTTCGCGCAGCTCGGCCGCGCGGCCGCGCAGGCCGGTCCAGAGCTCGCGGCAGGGATCGGGCACGTAGAGCACCACGGTGCGCAGCCGGGCCAGCTGCTGCAGCACGCCGAGAAGCTGCGGCGCCAGGTGGGCGACGCCGAACACGTGCAGGGGCTCGCGGGCGAGCGCCGACCGCTCGGGGCGTTCCCGCCGCAGGCGCTGGCAAAGTCGGCGCACGAGCTCGGCGCGATGCGGTGACTGGGTGCCGGCGACGAGCCGGCGCCAGAGCTCGCGGAGCAGCGCGTCGCCGGCGACCGCCGGGCGATCCTGCTGCCAGGCCTGCAGCCAGTCAGGCCGATACACGAGGTACTGGGTGCAGATGCGGGCCAGGCGCGCGGCGAGCTGAAAGCGGCGCTCGGCGCGGGTTTCCGCGCTGCCGTCGGCGAGGTAGCGGCGCAGGCGCGAATCGTCGAGCCCGTCCAGCAGCTCGTGGATTCGCCAGCGCAGAACCTCGTGCGCCCAGGGCCGCAGCGGATCGGCGGGAACCTCGAGAACCTCGCGAAACAGCCGCGCGAGCCAGGCCTCGGGGGTGTCGATCGCGAGGTTCGCGACCACCCCGCGCGGTCCGGCGCGCTCGGCCAGGCGCTGCAGCAGCCAGTCGCGCATGCCGCGGTGGGCGACCAGCAGCTCGGGCGACGCCAGCGCGGCTTCGGGCGGCGCCGCGGCGAGCAGCTGCTGCAGCGGATTCAGCAGCGCCTCCAGGCGGCTCGCGCGGTAAATGAGGAGTCCGCGCGGATCCTCGCTGGCGTCGACCTGCTCCATCTCCCCCTTCCTCGCGGTTCGAGGGCAAGCGTAGCAAGCGCCGGTCTCAGGAAGCGAGACGCGCCCGCGGCGCGCGGCGGCGTGTCAAACTTGGGCGATGCCAAGCGCCAGCCAGCTCAGACACCGCCTGCACGCGGCCCTGCGGCCCGGCGCGCCGGAAATCTGGCGCGTGCGCCTGCACCGCGCGCTCAGCTGGCTGACTCGCGCCGAGCAGGAAAAGGGCGACGACGACGCCTGCTTCATCTTCCTCTGGGTGGCGCTGAACGCCGCCTACGCGCGCGAATTCAGCCTCGAGGACAGCGAGCGCGACCGCTTCCGGCGCTTCGTCGGCGGCTTGGTGCACCTCGACACGGCGCACCACTTGCACGATGCGCTGTTTCGTCAGTTCAGCGGGCCGATCCGCCTGCTGATCGACAATCCCTACGTCTACGAGCCGTTCTGGAAGGCGCTGCGCGAGCACGATTCGAGCGAGCGCTGGAAGGACAGCTTCGTCTCCAGCAAGAAAGCCGCGATGTTCGCGATCACCGGCGGCGACACGATCACCGTGCTGTCGATCGTCTTCGACCGCCTCTACGTGCTGCGCAACCAGCTGGTGCACGGCGGCGCCACCTGGAACAGCAAGCTCAACCGCGAGCAGCTGCGCGACGGGGTGGCGATCCTCGGCGTGCTGGTGCCGCTGATCCTCGAGATCATGCTGCAGCATCCCGACCACGACTTCGGCGAGGTGCTGTACCCGGCGCTGTGAGGCGTCGGCGCGCGGCGATCTTGCGAACGTGTCCAGCCTGCAGCCACCGACCGCTCCGCTCCGGACCACGCATCGCGGCGCGCTGGCGCGCTGCGGCGCGATCCTGCTGGCGGCGCTGGCCGCGTTCGCCTCACCAGCCCCGGCGCGGGCCGGCGAGGCGCAGCTCGCGGTGGCGGCCAACTTCGCCGCTACCGCGCGCGACCTGGCGGCTGCCTGGAGCGCGCAAAGCGACGAGCACATCCGCATCAGCAGCGGCTCGACCGGGTTGCTCTACGCGCAGATTCGCCACGGCGCGCCCTTCGACGCGCTGCTCGCCGCCGACCGCGCGACGCCGCAGCGGCTGATCGCGGAAGGCCTGGCCGAAGCCGATTCGCTGTTCGACTACGCGCAGGGGCGGCTTCTGCTGTGGGGACCGGGGCAGGCGCTGGCGGCGCGAGGCGGTGAGCTTCTGCAGCAGGACGAGCTGCCGCGGCTCGCGATCGCCAACCCCGAGCTCGCGCCTTACGGCGCGGCGGCGCGCGCCACGCTGCAGCGGCTGGGCCGCTGGGACGCCCTGCAGGGCCGGCTGATCGTCGCCGAAAACATCGGCCAGGCGGTGCAGTTCGTCGCCAGCGGCGCGGTGCCCTACGGCCTGGTGCCGGCCACGGTGATTCCCGCGGGCGTCGCCGAAGCCGCCGCCACCTGGCCGATTCCGCAGGACTGGCACGCGCCGATCCTGCAGTCGGCGGTGCTGCTGAAGCACGGCGCGAAGAATCCGGCGGCGCGCGGCTTCCTGCGCTATCTGGCGAGCCCCGAAGCGCGCGAGGCGATCCGCGCCGCCGGCTACGCGACGCCGTGATGGCCGCCTGGCTCGCCAGCCCCTGGGTCAGCGCCGCCTGGATCACCGCCAAGCTCGCCGCGCTCAGCACCCTGATCTTGCTCGCCGGCGGCATGCCATTGGCCTGGTGGCTGGCGCGTACGCGCTCGCGCTGGCGGGTGCCGCTGGGCGCGGTGGTGGCGCTGCCGATGGTGCTGCCGCCGACCGTGCTCGGCTTCTACCTGCTGGTCGGGCTCGGCCCTGCGGGTCCGCTCGGGCAACTCACCGAGGCGCTCGGGCTCGGCACCCTGGCTTTCACCTTCGAGGGCCTGCTGCTGGCCTCGGTGCTGTACTCCCTGCCCTTCGTGGTGCACCCGCTGCAGGCCGGCTTCGCCGCCGTGCCCGAAGAGCTGCTGGACGCTGCCGCGACGCTGCGCGCCGGGCCGCTCGACCGCTTCTTCAGCGTGACGCTGCCGCTGTCGCGCCCGGCGCTGGCCACCGCGGCGGTGCTCGGCTTCGCCCACACGGTCGGTGAGTTCGGCGTGGTGCTGATGGTTGGCGGCAACATCGAGGGCCGCACGCGGGTGCTCTCGGTGCTGCTCTACGACCAGGTCGAAGCGATGGCCTATAGCGACGCCCACCGCCTCGCCGCGGGCCTGCTGATCTTCTGCTTCGCCCTGCTGCTGCTGACCCAGTGGCTCGGCCGCCGCACGGCGCCGGCGCATGGCTGAGCCGATCGAGATCGGGCTGCGCCTGGCGCGTCCGGGCTTCCGCCTCGAGGTAGCGCTGCGCCTGCCGGGCAGCGGGGTCAGCGCCGTGTTCGGGCCCTCGGGCTCGGGCAAGAGCACCCTGCTGCGGGCCCTGGCCGGACTCGAGCCGGACGCGCGGGGGCGGCTGCGGATCGGCGGCGAGACCTGGCAGGACGGAGACCGCGCACTGCCGCCGCACCGGCGCCGCGTCGGCGTGGTGTTCCAGCAGGCGGCGCTGCTGCCGCAGCACTCGGTCGAGGCCAACCTGCGCTACGGCTGGCGCCGCGCCAACGCGCCCGCGGAGCGCCTGGCGCAGTGGGTGGAGCGCCTCGGCCTCGGCCCGCTGCTGGCGCGCGCGCCCGCCACGCTGTCGGGCGGCGAGCGACAGCGGGTGGCGCTGGCGCGAGCGCTGGTCACCGATCCGTGCTGGCTGCTGCTCGACGAGCCGCTGAGCGCGCTCGACGCCGAGCGCCGCGGCGAGATCCTGCCCCTGCTCGAAGCCGTGCGCGCCCACGCCGGCATCCCGATCCTCTACGTCAGCCACGCGATCGAGGAGGTCGCCCGGCTCGCCGACCATCTGGTCCTGCTCGAGGCCGGGCGGGTGCTCGCCGCCGGCCCCGCGCTCGAGCTCTTCAACCGCGCCGACCTGCCGCTGGCGCTGCGCGAGGACGCCGGGGTGGTGCTCGACGCGGTGATTCGCGAGCGCGATCCGTACGGACTTTCGACGCTCGAAACCGCTGCCGGCGTGCTCTATGCGCACGGTCCGATCCGCACCGTTGGCGATCGCGTGCGCCTGCGCATCCAGGCGCGCGACGTCAGCATCTCCCTAGCCCGCCACGACGACACCAGCCTGCTCAACCTGCTGCCGGCGACGGTCGAATCCCTGCAGGCGCTGCCCGGCGGCCAGCTGCAGCTGCGGCTTCACGCCGGCAGCGAAGTGCTGTTGGCGCGAGTCGCCGCGCGATCCGTCGCCAGGCTCCACCTCGAGCCAGGCCGCCAGGTCTGGGCCCAGGTCAAGGCGGTGGCTTTGCTCGCCTGACGGCGAGGCGGCGAGCTTGAAGGCCCGGATCGGGCCTTCCGGTTCGCCTGCGGGCGGGCGCCTCGGCGCTTGCGGTGTTTTGCCGCGGGTGGAGACGCCCACGGGCGAAGCGTAGACGGGCTAACCTAGAGGAACGCCGCGTACCTGGGCAGGCAGACGGGACTTCGGGAAGGAATTGCATGAACGTCTGGCTGCAACGCCTGCGGGCGGCAATCGAGAAGATGTCACCGGGCTATTTCAGCATGGTGATGGCGACCGGCATCATCTCCCTGGCCGCCGACATGCTGGAGCTGCCGCTGCTCGCGCGCGTGCTGTTCGCGCTCAACTGGCTGCTGTTCGTGGTGATCGGGGTGCTGGCACTGGCGAGGCTGTGGTGGCACCCGCGGGCGGTGCGCGAGGATCTCTTCGATCACCTGAACGCGCCGGGCTTTTTCACCTTCATCGCCGCCTGCTCGATCCTCGGCGCGCAGAGCCTGCTGCTCGCCGGCGATCTGCGTCTGACGGTGGTGCTGGGCGCGGTGGGCCTGGTCGCCTGGGTCGGCTTCACCTACACGATCTTTACCGTGCTGACGGTCAAGCGGCGCAAGCCAACGCTGGACCGCGGCATCAACGGCGGCTGGCTGCTGGCGGTGGTCGCCACGCAGTCGCTCGCGGTGCTGGCCTCGCTGGTGGCGGTGGCGGTCGGCCAGCCGGTGCGGCTCGAGCTCAATTTCTTCGCCTTCTCGATGTGGCTGTGGAGCGGCATGCTCTACATCTGGATGATGGCGCTGATCTTCTACCGCTACACCTTCTTCGAGTTCTCTCCGGCCGACCTCTCCCCGCCCTACTGGATCAACATGGGAGCGATGGCGATTTCGACCCTGGCCGGCTCGCTTTTGATCGCGAACGCACCGCAGGCGCCGTTCCTGAACTCCACCCTGCCCTTCCTCAAGGGCTTCACGGTGTTCTACTGGGCCACCGGCACCTGGTGGATCCCGATGTTGGTGGTGCTGGCGATCTGGCGCCACGGCGTGCGCCGCTTTCCGTTCAAATACGATCCGATGTATTGGGGCGCGGTGTTTCCACTCGGCATGTATGCGGCGAGCACCCTGCGCATGATGGACGCGATGAATCTGGGCTTTCTCGGCAAGCTGCCGCATGTCGTCTTCGCTGCCGGGCTGACTGCCTGGACCCTGCTTTTCTTCGGCCAGCTGAAGACGCTCGGGCGAAGCCTGCGCAACGCCGGCTGAATGATCGTTTGGCCGTCCAGTCGGCGTTCCGCTGCAGCCTGTTAAGCTGCTTGTGCTTCGCTGGATCGACCGCATCTGATGGCCATGCGCGCCGTCGCGCGCCGCGGTGTGGATTCGCAGCGCGCCGGGTGGACTCAGCCGACGACATTTCGGCCCGCCCGCTGAAAGAACTTCGACCTCCGTGTCGCCGCCCGCCCCGCGAGCGGCGCGCTTTTCTGCCGATTGGTTTCTGCAATGCTTGCCACCGTTCGCTGCGCCATCCCGCTCCTGATCAGTACCGTCTTCCTGCTGATGGGCGTCGCCCTGCTGCACACCCTGGTCGCGCTGCGCGGCGGCGCGCTGGGCTTCTCGGTGGCGATGATCGGCACCCTGACGGCGGCCTATTACACGGGCTTTCTCGGCGGCACCTACGCGATTCCGCGGATGGTGCACCGGATCGGCCAGATCCGCGCCTTCGCCTTCTGCACCACTCTGGTCGTGGTCAGCGTGATGGTGCAGCTGATCGCCCCGAACTTCTGGGTGTGGCTCGCCATGCGCGTGCTGCAGGGTCTGCTGCTGGTCGGGCTCTACATCATCATCGAGAGCTGGCTAAACGCGGCAGCCGAGCCGGCGCACCGCACGCGGCTGTTTTCCATCTACATGATGCTGAACCTGGGCGCCGGCGCGGTGGCGCAGCAGCTCCTGCACATTCCCGGCCAGGACTTCGTGCTGTTCTGCGTGGTCGCAATCCTGTTCTGCCTCGCCAGCCTGCCGGTGATCGACATGCGCCAGCGGCAGCCGCAGCTGCAGAGCATGCCGCGGCCCGAAGTCGTCCGCTCCTTTCGCCTGGTACCGACGGCGCTGGTCAGCGCGCTGGTTTCGGGCCTGGTGCTCGGCGCCCTGTGGGGCCTGCTGCCGGTGTACGCGGCTGCGCGCGGCATGAGTCCGGCGCAGGTCGGCACCTATGTGAGCGTCGCGATCTTCGGCGGCGTGGCGCTGCAGTGGCCGCTCGGCCACTTCGCCGACCGCATCGACCGGCGCCTGGCGCTGGCCGTGATCAGCGCCGCGGCCGCGATCGCGGCGCTGGCCCAGCTCAGCTTCTCCGCGGCGGGCGCGGCGGTCGGGCTGGCGCTGATCTTCGCCTTCGGCGGCATGAGCTTCGCCCTGTACCCGATCGCGGTCGCCCATCTGGTCGACTACCTGCGCCGCGACGAGCTGCTCTCGGCCTCGGCCACGCTACTGCTGGTCAACGGTATCGGCTCGGCGGTCGGACCGCTGGTCGCCGGCAATCTGATGAACCGCGGCCAGCCGCAGCTCCTGTTCGCCTGGTTCTCCGCGCTGAGCGCGCTGCTTGCCGCCTACGCGCTGTATCGCTTCGTGCGCCGCAAGCGCGACGTGCAGCCGGCCGACCACTTCGTGCCGCTGGTCACCACCACCGCCGAAACCCTCGACCCGCGCTCCAAGCCCGAGGCTTCGACGATCGGCACGGCCGAGGACCAGGACGACCGCCTCGGCCCGGTGCTCCAGCTGCACGCGCAGGAGCACTGAGCGCGCGGCCGCGCCGGCGCGGCAGGTCCGATTCAGCGCGAGATCGGCGAAAGCCGCTCCGGATCGGTGACCAGGGGGCGCACGCCATGCGCGTGATCTTCGGCGAAAGCGTTGTCCCCACACCAGACGCCCAGACTCGCAATGTCGAGCCTGGCCACCTTCGGTCGAACTGCCCAGGTCACCTGAAAGGGAGAGTCGACCTCTCGATACGCCGGCCCGGTGGTCGAGCCCGCGTACACCACGGGCTCGCCCGTATCGGTCGGCAGGTTGGGCACCTGGTAGTAGCCGTCGATCCGCCGCCAGGCCGACACCCTGCGGAAATCCAGCGCCTCTCGATCGTTCACCAGCACGAACACCTGCGCCTCGACCCGCAGCTGCGGGTTCCTGCTGGCGTCGTTCATGCACGCGCCGAGCGTCGGCCCCGGCGCCACCGCGGCGTTCGAATGGACGTAGTGCACTTCGATGGTATCGCCGGAATGCAAGCGGTCAGCCCCATGCGGACAGACCGGCCGCACTGGTGCGCGCAGTTCGCTTGCGGCCAGCGTCCCCGCATAGCGGTAGCCCGCGCCGGTGCCCTCCGCAGGCAGGCTGAATTCACCGCCGGCGTGCTCGGCGTTGCGGTGGAAGTGGATGTTGCAGAGGTTCATCTCGGACGAGCGCGGCGCGAAGCTCACCCGGGTAGGGTTGCGCCCCGCGGCAGAATCGATATCGCGGGGCGACTGCGGCCCGAAATCGCCAATCCCGACTTCGGCGGCAGCCGCCTGCTGAAGCAGCGGCGTCTCGCCCTGGGGCTGCACATCCGCGCGCAGCCCGGCGTGCCTGACAGGCCCGTTGGCACATCCGCTGACGATGGATGCCAAAAGCAGGCATGGAATCACTCGTGACATCTTCCCCCCACCCCACCGGACGAGTCGCGCGTGATTCTCGCACGCCAGGCGACCGATCCGCCGCCGCGGGCGTCGCGGCCGCCATGCACCGCCCGAACGGTCGTCGTCGACCCGGAAAGCTGAGCTGGCGTCGTCGCTCGATCTGACTTCGTTCGTTGGACGGTCGGTCCTTGCGATCGTCCTACAGCGCGTCGGCGTCGAGTTCGCCGGTGCGGATGCGAATCACGCGTTCGAGCGGCCAGACGAAGATCTTGCCGTCGCCGATTCGGCCGCTGGCGGCGGCCTGGCGGATCGCGTCGACGACGCGCTCGAGCTGCTCGTCTGCGACCACCACTTCGAGCTTGATCTTGGGCAGGAAATCGACCACGTACTCGGCGCCGCGGTAGAGCTCAGCGTGGCCCTTCTGACGGCCGAAGCCGCGCACTTCGGTGACCGTGATGCCCTGCACCCCGGCCTCGGCCAGCGCTTCGCGCACCTCGTCCAGCTTGAACGGCTTGATGATGGCCATGACCATCTGCATGCCCGCATCTCCCTCGCCTCGAGGCAACGCAATATAGCCGATCGAGCGCGGCTTCCAGGCGCTGCGTGTAAGCGTTTTCCTACGCGTGGTTCCGAATTCCACGTCTGGTGCAGGAACGCTCGGCGCCTAAACTGATCCACATGGATTGGACGCCGCAGGATCTGGCATCGCAGGGAGCTTCCCGTCCGATCGCGGGCAAGGACGATCCCGATCGGCGGGATTCCGAACCAGGGTGGCGGCACAGGGATACGGCCGGAAGGATCGCAACGCGGACCATCGCGCCACTCCGGCTTCGGATCTCCCGACCTCGCTCACGACCCGCAACTGACGAAGCAGGCGAAACAGGCACCAGCGGAGATTCGATCATGATGGCAACGAGTGAACGACCTGCCAGCGCGCAACCGGCATTCCCCGTCCACCTCCCGCTCAGCCTGGACGCCACGAGCCGCGTCAGCGGTCGCGGCGACGACATCCGGAACGAGAAGCTGAAGGCGAAGCTGCGCGTCCTGAATCTGGTCGGCCGCGAGGAATTCGACATCCAGCGCTGCGTGCTGCTGCGTACCCTGGAAAGACTCACCGAGCTGGAACTCGAGCTCGCCATGCTGAAGCGCCGCCTGCAGGGCGGAGCCGACTGAAGCGGCGCCGGGGATGCGCAGTTTGGCCCCCGGCGCAGCCGTTTTCCCGGGAAGTCCGCCGCTCCGGCCCTACCACCCCAGGGGCGGAGTGGCGGACCATTTCCGCGCGCGATCGGCGCCGTGAGCCTCGCCGTGGTCTACAGCCGCGCCCAGGACGGCATCGCGGCGCCCCTGGTGTCCTGCGAAGTGCATCTGTCCGGCGGCCTGCCGGGGGCCTCGATCGTCGGTCTGCCGGAAACGGCGGTCAAGGAAGCTCGCGACCGCGTACGCGTGGCGATCCTCAATGCACAGTTCGAGTATCCGCAGCGGCGCATCACCGTGAACCTGGCACCGGCCGACCTGCCCAAGGACGGCGGCCGCTTCGATCTACCGATCGCGCTCGGGATTCTGGCAGCAAATGGCTGCCTGCCGCGCGCCCGGCTGGATGACTGCGAATTCATCGGTGAGCTCGCGTTGAGCGGCGAGCTGCGCGCGGTCAAGGGCGTGCTGCCTGCGGTAGTGCATGCCAAACGCGCCGGCAGGCGGGTGGTCGTGCCGCGCAGCAACGCCGCCGAGGCGGCGCTGGTGCGCGACGCAGACGTGCGCGTCGCCGATTCACTGCTCGAGGTCTGCGCGCACCTGTGCGGGCGCGCAGAGTTGGAGGTTGCCGCGAGCGTGCCGCCAGCGCCGACGCCGCGCGCCGAGCCGCCTCCCGATCTCGCCGAGGTGCGCGGCCAGCAGCAGGCGCGGCGCGCGCTGGAGGTCGCCGCAGCCGGCGGACACAACCTGCTGATGCTTGGCCCGCCCGGCACCGGCAAGACCATGCTGGCAAGCCGCTTGCCGGGCATCCTGCCGCCGCTCAGCGAAGAAGAAGCCCTGGAGCTCGCCGCGGTGCGTTCGGTCGCCGGCCAAGCGAATGACCCCCGTTCATGGAAGCAGCGCGGCTTTCGCGCGCCGCACCACACCGCCTCGGCGGTGGCGCTGGTGGGCGGCGGCTCGAACCCGCGGCCGGGCGAAATCTCGCTCGCCCACCACGGCGTGCTGTTCCTCGACGAGCTGGTCGAATTCGACCGCCACGTGCTCGAGGTACTGCGCGAGCCGCTGGAATCCGGGCGCATCTCGATTTCGCGGGCGGCACGACAGGCCGAGTTCCCGGCCCGCTTCCAGCTGGTGGCCACCATGAACCCCTGCCCCTGCGGCTATGCGGGCGATTCGTCGGGGCGCTGCCGTTGTGCACCGGAGACGATCGCGCGCTACCGCGCCAGAGTCTCCGGGCCGTTGCTCGACCGCATCGACCTGCAGCTTGAAATGCCGCGCCTCAACCATCTGGAGCTGCGCGACAGCCGGCGCGGCGAAACCAGCGCGGTGGTCCGCTCGCGCGTGCTCGCCGCGCGCGAGCGGCAGCTCGCGCGAGCGGGCAAGGCGAACGCCTGGCTCGACAGCCGCGAAGTGGAGCGCGACTGCGCGCTCAGCGACGCCCTGCACGCGCTGCTCGATCGCGCCGTAGAACGCCTGGGCCTGTCGGCGCGCGCCTATCACCGCTGCCTGCGCGTGGCGCGCAGTATCGCCGACCTGGCTGCGAGCACGGAGATCGAAGCCGCGCATCTGGCGGAGGCAATCCAGTACCGGCGCCTCGATCGCGCCTGAGGCGCGGCGGCGAGACTCATCGCGAGCAGACGCTGGCGTCACGACGCACCCCGTCGCCAGCGCACGCGCTGACGCAAGCCGCCTGTGCGGGTGAATCAGCTCGCGACCGCGACGCCCGCAACGGTGACTTCGATCCTGCTGGCCTGGTCCACGCGCAGCTCGCCCAGCGCCGGGATCACCAGGGTGGTGTATTCATGGTATCCAGCCAGCGGCAGGTCGCGCAGCGGCAGGCGGTCCGCGCGGAAGGGGACGATCGGCAGCTGGGCCGCCTCGTAGAGGGTGACTTCGTGATCGGCCGGATACCAGCGCAGCAGTTTGGCGAGCAGGGCCCGGAGGCCCTCGGGTTCGGCGTGCAGCCGGCGGCAGGTCAGGTCTCCCGCCAGCGCGACCTGCCACAGCAGAACCAGGCCGGCGGTGTCCAGGCTGCGTTCGTAGTGGAGGAAGTGGGTCGCCTCCAGCGACTGCACGCCGCGCGCGCCCGGATCGATTCCGAGATCGGCATAGAGGCAGGCCTCGCTGGAAATCCCGGGCTCCATTCGCGCCGGGAAACCTTCTTCCCGCGCCCGGCGGATCACACAGTGCGGCACGTCGGCAAACACTCCCGGATGGCCGTAGAAGACCGCACAGACCATTTTGCCCGCGCGCAGCTCCTGCATGATCGCGGCGTCGATTTCACGATAGGTCTCGCGGCGATCCTTGCCCGGCGCATAGTGGACGCCGAGGTTGATGGTGTCCGGCCGCGAGGCCTTGATCATGGCCAGCGCGAAAGGATCGGCAAGGCAGAAAACCACCTGCGCGGTACGGATTTCGGTGAGCGTTCTGGCGCTCACGTGGCGCGAGAACTGGATGCCGCTGCCGAGCACCGTCAGGCTGGCTGCGGGCGGCGCCACCTGCAGGCCACCGCGACTCGCCACCACGCGGTCGCGCCCCTCGTACTTGGCCCGATAGAGCGCCTGATCGGCCTTGTGAATCAACTGCTCGAGCGTCACGGCCTCTGCGTCGGCCAGGCACCCCAAGTTCCGCAGCTAATCCCGTAAGTACTTGATCCGCCTATGCTCGAAGT